>JBDKTY010000120.1:0-56647 GCA_039679945.1 Syntrophobacter sp. | reverse complement strand
AAAGCCGTCATTGAGAGTATAGAAGGTTAGAACGGATCTGGGTGAGTACCTGCCGCCCTGTTATGTCTACGCCCCTCCACGCACTTGCGGGGAGGGGTATTTCGCTCTCCACGAATGGGGGCAGGCGCCTCGGCACCCCGAGGGAGAAACTGTACACGGGGAGTGAGCCGCATCGGGACCCCCGCACGACACGTTACAGGAAGCTTCAGCGGCGAAGGATTCGCAAGTATAAAAAGATTCTCATATCTCCCATTTGAGCAGATGAGTTTGGAGAGAAAGGTAAGGATCCGATTCCCGATGGAGTGCCAATAATAGAGCACCCTGTGGACACCCGTTGACAGGAACCGTGACCCTATTGCGACGTCGGCGTTGCCACTTATCATGGGAACGAGCAATCCCTTGAGGTCCATGGGATCATATTCCAGATCCGCATCCTGGACTGCCACAAAATTCCCAACAGCCTCGCTGAATCCGGTGCGCAACGCAGCACCTTTTCCCTGGTTCCTTTCACGCCGGAATACCCTGGTTACAGAATGCTCTTGTTCAAGCAACCGAGCTATCGACAAGCGGTTGTCACTGGAAGCATCATCCACGATAATGATATCCAACGAAAGATTTTCATCGGCTATAATTCAGTACGCGCAATACGCACTTTTCCAATGTGAATTATTCACTATAGCAAGGTGTTACAACACTTAAAGTATGCAAGTTAGATACTTCATTCATGTTTGTCCTATCATACTGTTCAATATCCATTATTCGGACCGGATTCGCTTATTTCGGAAGATCCAAAGGTTGGTGTCTTTGACTACTAAATCAAATCCATTAAACGACGAATCCCCAGTCAATAATTGTGACGAAAATTCTCTGAGAATATATTTATCTATTTCGTTTTCTCCAAGATTGAGGAGTGGCAGTAATATAGCTATGTAATCCACTTCATCATGGAACTTGACCCTGGAATTATATACATTCTTTCTGTCGAAAAAATACCAAAGCAATCTGCCGCTAGTCATTACAGAAGCTTCAGGCTCAATTAATGCCAATTTGTCCATTATTTCGGATGTGTCAACATGAGTCGTCTTATAAAAAAAATGATTTATATCCTCAGTGACTCTTTTGGTGAAGCTACGTACATTCAAACCAATCTGAACCAAGAGCAATACGACAAACAAACATTTTAAGTACCCCTGCCATTTAGTTTTCAAGACCCAGCACATGGTATAAGTCATTCCCAGGAAAGCAAACGGAATGACAAGGGTCCAATGCCATCCGCAATAAACTGAATGGTAAGCAGGAAGCACCGCGTTTATCAGCAGCTCCGAGGAAGCCATCCAAAAAACCGGACTGAAGATAGCCAGCAAACCGGCGGGAAGAAAGATTCTCTTTATATAATCGACTGTAAAGGGGGAGACGCCCTGCCATATGTCGCCAGGATGGGTGAAGATGTTAAGTATCGCCTGCCAGGGAGTATCCCCGAATTTGGCGAAATGCTTGAAAGAGGCGACGGGGTTTTCTTGAAGATTGGCCATGACTACTTTCAAACCAACGACATAATACACCATGGAAGCGAGAATGCAGAAAACTCCAAAGCGCCGATACTTCGTGTCCCAAAAGATAAAATAAAAGCCCAGGGGGATAGCCACGAGAATGGAATTGTGCTTTGTGAGAAGAAACAGAGTCAGCACCATACAAGCCCAGAACGGCCTGTCTCTGTGAAGCAGATAGAAGATCAGGAACGTCAGAGGGATAAACAGAGTCTCGGCTCTGAATCCAAAGTCCCAGAATGAGAGCAACGTGGCGGGATTGAAGAGAAAGCAGGTGGCTAATAGCAAGGCGAGCAGTCGATTGTCCAGCTTCTCGGCTGAAAAACGGTAAAGTAAGAATGCACCGGCACAGATTATTAACGCCTGTGCAAAAAGGAACATAATTCCGGGGAACGGAAGCAGGCATAAGGGGGCAAATAATGCAAGAGTCCACATCAACTGATCGCCCAGGAAATTGAAGGGGAAATAGCTTATCAGGTTTTCCTGCACCGACATGGTATAGGGTGGCCAATGAAAGATAGACCAGGCAACCTGCATATAGGCTGCCGAATCGGTTGGTTCTTTCATTTCGAAATAGATGTAGCGCAAATACAGGGAATAAAAGGTCACGGCGAAATAGCATAGGCCCAAAAATATCATAATCGCATCTGCGTGTGCACTGCTTATTGTCAGCCGCGATATTCGAAAGCCATCAGTGCCGCTGGATAATTCGGCTCCTGGATGTAGACACTTCGAGGTCTCTTTCAGCAAACCAAAATCTCCTCGGGTACGTGATTCGTTTCGCTTCAGAAATGCATTTTTCTTTAAAGTTGACCGGCTCAAATGAACAAACTTGGGATAAGCAAAATACATGCCCCTTCCTGAAATTCAGGGATCATAAACGGACGCCGGCACCCGACGAATCTTCAATAGTTTCCAGTACTCTTCCACATCCTCTTCCACTCCCCTTTCACTTTCCCTCAAAATGCTCTTCCCAAAATCCTCCCGACAGCATACATTCCGGGTAAATTGCGCAATTACATCCTTTTCGAGGAAACATCGAATGAAACTTGGAATAGTTGGATTGGGAAGAGCGGGCAAGACCACCGTATTCAATGCACTTACCAGGCGCGTGGGCGAAACGGCGCCTCCCGGAGGGCACGTCGTGCCGACCCTCGGCGTGGTGCCGGTGCCGGACCGGAGAGTGGACTGGCTGAGCGGGTTGTATAAGCCAAAGAAAACCACTTACGCGCAGATTACGTATATGGACCTGCAGGGAGTCGCCGGAGCGGCCGACAACAAGCAGGAATACATGGCGCTTCTGTTGACGCACATGCGTCCGATGGACGCCTTCATCATGGTCGTCAGAAACTTCGCCGATTCCGTCCTCGGCGCGCCCGAACCCGAGCGCGATTTTCGGGAACTCGAAGACGAATTCCTCATAGCCGATCTGGCCTCGGTGGAAAAGCGCCTGGAAAAGCTGGAGGCCGAAGCCAAAAGAGGCAGAAAGCCCGGAGTGGAAAAGGACCTGCTGGAACAGTGCGCGGAGGTGCTCAACGCCGAAAAACCGCTGCGCACCCGACCGGAACTGGCTGCGGCGCCCGAACTGCGAGGCTACACCTTTCTTTCCGCGAAACCGCTCCTGGTGATCGTCAACAACGCGGATGAAGACGACATACTTCCCGATGCCCCTTTCGGCCCCGGGGGCGCGGTGGTTGTTCGCGGCAAGCTGGAGATGGAACTGGCCCAGCTTTCCGAGGAGGAAGCAGCCTCGTTCATGCAGGATTTCGGAATAGCCGAATCAGCGCTGGACCGGGTCATCCACAGCTCCTTCGCGCTCCTCGACCAGATCAGCTTTCTCACGGTCGGCGAGGACGAGGTGAAGGCATGGACCGTCGCGCGCGACATCCCGGCAATCGAAGCCGCGGGTGCTATCCACTCCGACATCCAGAGAGGCTTTATCCGGGCCGAGGTGGTCGCCTTCGAGGATCTCAAGAAAGCCGGCGACCACGCGGCCGCCAGGAAATTGGGCACGGTCAGACTCGAAGGCAAGGTGTATCCCGTGAAGGACGGAGACATCATCAACTTCCGATTCAATATTTGACAGGTCCCGTCAAAATTCTCACCGCCTCGCGCCTATCCGGTATTTACTCTTCTTGAGCTTCATACAGCGGTGTGTTAAAGATTTAAATTCGACTTTTTTTCGAGACGCACCCGGCGTTTCCTCGAACATATATCATGGAGATTTCAATGGATTTCAAAAAAACGCTCAATCTTCCCCAGACTGACTTCCCCATGCGGGCCAACCTCTCCGCCCGCGAGCCGGAGATACTGAAAAGGTGGGAAGAAAAAGGCCTCTACGAGCGCCTGCGCGAGATGAGCAAGGGCCGCCCGCGCTATGTGCTACACGACGGACCGCCGTATGCCAATGGCAACATCCATCTCGGGACCGCCCTCAATAAGATCCTCAAGGACATGATCATCAAGTCCCGCCAGATGAGCGGGATGGATGCGGCTTATGTTCCCGGCTGGGATTGCCACGGCCTTCCCATCGAGCACATGGTGGACAAGGAGCTTGGGAAGAAAAAAGAGACCATGACCCAGACTGAAATCCGCCGCCATTGCCGCCGCTACGCCGAGCGCTTTATTGACATCCAGCGCCAGGAATTCAAGAGACTGGGGGGGCTGGGTGAATGGGGAAACCCATACCTCACGATGTCCTATGACTACGAAGCCACCATCGCGCGGGAACTGGGCCGGTTTTTCCAGGAGGGAGGCGTCATCCGCAGCAAGAAGCCCATCTACTGGTGCGCGAGCTGCAAAACGGCCCTCGCGGAAGCCGAGGTGGAATACCATGACCACAAATCTCCATCTATTTACGTAAAATTCCCTCTGGCCCCGGAGAGTGCCGCAAAGTTCCCGGAAATCGCGGACAAGCCGGCTTACGTCCTGATCTGGACCACCACGCCCTGGACCCTGCCGGCTAACCTGGCCATAGCGCTCCACCCGGAATTCGAGTACGTGGCGGTCGCGGTTGACGGTGAAGTCTGGATTCTCGCCCAGGGTCTCCTCGAAAACGTGATGCAGCTCATGAAGGTGCAAGATTATTCCGTGCTGCGCACCCTCGAAGCCAGTGAGCTGAGCGGTCTCAAAGCCCGCCACCCTTTCCTCGAACAGGATTCGGTGATCGTACTCGGGTCGCACGTTACGCTGGAGGCCGGAACGGGCGCGGTCCATACCGCTCCCGGACATGGCCGGGAGGACTACGACATGGCCCTCCAATACGGCCTGGATGTCTATTCGCCGGTGGATGACAATGGCCGGTTCACAAAGGACGTACCCTTCTTCGCCGGACAGTTCGTCTTCGATGCGAACAAGGATGTCATTGCCAAGGTGCGGGAGCGGGGAAAGCTTCTTCTCCAAACCGATATCGTCCACAGCTACCCGCATTGCTGGCGGTGCAAAAATCCCGTGATCTTCCGCGCAACGCCTCAGTGGTTCATCTCCATGGAGAAAAATGACCTGCGCCGGAAGGCCCTCGAGTGGATAGAACGCGTGCAATGGGTTCCGAACTGGGGCCGGGACCGGATTCACAATATGATCGCCAACCGGCCCGACTGGTGCATTTCGCGGCAGCGGTCCTGGGGCGTGCCCATCACGGTGTTCCGCTGCCTGGACTGCGGCGGTTACATCACTTCGCCGGAAGTCTTCGATCACATTGTCGCCCTCTTTGAAAAGGAAGGGGCGGACGCCTGGTTTCTGCGCCCGGTGGAGGAGCTCCTGCCCGAGGGAGCGGCCTGTCCGGGGTGTGGCGGTCGTAATGTCGAAAAGGAAATGGACATCCTGGATGTCTGGTTCGATTCGGGTGTATCTCACGCGGCTGTTCTCGAACACAGGCCGGAACTCCGATCGCCCGCGGACCTCTACCTGGAGGGAAGCGATCAACACCGCGGCTGGTTTCACTCCTCTCTCCTCACCGCCGTGGGGACGCGCAATGCCGCGCCCTACAAGGCCGTGCTGACACACGGCTTCGTCGTGGACGGGCAGGGCTACAAGATGTCGAAATCACTTGGCAACGTCATTGCCCCCGAGGAGATCATCCGCCAGTACGGCGCGGAAATTCTGCGTCTCTGGGTTTCGGCCGAGGACTACCGGGATGACATCCGCATCTCTCAGGACATCCTGAGAAGGCTCAGCGAGGCGTACCGAAGGATCAGAAACACCTGCCGCTTCCTGCTCGGCAACCTCTATGACTTCGATCCCAACACCGACGCGGTTGCTTATGCCGAGATGAAGGAACTGGACCGCTTCGCGCTTCTGCAGCTCCAGGAACTGGTTCAGAAGGTAAGGCAGGCCTACGACAAATTCGAATTCCACCGGATCTACCACGCCCTTCACAACTATTGCGTGGTGGACCTGAGCGCGTTCTACCTCGACATTCTCAAGGACAGGCTCTATACCTCGGCCGCCATGAGTCCGGCGCGCCGTTCCGCGCAGACGGTGATCCACACCATACTGCAGACTGTCCTCAAGCTCATGGCGCCGATCCTTTCCTTCACGGCCGAGGAGGCGTGGCGCATGATGCCTTACCGCCCCGGTCCGTCCGTGCACATGGAACAATTCCCGGCGGTGGATGCAATTCCACGGGATGATGTCTTGGACCAGCGGTGGCGGAAGATCCTGGCCATCCGGAACGAGGTTTTGAGGGTACTCGAGGCCACGCGCCGGGACAAGGTGATCGGGCATCCCCTGGATGCGTGGGTCCGGCTTGCGCTCCCGGCGGAGTTCAAAAACGAGTTCGGCGGAGAAGCGGATCTTTTCAGAGCGGTTTTCATCGTATCTCGGGTAAGCATCGAGCCGGCATCGAACCTTGTCGGCGCTTCGGATGGTGTCGAACTTCCGGATCTGAAGGTCCTCGTGGCGAGTGCTTCCGGAGAGAAGTGTGAACGCTGCTGGGTGCGTTCCGATAAGGTCGGCCAATTCGCCGATATTCCCGAGGTATGTGACCGGTGTTACGCCGCGCTGATTGAAAATGGCGAATAGTCCAATACCCCGTTAGCATGCGTCGCCTTGGCGCAGTCGCGCGCGGTGGGGCTTGTTGGTTTTTGTGGGGCGGACTTTCCAGCCTGCCTCGACCGACGCGAGACCGTTCGCCCCGAGGAAATGAAGGAGGGAGCTGTTTTTGAATGGCTAAGACCAAAGGCGGGAAGAACGGGATAAATCTGAAGGACTATACGGCCTTTTTTCTTGGAACGGGTGCGCTGGTGCTGCTCGACCAATTGACGAAGTACCTGGTCGCACGCGCGCTTCCACTCAATACTGGAGAGGTAATAATCCGGGGGTTCCTCAACCTGGTGCACATCCATAACCCCGGCGGGGCCTTCAGTATATTCGCCGGGCAGAACTCCGAGTGGAAGAGACCCATCTTTGTCCTTCTCACCCTGGTGGTGGTGGGGATCATATTCTATGCCTACGGGAAGGTTTCCAAAGGCGACTGGTGGAACAGGGCCGCATACATCGGCGTTTGCGGTGGAGCTATCGGGAACCTCATAGATCGAATCCGGATGGGCGAGGTGATCGATTTCGTGGATTGTTACGTTGGCGACTGGCACTGGCCGGCATTCAACGTCGCGGACAGCGCCATTTCGGTCGGGGCCGTGATGCTCCTGATCTCGCTCCTGCGAGGTAAATGACCTCGAAACCCGAGCGAAATGAACAGCTTTCGATAGTTCGCAAATTCAATCAGTTACATCACCCGCTTTGCCGTCGGCCCTTCATCTTGCCGCAACGGAAACACCCCCCGTTCGCCCTGAGTCTGTCGAAGGGTGGAACGGGACTCGAATGAGCAGCCGCATCGCTGTTTCTTATGAACGCCTTGCCATGCACAAGCAGGGCTTGCTCCTCTCGGGGTAAACGGGGTTGAGAGCATGCCCCACCAAGGTTTAATCCCATTAGCGTCCAAGATGACACTGTCCCGTTCGCCCTGAGTCTGTCGAAGGGTGGAACGGGCCTGTGTTTACGCGGATCATCTTTCAGGGATGATGCTAATCTTGAACGCAACCAGGTACAAAAGCTGATTATTGAGCTATCGAAGCACGAGCAGCCAAGCTCACCACTTGTTCGTTTTTTTCACCCGTTGCCCTGAAATCCACGTTTGATCTTCTCAATAGTCGATTCTATCAGGTCACGGATCTCATCGAGCCGGTCCGGCGTTTCCGCCTCGTAGCGCAAAACCAGAACCGGCTGCGTGTTGGATGCGCGAACCAGTCCCCAACCGTCCGGGAACACTATCCGCGCGCCATCCACATCAATCACGTCAAGGTCATTCGCGAGGAATTCCTTCTTGGCTCTGTCCACTACCTCGAACTTTATCTCATCGGAGCAGTCCACCCTTATTTCGGGCGTCGTGTAGGTCATCGGCACGCCCTCCAGGAGTTCCGGAATCCGTTTATCCGTGCCGGAAAGGATTTCGAGCAGCCGGCACGAGGCATATATCCCGTCATCGAACCCGAAATACCTGTCCTTGAAAAACATGTGCCCGCTCATCTCACCGGCCAGAGCAGCGTTTACTTCCTTCATCCGTGCCTTGATCAGCGAGTGCCCCGCTTTCCACATGATAGCCTTGCCGCCGCCCTGTTCTATATCATCGTAGAGGGTCTTGGAGCATTTTACCTCTGATATGAAAACAGCGCCCGGCCTCCGCGAAAGGATCTCCCGCGCGAAGATGATCATGAGTTTGTCGCCGAAAACCACTTCGCCCCGGTGATCCACCACTCCAAGCCTGTCGCAATCCCCGTCGTATGCTATGCCCACATCGAGGTGTTCCCTGATGACCGCCTCTCGCAAGTCTTTCAGGTTCTCCATTACCGTGGGGTCCGGCTCATGATTCGGAAAGGTGCCGTCCATTTCACAATAGAGAGGATGTACCTCGCAACCGAGCTTTGTCAGGACAGCGAGTGAGACCGGACCTCCCGTTGCGTTGCCGGCATCGATGCCGACGCGCAGCCTGCGCTTGAGCTTGATATTACCTGTGACGAATTCGATATAAGGAGTGAAGATATCGAGGCTCGCGAGCGATCCCTCCCCCGTGGTATAGCGCCCCGAGTCAATGATGAGCCTCAGCTTTTGAATCTCGTCTCCGGAAATGGTGTCAAAACCGTTGCATATCTTGAATCCGTTGTACTCCGAGGGATTGTGGCTGGCGGTTACGATGATGCCGCCTTCGCGATCCAGGTGGCGAATGGCGAAATAGAAGAGTGGGGTGGGACAGACGCCTACATCGACTATGTCCATGCCGGCCGCCAGCATCCCGCCAACCAGGAGGTCCCTGTAATGATCCGAGGTGAGCCTGCAGTCCCGGGCAACCACCACCCGCCTTTTCCCCTGATTGGCCATGTATGTTCCGAACGCCTTTCCAAGCTCCGGGACATCGTGGTCCGTGATCTCCTTACCGGCAATGCCGCGAATATCATACTCTCTAAATACTTTTGGAAGCATGCGAACATCTCCATATCGTTTGAGGCTGGGTTCTCCTGGTACGCCCGTCAAGCGGTACGCGTTCCGCAAGGTCGCTTTATACCACATTGCCGCGGAGAAAGTATCGCGCCGGTTTCGTTCGAGCCGAACAGCGGGGAGTGGGGCACAACCATATATCCGGTGTGCTTTTCAAGCCGGCGTAAGGGCAACTCGCCAGGCACTCACGCAGGTCCATGCACCGGCGTCCACAAACACAACCAGGGTGCCGTTCCCAGTCCACGAGTGTACGGCGAGAGTGTGAAGAGCTGTCTCACGATCAGTTTCGAGGCGCGAGCGTGTGTTCGCACTTCGAGAAGAGCGCAAACGCTCAGGTGCGACCTGAGTAATTAATGGATTGCCGGGATTTACGCGAGCACAAAAAGATGAGCGAGAACCCGCGCGTCTTTTAAACGCGGATGTGGTCCTCGCTCAAATTGGTATGAATATTCGACGGAAGGGAAGCAGTACCGGGCGGCATCAGTGATGCCCGGTATCCCCTCCGGATTTCATGCGCTTAATGGTCAGTATGAGCGCGGAGACAAGACCGATTCCTATAACCGAAAGAGCGCCGTACAGGGCGGCGAAAAAGATCACGTGGCTCGGATCATACCACGGAATGTCCCAGGGCAATGCACTGCATACGCTGCGTTTCAGTCCTTCACACAAAAATTCTCCCCACATGGAATAACCTCCGCAACTCAGGCAGATATCTCAATTGGAATGGCTTGATCGACATCTGAATCTCTACCAGAGAATCCTAATCCGGTCAAATACAAAAAGGGCAAGCCAGCGGGACTTTTCAGGAAGTGCGTAAAAGTGATAAATATCACAATTTATACACAGCCTCCATAATCTCTCGTACCCGATGTTCGTAGAGATGACTCCGCAATGTTCTCCTGCGCGCATTCCTGGCTTTCTCCGCGCGCGCGCTTTCGTTCTCAAGATAATAGTGAACCAACTCAACCAGTTCTTCTTCAGTGTCGAATTGGACGATATCATCTTCCGAATAGAGGTCCGGAAGGAGTTCCCTGCGGTCGCAGAGCTGGAAACATTCCAGACCCGCCAGTTCGAAAGTCCTCGGGTTGACGAAGCCGCCCCCGATCCTGGCCGGTTCCATCGAAGAGTGGAGGTTGAGGTTTACCTTTGTATGCTTGTAGATCCAGCGGGCCTCGAGTTCGGTTATTCTTCGATCGCCAATGGCAACGCCGTTAATCGGATGCCTGTCCCATCCAGCGCCAAAGATACGCAAGCCCTTCAGCCCGAGCCTGCTGAATATCGCGACTCGGTTGGGATAGGGAGCCCCCATGAAGGAGACCTGCAGCTCAACTCCCTGCTTTGCGGGCACATCCAGATTGTTGTCGAACGCCGCCGGGAGATAGTAGTGATTGAAGGCTCCAACCTCGGAGAGCGCCCGGCTGAATTCCTCTTTCTGGATGGCAAAAAAGATGTTGAAAAAAGGCGCTATCGACCTCCAGTATCCCAGAATCCGATAATCCTCCACAAACCAGAATGCCAGGATCACGCCGGACTTTCTCAACCTGACGAGTAAATCGAGGTTGAACATGGGCGACTGGGCGATACCCAGCACCAGATCAGGCTTGTACCGGTCGATCCGGTCGATCAGCGCATTATCGAGAGCCTTCAGGAAGGCCGTCGTCCGGGCTGAATCCCCTGAATCCTTTGACAGGTGGAATTCGGCTTCAAAAGGTGAATAGTCCAGGAAGACAGAGTCAAGCCCCAGTCCCGTAAAAGCAGCCGCGGTCGCCCTGGCTACGGGAAGCGATCCCCCGATAACAGGTCCGACAATCATTACCTTCATTTCTCACCTCGGCATGAGGGCCGAAGACACCCATGGCATGCCCGGCGCGGCACTTCGTGCTGTTCCGGGCTGCTCGCGACGTTTCATATACTCCGTCGCAAATCTTCGAAAGCGGAAATCATGGTACGGATTAGACAGCCCAGCCGGGAATAGGTCCTGTCGAGTTGCCCAACCACGGCTGAATAGTCATCATAATCAATGTCCGTCATCTCGAGCATGTAATAATACTTGAGAGTTGGCGGCGCGGAAGCAAGGATCTGCTGGTCTATCGACTGCAAATTCCTGCTCAATTCAGAGAGCCTTTCATACCCGGCGGCCGGTCGGCTCAGTTCGCTTAAAGCCGATCTGGCGATTTCCACGCCACGCGCGAATCGATCTTGCAATCCGGCAAGAGCTTCCCGAATCTCATCGATCTTCACGGCCACGATACCGGATGATCCCGACATGGATATGTATCTTCTCAGAAAAGCCGCATCATTTCCGATCCCCAGCGCCGCGCCCCATCCTGAATGCCAGAGCAGCGATGTCAGCCATTGTTCCGGGATATGAGAGCGGACAGGGAAATAGACAAGCGCGCCGTTTGCAAGGAATGCGGATCGATAAGCGGAAATATTCGGGGCATCGATGTCCATATCCTGTTTGCCTTCAAGCATCATTTCAACGGCACGAGATACGACATCGGGTGTGATTACATGCCTGCACCGCATATCGGAACACGTCATCGCCGGATCGCAGGGAGAACAGGGCAGTTCGGCCTGCAGCACAACGTGACCCTGTCCGTATGGAGCGGTTTCGGCGAAATAGGCTGTCGAAAAATAGAGCCCCAGAGCCCTCGTACCCACGGCGGCGGCTATATGGATCGTCCCCGTGTCATTGCTCACGAGAAGGTCGCATGCCTTGAGAAGACCGGGCAAGTCGTCCATCGTGGTTTTTCCGACCAGATCGATTACGGGGTATGACACCTTGCTCTGGAAGGTATCACTCAGTCCCCTTTCCGCAGGACTTCCGATGAGCACAATCTCGATATCCGGCTTTTGCGAAAGAGACTGGGCGAGAGAGGCAAATGAGTCAACCGGCCAGGCCCTGTAAAGCCTGCTGGCGCCGAGTTGAAAAGCGATGAGCTTTCCCTTGCCCAGATAGCCGTTTTCCTGGAGGAGGCGGTGTGCACGATGCACCTCACTGGAGTATGCGGGCATATAGCTCCAGAAGGGCCTCAAACAGACCCCCGCCATTCCCATCTGCATTTCGACCAGGTTGAAGAGGTTCGTCTGCCTGCTCCGCTGGGAGGCGAACAGGTATTTGCCCCAGTCACCCTTGACCCGTCCTTCCGCGAAACCGGACTCGATAAAGCCGAGCTTGTTCTTTCCCTTTATATTCCCGATAAAGAAAGCACCGCCGTCGTTGTTGGTGAAGTTGACCACCAGGTCGAATTCTTCCAGCAACTCGGGCATGTCCTCGCATTCTTTCGGCTGCCTTTTTTCCTTGAGTGCCTGGACAGCGTCGGCGGACAGGGAAACAAGCCGGTCGAGAAAGGGCGATCGCTCGAACACCCGCGCGAATCCCCTGACACAAATGACCGTCAGGAAACAGTCGGGGCGTTCCTCCTTGAGCCTTTCGAGCAGGGGGAGAGTCTGGACACAATCCCCCATGCGGTTGAGCTGGATAATCAGAATCTTTTCCACCATTCTCCTGACCGGGCGTTAGCTCTCTGGGCACAACTTCCTATTGTAGAA
Organism: Syntrophobacter sp.; assembly: GCA_039679945.1. Classification (GTDB taxonomy): domain Bacteria; phylum Desulfobacterota; class Syntrophobacteria; order Syntrophobacterales; family Syntrophobacteraceae; genus SbD1. Next base: position 44,054 of record JBDKTY010000120.1, on the reverse strand, counting down.
TTTTTCAATATACCCAAGAATTTGAACGGGTGCCAGTCGATTCCCGAGTCCGGAGCGCAGTACTTCACGGGCGGGATAGGAACCGCCGATGCAGGGATGGGAAGGGGGGGCAATCACTGCTTTTCTTATCGGAGTTGGACAGATTGGCAAAAAGGGAGATACCGGGGCGTTATCCGAGAACGCCCGCCGCGCGAAGGCGGGGTCCATGGCGTCAGGCGCGCGCGGCCGGATAGAGTGGCCTCCTCAAACGCAACATCCCGTCGATGTTCCGAATACATTATGGAACTTAAGGAAGGCCTCACCATATCCGGCCAGGCAGCTCCAGCCGGAGAAAGGGAGTACTACTTTTTGGCGCCGACTTCCTTGAGGGGTTTGCCGCAGGCGCAGTTGCCGGGCTTCTGGCTTACCATGCCACAGCCACAGCCCTTTCCACAACCGCATACGTATTTGCCGGTTGTTTTAAAAGCCAGTTGCTTGCCGTTTACCGTCACATAAGCATTGCCCTTTTCCACCTTGTCGATTTTGGTTTTCACCAGGTCTTTTCCGCATGAACACTTGCCCTCTTTTGCAGCCATTGTCTTACAGGGACAACCTTCACCACAGCCACAGACATAAACCTCATCGCCCTTCTTGAACTTTACACTCTCGGCATCCGCGTTCACCGCACCGATGAAAACCATGGCGAAAACAAGCACACACACCGATACGAAAAGCTTCTTCATGCGTCTCTCCTTGATAGTGTGAGGTAACTCGCGGAGAACTCATATCCCGTTACGCTAAACCGCCCGTGACTCCGCTCCCCCATGGCCGGTGGGACAAGTACGCGGGGTAAGTAATCAGCGAGTCACTGAGGCAATATTCAAGCTGGTGAAAGCAGGGTTCATTTCGGGCAAAGTGGGTGTTTATCTTGAACGGGACCAGTTATCGAACGAGAGTGCGAAATGCGGATGAACAGTGAGTATGTGCTACCCGAGGCGGCCGGGAAGAAGAAGCCTTCCCCTTTTCACGCCGCAACATTGGACCTGACTGATAAGACTCCATGATGGAGCGTTTCCGGTTGGTGCACTCAGGTGTTGCTTACAATATAGCATCCGATTCATGAAATCAATGACAGGAGAAACATTCTCCAAACGAATTTCGAATTTGATAAGCTCTCAGCTCGATTTGGGGAAGATGGGGTAAATGAGTAATTGATTTTTGCCGAAAATGACATCGTCCATCCGATGTCACTTCGTGTTTTCTCCCCTCCTGGGCCAGATTTTCTCACCGATGCGCTCCAGAAGTATATAGAAGACCGGCACGAATGGAATTGCCAGCAGCGTCGAGGAAAGCATGCCTCCGAAGACAACGCTCCCGATGGCCCTCTGGCTGGCCGCACCTGCCCCGAACGCCGCCAGGAGCGGTGTGACACCCATCAGGAAGGCAAAGGATGTCATGACGATCGGGCGAAACCGCCGACGGGTGGCTTCTATGGCGGCCTCCGTGATCGGCATGCCCCCCTTGCGCAGTTCGCGCGCGAATTCCACGATCAGAATAGCATTCTTACTCGCGAGGGCAATCATCAGGACCAGGCCGACCTGGGTGTAGAGATTATTATCATAGCCGCGGATGATAAGCGCGAGCAATACTCCCACCAGGGCAACCGGCACCACCAGGATGATCGCCACCGGTGAGGTCCAGCTCTCATACAGTGCCGCCAGCACCAGGTAGACCAGAATGATGGAGAGGGCGTAGATCAGGTAGGCTTGGTATCCCACTTGTTTTTCCTGGTAACTCGTCGAGGTCCAGTCAAAAGACATCCCCTGTGGAAGGGAACTTCCGGCCAACTGCTCCATTATTCCGAGGGCCTGGCCCGAGCTGAAGCCGGGAGCCGAAGAACCGAAAATAGCGGCAGCCGGATAAAGATTATAGCGTGTTATCAGCTCGGGTCCCCTGGTCTGCTCCACGTCAAGGAGAGTCCCCAGAGGCACCATTTCCCCGCCGCGATTCCGCACCCACAGCTTCCCGATGTCACTGGGATTGAGCCTGTGGCGGGCGTCCGCCTGGATGTAGACCTGGAAGACCTGGTCGAACTTATTGAAGAGGTTTACGAAGGAGGAGCCCAGGTAGGCCTGGAGGGTATCGAAAACAGTCGCCAATGGGACCTGGAGAGACTCCGCCTTGGTGCGGTTCACGTTGAGATAGAGCTGAGGACTGCTCGTTGAAAAGGTGGTGGCGAGCCCCCTCAGATTCTGCCGTGCATTACCCTCCTGGACAAGTTCGCTTACCGCCCGTTGAAGCTCCGTCAAACCGAGGCTCGTCCGGTCTTCCACCATCATCTGGAATCCGCCTGTCTGGCCCAGTCCCCGAATGGGCGGCGGAACCAGCACAATCGACTGGGCCTCCTGTATCTGGCTCAACTCGCGATTGATCCCCGCTATTATTACATCCTGGTTGAGGCGTTTCCCGCGCTCCTTCCAGTTCTTGTAGATCACAAAAGTTGACGAAACATTTGAAACGTTGGCTCCGTCGAGGAGCGAATATCCACCGATGGTGACCCAGCTTTCAATACCGGGCGACCGGCTGAGCGCCTCGGATATCTTCCGCGCGACCTCTCGCGCCCTGGGCTGGGAAGCTCCTTCCGGCAACCGGGACAGCAGGACGCCATAGCCCTGGTCCTCGGTCGGCAGAAAACCGGTGGGCCTTTGCAGGAATCCCAGGAGAGCCGTGTTGATGATAACGGCGAACACAAAGAACATCAGCACCGGCCGCCTCGCCATCCAGGTAACGATGGCCATGTAGACATTGGTCAATCCCCCGAATGCCCTGTTGAAACCGCGATAGAACCAGTTAGGTCGCTTCTCCTCTCGTGGTCTCAACCAGAACGCACACTGGACCGGCTTCAATGTCAGGGCGTTGATGGCGCTTATGACCGCCGTGGCGGCAATCACGAGCGCAAACTGGCGGAATATCTGCCCGGTGATGCCCGGCAGGAATCCAGCCGGAAGAAAAACCGAGACCAGGGCCAGAGTAATGCCCATGACAGGTCCGGTCAGCTCCCGCATGGCCTTGATGGTGGCCTCCTTCGGCGACATACCCTGTTCGATGTGATACGAACTGCCCTCCACAATTACTATGGCATCATCCACCACGATGCCGATCGCCAGGATAAGCGCGAACAAAGTCATCAGGTTGACCGTGAAACCGAGGGCGGCCATGGCGATAAATGCCCCGATCACGGTTACGGGCACGGTCGTGGCCGGAACCAGCATGGCCCGCCAGCTCTGCAGGAAAAGCATTATGACAATGAGCACCAGGACGGCGGCGATGAAAAGTGTGTCATAGACCCCCGAGATGGCTTCCCGCACGAAGGTCGTCGTATCGAAACGGATCGCATACTGGAGCCCTTCGGGAAACTCTTTGCCCATCTCCGCCATTGCCTTGTAAATCCTGTCGGCAACCGCGATGACATTTGCGTCGGGAAGAGCGAAAATGACTACCTGCGCCGATCTGCGTCCTGTGACATTTGCATAGTTGCTGTAGTTCTGCTGGCTGAGATCGACGCGCGCGACATCCCGCAGGCGCACAAGCTGTGGGGCTGGACCCGCAGCCGTCTTGATGATGATGTCCTCGAACTGTCCCACGTCGGACAGCCTGCCCAGGGTGCTCACCGTGAATTGGAATGACTGTTCCCGGGGTACCGGCGGAGCGCCGAGTTGTCCCGCCACGACCTGAACATTCTGGCCTCGTATGGCGGTAAGAACATCCTGCGTGGTGAGACCGAAGGTATCCAGCTTTTCGGGATCGAGCCATACCCTCATGCTGTATGGACCTGCTCCGAATACCCTCACCTGGCCCACACCCGGAATGCGTCCGATGGGATATTGTAGGTTAATGACCCCATAGTTGGAAAGAAATGCTTCGTCGAACCGGTCGTCCTCGGCAAATAGGCTCACCACGAGCAGGATATTGGGAGAGACTTTCTTTATGGTAACCCCTTGGTCCTGCACTCCCGCCGGGAGTTGGGCCAGGGACGTGTTCACGAGGTTTTGTACCAGGGCAAGCGAAGTGTTGAGATCGCTGCCGACGTTGAAAGTGATCGTGAGTGTGTAAGACCCGTCACTGCTGCTGGTGGAGGACATGTAAATCGAGTTTTCCACACCGTTTACCGACTCCTCGATCGGAATGCCGATAGTGGAGGCAACCACCTCCGCGCTGGCGCCGGGCAGCCTCGTGGATACCTGAATCGTGGGCGGCACGATCTGCGGGTATTGTGCAACAGGAAGCACGTAGAGGCACACCCCACCGATGATGATGGTTATGATGGCGATCACATTGGCAAAAATAGGGTGCTCGATAAAGAATTGTGAAATCATCTACATGACCTCTGCTCGTGCCTCGGCACTTCTCAAAAAGCATTTCGTCCCAGCTTATCTTGAACACGCATAAGATGGAAGCGGACTCTTCTCAAAGGGGATACTCTTTGAAAAGCGTGGGGAGCTTCCGCCCGCACACTCCCATCGCCATCACGCGGCTCGGTACGGCGCCGCGGCGACGCCCCGCCCGGGTCGCCGCAAACGCCGAATGTTCGGCCTCGCGCATCCGCATGAGGCCGAACTACCGGGAGGTGCCGGGGAATGCTCCCCCGCTGATTTAAAGCTTTGAAGATACCCTCGCGCTATTTCGTATTGCTCCGCCCGGAACCGATATTATTGTGAACACAGTTCCCTTTCAGTCCGGCCGAAGAGTCCTTCCACCATTTGCGTCACGTCATTTATCGCTCATTGAGGCTGAGCGCTCCCGGCTGATCGGAAGCAATTTCCCTTTCAGGGGTCACCCGGCGGCCGGGCGCGGCCCGCAAAATACCGTTCACTATTACCTGTTCATTATCCGTGAGCCCCTTTTCGATCGCGAGCAGCCCATCCCTGGAAGACCCCTTCTTCACGTTGCGGCGTTCAACGACGCCGTCCCCGTTGACCACAAGGACATAATCACCCAACTGATCGTAGGCCAAGGCAACCTCGGGCACGAAAAGGGCAGTTCTCTCTTCTCCAACTGGTATGCGGATTCGGGCAAACTGCCCGGGCAGCATCTTCCCTTCCTTGTTCTTCAGGACACCGCGCACGAGCAGTGTCCCTGTCGTCGGACTTACATTGGTGGATGTGAAATCCAGGTACCCCTCGTGCGGATATCCCTGTTCCTCGGTAAATCCAATATAGACCGGCGGTCCCTGTTTTCCCTGTCCGTTGGTATTGCCGGCGTGTTGCATCAGCCGTGGAAGCTCGCTTTCACTGACATTGACGTAGACATAGAGCGGGTCAATCTGCGATATTTCGGCCAGCACCGTACTCCCGCCCGACCCGACAAGATTGCCGGGATCCACGAGTCTTCGGTCGATCCGGCCGCCAAAGGGCGCCGTAACCATGGTGTAGGCGAGATCAAGCTTTGCAAGGTCCCTTTGTGCTTCGGCGGCAACGAGGGAGGCCTGGGCCGAGTCGCGTTCGAACCGCCAGTTTTCGACATCGGTCTGTGCCGCGGCCTTCTGATTGAACAGATTGGTAAAGCGGGTCAATTCGTTCTTGGCATGATCCAGGCGCGCCCTCTGCGTCATGGCATTGCCCTCGGCCTGCTGGAGCCGTGCCTGGTAGGTGTTTTGCTGTATGAGAAAGAGCTGCTGGTCTTTCCTGACTATTTCTCCATCCTTGAAAAGGATCTTCTCCAGGTAGCCCTCCACCCTCGCGCGAAGCTGCGCGGTATTGACAGCCTGGGTAGTTCCCGTGAGATCGAGGTAATCCACAACGTTCTGACGAACAGGCGGTTTAACCGTGACCTTTGGCGGAGGAGGAGACGCGGGGGCGGATCTGCTCTCACAGCCGGCCAACAGCGGGAGCATCGCGATGGCAATCACCCACGCGGCAAGGACCGGTCTCCCGCACCGGTTTCGAATCGGTTTATAAAGATGCATTTCGTACTCCATTTCCTACCAGTCGGGCCGCCGCAACGCAGCCCTCTCCCCCGCTTCCCTCGGCATGTAGGACGCGGGAGAAAGAAGGTTTCCCCAATTCGTTCGGGCGGCCATGACTGCCTTGACATCGGGCGACACCAGTTCCCGCCCTTCCCTGATTTCCCAGCCTCCACCAAGCGCCCTGTACACTCCGACGAGATTTCCCGAAATGTTCCCCACCGCTGTCGCGAAACTGTCCTGGGCCGTGAGGAGGGCCTGCTGGGCCGTGAGAACAGTTGTAAAGTCCGTACTGCCCTGGCTGTACTGAACGAAGGCCAGGTCGAGGGAACGGCGCGCGGCGGCGGCGCTCTGAGCCAGGTACTCCGCGCTCTCCTGGGACCTCAAGAATCCCGCGAGCGAATCCTCGACTTCCCTCTGAGCCTGCAGGACCGCATTTTGATAAGCGATAAGAAGGGCCTGAAAACGGGCATCCTGCACCCGCACGTTATTGGTAATCCTGCCATAATTCAGGATGTTCCACTGAAACGCGGGACCGGCGGCGACTGTCCGGGCTCCGAAAGAAGCGATATCACCCAGTTTGGCTGCACCGACATCCGAGGCGAGGAACCCAAAGGACCCGGTCAGGGAGAACGCCGGATAGAGCTCTGCTTTCGCCACCCCGATCCGTGCCGATTGTGCCGCGGCCTGGAGTTCCGCACTCTTCACATCCGGGCGGCGGCGCAGGAGATCGGCGGGAATGCCGACAGCAACGTGCGGGGGAGGCGGTGGGATATCCGCGGCGCCTTCGAGAAAGTCCGCGAGATTATCCGGTGGAAGTCCAAGGAGAACACTGAGGGCATTTTTTGTCTGCCGGAGTTGCGCCTCCAGCGTGGGCACGGTTGACAGTGTGTTGAACAGCACCGTCCTCGCCTGTTCCACGTCACGCTCGGAGGTCACCCCTCCATTGTAGCGCGTTTCGGCTATCCGCAGGCTTTCACGCTGTGTCTCCGCGTTTTGTTGGGCAATGCCGAGCCGTTTCTCCAACGTTCGAATCTGGACGTAGGAAGAGGCCGCATCGGCTGTGAGGCTCACCAGTACACTGTCGTAATCCGCAATGGCGGAAAGCAGGCTGGCGTCCGCGGCTTCCACGGCCCGTCGGAATTTGCCCCAGAGATCGATTTCCCAGGTTGCGCCGAGTGCGATCTGGTCCTGCCAGTAGCTGAGTTGCTGACTGCCTCCGGCCAAAGACGCCGCGACGGTAGGCGATTTCTCGCTGGCCCTGTTGAATGTTACTGAACCGGTAGCCTGCTGGCTCTGAGGGAAGAGTTCCCCGACCGCGATTCCGAGTTGTGCGCGTGCTTCCAGGACCCGGACGCCCGCTGCCCTTAGTGAGAGGTTTTGGTTATAGGCCCTCTCGATTATCCGGTCGAGAGCCGGGTCCCCGAACCCTTTCCACCACTCCCGGTAATCGCTTGTGCCCTTCAAACGGTCCGAGTCTGTCTCCAGCCACTTGGACAACACGACGGTCGGAGGTCGAAGAAAATCGGGACCGACCTTCGCGCAGGCGGACAGAACAAACGCACAGCACAGAAGAGCAGGCCATACCTTGCCCGTGAAATGAATAATAGTGATCATAGTTGACTCTGGTGTGTCAGGCGGGCTCTATAGCCAGAGGTTCAGTAAACCACCATGCCGCGCGTGCAGCTTCTATCCGGCAACCGCATTCATCCAGACCAGCACCGCCGCCGCACTCCACGAAATGACATCAGCTTCCCCGATGTCATTTCAGCGCTACGGCATTTGCCGGATTCGGATGTCCACCTCTCGCTTCTCGTGCCGCGGATATAGAAAACACGAACGGCAAAACTAAATGCGCCCTTCGACATGAAGGGGCAAACGATATACCTCTCGGGTGGCGCCGGGGCCGCATGACACACATCAAAAACCCGGTCCATCGAGCTGTCTTTCAGAATAATCACACCCGATGGGAAATGCATCCACCCGGATCTCAAAATGAAGCTTTTCGGTCCGGATCGTTATCCGTCGTGGCCAATCACGCAGGCGGGGCTAATTCAGCATGGGGGAGAGTCATCTTGCCCGCTACATCCCGGGGCGGCCGGAGAACTGCAAGGGGGAAACTGCTTTGTGGTGAGTTCGCTCCCAATTGTCGTGCGCGCATCGGCGCCTACCAGAACAGATTCGCCACTGAGCGTTTATGCGAATACTGAACTGTCCTTCCCGGTCTCCCCTCAGGATTTCCAGATTATTGGCGGGGGGAATACGCAGATCGTTCACATCCTTCGAAAAATGGATGGAAATCAATTGCATCGCCGCCCTGCGTTGCATGTCAAAGGGCAGTTTTCTGGAAAAGCGTCGGTGAAAAATCGTCTTCGTCTCCGTGTCTTTGAATGACCGGATCACAGCATCTTCCTCCGTGGGTAAATACTATCGTCAACCAATATCCTGCGCCCCCTCAATGATCGGATGGAAGTCTTTTGGCAGATGAAAGTCCGCAAAGGTTCATGAACCCGGCCTGGAGGTTATCGGTCCGGGGGCTCATGTCGCTGTGAGCCGGCCTCTGTCCATTCCCTTCTCCGGACACCGCAAATACAAGATTATCCTTGACCGGCGGCAAGTTTTTGCTGGGGACAAGCCTTTTTTTACGCTATTAATAAATAAAAACTTAACTTATACCGATAAGCCATATATCTGGCTGCTTATGCATGATGTTTCGGGAGTGTATCCAGGGGTGCGCTCCTCTCTATTGCGCTGTCGGATATTTTCCGCCGCCATCATTCGGCGCGGGAGATGTATAAACGGGAGAGGTCATGTCGATCGTAAAAGCTTCAATCTTTATATTTGCGCTGCTTATATGTACTTCACCCGCGCATGCCGCGAGTGATGATGCAATACTCGGGGTCTGGAACACACCCGACGGAGATGCCAAGTTCGAGATTTACAAGTGCGGATTCGAATACTGTGGCAAGATCTCCTGGCTGGAGGAGCCATATTACCCGCCAACAAAATCCGGGCTGGCGGGGCGCCTCAAGATGGACCTCAAGAATCCCGACCCGGCGCTGAGAAAACGAACCCTTCTCGGCATGCCCCTTATCGAGGGCCTGCGGTTTGAAGGCGGCAACTCATGGCGAGGCACTATCTACAATCCGGAAGATGGGAACAAGTACAAGTGCAGACTCTCTATTGCCGGTGACCGCCTCATGGTGCGCGGGTACCTCGGAATTGTATTGCTGGGTCGCACCCAGACCTGGACCCGGGAGACAGAAGGATCATAAGGATACGTAAACCCTCCACCCGTTCGCTCTGAGCATCGAAGGGTGATGAGCGCGGGAGGCGGGTTTCCATATAACCCCTTGCTCCTCCAAACAGTCATGCGGAGACTCGCCCCCTTGCTCCGCATGCGGTTGCCCGCTGTTTCCCGCCCATGCATCCTTAAGTTGCTCACTTCGAACGGATTGGCTGATGAAGTGCCTCCCTCCCTGCCTGTGTACTGTGGAAATCCAACCGGAAAATGATTACTAATCAATAAGTTGTTTCTGGAACTTTGGAATACTGCAAGGAACCGCCCGAAACAAGGGGGAAATTCCGATGGAACGGCAAGAGCAGCAAGACTGCGCCTACGAACAGAAGACCTATCCTACCGGCCATGAACTCTGAACAGACAATCGGTGCAAGGTTTGCATCGATGGCAAGTGGGTCGAACCTGACAAACTGGAAGCGAAAGAAATCTAGCCGGACAGCATATAAACCGGGCCGGGGCTCTCCGGAGTTCCCGGCCCGCCTCCCACGCGGGCGATGAACACAGGGGAATAAACACATCCCCGTGCCCTCCCTCGGCAGTTCGCTAAAAGATCCTGAAAACACAACGGAAGCCGATTTCGCAATTGACTGCCCAAGTTCCGACATTACTACTATTATCAGCTAATAATGGGGATTCTAAATTGGGCGGCCTATAACGAGAACCTGAAAAGGGTTCTATTGGGAGGCGACAATGTTCGCGACATCCTTCATATTACTGTTCATGAGTCTTGTGAGTGCCGTACTGGGTTTTTCGGAGATTGCGGGGAGTTGGTCCGTGGCGGCCAGTGTGCTTGCCTTCGTACTGCTGACCGGTTCGATTCTGGCCCTGTCACTAAAATGGGAACCGCGGTCAACCTGTTTCATCTATCCGACCTTCTCCTGCAAAATATCGTAAAATAGCGGGTTCTTCAGCCCCGGACCAGGGAAACCAATCCTTCCTGATCCGGGGACTCGCGGCAATATATCTACGTCAATCCCATTCCGATTTGCCATCCAGGCAGAAACGCAGGGCCTTCCTGATTTCCCCGATCTGTTCGGGGTCGGTCACCTTCTCGCGCCCGCTGGTACGGATATAGAAGACGTCGGCAACCTGATCGTTCTTGGTCGTAATTTTGGCGATATATATCTGCACCTGCAACTCGTTCAGTGTTTTGCTGATAGTGTAGAGGAGCCCTATGCGGTCGACGGTGTAAACCTCCAGTATGGTGTACATCGCGGAGGATTCGTTGTCGATGATGATCTGGCTCGCCGTGGGCCGCAGCACCCTTCGCTGCGGGCTTCCGACCGCGGTTCGGGCGGCGATGCGATACTCAAGGGCGAGCTGGCCCTTGAGCAGCCGGTCCATGTCCCCCTTGACCGCATCCCAATCCATCGATTCCCCTCGTGAATCGGGGAGGCGGCACTGGAATATGAGCAAAGACATTTCATCGTTCATCCGGAACAATTGAGCGCTCATGATGTTGAGACTGTGCAGCGTGAGGATCCCGGCAGCCCGTGCGAGAAGCGTCGGCTTGTCCCAGCTCATGATGGTAATTTCAGCCGTTTCCTTTCCGGCGGCAACCTCCCACAAAAACCGCTCCTTCGATGCCTGGAGTTTCTGGACCAGCCGCAGGTGTTGTACTATCTCATCGGGAGAAAGGGAGATAAGGTACCTGGGAGCTAGCTGAGAGAAATAATTCTCCAGTTCCACAGGGGTCATCACACCGGATATCCGCTCTTCGACCCGGCTGCGCACCGTGGCGATCCTCTCCACGATGATTTGCGAGCTTGGCTCGCCCTTTTCCAGGATGTTGTCAATGGTGCGGAAAAGAGACATTACAGGGGTGTCCCGCCATTTCTCGCGTCCCCGGGGTCCCGTGGCCATCATATCGGCGAAGGTGAGCACCGCAAGCTGATCCAGGTACTCTTTCTTGCCCACGGTGGCCGTGCAGTTCGCGATCATCTCCTGGTCGGCCAAATCACGCATGGAAGCGCTGTCAATAAGAAGCAGGTGCTGCGCGACAAGGAACCTGACTGTTTCCGTCTCCTCGGGTCCCAACCCCAGCCGCTTGGCGACAGCCGGTATCATCTCGCCGCCCTTGAGGGCGTGCTTCGACCCGGAGCTTTTCCCGATATCGTGGAGAAGCGCGGAAAGCAGCAGCAGGACGGGGTCCCCTATCCGGCCCGCGACCTGCGTCAAGTCGGGTTCAGCCTCGCTATATTCGCCCGCGAGCAGCTTCTTGATCTCGATGCAGGTCTGCAGATGGTGTTCCTGCACGGGGTACAGGTGAAAGGCATCGTGCTGTACCAGTCCATTGACTGCTCCGAGTTCGGGAATCAGGGAGGTCAGAAGTCCGTAGTCATGGAAACGCCTGAGCACTGGTATGCCAGGAGCGTCGGCCCGGAGAATCTCGAAAAACTCATTCTTTACATCTGGATCACCAGATGCTCCATCCAAAACGTTCTTGTTGTGCCCGATCCACTGCCGCGTGACATTGGCGAATCCACAACGCCTGCCGGCGGCCAGGGCGAAAAGATGAACGAGATGAGCGGCCGATGCCGGATAGCGCTCTGTCAGGATCTGGAGTTTCCCGGCACTCTCGGTGACTCCGGCCTCAACGGTCACCATGGGCTCGTCCCCGCGGGGTAAACGAGTCTCCGAGAGCCTTTCCCAGAACTCACGGGAGACCTGGGCCACCTTATGGAAAAGCTGGTGCGCGTGCTGCATGAAAATCTCGACGGGAAGAAAGCCGGATTTTTCCAGGTAGCCGAGCCTGCTTGCCAGCATCTCCTGGCCTCGAATGCGCAGGATGCTGTCAGAGGTGCCGAATTCCGCCCTGAGAATGGTCAGATAGCGCAGAAAACTCTTTTCCGCATGCAGGAGCAGGTCCACTTCCTGGCGTGTGAGATATCCCTGGAAAATGGCGTCCTCGAGGCTCCGGATATTGGCGGCAATCCTGCACCCCGCCCGTATGGTTCCAATCTCGTCCAGACCGCCGGGATTCCTTTGAAGGTCGGGTTCCAGCCACCCCCGAGACTCCTCCAGCAGCTTCTCGCGCGCTTTCACCGTCTGGTGGAGGCAACGGAGCAACGCTTCCCGGTTTTGTGATATGTGCTCATCCACGGCCTTTTCGAGCTGTTCGGCAAGCCCCCGGTTACCTGAGATATAACGCGATTCCAGGAGCTTCTGCAAAAGCGATGGGTCCGTTTGCGCCAGCGCGGAAATCCGGGCGACCGGCCCCTGGTAGGCTTCGACCACCCATCCCGCTTCGCTCAAAGGGGTCGTGATTTCGTCCAGCCACGAATCGCCGGGGGATGGCTCCTCGGCGAGCAGGCAGAGGATGGGGATGGGCAGCGTGGGGCTTGATGCACCCCGTCCGAAAGAACCCACGGCAAGTATTGCTCCGCCTGCCCTGAACGCTTCCGAACCGCCCAGGAGGCGATTAGCGAGCCTGTTGTACAGCGATATGATAGCGATCTCCAGCAGGCTGGTGTGGCGGTCGAGGGCCTGCTCGCTGCACTCCTCCAAAATGAGTTCGCGCTGCTTTTTGAGTGACTCCGAAATATTGTTGATCATCTTCCGCTCCGCTCTCCGGTGTTTTCCACCGTGAGATTCTAAGCAATCCGGCCCTGAAAGAAAAGAAACCAAAACAAGCGCGAGAAGAAACACGCCGTAAACTCGATCGCGCCGAAGTGCGTCCGGTATCAAAGGCGATGAAATCAAGCTTATCTATTTAATGCGGAAGCCGATTGGGACTGAATCTGGTGGTGCATAGCCCGGCACAACCCTGGCAAAGCAGATCAGTTTCTCGATAAGGTAGAGGAACGGTGCCATATGCCTGTCCGCTTTCCGCGAATGGGCATAAGCCGGGACGAGCTTATGCCCATTTCGCGAAGCTTTGCGGTTGAAAATTATTTGATCTTTTATCCGCCGATAGAAGCTGGCATCGAAATTATCAGAGTTATGCCCGGAATGAGGGCTGTCGACATCCTCTTTTGATCCATCCGGATGCTAACCACATCCAGTTCGCTCCGCAATCACGGGGGACAAAATTGGAAAGCGAACTGCCCGGTCCAGGACCGTCCAACGTCTGCTCGTCTTATTTCGCGGGGGTGTTGGCGGGCGTCACGCCTTCGGCTTCCATCTTCTTCATGTATTTTTTCGGATCGGCTTTGAACTTTCCGAGACAGTCGCTGCAACAGAAATAGATGCGCTTGCCCTGGTAGTCGGTATAGACTTTTTCATCGATCTTGAGACCCATCACCGGGCATTTCGTCTGGGGCTCCGCCTTCGCAACACCCGCCATCACGGAACCCATCACCAGTCCGACTGCCGCCACAAAAACCAGTACCAACATAATCTTCTTCATCTTTTCTCCTCAATTAAAGCTGATTCCAACAATATCCTATATATTTACGCCCCGGTCGAGGCGGGCTGTTCTTTTTTCACGTGGAAATGCCAGCGCCAGACTTCGTATATGGCTGGATAGACAAGCAGTTCCATGAGAAAGGAGGTGAATATCCCGCCGACCATCGGCGCGGCGATGCGCTTCATCACATCGGACCCTGCTCCGATCGACCACATGATGGGGACCAGACCCATGAACATGACCGCAACCGTCATGAATTTCGGGCGCAGCCTCTTCACGGCCCCTTCCACGATGGCATGGCGCAGGTCTTCCTTCGTCTTCATCAGCCCCTTGTCCCGACGCGCATAGTAGGCAAGGTCGAGATAGAGGAGCATAAAAACACCCGTTTCCGCATCCACACCCAAAAGCGCGATAAGACCCACCCAGACGGCGATGCTCATGTTGTAGCCAAGCAGGTGGAGGAGCCACACGGCGCCAACCGCTGAAAAGGGCACGGCAAGGAAGATGATGAGGGTCTTGGCGGCCGATCGGGTATTGAAGTAGATTAGCATGAAAATGATGAACAGCGTGATCGGGACAACGACGATCAGCCTTTCCCGCACCCGCAGCATGTTTTCATACTGGCCGCTCCAGGTGAGGGTATAGCCTGGCGGCAGCTTCACATGGCTATTGACCGCCTGCTTGGCTTCCTCGACGTACCCGCCCACGTCGCGGTCGGCGATATCGACATAGACATAACCGCAAAGCCTGGCGTTCTCGTCCCGGATCATTCCGGGACCCGAGACAAGCTTGATATCGGCAATCTGGGCAATCGGGATCTGCGCCCCTCCCATGGTCGAGATCATGGTCCGCTTCAGGCTGTCTACCGTGCTCCTGTAGTCGCGCAGGTAGCGGATGTTGATCGGATAGCGCTCCCTACCCTCAACCGTGGTCGAGATGTTCTCGCCTCCCACCGCCGAGGTGATGGTGCTTTCGACCTGCGCGATGGTAAGGCCGTATCGCGCCAGCTCTTCTCTTTTCAATTCGAAATCAAGGAAATACCCGCCCGTGGTACGCTCCGCGAAGACACTCGAAGTCCCCGGGACCCCCTTCAACGCCATTTCGATGTGCTGCCCCAATTCCTGGATTTTGTTCAGGTCCGGTCCGAGGATCTTGATACCCACGGGAGTTCGCACCCCGGTAGAGAGCATATCCACCCTGGCCTTGATGGGCATCGTCCAGGCATTGACCACTCCCGGGATCTGCATGGCCTCATTCAGGCCGCCGGGGCCGTAGATGAGTTCCTGCGTACTCCGATGGTCCGGCCAGGCCCTGCGCAGGATACCTTTCAGCCACTCCGGCGAGCGTTCCGAATACCACCTCGGGATCTTCGGCCATTCCGACTGGGGCTTCAGAAGTATAACTGTCTCCATCATGGAAAACGGGGCGGGGTCCGTGGCGGTCTCGGCCCGCCCGGCTTTTCCGAACACGCGTTCGACCTCGGGAAAGGATTTGATGATTTTGTCCTGCATCTGGAGTGTGCGCTGCGCCTCGGTGACCGATATTCCCGGAACGGTCGTGGGCATGTAGAGGAGCGCCCCCTCATCCAGTGGAGGCATGAACTCCGACCCGAGCTTCATAAAAACCGGCACTGTGAGGACCACCACCAGGATGGCGGCAAGAATCGTCACCCACTGGTGCCGCAGCACCAATTCCACCACCGGATGATAGATCTTCATGAGCGGCCGGCTTATCGGGTGGTTTTCCTCACTGTGGATTTTTCCAACAAGAACCGCGTTGACAATGCGAGACAGAAACCGCGGCCGAAACGAAAAATCCTTCATGTGGGTGAAGAGCAGCCGGATGGCCGGATCGAGTGTTATGGCCAAACAGGCCGCAACGATCATCGAAAAATTCTTGGTGAACGCGAGGGGCTTGAAGAGCCGCCCTTCCTGCGCCTCAAGCGCGAAGACGGGCATGAAGGACACCGCGATCACCAACAGCGCGAAGAAGCTCGGCCCCCCGACCTCCTTCACCGCGCCGATGACAACCGATTTGAAGTCGCCCGGCCTTCCCTCCGAATCCCAGTGTTCGAGCTTCTTGTGCGTCTGCTCCACGACGACTATCGCCGCGTCGACCATGGCCCCTATGGCTATGGCAATCCCTCCGAGTGACATGATATTGGCGGTCAGGTTCATCTTGTACATGGGGATGAACGAGATGACCACCGCGACCGGTATGGTGATGATCGGGATGATGGCGCTCGGGATGTGCCACAAGAATATCAGTATCACCAGGCTTACGATGAGGAGTTCTTCCGCGAGGGTTGACTTGAGGGTCCGGATGGATCGTTCGATGAGGTCGGAGCGGTCGTAGGCGGTTATCAGCTCGACTCCCTTGGGCAGATTGGGCACGATTTCCGCGAGCTTCGCCTTGATCCTTTCGATGACATTGAGGGCGTTTTCGCCGTAGCGCATGATGACGATACCGCCAACCGTTTCGCCCTCCCCGTCAAGGTCGGCGACCCCGCGGCGGATGTCCGGGCCGAGTACGGCATTTCCCAGGTTCTTGACCAGGATGGGCGTACCGCTCGTTTCGCTGGTCCCGACAACGATGTTCTCGATATCCGCCAGGTTCTTTATGTAGCCGCGCCCGCGCACCATGTACTCACGGCCTGAAAGCTCGACCAGCCGTCCACCCACATCGTTGTTGCCCTCACGGATGGCTGTAATGACTTTTTCTATGGGGATTTTGTAGGTTAGAAGGGCATTCGGGTCGATATTCACCTGGTACTGCCGCACGAACCCGCCCACGGGTGCGACTTCTGCCACGCCGGGCAGGGACTGGAGTTCGTATTTCAAGAACCAGTCCTGTATGGAGCGCAGTTCGGCCAGGTTATGTTTTCCGCTTTTATCTACCAGGGCATACTGGAACACCCACCCGATTGCCGTCTCATCACGGGCAAGTTCCACCTGGACGTCCCGGGGAAGCTTCGGCAAAATGTTGCTCAGGTATTCCAGCGTGCGCGAACGCGCCCAGTAGATGTCGGTCCCGTCCTCGAAAATGACGTAGACAAACGAGTAGCCGAAATCGGAGAACCCACGGATATCTTTCACCTTGGGCGCCCCGAGCATGGCTGTGACCAGCGGGTAGGTCACCTGGTCTTCCATTATGTCGGGACTGCGGTCCCACTTTGAATAGATGATGACCTGGGTGTCGGAAAGGTCCGGTATCGCATCCAGCGTTATGTGCTTCATCGAATAAAGGCCGCCCAGGAAGGCCGCGCCAATAAAAACAAAAACGATGAACTTGTTTTCCGCGCAAAAATCGATGATCCGGTTGATCATTACCGCTCGCTGTGAATTTCGCTGTTATGGCAAGAAATCAGGTGCACATCCCGAAAAATCGCATCAACTGGATAAGCTCTAAAGGCGCGGTGAGCTTCGCCCCCCACACCCCCGTCGCCGCTTCACGGCTCAGTGTGGCTTTGCGGCGGCGCCTCGTGACGGGCGGGGGAATCATTCCCCCGCTCTTTTCGCTGTCTGTAATATCCATCTCGACAGGACGGCATCAATGCACATGTCCGGGGGATTTCGGGCTCGCTTTCGGCTGATCCGAGGGCTTGGTCCGCTGCCCGCCCCCTGTCTCATCCCCGGCCCCTTGCACAGGGTCGGCGTGCTCCGGCACAGGGGCCTCCCACGCATCGGAGGCCATCAATCCCGTCGCTGACTTGAGCTGGCTTTCGGAATCGATCAGGAAATTTGCCGAGGTCACCACCCGCTCCCCCGGTTTTATTCCGGCAAGCACGATGAATCTATCATCCACCTTGGGACCAAGGGTGATCCTGCGCGGTTCGAAATAGCCGCCCTCCCTTGCCACGAACACAACCTGGCTGGTCCCCGAATCGAGCACCGCCTCCTGGGGAATGGACAGACTCTTCCCGTAGGTCACCTTTAACTCGACGTTGGCAAACATATCGGGCTTTATGAGGAAGTCAGCGTTTGGAAATTCAATCCGGATTCTTGCGGCCCGCGTCTTCGCATCCAGTTCGGGGGAAATGTAGGTGACTTTCCCGGTGAAGACCTTCCCCGGAAAAGAGGAAAAAGTGACAACGGCCGTCTGTCCCAGGTGAATGGCGGCAATTTCGTACTCATATATCTCGGCTATGATCCATATGTTGGAAAGGTCGGCAATGGTGTACAGTTCCAGCTCCGGATTGACCTGATGGCCGGCGAAGACATTTCGCGCGATAACATAGCCGTCCGAGTGGGAATTGATCGTGAGTGACCGGATCGGAGTCCCCTGCCTTTCGATTTCACTGATCTGCTGGTCGCTTATGTCCCAGAGTTTCAGCCGTTCGCGCGTGGATTTGTACAAAGACGTGGACTGTGAACCGATCCCCTCGAACTGGTTCTTCTGCAGGATCTCACTGGATTTTTTCGCGACCAGGAGTTCCTGCTGTGTCGAGACCAACTCCGGGCTGTAGATGCTGAGCAGGGGCTGGCCTTTTTTGACGAGCTTGCCGGTGAAATCCACGTATACCTTATCCACCCAGCCGGCAACCCGCGTGTGTATGTGGTGGATGCGGGTCTCGTCGTAGGTGGCGCGCCCCACCGCCCGCACTGTCCTGGAAAGAGGGGCCTCGGAAGCTTCCCCAAGTTGAACTCCGATCAACTGCTGCTTCTCGGGACTCAGCTTTACCGTCCCCTGCGGAAGGCTATCCGGCCCCGGCGAATCGTCATAAACCGGGACCATATCCATCCCGCATGGCGCTTTGCCCGGCTTGTCGGTCTTGTTGGACGGGTTCATCGGGTCCACATAGTAGAGTATCCTGGGCTCTTTCTTTTCAGAAGGCAAAGCTGTTTGTGTCGCCACAATCTTGGCGGGTTCCGCTTCGCCGGAGCCTTTCTGGATGGAGTTCCACTGCAAATACCCGAAGGTGCTCAAGCCCCCCATGATGAAAAAGAGGATGGGGACGAGAAAGCTCCTCCACCTTCCTGGAGGCGGGGAAACACTGTCATGGCCGTCCTTTCCGGGATTCACGGTCAACATCCTCCTCGTTCACCGCCGTGTGGGGCGTGAAGTAATCGACTTTTCCAGTAGAGATAGATCGGAACAATAAGAACAAATTCGCCGAGCTTTTTCAACAGCCCGCCTATGCCAAATTGCCCGGGGCAGCCATTATGAATAACCCGGTATTGCACTGTAATCACTGTGAAGAAGTCGTGCCAGCAACAGGAATAGTGATGGAACCAACGGAAGGAACTGAAGGGTGGCTCGTGACGCAAGTCATACTCTTACGTTCAGGATGATACACTCCCGTTCGTGCCGAGCAATCGAAGCATGAACGGGCCAGTGTTGAGCCGGATGCGCACCTTTCAGAGTGGATGCTGATCCTGAACGCAACCCCGTACCGGAGTTTCGCTGGTGTGACGTCCCTCAAATCCGATGTTATTCCGTCTGGCACGCTAAACTGCTCTGGAGCCGGGAAACAGTCACTGTTTTGTAGCCGCTGATTTATGGGATGCAACACCAGCCGGTATTGCGCGCGAAAGCCGGCACTCCCGCTTATGCACATCTATCCGTTTTCGGAAAGAACCCGGATCAGGCCGGGGGAAGCCGCGAGGACCGCTTTCCCTCTATTTTCCCTTGAGTTCCAGGGACTGGGGCGTGCAGGTCCGAGCGACACTTCCGGAGCGAGACTTTGAAGACCGCCTGGTGATCGGCCTCGGAAAAAGAGAGTGTCCCACCCATTCCTTTCAGCAGCTTGAAACTTGAAGACATCCCCATTACCTGTTCATCGGGATCGAAGGGGAGCAGCATCAGTTCGGGGTCCTTCGGTTTTTTGGCGATGTCATTCCTGAAATCCACATACACCACCTGTTCGCCGTCATAGGTCCTGATGGTAATCTCTCTCTTGGAGTCCAGCATCTTCACGGCGTTTCGGATTATGGAGACGAAGACCTGAGTCAGAATATCCGGGTCAACGTGCGTTCGTGACAGTCCCGGATCGAGATCGAGTTGCACATCGACGTGCTCATTTTCCAGTTCAGGAGCCAGCAGGTCGAGCGATTCGGCCAGAATCGAGTTTACGTAGCATTCACGCGACCTCATCTCTATCGGCCGCAGGTAATGGGTAATCCTGCTAAGGATGGTCTCCAGGCGGCGTGATTCCGAAAGTATGATCTCCGCTTCAAGGGAATCGGGGTATTTTTTGTGAAGCCTGCGCGCAAAACCTCCTATCGAAACGAGGGGGTTGCGAATCTCATGCGCCACCTCGGCGGACATGGCGCCGAGAGTTTTCAGCTTTTCTTCCTGGACGAGCGCCTTCTGCGCCTCTTCGAGTTCGCGTGTTCGCTCCCGCACCATCTCCTCGAGATGCTCGCGATACAGGGCAAGCTCTTCTTCCACTTTCCGCCGCTCGGTGATGTCCCTGATGATCCCGACATGGCCGGCCACGGTCCCATCCGGTCCCAGGATCGTGGAGTAGGTGCCCTCCACGGGGAACACCCCGCCGTCCTTGCGCATGAGTTCCCATTCAAAACGCACGGGAGCGGTATCCACGGCCGGATAGGTCATGCTGGTAAAGCCGTCGAAACTCTCCTCGGATGGATGCACAAGCCGGATAGTCTGTCCCTCCAGTTCTTCCCGTGAATAGCCGAAAAGGTCGATAAATGCCCTGTTGACCGAAACGAAGTTGCGATTCCGGTCGACCATGAGAATCGCATCCGAGGTCCCCTCCACAAGCGCCCTGTAGATTTCCTCGGAACGCGTGAGGGCTTCTTCGGCGTTCTTGCGCTCCGTGATATCCGTGATAAACCCCTCGACCGCAACCAGTTCGCCCTTGGAGGAATAGATCCCGCGCCCCTGCTCCCAGACCCAGTTGATCACGCCGTCCGCCTTCCGGATGCGGTAAACCAGCCGGAACGGTTCTTTCTCCGCGAGCGCGACCTTGATACCCGCCCGGACCATCTCCCTGTCCTCCGGCAGGACGAGGTCGGATATTTTGGCTTTGTCGGCCAGGTCCGCGGGAGGGTACCCGGTCAGTTCACGCGCGCCGGCGCTCACGAACTCTATCGTGCATTCCACGTTCGCCTTGCATCTGTACGCCATCCCCGGCAGGTTTCCAAACAAGGTGGATAGTACTCTCTGATTCTCGCGCAGGATTTCTTCGGATTTTCGGGAAGTTCTGATGGTGCTGCCTGTAAGCAGGTACAGCATCAATGCGGTGATTGCAACAAAGAGCCACCCTTTGACAGTCTGCAGCAGGAGGGCCAGAGGGGTCGTACCGAACAGCAGGTTGACTACCCAGTCCGACAGCATGATCCACAGGGCGCCCAGGACGGCATAAAAAAGCGCTATCCTCAGGGCGCATTTATGCGCTGAATAGCCAGGGGTGATGCGGATACCCTTCAATTCATCTCCATCCCGCCGCTGACGGAACAGCGGCCGCCAAAAACAACAATCTCAACGGGCGCCCAAAGACGCCTCTTTGTTTTGTTTAAGATTGCCGGGGAGCTTTTTCAAGAAGACGTGGGAACGGGATGCACAATGAGAGGTACCGAAGCATGGACGGACCAGCGCCGTGGGACGAGAAGAGTGAAACGCGACCCAGCACTCCCCTCCTCTACTTATAACCATTCCGGTTCACAATCGTGGCGAACGTGCGTGGACTATAGCCGGCACTCCTTCCCGAGATAGGCCTGGCGCACGCTTTTATCGGCAAGAAGATCCGAGGCCGAGCCTTCCATGGCAATCCTGCCGTTTTCCAGCACATACCCGCGATCGGCGATTCCGAGCGCCGCGCGGGCATTCTGCTCGACCAGCAGGATGGTCATCCCGCGCTGCCGCAGCTCCACCAGAGTCTCCAAAATCACGAGCACCAGCAGGGGAGCCAACCCCATGCAGGGTTCATCGAGCAAAAGCAGCCTCGGGCGAGCCATGAGCGCGCGTCCGATCGCCAGCATCTGCTGTTCCCCGCCCGAGAGGGTCCCGGCGGGCTGTTTCGCCCTCTGCCCGAGGATCGGGAAGGTCTCCAGCACCTCCTCCAGGTCCTGGGCGATTGTCTTGTGCTCGCGCCTGCGATACCGGACGTAGGCGCCCAGTTCCAGGTTTTCGATAACACTCAGGGGCGGGAACAGGAGCCGCCCCTCGGGAACGAGGCTGATCCCCTTCTTCACGATATCCGCCGGTTTGAGGGAAACAAGGGACGTCCCTTCGAACTCGATCTCGCCGCTCGAAGCCGGGACGAAACCGCATACCGATTGCAGCAGCGTGCTCTTGCCCGCGCCGTTCGCCCCCACGAGCGCGATGAGTTCCCCGGCGCTGACCGCCAGGTCGATTCCGTTCACCGCCCGCACGCTCCCGTACCGGCAATTCAGATCGCGGATGCGCAGCATGACCTTCCCGCCTGTTCCCTTCCGAGATAGGCGGAGATTACCGCCTCGTTTGCCTGGATTTCGCACGGAGTACCTTCCGCAAGCCTCATTCCGTGATTGAGTACGAACACCCGGTCGGAAATCTCCATCACCAGGTTCATATCGTGTTCGACAAGGAGCATCGTGATCCCGGTGTCCCTGATCTTGCCCAGCAATTCAGCAAGCGAGGCGGTTTCGACCGCGTTGAGGCCCGATGCCGGCTCATCCAGCAGCATGATCCTGGGACCGGTCGCGAGCGCCCGCGCGATCTCCAGAAACCGCTGCCATCCGAACGGAAGGTCGGTGCTCCGCCAGGATGCCGCCTCGGACAGACCCACGAAATCGAGCAGTTCCAGCGCCTTGGCGCGCGCCTCCCGTTCCTCCCGAGCAGCCTTCCGAGTATGGGCCATCGCTCCCCAAAACCCGCAGCGCGTCTTCACATGCCGGCCAACGAGAACATTGTCCAAAACGCTCATGCTCCCGAACAGCTCGATGTTCTGAAACGTGCGCGCAATGCCGAGCGCAACCCGCTCATGCGGTTTCCGGCCGTTCAGGGCCGTCCCGCCGAACGTGACCTGTCCGGAATCGGCGGGAAAGCTCCCGGTGATCAGGTTGAGCAGCGTGGTCTTCCCGGCCCCGTTCGGACCGATCAGTGCGTGGATCGTCCCCGGCGCCGTTTCGAAGCTGATATCGTTCAGGGCCTGAATGCCTCCAAACGATTTGCTTACCGCCTCAACCCCGAGAACCGGCGGAGATTTGTTCTGTTTTATGTCTGGCGTGTTCATAAATGTCCAGTACTCCCCTGACCAGCCCCTGGGGCAGAACGATCATGATAATTATCAAAACCAGCCCGTAGACGATCATCTCGTACTCCGTGAAAACCGTGAGGGTCTCCGGCAGAATGGTAAGGACCGCCGCTCCCAGCAGGGAACCCCACACGCTTGCCATGCCGCCGATGACCACCATGGTGACCATCCGCACCGACACGAGGAAATCGAAGGAACTCGGACTGATGAAACTCACCAGGTGGGCATAGAGAAAACCGGCGATCGCCGCGAGCAGAGCGCTCAGGACAAAAATATGGACCTTCAGCCCGCCGGTGTCGATCCCCATGGAAGAGGCCGCGCGTTCGCTGTCGTGTATCGCCCGCAAAGCCCTTCCTATTCGTGAATGGATCAGGCGCTCGCACAAAAAAATGCTCAGGATGGCCACGGCCCAGGCCAGGAAGAAAAAGCCCCTCGCGGAGGCGAAGGAAAGCGGCCCGATCTCGAGTGAGGGAATGCCGACCAGTCCCGAATCTCCCCCCGTGAGGCTGTTCCACTGGCGAAACACCACAAAGCCGATCATGCCGAACCCCAGGGTACCCATTCCAAGGTAGAACCCCGAGAGCGAAAGAAGCGGCAGGGCGATCAGGAACGCGCAAGCGATGGTGAGCACGATTGCCGCCGCCAGGGCCAGCCAGGGAGACCACTGGTAATGAACGGTCAGCACCCCGGTCGTGTAGGCGCCCAGGCCGTAGAACGCGGCGTGACCGAGCGAAATCTGCCCCGCGTAGCCCATCAGCATGTTCAACCCCAGGGCGAGCAGGACGTTGATACCGATGAATGTGAGCAGTTGAAGCTGGTACGGGCTGGACAGGCCGAGCCCGGCAACAACAACGACTGCAATGAGTATGAGATAGCGCATGGATGCCTTCGTGAAAGGGTGACTGCCATAATCGGAAATTGGGGGGAATCCGTCTCGCGCGAAAACCCGGACATTCAGTTGTCGAGAACGGGTCAGTACATGGCGCATTCAGTCAAATGATGATCAACCCGGCGCCGTCCATGAGACGGCGGGAAAATCCGCCTCGCTGTCCAACTAGAACCGCTGCACCTCTGCCTTGCCCAGCATGCCGGTCGGCCGGAAATAGAGGATCAAAAGCAGCAGCACGAACGCCACGGCATCTTTCAACCCGGAAGAGACAAAGCCCACTCCCAGTGCCTCCAGAATTCCGAGGAGCACTCCTCCGATAACCGCGCCCCAGGAACTGCCGATACCACCGATCATCGCCGCGCAAAACCCCTTCAGTCCGAGGTTCATCCCCATATCGAAGCTGCTCATGCTGAGCGGTGCGATCAGCGCCCCTCCGATTCCACCCATTGCCGCGCTCATCGCGAACGCGAGCAACACCATCAGATCGGTTGGAATTCCAACCACACCGGCGGCCTTCCTGTTGATTGCCGTGGCGAGCATCGCCCGTCCGGTCAGGAACCTCCCGTGGAACACATGGAGCCCGAACACGACCAGGAGCGTGAGTCCCAGTACCCAGATGCTTTGAGGGAGAAGGGTCGCGCCCGCGATGTCTATGGGAGCATTGTTGGAATAGGGCGGAGCGCTGTGAGGATCTTTTCCCCAGCCCACCATGGCGATGCCGCGGACCAGGATCGAGGCCCCGACGGTAATGATCACCAGCACAATGGGGTGTGGTTTTCGCACGCTGCGTATCGCGAGTCTTTCCAGGAGCAGCCCGGCGGCGGCCGTTACCGCCACGGCCCCGGCAAAGGCGACGGGAAGCGGGAGCTTCAGACCTTTCCAGAGCGAAATCAGGCTGAGCGCGCCAACCATGACGAATTCGCCGTGGGCGAAATTGATCAGTCCCGTGCTGCTGTAGAGCATCGAAAAACCCAGAGCGATCACCGCATAGACCGCGCCGTTGGTTATTCCTGAAAACAGGTATTGAAGAAACTCCTGCATGCCCGCCCTATTCTATAATTCATAAGGAACCGCGCCCAAGGCCACGTTCGCGCTTGCTCCAGGCGCGGAAGTCACTCCCCGTGCCCATTGAGGAATTGAAGGCTGGGACGGGCCATCGAGACATCGCCGGCGGGCTGGAAAGCCTGCCCCACTCCAAAGCAAAATCCCGAACCCGGCTCCGCATCGGCCTCGCGTGATTTGGCACATGCCGATTACTTCAGCAGCCGCCACTTGCCGTCCCTGATATCGACCATCACGAAAGCATCCGGCCCCAGCCCGTTGTGGTCCTCGGCGGAGAAGGTGAAGGAGCCTGTCACCCCGATAAATCCCTTTATTTTGCCAAGGTTTTCGGCGATCTTCTTCTTGTCCCCTTCCGTCCCCTTCAGGGCGGCCGCCAGGAGATTCACGCCATCATAGGCGTACCCGCCAAAGCCCGAGACCGGTATCGCGAAGCGCTTCTCGTATTCGGAAATGTAGTTTTTGAGGACCTGCTTCTGCGGGTCGGTGTCCGGAAGCTGTTCCGTTACGAGGATCTTGCCGGTGGGGAGCAGGATGTTCTCGGCGGCCGCTTCCGCCAGTTCGATGAACTTGGGCGATGCCACACCGTGGCTCTGGTAGAGGGGGGTCCTGATATTCATCTGGACCACGTTCCTGGCAATGACGGCAGGTCCCGGATTAGTGCCCCAGCACACGATCGCGTCGGGCTGGGCGGCGCGGATCTTGGCGAGTTGCGCGGTCATGTCCGTGTCCTTGGCGCCGAACGTTTCACCCAGCACGATCTGGAGCCCGAACTTCGGGGCCTGCGCCGTGAGCTGCTCTTTCCCGCTCTCGCCGTAGGAAGTCTCCACCGATATGATGCCGATCTTCTTGATGCCCGCTGTCTGCATGTGCCGGTAGATCGCGGCGACCGCCAGGGCATCGTTCTGGGCCGTCTTGTAGACCAGCGGCCTCACCGGTTCCGTGATTTTTATCCCCGCCGCGCAGCTCACGAGGGGGACCCCCGCCTTCTCGATCACCGGGATTATTGCGAGAGTCGTCGGGGTGAGGCTCGGTCCGACGATGGCGATGACGCCGTCCTTGCTGATCAGCTTGTTAGCCGCGAGATTCGCCTTGGAAGGATCACCCTCGTCATCGTAGATGACCGGCTCGAGCATATGTCCGTCGATTCCCCCCGCCGCGTTGATCCGGTCGACGGCCATTTCCATGCTCTTCTTCTCCGGGTCCCCGAGGAAGGAACTGGAACCGGTGATGGAGTAGATCCCGCCGATCTTATAGGGTTCCTTGCCCCAGCCCGTCCCTGACGTGAGGGTACACATCAGCAGCCCCACAAGCGCACACACCGGAATGATCCACCGTTTTTTCATTCTTTCCTCCCCGATCCCGGAGGGAGGCCGCATGACACGGCCTTCTCCCGAAAGGTCATCTGTTTTTTCCTGGTATCATTCGCGTTCGCCTTTCACCCCGGGGGCTGAAGGGCAAACTCATTGTGGACCCGCACCCGTTCATGCTTCGGCACCTCAAGAAACAGTTTCTCCCCGCGGGCGCCGGAGTGCTCATTCCCGTTCGCCCCGGTATCGAAGGGTGGAACGGGCCGGGGATAAATCGCCGGGAGGCCCGCATGACTTATTGTCCCGCGAAAAGGGAAGTCATGGGCGCGCCGCCGGATGGCGCCGGGTGCAATTGCTTTTTGAAAAAACCTGCTGCAAACAGAATGAGGATCCCTCCCCCGGTGAGGGGGAGGTTTAACTTGGCAAATGGCGCTGAGTGAGATGGAACTCGAGATTCAAGCTTGAGGAAGGCCGGGACGGCCCGTACTACATCGCGTAGAGCTTTTCGCCGCCAATCACCCGTACGCTGTTTTCCTTCAAAATTCTCAATGCTTCCGGCAGGTTGTCGAAGCGGAAGATGAGCACGGCGTTCTGGCCGCTCTGCTGGACAAAAGCGTACATGTACTCGACATTCACGCCCGCCTTCTGCAGAATCTTCAGTATGTGGTGCAGCCCGCCGGGCTGGTCCGAAACCTCGACCGCGAGCACGTCCGTCTTGCCGACCGTGAAGCCCTGCGCTTTCAGTTCGCGCTTGGCCTTTTCATTGTCATTCACGATAAGGCGCAGGATGCCGAAGTCCGAGGTGTCCGCAAGCGACAGCGCCCGGATATTGATCTGGGCCTCCGACAAGATCCTGGTGACCTCCGCGAGCCTTCCAGCCTTGTTTTCGAGGAAAACCGAAATTTGCTCGACATGCTCCATGAGTAAGATCCTCCTTTTGATTCGCGCGCTATCAGATTTTTCGGTTATCGATCACCCTCTGGGCCTTGCCCTCGCTCCGGGCTATCGTCTTGGGTTCAACCAGCTTCACCGTGGCGGAAACGCCGAGGTATTCCTTGATGTTCTTGGAAATCTTCTTCTCGATGGTCTGCAGTTTTCGGACCTCGTCCGAAAAGGCGACATCCCCGACTTCAACCAGGACGGTCAGGGTATCCAGCTTATCCTTCCGGTCCACAATGAGTTGGTAATGCGGTTCGACCTCTTTCATCTCCAACAGGACAGCTTCGATCTGGGACGGGAAAACGTTCACTCCGCGTATGATAAGCATGTCGTCGGTCCGCCCGCTCACTTTATTCATGCGCACGTGCGTGCGTCCGCAGATGCAGGGCTGGCGGTTGAGGGAGGTCACATCGCGCGTGCGGTACCGGATTATGGGGAAAGCCTCCTTGGTTATGGAGGTGAAAACCAGTTCGCCCATGCTGCCGTTGGGGAGGACCTCGCCCGTTTCCGGGTTGATGATCTCCGGGATGAAATGGTCTTCGAAGACATGGAGACCGTTCTTGGCCTCCAAGCATTCGATGGAGACGCCCGGACCGATCACTTCGCTCAACCCGTAGACATCAACAGCGTTCAGGTGGAGCTTCTTCTCCATCTCGGCCCGCATCGACTCGGACCAGGGTTCGGCGCCGAACATGCCCGATTTGAACTTGAGCTGGCTGAAATCGACGCCCATCTCCGCCGCCGCGTCCGCGAGGTGGAGCGCGTAGGACGGGGTGCAGGTGAGGATAGTGGGACCGAAGTCTTTCATGATCATGACCTGGCGCTTGGTGTTTCCGCCGGAGATCGGGATTACCGAAGCCCCCAGCTTCTCGGCCCCGTAATGAACGCCCAGCCCGCCCGTGAACAGACCGTAGCCGTAGGCATTGTGGATGATGTCACCCCGCGTGGCCCCGGCGGCGGAGAGCGATCTGGCGATCAGCTCCGCCCAAAGCTCGATGTCGCGCGCGGTGTAGCCGACCACGGTCGGCTTCCCGGTGGTCCCGGACGATGCATGAATCCGCACGACATTTTCCATCGGAACGGCGAACATCCCGTAGGGATAGTTGTCGCGCAGGTCCTGCTTGGTGGTGAACGGGAGCCGCTTCAGGTCCGCGAGGGTCTTGATGTCCGCCGGCCGCACTCCCAATTCATCGAATTTTCTCCGGTAGAAGGGGACCACCGCGTAGACCCGTTCCACCGTTTCCTGAAGCCGGCGCAGTTGCAGGGCTTCGAGCGCCTCGCGAGGCATTGTCTCATATTCCATGTTGTAGATCATTTTACCAGGACTCCTCTGGCTAAGTAAGAACCGATGAAAGCTCCCTGAACAAAAAAGGCCGTGGGCGCCAAAACCCACAGCCTCTTAAAATAGAAAAACCATGGTCTTGGCCCTGCTTTGCCTACCCATGGTTTGTTTTGACTCTATTTCAGGTTCAGACTACTTCGCTCCCACGGGCAGGCCCTCAAAAGAAGAACCCACTAAAAAAGAAGAAGCAAAAGAAGAAGAACCGATCCTGCATTACTACATCCCCTTGGAATGCTGAAATAAGTTTTAACCCCATACCGCGACAATACGCGTTTTGTCAATGAAAAACCGATGGCGGGCGGAAATATTTGGCCAAGGGAAACGGCATGGGATTTTTGGGCATGCGCGAGAGGGCGACCTCCGGGGAAACACCTTATCGATAGACCCGACAGCAAGGCCGACTGTGATTTTTATCATTATCTTTTTCCATCGCATGTGCAGATTCGAAGTATGATAGAATCGCAAGCGAAATGGAGCGGCGGGGAGACCGCCATGGAAGCGCTCGGGAAGCGCTGACCGGCGAAGCTCTGCGGGAAGCGCTCACGCCGAAGTTCGTTGCGGCGGGTTCCGCGCGGCGGGTGCTCGACTATGACCCGAAGAAGAATTGGCCGTGGCGCCTCGATCGAGAGCGGAAACACCATATGTTGGAGTATCCGGAGTTTCTGGAAATCGAAACTGACTCGCAGCTTCCCTTCGGTCCGGGGCTGGCAATCGTTTTCGGCAGCATTGGGTTCCAGGAGCAAACAATGACGATGCGAAGACTTTCGCTGAGCGTGTTTCTTGTGCTGTGTGCGCTTTGTATGGCACAATCAGCATATTACCACCCGCAATTACCCGAGAGGGTCGCCCTCCATTTCGGCCCGTCGGGCCGTCCCGACTCATGGTCGACAAAAACGGCCTTCATCACCTTGAGCTATGCCGTTACAGCCTTCAGCCTCATTCTCTTCCTCGGGATAAGTTACGGCATGTCGAAAATCCCTCCGTCTCTCATAAACCTGCCCAATAAGGACTATTGGCTGTCGGAGAAACGCAAGCAGGAAACAATCGAGTTCATGTTTCACTACTTCCTGTGGTTCGGTTCAGCAACGGTCCTCCTTCTGCTGGATGTGTTTCATCAATCAATCCAGGTGCACCTCGGGAGAGCGGATTCCCTCCCGCATATCCAGCAAAGCCTTGGGCTCTATATATGTTTTGCGATAGTCTGGATAATCGGTCTATTCATAAAGTTTGGAAGAATTAAAGAATCGCAGCAAGACGTCGCATCGGATCGAAAGCGCGCCCGGTGAACTTAGCGGCCCGTTGAATAATTCAGTATTTGAAAAAGCTTCATCCGCAAAATGGAACATCCATGCCGAACCGACTGCTGGATAGGAAAATGCCTTCGCTGAGTAGGCATTCGAGGATCAGTAGGACAGCAGCACCCCAGCAGTAGCAAGCGAAATTGGGTTTTCCGGCCCTTGGGCGACCTGGGGCTCCCGATACCGGATACTGCACGCATCAGAACCGAGAGATTATAGGCGAGCGCATGGGCAAGATAGCGTTTCTGCACGTTCTCCCGGCCATGAGGGTCCGTCGCAATCCTCCGGTAACCGTCAGATGAGCGAAGACCCTTTCCAAAATTGCAGCCCTTTGCCGGAGGAGCCATTTTCCATACTTGGACTTGCAGCACCTGCGACTGGCATGGAAAGCCCGGCCCATGTCGTTCCCGTTCCATTTTCACCTGTGAGGGCTCTGCCGTTGATGCGGCCCGCCTGGCCGGCGGTACTCATTGTATCTTGAACCTTGAGCAAAATACGCGCGGGGCAGCCTGCAAGATTCCGGGGTTTGCAGGCCGCGGCCAGCGCATGTCCGAAGATCAATAACGTTATTGAGTGCGCGGTTTCCTTCGTTCCAGCCCCGCTCAATTTTTCGAGACCACTGTGAAATCGGCCGTGGTGCGTCCCACCTTATTCTTCAAAACCAGTTTATAAGCTCCGGGCGCAAGATTTCTCGGCACTCGGAATCTGACCTGGCTTTTACCCGACAAGGGGTCCCAGGACCAGGCTTTTACGGCGCACTCTTTGCCACCGAGAATGATTCTTGCCGCCCTGACCGACCGGTTTTCAGGGAGAAATTGGGAACCGAAATAAGTTCCCGTGAGGGTGATCGCGGCCCCCGGCACTCCGAAATTGGGAGAGGCGGCATCAATGGCCGGGGCCTTCACCTCCACCGCGCCATACATGACCAAAGGAACTGCACCACTTCGCCCAGCGCGTTTCACTTTCACATTATAGATGCCGGGCGCCGGCACATCCACCAGGAGCATCGGGACACTCTCCTGAGTCCAGCGCAAAACGCGCTGTTCCCTTTTCGCCAGGAACACCCGCCCCTTTCTCTTCCCCAGGCCTGTTCCCTTGAGGGTGACCTTTGAGCCGATCGTCACCCTGGGAGGAGAAACCATGCGAATCATGGGCACAGTATTGTCACATGCGCTTAAGTAGTTAATCGCCGGGAGCCTGCCTTCCAATCCCAGTCCCGAACCGCTGCTGCTCACGATCCCACCCGCGGCCGTGGAGAGAATGATCTCGTTTCCACCAGCGGCCAGCCAGACACTGCTTCTCAGATCCAACGGTTCAGGAGAAGAGATCTCAGTCCGTCCTCCCAGCATCATAACGCCGAACACGGCCACTTCCCTGGATGCGTTTATGTTAAGAGGACCGGTTGTGATGATGGCCACGTCCGAGGGGATGTGAAAACAGGTAAAATCGAAAGTTCCCTGGAAAGTCGTACCGGGGGGGAGTTCGCGGGTGCCGTTTCCCCGGTGATCCGCCACCTTCGGATCGCCGTCGCAAAGCCCGTCTCCGTTGACATCCGCCTCGAGTATTCCGTCCGAGTCACAGTCCCGCAGGAATGGACCGGGAGGAGAAGACGCCTTTACGGCCGCTCCCTGCGTAAAGGCCGGAGTCGGATGAAAGACGGCGTCCGTTGCGTCGATGGCGATTTGCGCCATGGATTGCCCATACGATAAGCCTACGATCAGGATCACACTCCCCAGTTTGTAAAGCCACCGGATGGCTTTGGAAAGATTCTCGCGGTCGACGCCCTGCGCCGGTGAATCGAGTGAGCAGACCTCACCGATGCCCCGATCCTCCCGGCAGATGTCCACGGTGCAGTCACCCGATTCATCCACGATGCACAAGTCCACCTGCGCGCAGACTCCGGATCTGTCCACCGTGCACCGGTCTATGGCACAAACGTTCGATGCGTCGGAAAGACAGGCATCGGGCCCGCAAGACCCCGTTGCGTCCTCGGTGCATGAGTCATCAGTGCATGCCCCGGAGGAATCGGAGGCACAGACGTCCCTCTCGCACGACGCCGACGCGTCGATTTGGCACTGGTCACTAATGCAATCTCCCGAACGATCCTCGGTGCAGACGTCATTTGTACACTCGCCTGATTTGTCGGTCATACACGAATCGTTTCTGCAAGCCCTGGAACTATCGGACACACAGTAGTCTCCGGTGCATTCGCCAGAGGAATCCGATTCACAGAAGTCGCTCTCGCAAGCTCCGGACGAGTCGCTCTCGGTACATCGGTCGCCCGTGCAATCGCCCGATTTATCCGTGACGCAAATGTCGTCTGTACATCTGCCGGATTTATCCTCCGTGCAGGAGTCGGCGGAACATTCCCTGGACGAATCGCTCTCGGTGCATCGGTCGCCTGTGCAATCGCCCGATTCATCCGTGGCGCAATGGTCGTCTCTACATCCGCCGGATTTATCAACCGCGCAAACATCCCTTTGTCGACAGGCCAGGCCCGAATCGCTCGTGGAGCACCCGTCCTCGTTGCAGCCGCCCGCGGCTTCGGCAGAGGAGAAAAGCGTGGTGTTAATTCTCGACAAAGGCGTCGTTTGCGACCGCAACTGAAAGGAAAAGATCCCGCTCACCGTTCCCAGAAACCACTTGAAAAATCGTCTTCGGAGCATATCAATCCCCTTTGCCGGTTATCAGATAGGGTTCCGTGGATTCCTCGTAAAGACGGCTCAGAATGTCCTGATCGCTCACACGAAGCTCGGAGTTGATAGCCATGGCGCACTCGATGTAGTGCCGGGTGATCCGGCAGCTCAGTTCCTCGTCAGGGCGCTCCAGGCATCCGCTCCGGTCCACCGCGTGCTTCCAGCACCCTCCTCCGCACAGGTACCGTGCCCAACACTCACGGCACACGGCACGATTGTCCACCGTCAGGTCCAGGATCCTGTTCCGGAGTGTCCAGTCCGGTCCGGTGTCGATGTCGCCCATGCGGTACTCTTCCATGCCCACGAAGCGGTGGCACGGATAGAAACCGCCATCCCGGGCCATGGCCAGGTAGGTTCGTCCCGCCCCGCAGTAATGGGCGAGCCGCTCGCGCACCACGCGAGTCTGCCGGATTTGGCGCACCAGGTTCGTGAAGTTGAAGAATCGGTTCTCCCTGACGCTCCTGACCAGGAACAGCGCCAGCGTGTCGATCTGCTTCTTGATCTCATCGAGGTCCCCGGGCGTGATGGAGGTTGCGCTGTTGCCTCCGATAGCGGGCTCCGCGTGAACCGAGCCGAAGCCCAGGGAAAGAAGGTGCTCCACGATAGCCGGGAGGTCTATTCGACCATGGGCGATTGTGGCTCGGACCGGGACTTTACCACCCCGCCTGGCGATGAGGCGCCTTACGCCGTCCATTACCCGTTCGTAGGAGCCGCTTCCGTCCGGAAGCAGCCTGTTTCGGTCATGGATCTCTCCGGGTCCGTCCAGGGATACCTGGCAGCTGATCCTGTTCTTTACCAGGAATTCCAGGTTGCCGTCCTTCAGAAGGAGTCCATTCGTGGAGAGGGAGATATCGGCCTTCTTTCCAGTCTGCATTTCCTTTTCGCGGACATACGGTACGATTCTCTCCAGAAGGCCCATTTCCAGGAGAGGCTCACCCCCAAAGAAGATGACACTCACCTCTTTTCGGCGGCCGGACTCCCTGAAGAGGAAGTCAATTCCCTTCAGAGCCGTTTCCAGCGACATGCCTGCCTCACCGGACCCATAGAGGAGCCGTTGTTCCCCGTGCCTGCCGTCGCTCCGATCGCCGTAACAATACAGGCATCGCATGTTGCACCCGTGCGTGACCATGAGTTCCAGGTGCCGCAAGCCCTTTCTTTTCTTGAGCAGGCAGTTGCTCTCCCGAGCCGGAGTGGCGTCCTCAAGGAAGTGTTCTTTTTCCAGATGGTCGAGGGCATGTTGAATCTCGCGTTTTGAGAATCGCCCTGCAAGTCTCGATTTTATATGATCTTCGGGATGATCCGAGAGACGAAGGATCAAGTCTCGAACAAGAGGAGTGACTTCATAGAAGAGCATGGTTTTCACATTGAAAAGGATATGCCGTTCAAAGTGAGTGAAGAGATGATGTTCCACAAGGCGGTACTTGATTCGATCCCTGTTCGGGACGGAAATCCGCATGGGGCATTCACCCTCTTGGGGGTAGGGAAAAGTCTTTATGGTTTGTGCAATGCAGGCGCCATTCACATCGCAAAGGAACTTCGAACGGCGACAGGAGATTTCGAGAGGCCGATGACGGTTACTCCCGCAAAGCTGCTTTCACTTCCATCCGCATCGGCGGTTTTCCGGGTTATACCCCCAGGTTCCTGGCGGATAACAAAGCAATCAGGTATTTGACTTCTGGAGGTCGCGCCCCCCGTTCTTCTTCAACTTCTGTGCATATATTCTTAATTATTACCACGACTCATGCGTTTCGGCAATCGAACTTCAAATGACATCAAATGATTTGAGGCTAAACGAAGGTACCGGTTCTGTAATCACTGCGTGCAAATCTATCGGGGGGTGTCCACTCAACCGTGGGATACCTGGTGACTGAAACCATAGGGGAAGTACCAGGCATGGTGCGGATCAGGAAGCACACCAGATTTGTCCACAGGCTATTCTATGATTTGCGATCATATGGGAGCCATCAGAACGACACCGAGCCTGCAAATGGAACTGCTGCGCGAGGTTACTCCTGCATACCCCGAGTACTACCTGTAGCAGTGCATGTTCGTGGAGGGCTGATCGGCAAATTCCTTATTGAATTTTGCTCACCGTGAATGATGATAACTCCGATATAGGATGAAATTAAAGGATTCTTTAACCGGAGAGGGATTCGTCTTTCGTGGATCGCCCCATGGCAGCAATTGAGAAAGGAGTACCAGTGAAGGTTTCAAACGGTAAGCTCATGATCATAGCCGCGCACATACCGATCGGCGTCGAAAAAGCGGGCGCGTTCATGAGTTGGTGGTCCAATGCCTATGTATCCGAGGCGGCGCTGTTCGCCAAGCTTCATGAATATCCGAATCTCCTCATGTGGATTGCCGGACATCGCCATTTCAACACGGTCACCTCATTTCCATCACCTGATCCAAACCGTCCGGAACTCGGCTTCTGGCAAGTTGAAACTGCATCACTGCGGGACTTCCCGCAGCAGTTTCGCACATTCGAGATTGTCCGCAACAGCGACAATACTGTTTCCATCTTTACTACCAATGTCGATCCGTCAGCCGAAGACGGGTCTCCGGCTGCGATATCGCGTTCCTATGCTATTGCGGCCCATCATATCTTCGCTAATTCAAAGATATCCTCGAATCCGGGATTAGTCTCGCACCCACGGGTTCATATAATGCAGAGCTTGTCGTACAATTGTGCCCTGAAATGCAGGCTAAGATTAAGAACTATGGAACAGCGATACTCAAGTGATTAGATGATGAACTCGTAAGCCTGCTCCCAATGTGCCATTGGACAGACGCAAATCGCAAATCGGGTCGGTCCGGAACCAGGTAAGTTCGGAGGCGGCCATCAACCCGTCCGGCGCCAGCAGCTTCCGGCAGGCGGCCAGCCCTTCCAGAAATCCCATGACGAGGAGCGCCCCTTCCGACCAGATCAGATCGAAGACTCCCTCCCCCATCGTGAATTCGCGCATATCGCTCAGGCAGGTGCGGATCTTGTCTGAAACGCCTTCCGCAACGGCTCGCCGCCTGAGTTGGGTCAGGTACTGCTCATCGTTGTCTACCGCCACGATGGTTCCGTCCAGATGCTTTGCCGACTGGATGGTCTGATACGGAGTTGAGTTCAAGATGAGTCTATCCCTAAATTGAAGATGCCGTTCAGAATTGTCCCGTTCTACCCTTCGATACCTCAGGGCGAACGGGGGTATATCCTCTTGAACGCAAATTAGTATGAGCCCCGTTTCCACACCCCAGGTCCAGGATCTTGAGCCCGGACGGGCCCGGAGAATTCATCCGTTGAGGCTTTGCCGCGCGCAGCAGGTCGATGGCTTTTCGTGCCGAAGGATCGTCTCCGGGACCCAGGCGGGGCAAAGAGGCGTCGAAGATATCATAGAAATAAACTGTCAGTTCGGATTGGTCCATTACCCATATCTCCTCTGATGTTTCGATGAAACATGCTTAAACAGCAGTATTTTCGGGGATTGCCGAACAAGGAGATCAGAAACATGATCAAGGCGCGGAACACTCGCGGGCTCTATGTATTTTCGGGGATTGCCGAACAAGGAGATCAGAAACTGCACCACCAGTGTCGCATTGGACCGGTCATCGGCCCTGTGCGTTTGAGTTCGCTCAACGGTGCGCGGCTTCTGTTAGAGGACAATTGCCATACAGTTTCAGTTTATGATTGCATGAGGGGCTATGTCAAGGAAGTGTTTCGGCGACCTGGCCCGAGGAGAAATGGCAACTCTCAGGCTCGCTTCCCGCCGGGGCCGCAATTGGAAAATAGCCTTTTAAATAGTTGCCAAGATCAAAAAAGCCTGATATCTGCCGCCCAATCGTCCAGGCTTGAAATATAAGGTTGAGATCCTCCGGGAGCCCTCCGGCGCAAAACGCCATCCTGACCGTTCACTCGGTCCGCCTCGGGCGGCTCTGTCACCATTATTCCCTGGAGTGACAATTCAGGGCCATGGCTGCCATTCGGGTCGGCTGATTGATGAACGGCAAGCCGTTACACCGGAAGATTCAAGAAAAGGAAGCAAGATCCCGATGTATTGTTTTGCCACTTCATCAGGAACATGCTGAACCGGCATGTGAGTATGTGTCCACTGGACAATCCGCGCCGGGCAGGCAAAAACACCGGGATACTGAAGTCTTAAGAGGCTTGGAACCATTCGGAAAGAACCGAAAGACGAGCGTCCGGTCCATTGATTTCGTCGGACTCGGCCGCCTTGAGGTGGGTAGCCTGCGATTATGCTCATTTTTTATCAATTTCGGGCGCGTATGTCGTTTAACTCTGGGTTTTCCCGTAGCGGGATGCTTTATTTCTCCACGTCCGCTCTTTCCTCTTGGAGCCGTTCTCATATGGCGGAGAGATAGATGAAAGAAGAAAATCTCAAACGAGCAAAAGAGATCGTAAAGAGCATCGATTTACCCCCACAGCCCAGAGTGGTCCTTGAACTCTACAGGATTTTCAAAGAACCCGATCCCGACACCGGCAGAATCATAAGACTCGTGAGTGATGACC
This sequence comes from Syntrophobacter sp., assembly GCA_039679945.1. Lineage (GTDB taxonomy): Bacteria > Desulfobacterota > Syntrophobacteria > Syntrophobacterales > Syntrophobacteraceae > SbD1. The sequence continues at coordinate 7,213 of JBDKTY010000120.1, read as the reverse complement.
TCGCCTTATCCGCAAAACTAATCAAGCTGGCCAATTCACCGTTATTGGGGGGAGGCCGGAAAATAGACTCGATCAGGCAGGCTTTCATGAACCTGGGGTCCGAGAACTTCTATGGCATGGTTCTGACTTCCGCTCTGCGTGATGCTTTGGCCGGTCAGTGTGATAACAAGGGTTTGTTCGACGGCTTCTGGAATCACTGCCTGCAGATCGCCAAGGTAACCGAACTCATTGTCTTGAAAGCTCCGACGGTCGCCTCGATGGTTCCTCTGAATCTGGCATACCTGGCCGGCCTTTTTCACGACTGCGCCATGCCACTTTTGATCAAAAGATATCCCGAATACATATCCGTTTTCAATTCGGTCCTCTGCAATGAGCCTCTGTGCATCGAGACGGAGGAATCCCGATTCGGCACCAATCATGCTTTGATCAGCTATTTCGTATCGAAATCCTGGCAGTTGCCCATCCCTGTATGCAACGCAATCCTGAATCACCACGAAGCGGAACCGGACGATTCATGCGAGGTGGTCGCGAGAAAGCTCCGGTCCATCCTGATTCTGGGTGAGCATCTCAGCCCCTGCGACAGGAACGCTGCGGAGGAGGAGATAAGCGAGGAGGATTTGGACGGATCACTTGTCGGGGCCCTGAACGAACTCTATTTGAGTGCGAATCAGATGCCAAATCTCAGGCGAGAAGTGCAAAGCATATCTTCTCGGGACTGAATTTGAGGGATTCCGGAAACTCTCGAAATCGCAAAGTCAGGCTAGTATTGCATCCCACAAATAATTCAATATTATTCTGCGGCCTCGGATATTTGCAGAAGCTGCCTTGACGGCGGTCTAAACGCCGAAGAACTTACGGAATGCGACACCAGGTCCCGTACCCATCCCTAATATTGTGAGGCCCGCCATGACCGCGGGTGTTCCGAGCAGAGACGAAGCCTGGGCGCTCTCAACTGTTTTCTAGAGACAATTATCCCCCGGGCAGGGCAAGAAGACCCCGTACGCCGACCGCGATTTCCCTTGGAGCACGGCCCTACGACATCTCTTTCAAAATAGTGCTTCCGGCCACCCTCCCCGGCATCTTCACCGGTATGGCGGAATAGATGACTTGGCTCGCTATGCTATTCCTCAAAGTACTGCAAAATCCAGGAAGCTATTTGTTGAGAAGTATCGAAGTATAAACGGGTGTGGGCGCCGGTAGGCTGGAAAGCCTGCCCAGCGCAATGCATGCGGCTGTCCGCTCGACTTTGGCCCGCTCTACCCTTCGACACGCTCAGGGCGAACAGGGGGGAAGTTCCTGTTCCTGAATGGCGTGACCCGGATCTCCACCGGTTATGCAAGCCTTCGATATTGCTCACTCTCAAAAGCTGTTTCTTGAGAGATATCGAAGCACGAACGGGGTGTGAGTACCAGGGAAGCTACTTCTTTTCAGCCGCACCGGCAGCGGGTTTTTTGCCGGTCCCGGCTGGAGGCTTAGCCGCTGAGCCAGGCGCGGGTTTCCCGGCTGCGGGCTTATCGCCCGGTCCGGCCTGAGGCTTCTCCACGGCGCCGGCGGCGGGTTTTTCACCGGTCGCGGCAGCGGGCTTCTCCGCTGAGCCAGGCGCAGGTTTCCCGGCTGCGGGTTTATCTCCCGATCCGGCCTGAGGTTTCTCCACGGTACCGGCGGCGGGTTTTTCACCGGTCGCGGCAGCGGGCTTCTCCGCTGAAGCAGGCGCAGGTTTCTCGGCTACGGATTTATCTCCCGGTCCGGTTTGAGGCTTCTCACCCGCGCCGGCCGTCGGCTTTTCGGCTATGCCCGCGGCCTGCCTGGCACGCGCCAGTTCCTGGTCCAGCATTGTCGGAGATGGATAGCTTCCCGGAGTTTCGGAGGCCTTCTGATAACTCTCGGCAGCCTTGGCGAAATCATTCTTTGCGGCGAAATTCCTGCCGAGGTTCCACTCAGCTTCACGCTGTAAGCCCGCGGTCCCGGATTCCTTCAACTGCGCCCATTCCTTCGCCGCCTGTTCCCGGTTCCCGGCCGCCTCGTATGTGCAGGCAAGCTGATACTGCAGGAGAGGTCTCAGGCTGTGGCCCGGGGGCAGGTATTTCATGGCCTCGATCGCGGTCTTGACCGCCTCGTCGTAGCGTTTGGTCTCAAGGTAGGCCCTTGCCAGTTCCATTCTGGCCATCAGCGCGGGCTGCGTGCCCTTATGATCGGAGATGATCTTCTGCAGTTCCGGGACCAGCTTCTGCCAATCGTCCGGCGTAGCCGTTCCCTCCGCGGGGAGCTTCAAGGCCACGACCGCATAAGCCGCTCTCGCGGTGTTTTCCTTGTGCGCATCGTAGGTCCTGATCCCCCATGTCGAGATCATGGTAAACAGGATTGCCGCCGTTATTCCGACCAGGAGAGGATAGTGCTTATCCGCCCACAACTTCACCTGTTCCAGGTACGTGTCCTGCAGAATGATGGGCTTTCCCTGCGATTTCTTAACGACTGGTTTTACGACCGGTTTTGTCACCGGCTTCGCGGCGGGTTTCGCAGCCGGTTTCGCGGTCGGCTTTGCCTTCTTTGCGCCCAAGGGGGACTCCTTTTATGCTTTACGGAAGATAAAAACAAAAACGGCGGCAGTGCGCTCTTTATCCTGTAAAATCGTTCCGGCTTACTCGATATTCTGAGCCTGCTCCTTGAGTTTTCCAACCTCGGTTTTCATCCGGACCACCGCCTGGGTTGTCTCCAGGTCGGTCGTCTTGGACCCTATCGTGTTGGTCTCCCGGTGCAGTTCCTGGATCAGGAAGTCCAGACGGCGGCCGTCCCCCGGCTTCGAGCCGGAAAGCAGGGCGCGAAGCTGGTCGAAGTGGCTGGCGAGCCGAACCATCTCTTCGTTTATGTCCGAGCGGTCCACGAGGAAAGCGACCTCCTGGAGCAGACGGTTCTCGTCGATTTCGGCCCCGTTCAAAAGCTGTTTCAGGCGCTCTTCCAGCTTGCCCTTGTATTCCTTTACGACCAGCTCGCTCCGGTCGCGCACGATTGCCAGGTCCTTTTCAAGGGCTTCGATGCGCTCCAGGAAATCCCGCAGCAACGATTCACCCTCCAGCGCGCGCATGCGCCGAACCTGGTCGAGCGCATCGCCGACGGCTTCCGCCAGGAGCGCCCGCAATGCCTCGGCGTCAACCGCGGCCTCCTGTATCTCGTAGATATGCGGAATGCTCAACAGATGCTCCAGCTTTGGAGCCTCCGTTTTACTGATCTGGAGATGCATCTCCTGGAGTTGGCCCCAGTAGTAGCGAACAAGATCCATGCTTATTCGGGGCGCCTTCTGTCGTATATCGGTGCTCTCGATCTGGATGAACAGATCGACCCTGCCTCGCCTGAATTTCTCGGAGATGATCTTCCTGCACAGGTCTTCGAACTCGAAATAGTTCTTGGGGAGCCGGACGGAGATATCGAGCTGCCGGCCGTTGAGGGAGCGCATTTCCACGCTCACGGCGTACCCCGCGCCTTCCCTGCGGCTGCGGCCAAACCCGGTCATGCTGTTGATCAAGTAGTACTCCTCGCAAAGCGGTAATAGAAAAATATAGGATAGCTGAGAAAACGACAACCTACAAGGGCGTCTTCACAAAAACCACCGCTCGCGCGGTCTACGTCACCGGCAGCACCCCGTCATACTGGAACCTGAGCTTTTTTCTCAGCACCCCCAGCAGATGGATGAATTCGGGCTCCCGGTAATCGGGATAAGTCCACGGCAGCGACCGGTATGCCCCTTTCTGGAACATCAGCGTAAGGTCCGCGTAGATACCCTCGCGAAGATAGATCCGATGCGTGAAATTCTTCCCGGTAGCGAGGACGAAGCGCTCTTCACTCAGAATACCGGGATCTATATTGACCCGCCGGCCACCCTCATGCAGGAAGTCCTTCTCGAGTTCATTGGTCCGTAATTTTGCGTCAGCCAGAGCGATGGGGGCAATAAGCTCCGCGTAAGCGGCCGTTTGTCTCCGGAGGTCTTTTCCCATTTCACGGTCGTAGTAGTTCGTATAGGGGAAGGGTCCGGGAGCAGACAGGTAATCCATCGGCCCGAAAAGGCTTTCCAGCCTCCGCAGCACCTCGGCCTGGACGGCGGAGTCGCTGAACAGGAAGCGGATCACCAGCTTGGCGGGCATCGGCTCCCTGGGCCGGCTCATTTGATGCGCCTCCCCGTTTTCCGGATCATCCCCGTTTTTCGCCTCTTTGAACTGATCGGCACGAGGCAGTGGCCGCGCCCGGTCCGCCGGCCACGATTCCCGCCGTGAAATCGGCCGGTATCGTGGCATCCACGACCGGGAGGCCGCCTGCCATCCCGAGTACAAACACCGTGATCACTTATATCCGCCGCACTCGTCACGTCGAAGACCTGTCGCGCGAGCGTACGAATGTGGACCGCCTTTGCGCCGTTATGGGAAGATCACTGCCCATCGGCGCGCCGGTCCCGCTCAGTCGAGCGGCTTGGCCTGGTCGATGAGCATAATCGGGATGCCCTCGCGGATTTCATACAGAAGCCTGCACTCTTCGCACACGAGGCCCGTCTTGTCCTCATTGAGATGTACCGGCCCCTTGCATTTCGGACATGCGAGTATATCCAGCAGCTCCTTGCTGATTGCCATTTAAGTATCACTCCTTATTACAGAATAATATAAAGTCCGCATATTCGCGCAGACGCCCGTGCTGAATGCACGGTTATTGAAAACGGGACGTCCCCCGCCCGTTCATGCCGCGCGGCGGCGCCCCTCTATCGGGGAGTTCCCCCCGTTTGCGCCGAGAGGAGCAGGCCCCGATTTCGCGTGGCAAGGCGTGATAGAGAAAAAGTTTTCCGCCACGCACACCTGGTCCGTTCCACTCCTCCGTCCCGGTTCGCCCTTCGACCTCGGGGCGGCAATGATCCACCTTGTCAGGGATTCTTGACGTCAGGAACATCCGGCTCGGCGGCTTGCGGCTGAGCGGCTTTTTCAGCGGGCGCCTCAACCAGCTTTTCCGCGCTGTCCTCGTCCAGGATCTGCCGGTAGGTGTCGAGGAGCGCCCGCATCCGCGCGCCGAACTGGATCCGATGGCGCTTGAGTTCCCCGATTTCCCTCTCCATCCTGAGGATGCGGTCGCTGGCGTCCTTGAGAATCTTCTCCGCGTTCACCTCGGCTTCCGAGACGATCAGCCTCGCCTCCCGCTCCGCATTGGCGCGGGTTTGTTCCGCGTTTTTCTGCGCGCTGACCAGCACGCTCCGGATGGTCTTCTCACGGTCCTTGTGCCCGCGGATTTCCAGTTCCTGGGCCTGGAGGTCCCTCTTCAGATTCTCGTTCTCGGTCTTGAGGCGGCTGAGCTCTTCCACGACCTCCTGGAAAAACGATTCAACCTCGTGCGGGTCGAATCCCATCAGGCGGGTGCGAAACTTTTTCTGCTCGAGTTCGGTTATATCCATAAATTACACCCCGAAGGTCCGGTCGCACCGGTGGCAAATCACGCGGCCCGGCTACATACCGATGGTATAGGCGAGCCTGGCAAGGGTCGGCGGCACGAACTGTTCCAGGAACAAGAGGATCAGGATCACAATTATCGGGGAAAAATCGATCCCGCCGGCATAAGCCGGGATAACCCTGCGCACGCGATAGAGCACGGGTTCAGTGACACTGTAGAGAAAGCGCACGATCGGGTTATAGGGATCAGGGTTTACCCACGACAGGAGTGCCCTGATAATGATTATCACCATGTAGGCATAGATCACCTTGTCCAGAATGTAGGCAAGGGCTACCAGGAAATTCGCGATAACAAACATAATCTGCCCCAAAAGATGGATTTCTGTCTGATGTCCGGCTCTTGCACTGGATGAAACTACTTTTTTTCACCCTGCCTGTCAACTGGATGCTGGACTTCGGATATCGGGCGCCGGCCATGGCGCCGCTCTTCCGGGCCGGAGCGTCCCGGCCTGATGCATGCATTGCCCGTTTTTGCGGGGCAGGCTGTCCTTCCCGCCGGGTTCAATCATCCGGTATTGACTTTGCCCGTAAAATGGAGAAGAAAGAAGCCACCAAAAATTTCAGGAATTCGGGGGCTTTGGCTAATGGGCAAATTCGAGTCCGGGGAGTGGGTGCTGCTCACCTCCCAAAAAGGGAAAAGCTGGCTGGTAAAGATTGAAAACGAACCGTTTTCCGTTCATCTCGGGGGAATCCATCTCCACGACATAATCGGCAAGGACGAAGGCGACTGGCTGGTGACGAGCAAGGGCGCGAAACTGATGCTCTTTCGCGCTACCCTCCAGGACTATATCTTCAACATGAAGCGCTACACGCAGATAATCTACCCAAAGGACCTCAGTGCGATGGTCTTCTACGGGGACGTTTACCCAGGATGTACGGTCCTCGAGACCGGAATCGGATCGGGTGCGCTCGCATTGACCATCCTGCGGGCCATGTGCGGACGCGGGAGGCTCATCTCGGTTGAAAAGCGGCCCGAATTCGCGCTCGGCGCGAAAGACAACATCAGCCGCTTTTTTGGGGGAGATCCTGAAAACCATTCCCTCATAGTTGCGGATATTCAGGACGTGGCGCTCAACTGCACGGTCGATCGCATTTTCGTGGACCTGCCGGAACCCTGGCACGCCGTGGAAAACTTCGCCCGGATGATCCGGATGGGCGGTCTGCTGGTAAGCCTCAGTCCCAATGTCGGCCAGATCCAGCTCATGCACCGCGAACTCAAGGCCAAGGGCTTCGGCGACGTCGTGCATTTCGAACTCATGCGCCGCGACTGGAAGGTCGACCAGATGCGCGCCCGACCCTTCGACCGCATGGTCGCGCATACCGGCTTCATCACCGTGGCGAAACGTGTCGCGGCGACGGGATCGGCCGAACCGGTCGAGACGGAACAGGGCAATGGCGAAACACTGGAAAACGGCGGCGAGGTATAACACCATCACATACTGAATATCACTCCTTCAATTCGCGGATCGTATCCACCGCACTCGTCTGAAGTCGGAGTTTCCATAGGTTCCCGAAGGCCGCGAGGGACACGATCGATACGCGGCCCTGAAGGAATTCTCGATCGAGGCCTCCCGCGCTTCCGTGCAAGGAATCGTAAACTGTGTTCTTTGTATATCGTACCCGCTCATAGCAACCCGTGGGATGATGACATTGGATTATCGATTCTTTAGTCCGCTGATCTTCATAATCATTTTCAATCGCATCGGCCGCTAAACAGTTTTTTTGCTAACTTGGTG
>JBDKTY010000119.1:0-18699 GCA_039679945.1 Syntrophobacter sp. | reverse complement strand
ATCCCGAACGCGCGGGACATCGATGCTGAATGTATTTTAAAGGCGGCGGCTCGATGCCGCGCAAAGGAAGGCGCACTCTAGTTGACGGCTATTCGTCCCGGGGCATATCGTCCCAGAAAGTGGGCTTCTCGGCTTTGATACCCGCAGTCCTGGCAAGCAGAGGACCGAGCTGAGCAACGAAGGGTCTCGTAAGTTTATCGGTGGTCAGGTAAATGGCTATTTCCCTGATATAGATACCCGAGCGCTTACTCAGGTAGGGCATGGGAAGGACGCTTACGATCTCGGGCACGCAGGTATTGAGATCATCCCAGTTGATCCTGTTGATGTGCCCATCCAGTGCCTGACACAGTGTACCGTCGGCATCGTCTATCAGGAACAGCAATGAAATGTAGTAGGAATGGGAATCGGACGATTTGGGTTTGGATACCTTGCATAAGCCGGAAGCGGTCCGCTCTTCGGGCAGGCGCAAAGTGATGTCGAAGAAGGCGAACATCTCTTCTTTCTTAAATGAATCAAGAAACTCCTTATCCAGATCGATTATTCTCTCCCCCATCATCATCTCCTCGGTACCGGACAGATGGATTTGCGGACCCGACCGGGCAACACCCGCAAGGGCGCCAACTCACATCGACCCTTCCTTGGTTCTCGCCCTTCCGATGGCCCTGCCTCATTCATTTCCTTCCTATCATTCCACGCCCCCCGCGTATCAAAAAGGGCCGAAAACGCGGGCGTCGGCAATCCATTTCCACACTACCAGAATATGTGATCCGATAGTAGAAAATCATGTTCGAGTTGAAGCATCCCCGAACCGGCCCGGCCCAATGTTCCTGGAAGGAATCCCCGGACGTGCATTGACCGACAACAGGAGACACGCGCACCCAATCTGCGTTCAAGATGATATCGCCCCGTATCGGGTTGTTCAGGAGGTGGAGATTGCGTGTGCGCTCCTCCAATAAGGCTGTATCCACATCTTCCGGCCTCCGTGGGAAATACAGCCAGCATGTCTTACCGGCCTGTCACGCACGCCCCTGGGTATAGCGGGTAAGGAGGCGGGCGAGCAAGGGCCCGACGAGCACCACGACCACGAAGCGGACGGTCTGGAAGGCCATAACGAAAGGGAGATCGACATTACTGGTCGCCCCGATGATGGCGATTGAATCCATTCCGCCCGGGCTTGTCGCCAGGTAGGCGCTCAGCGGGTCGATGTGCATGGTCTTGGTGAGGATGAACCCCAGGCCACCGCAGGAGGCAATCAGGACGAGAAAGGAGGTGACTATCAGCGGCAGCGCGCGGGCGGCCTGCGCGATGATGTCTTTCTGAAAGCTGAGGCCGATCCGCCATCCGATAAGCGCGTAGCTGATCGCAAGGAGCCATGGGGGGAGGACGATTTCCAAAAGTCCGGCCGCATGAAGGATAGAACCGACCGCCCATGGGACAAGCAGCGGTCCTGCTGGAATCCGGAGCAGCCAGCCTGCCATGGCGCCCAGGAAGGCAAGCCCGAGCGTTTCGGCAAATGGAACCCACTGGATGGCCGGGAACCATTCGATCCCGCCCGCGTGGCCGGCCGCACCGGCCCACAGTCTCGCAACCACTGATGCGGCGCCCGCCACCAGGACGACGCGCAGGTACTGCATAAAGGCGACAAGCCGGGCATCGGCTCCAAAAGAGGGCGCCATCAGCATCATTGCCGTAGCCGCGCCGGGAGAGCATCCCCAGATCGCGGTCGTTCCCGGCAGCATGCTCCAGCGATTGATCAGCCAGCCCAGGACACTGCTCGCTCCGACAACCGCGAGCGTAACACCCAAAAATAAAGGCCATTTCGCGATGAAGGTGAGAACCATGGTCGAGGTAACGGAGCGAGCGATGAGGCACCCGATAACTGCCTGGGCGCCGAAGGAAGCCAGGCGGGGGACTTGAACACTTCCGCCCGCGCAGCCCACAGCGGCGCCGACAATCATCGGCCCGAGCAGAAGCGCGGCGGGAAGACCCGCCATTTCGAGCAGCAGGGCAAGGATTGCTGAAACCGGAATCAGCAGGCCCCATTGCAGCGAGCGCGGAAAACTCGCCCGCGCGGTCAGTGTCAACGCATTCGGGCGACTCCTCATAGGGCCCGCTCACATACGCAAATCAAAAACAGAAGTCCGGCAAAAATCATGTAACAATCCGATAATTTCAAAAAATAGAATCCCGCACTCACGCTCGGTGCGGGTTTTATATCTCTGCACAGCAGAGGCGAATTGTAAATCTTTGGCCGGACTTTCGAAACTGCTTTGATGCAAGCGTCTCCGATTATCGGTCCAGGCCCGCATAATCGGGATGCGCATGTCCCGGCGGTACCAGGCATCTTCTCTAACCTGGCCGGGATTGAAGAATGGCTGAATCTACCTCAACCGCCTCCACCGGCAACACCAAATGAATAGCTCAAGGAACAAGAACTCAGCCTCCCCGCCACCGGGTCGAATACGCTGCCTCCCGCAATAGGATTCGGAATCCGGTCCGGACAACCTGCCGCTCCAGACATGCCTCGGGAGTTGAGTCTGTACGGCCGCCTGGGATACGGAAGGGCTATTGGCGGCCGCGGGATACTTCGAGGACTGGAGCGGGACGCGTTACAAAATAGAAAAACCCCTTTTTGAAGAATTCGCCGCAAGCAGGATCTCAAAAGGCCGGTCTTGCAGTTTTTGACTTTCCGCAACCCGCGGTTTGCTATCTGCTTTCCCGGATGCTATAAAGTTTTTGCCCGTCGAAAGAAGGGGGAGACAAGACTTGAAGTGAATACTGGTCGAAGGGACTTCACATGGAAAGAACCCCCGAATATGCAAAGCAAATCCTGACGTCTCTTTTTGGTTCTCAAGAACCGGCCGTTTTGCCGATCTATTCAGGAGGCCAGCCATACGTCAGCCTTATAGCTTTCGCGGCCTCGAAGGTTTTTAACCACTCGTTCCTTGTTACGGGACGGGCCACATTGTGACTGCAGGAGAGAAAAGATGAGATCCATGTTCTCGATTTTCAAGAAACTTTGCTGCCTTATGTGCATTGTTACGGCAATGCTGGTTTTTCAACCAACTGTATCGGCGGCACAGTCACCGGACTTAACTAACGGAGGAGGTATTTCAGACCTGACCGGAGTATGGAACTTCAATACTCTGGCTACAAGCACCGGCGCTTCCCGCTGGTCAAGGGGTTCCATAACCGTACAAGGCGACGGGAGCTACACCGCTTCGGGCACGGACACGGACGGCAACATCATCAATCTGAGCGGGACATTCACGCTCTCTTCCGACGGGTTAACAATGACGGGGACCGGCGGTACCGAAACCCTTTGCCAGGTCGATAAGGGGGGAACTCTTCTGTCATGCACGCAGACCGAAGCGGATTATGCTCCCGGCCTGATCGTGGCCTCCAAGAAGGCTGCGTCATGCACGTTGGCCGATCTTGTCGGCACATGGCAATTCAGCAGGCTGGCCGGTGCACCGGGTCCCCAGTGGATGAGATCGACAATTGTGGTTGCCGCGGACGGGTCATTCACCGAAAAGCAGAAGAACAGCGACGGGACTCGGAAGACGAAAACCGGGACCCTGGCAGTTACACCCGACGGGGAAGTAACGGCAACCTCCTGTAGCGATTGCGGTGATTCAGATGCTCAACTGGTTCTGGATTCCGGCAAGACACTCATCGTCCGCACGGACACCAAACAAGACACTCCGATCGACCGAATCGGCGTGTTTGTAAAAACTGCCGATTCCTATTCTCTGGCCGATGCGGTCGGTACCTGGGAAGAGAACTGCCTGGCCTCCAGCACGGCCCATTCTTATTGGCGAAGGGCCACCATCACGGTGAAACCCAGCGGATCGTTCACCTATGCCGGTACGGACAGTGACGGTAATCCACAAAGCGCAAGCGGGAATCTCTCGCTTTCAACGACCGGCGTGCTTACATGCACGACCTGTACGGACTCGGACATGAGGATGGTCATGGATTCGGGCAAATCCGTCCTCATGCTTACGGAAACCGCTAATTCAGCTACTTTCCAGCTAGGTGTCATCACAAAGAACCCCTTCAAAAACAAACCTGATGCCCCGATCGCAACCGCCGCAACCGAAGTGGGCACCGCCGGTTTTACGGCAAACTGGACTGACCCTTACACGAACGCGAGCGTGACTGGATACCGGATCGATGTGGCGACCGATTCAGCTTTCACCGCGTTTCTTTCGGGCTACAATAATCGTCCCGTGACAGGCACGAGCCTGGCCGTTTCGGGTCTGGCGTCCGGCAAAGCCTATTACTACAGGGTTCGCGCGGAAAACGCAGTCAAACCGAGCGCCAATTCGAACACAATAAAAGTGAAGACGAATGCCTTTGTACCCACTGTGGGCCTTCCTACCGCAAATTCTGTTACAAAATCGGGCGCGGTGCTGGGTGCAACCATCCAGTCAAACGGGGGAGCTAAAATCATCTCAGCCGGAGTAGCATACGGAACGAGCGAAAACCCCTCGATCGCTGACAACAAGGTCACCAGTACCGATCTCAGCGGGAATTTTGCCGTTGCGGTTACCGGGCTTTCATCCAACACTCTCTTTCATTACCGTGGCTACGCCACCAATTCCCAGGGAACCGGCTATACCACCGACGCCACTTTCACGACCAAACCGGGCCCCCCGACCGCGACTGCGGCAACCAATCCAAGCACAACCGGATTTACCGCCGATTGGGCGCCTCCATCGGGTACCGCGGCTATAACGGGATACTACATCGACGTTGCCAAGGATTCACTTTTCACGGTATTTGTGACGGGTTACAAGAACCTTCCGGTTTCGGGCGCGAGCGTTGCCGTGACTGGCCTCAAGGCGGGTAAAACCTATTACTATAGGGTCCGTGCAGTGAATGCCGGTGGAACCGGTAAGATTTCCAACGTAATCTCGATCAAACTCCCCACCTCCTGATACGGGTCGGTCAAAAAGCCCGGGGAAAACCTTCCCCGGGCTTTTCCCATTTATACCGAGCGCCCCCCTGATACGGTGTTGCGTTTAAGATGAATCTGCCCCGAGAGTGAAGATGCCGATAAAAACCGGCCCATTCCACCCTTCGGTACCTTTCAAGAAACAGCTTTCGAGAGTGAGCAATATCGAAGGCTTACATAACCGGTGGAGATCCGGGTCACGCCATTCCGGAACAGGGACTCCCCCCGTTCGCCGTGAACGGGAGGGGATGTCCCATCTTGAGCGCGAATTGGTATGAGTGATCACTGACGGCTCTTTCCGGGAAACCCTTCGAGTCCGGCTTCATTGGAACGCAACCCCTTGATGGTTCACGCTCTATTGAGGTGATGTTTTCCACCGGGCGCTTCCCCTTTTCCAAAGCCCTAAGCGGCACGTTCGTGCACTTTTCCATTACGCTGGTATCCACCGTAAGTATTTACGGGTGACCAATCCGGACTTGCCGGAAGCGGTGGCGGTGCGAGGGCGGCAAATTCACCCGAACCATGAACAATCTTTCCGCCGACAAGGGTAAGGACTGATTCGAGGTGCTTGATTCGTTCTTCGGGAATGGCAAAATAGTCCTCGGATAGAGCGGAAACATCCGCCAGCTTCCCTGTTTCTATCGATCCTTTCTTCGCCTCCTCACCTGAAAACCACGCACTTCCCAAGGTATAGAGCCTGAGCGCTCCCAGGCGGTCCAAACGATTTTTGGTCGGATAGAGTCGCGCGCCTCCAAGTGTCTTTCCCGTGACAAGCCAGTAGATACTTACCCATGGGTTATAGCTGGAAACTCTTGTTGCATCGGTTCCAGCCCCCAAAGGCACTCCCATCCCCAGAATCCGCTCGATCGGAGGTGAGCGCCGGGCTGCTTCCGGCCCATATCGTTTGATGAAATATTCTCCCTGAAATGCCAGGCGGTCCTGAATCGCGATCCCGCCCCCGAGAGCCTTGACCCTCTCGATATTCCGGTCACTTATGGTTTCGGCGTGGTCGAAAAACCATCGCAGGCCCTGGAGCGGAACTTCGCGGTCGATTTGCTCGAATACATCAAGAAACCGCGAGATGGACTCGTCATAGGTGGCATGAAGCCGGAAAGGCCAGCGATTTTCAGCCAGGAGCCGTACCACCTGCCTGAGTTCACTTTCCATTTCGGGAGGAAGATTTGGACGAGGTTCCAGGAAATCCTCGAAATCGGCTCCCGAAAAGACGAGCATCTCACCGGCTCCATTCATCCTGAAGTAGTCATCACCCCTGCCGGGCACGGTCATCGATACCCAGCGCTCAAAATCGTTGAACTCGCCTTTCGGTTGTTGAGTGAACAGGTTGTACGCAAAGCGGACACCGAGGTCCCCCTGCCGCGCAAGATCTTCAATGACTTTGTAGTCTTCAGGATAGTTCTGGAAGCCACCTCCCGCATCAATCACGCTGGTTACGCCAAAGCGATTCAGCTCCCGCATGAAAAGGCGCGAGGAGTTGAGCTGATCTTCGTAAGAAAGCTTCGGACCTTTTGAGAGGGTCGCGTAGAGGATATTCGCATTCGGGCGTGCAATGAGAAGACCTGTTGGTTTTCCGGTGCGGTCCCGTTGAATTTCACCGCCTGGAAAGTCCGGGGTCTCTTTTGTATACCCGAGGGCGCGCAGGGCCGCATGGTTCAAAAAAGCCCGGTCGTAGAGATGGAGGATGAAGACCGGTGTATGGGGAGCAGCCTTGTTGATCTCATCCAGCGTCGGCATACGCCGTTCCGCGAACTGGTACTCGGACCACCCGCCTATAACCCGGACCCACTGCGGCGGTGGCGTGCGCCGGGCCTGCTCGCGCAGCAGTCTCATTGCATCGGAAAGTGAAGGGACGCCGTCCCAGCGAAGTTCCATATTGAAGTTCAGCCCCTCACGGACCACATGAATATGTGAGTCGTTCAAGCCGGGAATGACCCTATGCCCTTTGAGATCGACAACTCGTGTCCCGCTGCTCTTTAAACCCATGACTTCGGCTTCCGAACCGGCGGCCCTGAAGCGTCCATCCTCCACGGCAATGGCGGTAACCTCGGGATTGGCTTTGTCGAGCGTCGTAATGCGGCCGTTCAAGAGAATAAGTTCAACACTCATTGTATTTACCTTTCAGGACCGCTGAACAATGCCTCCCCGCGGTCATATCGCAAAACCGGCACGTTCGGCATCCAGGATTCCAGGCCGGTCTTCCGCATCTGCTGTGTCAAGCCCGAAACCATAAGGCGCGGGCCGGATTTTCAGTAGTCCATTTTGTTGTGATGGGTGATCAGACCGCTTTTTTCCTTCGCATTCTTACGCTCCAAACATCACGGGAATGCCTGCTCCAACCGGGCAACTCACACATCCATCATCCTGGAAATACGATAACCACTCCTATTTCGTCCACAACCTGTGCACGACTCACACTATTTTGGTTGAGTAGAGCAAGCCTGGCACACGCTGTTCAACACTCGAACAAGCGCCGGGAATTCCTCCAAGGCTGACAGGAAGAATAAAGTGACTACCGTTTAAGAAAGTTCCAATCGCCTCACGAGCAGTTCAGAAAAGGAGCACAACAATGCCCACTATCACGACCAAAGACGGTACTCAGATATATTACAAGGACTGGGGGAACGGGCAGCCGGTAGTCTTCAGCCATGGCTGGCCTCTAAGCGCGGACGCATGGGAAGACCAGATGTTCTACCTGTCCTCCCGAGGCTACCGTTGTATCGCCCATGACCGCCGCGGCCACGGCCGATCCAGCCAGCCCTGGAGTGGAAACGATATGGATACCTATGCCGACGACCTCGCCGCTCTTGTCGAAGCGCTCGACCTGAGCAACGCGATTCACGTCGGCCACTCAACTGGCGGCGGCGAAGTCGCCCGCTATATCGGAAGGCACGGCACGAAGCGTGTTGCCATGGCCGTGCTCATTGGCGCGATTACACCGCTCATGCTAAAGACAGACGCCAATCCCGGGGGGACGCCAATTGAAGCGTTCGACCAGATTCGCGCCGGCGTCCTCGCTGATCGCTCGCGGTTCTGGAAGGATCTCAGCATGCCGTTCTATGGATACAATCGGCCCGGAGCTAAAATCTCCGAAGGGGTGCGCGAGTCGTTCTGGCTTCAGGGAATGATGGCCGGCTTGCCTGCGTCCTACTTTTGCATCAAAGCTTTTTCAGAAACGGATCTGACGGAGGATCTGAAAAAGATCGATGTGCCCACGCTCATACTTCATGGCGACGACGACCAGATCGTGCCGATCGGCGCCTCCGCGCTGCTGACCGCAAAGATCGTCAGCCATTCCGTGCTGAGAGTCTACAAGGGGGCACCGCACGGCATGTGCGCGACGCATAAGGATGAGGTTAATGCGGACCTGTTCGGATTCATGAAAGGCATGGGGCTGGCGCGCCGGGCCGCCTGAGGCCTCGATTACTCCGGGATGTCGGAAGAGAGGAAGACAAATGAGGGACGGTAAGGGATCTGCGGGAGGCGGGTGAATATCACCTCTTTATTGATTTCAGCCAGGTAAAGGAATTGGGGGTGCTGGAAGGGCACCATTCATTTTTTTGCCAGGAGCGGATTTCGAGTAACAGCACGGGGCCAAATCGGGTTCGGGAAATCATCCGAACCCAATGCCCGCTACAGCAAGGACTGCCACGTTCAAATGCCCGCCAGCCAGGATTTGCTGATAAGCAGTATCAATCCATGGTTCTTGGCTATCTCATCCGATATGGCAGGGTATTTTGAAATAGAGGATCGATTCCGCGATTTCCGATGGTTGCGGTGCTTTACGAAGACCAGTCGGAGAGACGGGGAGGAACATCTTCCACCCCGATTGTGGCAGCCGGTTCGATGACGACGACCGGTACCGTAATGCGCGCGGCGCGCCGCAAAGGATTTGCCGGATGCGGGGAATTGGTGTGTCCTGAAATCGCAAAAATAAATCTTCTCAGCATTTTGCTTGCGTGGTTGACTCGCAAATCGTATCATTCTGAAGTCTATCCAGTTGTCAGTGGCATTCTCAAGATGTGGTTCGGCATTCACTGATAGACAAGGTGACGTATTATTCAGGGTTAGAAGAGTGTGGAATTAACAGAGTTGACCAGCTATCAAATTAGTGGAGGTGCTGATGAAAAGAACGTTTTGGTTCGCGGTATTGTTTCTCGTCGGATTAGGGCTGTCTGGTTGCGGATCGATGTGTAATCCAAAGAAAGTTCAGGAAGAGCCGCCACCAGCACCGCCAGCCGTTGTTAAGCCCGCTCCTCAGCCGGCTCCTCCGGTCCAGCCGGTTCCTCCGCCCAAGAAGGACCGCAACTAAACCGCAAACGCCACCTGCCTCCTCGCTCGCCGAGGGGGCGGGGTCCTTCCGAGACGAAATTGTTGGCTGTCCATCCTTTTGTCAGGCGATATTTGAGTTGAATCCCGCCGCGCGTCCAATTCCCGTCCTTCCTGTAATCTTCAATAGTTTGCCATCGGCAATAACGGCACCGGCATCCAAAGATATCTTTTTGGCGCCGGTTCGGATGCCGGGAACTTTTTGCCAGGGCGAAGCCAATTAGCATGACCCGGCGCCGGAGAGACGGTGGCAGGCTGGGCCTTGATATTGCTAATGAGAAAACGTTTGCTTGCCGGAATTCGTTCGATTGTTTTTTTTCATTTCCCGATACTTCATTGCAGGGTAGACTCTATATGCTCTTTTTCCGGAACACCGGATAATGGCTCTTGGGGCTGCCAAGCCTCGAGAAAGCTGGCCTGGAGCAGCTTTACGGATTAAGTATAAGGGCTTGTGCGCTACCGGAGGAACTCAACATGCATGAACTCCTCCCTCACGCAAGTTGCGGGGCCGCCGACCCGGCGTGTAGACAAACTTGGACAAGAGCCTTTTAATGCCACCGGGGCTTTTCTCCGGTGAGAATTCTCGCGGGGGCTGCAACCCATTTCGATGGGTGACAAAGGCAATCAGCAAGGAAAAACAATCATAACTGAGAGCCGGTTCACGACCGGACAAGGAAAGATCATGCTTTGTAAACTAATTGTTAATGCCATGGCGCTCCTGATTCTTACCTCGGGAAGTGTGTATGCCGCCGATTCTTCAATGCAAACTGGTACTACGATTCCTTCAGGCACAGTGGCCGGAGGACCCTGCCTGGTAGTTCCTGATTGGTCTTTCGATTTCGGAGAAGTCAAGGAAGGGGCGGCGTACATTCATACATTTGAAATAACGAACATCGGGACCGAGGTTCTGGAGATCAAAAAGATCATACCGGGGTGAGGCACTTTGCTGGCTGATTACGACAAGGCCATCCCTTCCGGGTCGAAGGGTAAAATTACGCTGAAGCTAAATCCAAAACAATGTATAACCGGCGGCAAGAAAGTGACTCAAGTTTTCACCAACGACCCGAGAGCACCGAGATTCACTCTGGTGCTCCACGGTAAATTAAAAGAGATGTAAGAAACCGACACAAGCAGGCGGCGGATCAGACCGGAACGGAGTGCGAATTCTATACGCTCCTCCGAAAAGGGCGGCAACGGAACCATCTCACTTGCCCCCTGCCTCGCCGACTTGTATAGATGAGGCATGAGTGCTTATTTTTTGCTCCGGGGAAGGCCGGAAATAGTGGCCGATATGGCAATAGCCGGTAGCACAATCAATACAATTGGAGTGGATACATCAATTGAGAACAATATACTCGCGTGCATTATTTGTGGCCCAGGGACTTTGTATGATTTTTCTGCCTTTCGGCTGCGCCCATCAGCAGGTTAGTCTGGTAAATACCCAGACCGTCTCGCCGTACGTGCCCGAGGCCCCTAAACAAGCAAAACATGCAAACTTCCAACAAGAGTATAAATCCGAAAACGCGCGTCGCATGGCCGACTGGGTGGTCGATTCCAGAGACAATGGCGGATTGCCGTTTGCGATAGTCGATAAGGTAGATGCCAGAGTTTTTGTATTCCATGTTGATGGGCAACTGAGAGGCTCAGCGCCCGTTTTATTGGGACTAAGCAAGGGTGATGACAGTATCCCGGATATTGGCGAACGGAAGATGTCGGAAATTCGCCCCGAGGAGCGTACTACACCGGCCGGCCGGTTCCATGCCGTAATGGGTGACAATTACAACGGGAAAGACGTCCTCTGGGTTGACTACGAGAACGCAATTTCAATGCACAGGGTTGTCACAAGCAACCCAAAAGAGCGCCGACTGGAGCGACTCGCCAGTCCCAAGCCAACTGAACGCCGGATTTCTTTCGGTTGCATTAATGTCCCGGCCGATTTTTTCGATAAAGTGGTGAAGCCCTCCTTTACCGGAAGCGGCGGCATGGTTTACGTTCTTCCGGAAACCCGCTCCATTGATGAAATTTTCGTTACATATTACGACGTCGAAAAAAGCCCGAAAAAATTGCAGAACTGAGAAAAGTATGGGCATCCCGCTTAACCGCGGATCGGATTTGATGATGGTCAGGGCTTCACGGCCATCTATTCGAGGCATATTCAGATCGAGGAGAATCAAATCGGGCTTGGGGTATTCTGCGGGATCTGAAAAATCCCCTTCGTTATGGAGATAGTCCAGCAATTCCCGCCCGTCGCCTGCAAAGCGCAAATCATAGGAACTGCCCATCTCCCGAAAAGCTGATTCCACGAGAAGGCAATCGTCTTCATCATCATCGGCCATGAGAATGATGAATGGAGCGGAGTGATTCTCCACTATTCAGTCTCTCTCTGCTCTCTCTGCTTTACCGGAAGCCGGACCGTGAAGGTCGTCCCCTCCCCGGGCTTACTCTTGGCGGTGATGCTGCCGTCGTGACGTTCAACAATCTTTCTGCATATGGCTAAGCCCATGCCGGTCCCACCGTAAGGGGAACTCTCGCCATGAAGTCTCTCAAAAGGTTTGAAAATCTTGTGGACGTAGTCTTCGTCGAAGCCTATACCGTTGTCCTCGATGAATACCTGGCAAACAAAATCGGCGATGCTTCCGTAAATCTTCACTGTGGGTGGTTCTGATTCTTTACTGTACTTTATTGAATTTGCGATGACGTTCTGGAAAAGCTGCCGTAACAGGGCCGCATCGGCGTCCACGGTTGGCAGCTCACTAATCTCCACGCGCCCTTTGGCCCCGCGGATCAACAATTCCAGGTCGCTTGCGGCATCCTTGACAACTTCGGTCAGGGATACACGCTTGTGGTTTAGAATGTGTGTGCCGGTCCTGGAGTAATCGAGCAGGGATCGCAGCAATCCGGACATTCGATTTGCCGCTTTTATTATACGCTCCATATAGTCCTGCCCCTCGGGATTGAGAGATTCCTTATGCTTCCTTGTCAGCATATTCCCGAAAGTTTGAATCTTTCTCAGGGGTTCATGGAGGTCGTGGGAAGCGATAAAAGCGAATTCCTGCAACTCCTGGTTCATTGATTCCAGCTTTGCCACTGTCTGGCTGAGTTCGGTTGTACGCTCATCAACACGGCGCTCCAGTTCGTCGTATGCGTTTTGCAGCACCTGCTCCGCGCGTTTACCCAGGGTGACGTCACTCACATTTGTCCTGCACAGCCCGGCACGGTCTTCCCCTTCCAGGTATATGCTCTCAAGCCGGGCATGGAATTGCTCGCCTTCTTTCGGAGACAATCTTACTTCGGTAATCCGCCGTTCGTGCATTTCAAAGAGTTCATTTAGATGAGCGAGGAATTCCTTCCTATCCTCCTGGGAAACATAATATTGAAAATGCTTGCCAAGCAAATGCCCTCTCTCAATGCCAAGCTGCCTGGCCGCGGTCAGGTTTAGATCAACGATTTGGCCATTTTTGTCGAGGCTCAGGTAGCCAACGGGTGCAAAATCGTAGAGGTCCGCATAACGTGTGCGGGAAATCTCCAGGTCATCTTGTACCCGTCGGAGTTCCTCGTTCTGCATTTCGAGTTCGATCTGGTGCACCCGCAGTTCATGAATAAGGATCTTTGCTTCTTCGAAGCACATATCATGCGGTTCATCGGGCTCGGATTCGAGAATTTCCTCGGCTCGCTTTCTTAAATCTTCCGGATCTTTCGGGCTACTTTTGTTTTTCATCAACAGCCCCTCCAACAAATAAGCATACCCACGGCCCCTCATCATGCGCCTTCATTTTCAATGCCTCGGCTTTTGAGTTCCCTCAGCTCTTTTTCCATCCCGGCTTGAACGGTAACATCTTCAATGGAGATGAGAATCATGCCCGGATATTCGCCCGCGTCCTTAATCAGGCAGGCATTCAATAACATCTTCTTAAAGCCGATTTCGGGAAAATCGTGCTCGACCTCGAAGTCATCAACAGTATTGTCATTGGGAACGATTTGCTCCAGCAGTTCCCGCAGTCTCCGGATATTCCACTGGCCATTCCCAAGATCGTAGATGCGCTTGTTTTCCGTTTCACCGCGCGTTGTCTTGAAGGTACGGCAAAATTGGCTATTCGAGGAGACTACGTTAAGGCCGGAGTCCAGAACCAGCAAGGGCACTCGCACTGTCTCCACTATTTTCTCGGCGAATCTTTTGGCCGCGCGCGACTGTTCCATGGCCCGTTTGCGATCCGTTATGTCGATGAAGGTTATAACCACTCCATCTATTACATTTTCCTTGGTCCGGTAGGGCAGAATACGCATCATAAACCATCTGCCGTCTTCGGCTATCACCTCGGTCTCCTTCGTCTGGAGGGTGTCGAGGACCTTCTGTGCATCACTATACAGTTCCGGGTACGATAGTTTGGTGGTTAAATCCCGGATGGGCCTTCCCACGTCCGTGGGAATCAGGCTGAAGAGTCTCGTCATGGAAGGGGTAAAACGCTTGATCCCCAGTTTGGCATTGAGGAAGATGGTCCCGATTTCAGTGCTCGCGAGAAGATTATTGATATCGTTATTTAGATCGGACATCTCATCTATCTTCGCCTGGAGTTCGGAATTGACTGTAACCAGCTCTTCGTTTGTGGACTGGAGTTCCTCTTTGGCTGTCTCCATCTCTTCGTTCATGCTCTGCAGTTCTTCGTTGGTGGACTGCAGTTCCTCATTGGTCGACTTGAGTTCCTCATTGGCCGCCTCCTGTTCCTCGATTGTCGCCTGGAGGCTCTCACGGGTGATTTGCAGCTCGCGTTCGATCTCGACATTACTCGAACCGGTTTTCTCGAAGGATTTTTTCGAGCCGCGTCCAGTGGAGGATGGTCGGTCGGTAAATACCAGGAGTACAAGCTTCTGAGTATCCGCTGACCTCCACAGGGGGCGAACGGTAACATCGACCATTTTGGCACGGCCTTCCAGATTTAGCCGCAAACCGGGAAGAACGGAAGATTCCCCGTCGAGCATCGCCTTGTTGATTGCCGCCGGCAGCCGGAGGCGCAACGGATCGGGGACGATCTTGAGAATATTGGAACTCGGCTCCCCTTTGGGATAGAGCAGGTACCTGTCGGTCGGCCCCTGGGAATAGACCACATCGAGTTTTTCGTTAAGGAGGACGCTGGCCGGCGCATACTCATCCAGTACGATTTTTTCAAGCAATTCCTTGACGTTCGCCACCTTGAGCTTATGCCTTTCCGGATCTGCACGGCCGATCTGAACAGGCTCACCCAGGGACATCTCGGGAGCGGCTTGCCGGGTGAGAAGCTTCTTTGACCTGAAGAGCTTTGCCTTTACATCCACGGGAGAGAAAAGGTCGGAAAATTCCCCGATCGATTCGGATGTTCCAAGGAAAAGATACCCATTTTCGTTTAAGGTAAAATGGAATAGGTTCATAATCTTCTTTTGCAGAGGTGCGTCCATGTAGATCAGGACATTTCTGCAACTAACCAGGTCCAGCCTCGAAAATGGGGGATCGGCAACGAGGTCCTGTACTGCGAATACGATAAAATCTCGAATGTCTTTCTTTAGCCCGTAGTTCCCATCCTTCGCAATGAAGAAACGCTCCAGGCGCTCCGGCGAAACCTCCGAGGCGATTGCTCCGGGATATTCGGCAACCCGTGCGCGCTTAATAGCCTCGATGTCCACATCGGTTGCAAACACCTGAAGAGGAACATGCTGGTTTAGTTTATCCATCGCTTCCTTAAAAAGTATCGCAATAGAGATGGCTTCCTCCCCCGTGGCACACCCGGGTACCCATGCGCGTATCTGTGATCCATCCCGATGGTTGGCAAGTATCTGAGTAACCGCTTTGGCAGCCAGAACTTCATATGCAGCGGGGTCCCTGAAAAGACTTGTCACCAGGATTAGTAACTCTTTGAAAAGTCTGTAAATTTCAGCATGGTTTTCCTGGAGATAACGGTGATAGTCCGCCACTTGTTCAATCTTGTGAACGGCCATTCGGCGTTTAATCCTGCGATGGATGGTGCTCTGTTTGTATCCGGTGAAATCCCTGCCGGTGACGGAACGGATGAGCATCAGGACTTTCTGCACGTATCCGGCGAATTGCTTTTCTTCGGTCTGGGGTTTTCCGGCAGGTTTGAGGTAGGGTTGCCGCGCATAGCTCAATAGTTCCTGTGGAATTTTATCAACTGGCAGAATGTGGTCCGCAAGACCGGCTTCCATGGCGCTTCTTGGCATTCCGTCATATTTTGCGCTCTCGGGGTCCTGGACAATGGTCATTCCCCCTGATTCTTTGATTGCCTTGAGGCCCTGGGTGCCGTCGCTCCCCGTGCCCGAAAGAATGACGCAAAGAGCTCTCTCCCCCTTGTCTTGAGCCAGGGACCGTAGGAAGTGATCGATAGGGAGGCTGATCCCTCGTGTTTTGACGGGGTCCGTCAGTTGAATAACGCCGTTGAAGATACCGACGTCCTTTCCGGCGGGATTGAGATAAACGCGGTTCGGTTCGACCTCAATCTCGTCGTCTGCATTCAGGACCTTCATTTGCGTGTGCTTTTGCAGGATAGCCCCCAGCATGCTCTTGCCTTTAGGATTCAAATGCTGGATGACCACGAAAGCCATACCGGAGTCGGGAGGCATGTTGTCGAAAAAAACCTGCAGCGCTTCGAGTCCGCCCGCGGAAGCCCCAAGAGCGACGATAGGGAAGGACTTGGCCGCGATCTCGCTTTCGGGTCGCACTTGCGTATTCGACTTTTTCTTTTTCATCTTGGTTTCCTCGGAGGCGCCAGACTATTGAAACCAGTTCATATGAGTTTTCCCCGTTATGCAACGTGTGGAGCTAAAGGCTTTCGCATCCGCTCAATCGAGAGGGGGCAATGCCGGGCCTTGCCTGGCATCAAAACGCCCCAAAAAGCAGCCCTGCTTAGAACAGATACCACGCATATCATTTAATTATAAACGAAAATTTTGCATATCTCGGGTTGAACCAGAAGGGAGCATTTTGATTCGCCGCCTCATCAGCCTATGAATGGAATCGCCTTCCCTTCACTGCTGCGGCGATCTGGAGTGATTTCGACATGGGGCCGGCACTCCTTGTTCCCTCGCTTCCCTCTGAGCCAATAAGGTTGGCCCGGCAGGGAGTTGCATAGCGAGCCATCCTTAAAGCATTGATTATCCCAGATGGGCCATTAGTTTGTTGACATTTCCAATCGATAATCCCTCCGTCAGCAAAAGGGCGGCGATGAACTTTCCGGATATTTTCCGGCAACTAAACGCACATTCACCGCCGATCAGACGGAAATGAATAAAGCCGAACTTCACTTGCCGTAAAGTAAGAACCTGATGAGACGCATAGCCATCGCTTTTTTGATCCTTATTGTGAACCCGCGCTCTGCCCTGGCGGCCTCCACTTCGATCTTTCCACGGATTGAATTCGAGAATCCCGGATCGTCTTCCGCGGACCGGGACCTTACGGATAAAGGAATGCAGTACCTTTTGCCGGTCCAGTTGGCAAAGGCATGCGGTCCGTTGGAGTGAACCTGGAGCCGGGCTGCATTGTTAAAGAAAAACTGGGAGATGAATGGCTCTATGAGTTTACCGCGAGCTGCGCATTATCGAAGAAAATCGAACTTGTGGGCGAAGTCTTAGGAACGAGTCGAAATAATTACAAAGCGCATGATCTGGTGTTCAACCCCGGCGCCCGGTAGAAACTTACCGACCATTATGTGCTGCTGTTTTCGGCGGGAAGAAGCATTTTCAATTCGGGGGTTGAGGAAGCGCGGTTTCTCTCCTGTCTCGGCATCCGATTCCTATTTATCCTAAGGGATATGTTTAGAAAGAGATTACGAATGAAAACCGAGGCAAGTGCGGTTCCCGGTCGGCTTCAATTTAAAGAAGCCTTGAAGTTCTGGGTGAAGCTCGGATTTATCAATTTTGGGGGACCTGCCGGGCAGATTGCCATGATGCAGCACGAATTGGTTGACCGCAAGCGCTGGGTATCCCAGAGCCAGTTCGTGAGGGCGCTCAATTTCTGCATGATCCTTCCCGGTCCTGAAGCACAGCAACTCGCCATATACATCGGTTGGCGTCTCCACGGAATTCTCGGGGGAATCGTTGCGGGAAGCTTTTTTGTAATACCCTCGATTTTCGTATTGCTCGCCTTGAGTTGGATGGTGGTAGTTTCTTCCGATGTCATTGCCATACGCGGGCTCCTCTACGGGGTACAGCCGGTCGTTATTGCAATAGTTGCCTCAGCGGTCTTGCGCATTGGAAAGAAAACCCTCTGCCATTGGGGGCTTGCCGCTTATGCTGGTGCAGCCTTTGTGGCGCTGCATTTTTTTGATGTCCCCTTCCCTTATGTCATAGGTACTGCCGCGTTGAGTGGAACCATATTGGAGCGATTCTGGCCTCATGTCTTTGCTTCTTGTAAGATCGGCCACGATATGTCTACGGATGCGGAGAGCCAGGGAAACTCTCAAAATCAAAACGGTCGGCCTTCGATATGGCGCAATCTGAAGCTGCTCGTCATCTTTTTCCTCCTCTGGGGGATACCTGTAGCTGCATTGTGGGTGTGGAAAGGGCCGCTGGACGTACTGGTGCAGGAGGCAATCCTCTTTTCCAAGGCGGCTTTCGTAACATTTGGGGGGGCCTATGCTGTCTTGACCTATATTGCGGATATGGCTGTAAATCACTACGGATGGCTGGATGCGCATCAGATGGTTCAGGGGCTTGGGCTCGCGGAGTCAACTCCGGGGCCGCTCATCATGGTCACGCAATACATCGGTTTCATCGCCGCGTGGAATATGCACGGTAATTTCCACCCGCTCTTTTATGCTACTCTCGGTGCGCTTATCGCGACCTATATGACCTTCCTCCCGTGTTTTTTCTTTATTTTTCTGGGAGCTCCATACATCGAACTGCTCTCGGGACATCGTCGGATACAGGCTGCTCTCGTTGGTGTCGCAGCGGCAGTTGTCGGGGTTATCGTGAATTTGGCGGTTTTCTTTGGACAAAAGGTCCTGTTTCCAGCTCAAGGAGTATTCGATTATTTTGCCGCCGCCCTGGCGCTCGTTTCTTTCGGCCTTGCGCTTAAATTCCGTATCCCGATGCACTACCTCGTGCCGGTAGGGGCATTGGCGGGGATGGTCTGGCATCTGTTTGGCCACGGAACACTTTAAGAATAAGACTATGAAACTGATCCCAGGGAGACCATTCCGCTTGTGCCGGTCTGGGCCTTTTTTCCTGGAAAACCTGCTCGCACTACATTTTGTGTGATTTGCCCGTCTGATCGAGCGCCGCTTTTATACGGAGTTGCGTTCAAGATGAGTCTATCCCTAAATTGAAGATGCCGTTCAGAATTGACCCGTTCTACCCTTCGATACCTCAGGGCGAACGGGGGTATATCCTCTTGAACGCAAATTAGATTTGTG
>JBDKTY010000118.1:0-1785 GCA_039679945.1 Syntrophobacter sp. | reverse complement strand
CCCCACACGTTTCAATCCACGCTCCCGTGCGGGGAGCGACTACCGGGAGGCAAATGCCCGCCCGTTCAGCGGTTGGCGGGCAATTTCCGCGAACTGCCGCACATCCGCATCCCGCGCGTGCAATCTTATTCCCGGCTGATTCAAGTGCATATACGAAATCAGCGACTTAACCCTCCCGCGAACCCCCTGATGTTTTCGCATCAACTTGGGGTTCGCGGAAGCCGGTTCACACGACGAGCGGCGCATCCTCGTCGAGGGTCGGCTTGACACTGACGTGTTCCACCCTGCCGCGCCAGTTCAAACCAAGGAAATAGAACCGCAGGCTGTCTTCATCCGGGACGATGATGTCGATCAGTTTCTGCCGAAACGCAGCACAGTGGGCCGGGTCCACGATGCAATCAAAAAGGGACAGTCGGACCCGCTGTCCGTAGTCTTCACACATCCTGGCCACCCGCCGAAGATGAGTTCTGCCCGCCCTGGTATGCTCCTGAGTGGTCACGTACAGGGTATTTCCATGATTTTTCACGCCCCCTCCAGAACGGAAGTCATGTAGCGGAATACCGAAGACTTTGCTGCGCTCAGACGCGGCAGGAATGCATCCATTAACGAACAGGAACGGCATTTCTTGCCATATTCCCGGGCAGGCGTTTTGCCCGAGACGATCAATTCATGCAGACGCCTTGCGGCATCCTCGGTATCTACCCGGAGTTCCTCCGTGAAAACCACCCGCGTTCGGCACTGTTCCCATTCATAAAAGAGCGCGCCTTCGTGAACGTCCGTGTCGCACATCTCCTTGAGGCAAAGCCCCTGGGCGCAAAGCTGAACCTTTCGCACTCGTCTGGCGGGGGCTTCCCTCGCTTGTATTCGACCGGGCATGACCTCCAGGAGTCCTCTGGCAGGCAATGATACTCCACCACGTCTGCCTTCCCGCTGATTCCCAGTTCAAAGGAGTGTATCGCCGCCCCGCGACTCTTTCCCCCGCCCCGTGCACCCGTTCTTGCCTAACCCGCCCCTCCGCGGTGAGGCGATTTTCATCTCATGCCCGCTCGACATGAATCAAGGCCCACTTTCTCTCGCAAAAGGTTCTGTGCTGCAAAGCGGATAACGGTAATAGTTCCTCTTCAGAGTAGCTCAGGGCGAATTCTCCTTTTGGGGTACGCATCCGGAGGGCCGGAAAGCCTGGAAAGCCCAAAAGCTCTTGATTTGGCATTGCAGCCTAAATAATGGCTCCGCCTTCGGATAGAAATGTTTCGTGCCTCAGCACACCAGCCATGTAGCCCAGGAAATCCGGATCGTATTCATATTCCCAAGAATACATGTCAGATGCACGTCCATATCGAGTAATCTGTTTCAGTCCCAAGCTATTGATTTTGTTGGACCACATCTGAACACTGCCCCTGAGCAGGGAATTAAAATCAACCTTCTCATGATTCCTCAATGCTTCCTCCAGACGCGGATCGATTATCACGAATCGAGTGTCTGTATCGATAACCCGGCCGAGTTCTTCAACTTTCGGGTAATTCTTTTCTTTTTCCGCCTGAATGAGATCGGAGGGGAGCGACCCCGAGTACCTCAATTCCTGTTTCATCGCTTCGGTAACAATATCGGCCGGAGATGTTTTATTCAATTCGCCCCGATCCATCAGGTCCCGAAGTACTTCGGCAGAAACGGCAGCCGCAGGATGCTGGGTTATCCAAGCGCCGGAAAGTGCAAAATCATAGACTTCACCACCACCATGCGCATTATACTCACCATGCCGGTTGACTCTGCCGCCGACCTGAATGG
>JBDKTY010000117.1:0-28621 GCA_039679945.1 Syntrophobacter sp. | reverse complement strand
GCTTCGATTCTTTCCTGGTACATGTCGAGGTTGGTCTGGCACATCTGACAGGAAACCACAACCGCCTGAGCCCCGACGCGCCGTGCCATGTCCAACATCTTGGCAACCATTTTGTAGCCCATGTCCGGGCGCGATAACATGAGGCTGGCGCCGCAGCAATCCGTTTTGTAGGGCCAGTCGATCGGAGTTGCGCCAAGCGTTTTCACTATCTTGTCAATGCTTTGTGGATTTTCATAGTCGGTGGCCCCGGTTATTTCGGGGGGCCGGCTCGCCATACAGCCGTAATAGGAAACGACCTTGAGTCCCGTTAGCGGCGTCTTTATGGCGGCGGCGAGTTTTTCCAGCATCTCCCCGGTCGCAAAGAAGTTGGCCAGGTCCCATATCTTGGGCAATTCCGACTCCAGCCGGGTCTGGAATCCATGGCCATTTCCCTTCTTGAGCTCATGGGCCGCGGATTTCATGCGGTTGAAGCACAGGGGACACGGAACCAGCATATCCGCGTTCCGCAACAATCCGGCCTGTTCGAGATTCCGACCGGGCAAATCGATGCTCGCCTTGTGATTGATGCTATGGGCGGCTGTCGCCCCGCAGCAGTTCCAATCCGGGATCTCCTGCAGTTCGATCTGCATGGATTCGCAGACCCCCTCGATCGAATCCGCATAGTCCCGAGCGGTGCCTTCCAAAGAACAACCAGGATAGTACGTTACCTTCATGATCCGGTCCCTGTCTATTTGGATGAGCGTAGAATGGCGCTTACCTGGGCTTTTCCCTTAATCGTTTTAGGAAATGGTGACAGGCGGCCTTTTTTGAAAAGCTGAAGACCCTGCTTCATCTCGGCTCTCAGGCTCCCTGTCTTGAGCTTGCTCCCCACCTGGCCGCTTCTGAACCAATAGGCGGCAACGAGGCCTCCCTCGAAAACCCGTCCGGCAAGCCGTATATTGTCCAGAAAAGTCTTGTGAAGGGCCGCCACCTGCGGCTGTGCCACCGAAACCCCTTCCCTTATGGCCATTTCCTTGAAATGATCCATAATCTCCGCGATCTTGATTCCATTGGGGCATCGCGTGCTGCACGTCTCGCAGGCCGCACAGATCCAGATCGTGCGAGACCGCAGGACTTCATCCTTCTGGCCCAGAATCGCCAGACGGATTACCTGGTCGGGAAACAGATCCATGGCGAAAGAAGCCGGGCAGCCGTTTGTACATTTCCGACACTGGAAACATTCCCCCGCGTTGAAAGGTCCCGCGGCTTCGGCTTTTTCCAGAAAACTGAAATCAGGGCTCAAACTGGGCTGCTGCATGATTTCAAAAAGTCTCCATTTTATGTGGTAAGGTGGGGAGTGTTCATGCCAAAATAGTTTAGTCCCCAATGCCTGGAGCAGGGACGACGATCACGGTATTCCCAAAACTCACATTAGATGCTAGTAGTATCAGGGTGCCTTGATTTTCAAAGGGAGGGCGAAACATTTCGTGCTGCGGGAAGACTCCCGGACGCGGTCGGCAATTCACTGGTCCACTGGAATGCCGACTGGAGAACTTGCGCAGGAAATCGGAACGAGCCACAGCATGATATCCGCTATCCCATTTCAGCTAGAGAAAAGACACACTACCCTGCCAGTCCTGTAATTCTTTATTTCACACACCACCGTCAAATCCCCTTATGCTTCATTGTGCTAATTATCATAATAATAGCGAAGATGCAAATATTTTTCACAATAAACGCATCATTACGCATCCATCCGGAATCACACACCAAACATCGAGACGGAAGCCGGCGTTGTCCGATAGTGAAATTATTCTTTTATGGCGCCGAATCATAATCGCCACTAAATTCAAAAACTTATCTTTTCAGAGTGAGGCACGAAAGATGTGTGCGCCCCGAAACCGGGAAGCATATTCATCATTGTTCACAATCGGACGCGCACTTCCTCCACTGCATGCAGCCGAATGGAAGCCCATCATGGAAGCTTTGAAAAACAGGAGCTTATACCACGCCGCGATCCGGCTTCGTTGCCTCCCCGAAGGATACGAACGGTGGGAGGTGTATGCTTTCGACGCAGCCACGCACCCGGTCTTCATTATCTGCGTCTCCAACTAATCCGGCGCCCTTTTCCATTGATCCGAGATCCTTTTTAGTGCACCCTTCAACATCGCGAAACGGAATAAAACGCCGGGAGAGGTTTTCCCTGGAGGAAGCCCCGTCTATACTATATTCAGGGCAATCGGTAAGTGCGGCACAATACAGTCACACCGTATCGCGCCAAACAAAATGCTCATCCCGGAGGCTCGAAGGGCGTGCACTCCCACGCATGCATCGAGGCCTCCCTCATGGAATAGCTCTTTGGAATGAACAATATCAATGGAGCAGGTCACTGTCTCGCCCGTCAATCCACGTCATTCCGGGAAAGGCCGGAACCCGGAGCCCTCCTGCCATTTTCACGGCAAAGATCCCGGCCCCGGCTCCAGCCGGGGTGACGCATTGCGTGCGATCCTCCCCTTTCTTGCCCACGCCTTGCCGCGCGTGCGCGGAGCTTGCTCCGCCCGGCTCGAATCGGGGACACAACGGCTTTTTGAAGGTAACTCCGTATCAGACAAGGCAGGACACAATGTCGATCATAGCAATAGTGGGACGGCCCAATGTGGGTAAATCCACTCTTTTCAACAGGATCAGCAAGAGCAGCCGGGCGCTCGTGGACGACCTGCCCGGCGTGACAAGGGACCGCAACTACGCCTCCGCGACATGGGACGAAAAGGACTTCACTCTGGTCGATACCGGGGGTTTTCTGACAACGAACGAGTCCATTTTCGATGAGCACACGCGCGAACAGATTTTCCACGCGCTCGAAGAGGCCGATATACTTCTCTTCGTCGCAGACGGAAAAACGGGATTGCATCCGGAAGATCCGGCGCTCTTCGATACCTTGCGCCGCACCTCCAAGCCGATCTTTTTCGCGGTAAACAAGATCGATGGCGTCGAACACAAAAGAAGTCTTGATGAGTTCTACGCACTCGGCGTTGAGAAGCTCTACCCCATCAGTTCATCGCACGGTTTCGGCGTGGGTGATCTGCTCTCCGATATCGTGGAACTGATACCGGAATCCCTCCCGGCCGAAGACACGGAGGAGGAGGTTTCCGAGGTCCGGATCTCGATACTGGGACGGCCCAATGTCGGCAAGTCGACACTCGTCAACCGGATATTGGGGGCTCCCAGAGTGATTGTGAGTCCGATACCCGGAACCACGAGGGACCCCGTGGATACTGCATTCGAACGCGCGGGCAGGAAGTATCTGCTGATCGATACCGCGGGGATAAGGAAGAAGGGCAAGACCCGGGAAAAATTGGAAAAAATCAGCATAATCAAGGCATTGCAGACAATCGAGAAGAGTCATATCTGCATCCTGCTGGTTGATGCATCCGAGGGTGTGGCCGACCAGGACCTGCACATAGGGGGATACATCAAGGAGCGCAGCCGCGCATGCATAGTCGGTATAAACAAATGGGACGAACTTGAGTCCGACCCGAAACTCAGGAAGAGCTTCCTCGAAGACATCAAGTACCGTTGCCGGTTTATGCCGTTTGCTCCGATCCTGCCCTTCTCGGCCCTCACCGGCAAGGGAGTCGGAAAAATCATGCCCGCCGTACAGGACGTTTTCGAGCAGTACAGCCGCAGGATCACGACAGGCATACTGAACCGGGCGCTCCAGGAAGCGATGCAGGCCCACGAGCCCCCCGTGGTCAGGGGACGGAGGCTGAAGTTCTTCTACGCCACCCAGGCAGGCGTGCGGCCACCCATGTTCGTGATCTTCTGCAATTACCCCGACAGCATCCATTTTTCCTACGAGCGTTTCCTGGTCAATCGCTTCCGGGAAAGCTTCGGGCTGGATAAGACGCCCATACGCCTGGTATTCCGCGGCAGGCAGCACAGAGACGAGAAAGACTAGCCGGTCCGAGCGCGAGCGCCTGGAACCGGCTGCCCTTCTATCCAATTCACGATTTCCGGGAAACGCCAATAGCTTTGACTGCCGCTGGTCTGTTCAAAAGTCCTTTTGCTCCTTTCGACGGATCGCTTCCGGCGCCGTTGCCGCCATGGCCCGTGATCAGACCCTTCAAATTGTCCACCAACTCTTTCATGCGGCCGGCCTGCGCGTCCATCTCCTCGGCCGCCGCCGCGGTTTCCTCGGCATCGGCCGCGTTATGTTGGACAACCTTGTCCATTTCACCCACAGCCTTGTTTATCTGTTCTATCCCTCCCGCCTGTTCAGAGGACGCGGCGGCAATTTCGCCCACCAAATCACTTGTTCTCCCTACGCTGTCGGCGACATCGCGAAACTCCGTTCCAGTTCTCCCCATGAGTTCCGACCCCTCGTTGACTTTCCTGACCGTGCCTTCGATGAGGGTTTCAGTGTCCTTGGCAGCCGCGGCCGCTCTCATGGAGAGGCTTCTCACCTCTTCGGCGACAACCGCGAATCCGGCGCCGACTTCCCCCGCGCGCGCGGCCTCGACAGCCGCGTTCAGCGCCAGAAGATTCGTCTGAAAAGCAATGTCATCGATTGTTTTGACAATCTTGGAAGTCTCCATGCTCGCCTGTGAGATCTCACCCATGGAATGGGTCAATTGCCGCATTGACTCCTCGGCGCGCGAGACCGTCTGCCTGGTTTTTGTTATCAGGATATTGGCCTGTCTGGCACTTTCCGCATTCTGCCGGGTCATGGCAAACATTTCCTCGAGTGATGATGATGTCTCTTCAATCGACGCCGCCTGTTCCGAGGCTCCCCCGGCAAGCTGCTGGCTGGAGGTTGAAACCTGCCCGGATGCGGACGCAACCTGTTCGGCGCTTTCCGCCAATCCATCGGCGACTTGCCGGATGTCGCGGGTTGTCCCACGGGCGATGAAGAAGGCGGAGCATATCCCGCAAAGCAGCGCCCCGGCGCCGACCGCGAGCATGAGCATTATGGAACGGTCGTTTGCCGCCTGAAGTCTCGGCCCGAGGCTGTCCTGCCGGGAGATGACATCAAGCTTTACCGCCTCGATGTTTTTCCCGATGGTCGCCCCGATTTCATTCAGCGACGCCAGAATTTGCTCGCTCCGCGCGACGGCCGCAACCAGCCTGTCGGTCCCCGTCAGGTATTCGTCCCTGGCCTGAGCTGCCGTTGACAGGATTTTGCGCAACTCGTCATCCCGGACTTTCGCACCAACCGAGTCGAGCGTGTCGCGCATCTTCCCTAGCTCTTCGCGCGCCTGGTCTATCTGCGCCACGTCGTGTGTGTCAAGATACCGGCTGGTACACAGCCTTCCGAGAAACATCTCCCTCAGAGCCCGTTCAGCCTGCCCGGCGGCTTCATTATTCCCGCCCTCCATGGCGGTGTGGATCAAGGACGATAATGCCTTTTCCATGCGCGCGCCCGCGGCGTTGAATTCCGCGAACAGCTTCTTTCCAAGCGTCTGAAGCTCGACTATCTTATCGAAGCTTTGTCTGTACTCTTTCATCAGGGTGACGGCCTCCCCGATTTGTTTTGCATCACTCGAATCGGCGCCATCCTTTTGTGTCTGTCCAATCAGTTCCGTCAATTTGCCCCAGCGTTCCTCGAAGCTCTTAAGATCCGATTCCTGGTTGCCCAGGAGATATCCCCTGGCATCGAAGCGCGCCTGTAGGAGGTTTGCCTGAAATCGTCCGGCCAGGTTGGAGTGTCCGGACAGGATCCGATAGCTCGTGAAACCTTCGGAAGACCGATCCAGCGCAATGCCCGCGATTACACCAACGACCACCAGCAAAAGCAGGACCGACAAGAATCCCAGACCGATCTTCTTTCCTATAGTGAGTCTGTTGAGCATACCTTCTCCTTTCACAATATGGAGGATGTATTCAGAATTGGCGTGCTGTCCGCATGCTGTTCCACTCTTCCGATTTCCCGCATCAACTGGTCCGGAGTGAAGGGCTTTTCGAGATAGCCGTTGCAGTTGCGTTGAGAGGCAGCGGCCAGAAGTCCCTTCTGCCCATAGGCAGTCACCAGAATGACCATCAGGGAAGGCCTGATCCTTCGAATTTCCTCCAGCAACTCGATTCCGTTCATCATCGGCATGACATAGTCCGTTATCACCATATCGATCTCCGATGTGCCCCGGATCAGGTTGAGCGCTTCCCGCGGGTTGGTGGCCTCGTAGACACGGTGTCCCCTGCTCCTCAGACCTCTCCCCAATGTTTCCACCTGGTCGGTTTCATCGTCGACAACCAGTATGTTCATCCCAGTGGCTCCTCGTGGCGGTAATATGCCTGCCGTTGAACCCTGGCGTCAGGTCGGCATTTCAACGGCGGCGGCTTTTGGATAGAGCACTATTTGTGCCCCGATCGCAACGCGAGCAATAAACTTTGCATATTCAATTAGATAGACTGGAGGGACGCCGGGATCGGTGAAGTACCCGTTGTGCGGGAGACGGCGGCAGGGGGTCCCAAAGTTGGAGGTAATAGGAATATATTAATTGTGTATACGATGAGTTATGCGAGACAGATCCATTTTGGGACGCCCCATTTTGGGCGAGTCTTCATTTTTCGCCATATATCTCGAGTTTTCTTCGGAGCGTGTTGATGCCGATGCCGAGAAGCCTTGCCGTTTCGGCCTTGTTCATACCGGACTGCCTGTAGGTCTTCAGTATGTGCGACCTTTCCACGTCGGCCAGGCTTGCCCCGTCGCGGCCCGGCGGAGCGGGCCTGTGAGACGCCTTGCGGCTCGCGAGATGGTCCGGGAGAAATCGCCTGGAAATCCCTCGGTCCCCGGCCAGATTGACCGCCGCATGCAAGATTGCCTTGAGTTCCCGAATGTTTCCGGGAAAGTCGTAGCCCGTCAGAGCCGAAAGCGCCTCCGCATCGATTCCACCGCCGCTCATGGCTCCCAGCTCCTTCAGGAACCTGGCCGTGAGCAACGGTATGTCCTCGGGCCTTTCTCTTAAGGGGGGAACCCGCAACCATGCGCCTTTGAGCCGGTAATAGAGGTCTTTTCGGAAGAGCCCCCTGGCTGTCATCTTCTCAAGGTCTTCATTGGTTGCGGCGATACATCTGACATCGGTTCTCCGCGGTCTGCTGGTACCGATTTTTATATACTCACCTTCCTGGAGCACCCTGAGAAGCTTGCCCTGGAGATCCAGGGGAAGGACGCCAACCTCGTCCAGGAAAAGCGTGCCCTGATTTGTACACTCCAGGTAACCGGCCCGATCGTTCTCAGCGCCGGTGAAAGCACCTTTCGCATGGCCGAAGAACTCGGCATCGAAAAGACTCGCGGACAGGGATGCCATATTGACCGGCATGAACGGAAAACGCGATCTCGGGCTGGCCGCATGAACCGCCTTCGCGAGGAGTTCCTTCCCCGTGCCGCTTTCTCCGGTTATCAGAACAGGCACATCGCTCATCGCATGGCATTCCGCCTGCTTCAATATCGTGAGCATCTTCGGGGACCTGGTGACTATGTTCGCGAAATGCTGCGGGTTTACCAACCCGGGGAGCAATTCGCCGTCCCCCGTTTCAAGGGCATCGAGTGGATGCTTCCGCTCGTAGGCATGCGCCAGTTTCAAGACAAGGTCATCCCTTGAAACCGGTTTGGTCAGGTAATCGCGAGCCCCCATCTTCATGCATTCCACGGCAACGCTTGTCTCATTCACGGCCGTAACCATGATACATTCCGTTCCGGGACTGTGGTTCCTGATGATTCCCAGGAGTTCCATGCCGCTCAGGCCGGGCATGGTCATGTCGATAAGGGCGATATCATAGATATCTCCTCTCTCGAATGCCGCCGCTGCATCCATGGGATCGCCCACAAGACTCACATCCCTGTACCCCGCCGTGAAGAGGCCTCTTCTGATACTCTCGAGAAAATCGTGCTCGTCATCCACGGCCATTATTCTGATGCTCATTGCATGTAACTCCCGCGGTTGCCATTAAAATGAATACTTATATTTTGAAACCGGCATCGCCATGGAGAATGACACGGAAAGTGCTCCCCGTGCCTGCCTGGCTCTCCACTTCAATTCTCCCGCCAAGCTCCTCCATCAGATTATGACAGAGATAAAGCCCAAGCCCCGTGCCCTTCATAGTCGATTTCGTGGTGAAAAAGGGGTCGAAAACCTTGCGCCTGGTCGCCTCGTCCATTCCATGGCCGTTATCGCTCACCTCTATTGCGCAGTACCGTGGTTCCGAGCCCGAAAGGACCTCCAGCACGATCCATGACTCATCCTTGTCGGCGGCATGGGCGGCGTTTATCAGCAAATTGATGATGACCTGTTCAAGTGCATCCGGATCTGACTCAACCGGAGAGAGTGTTTCGGGAATCTTGACGGAAAACGATTTTACCCTCTTATTTATTTCGGATCGGCACAGCATTACGGCCTTCTCCACAATCTGCCTGAGATCAACCCTCTGCCGTTCGACGTTTTCCCTTCTCGTGACAAATTCCTTTAGCCGGGCCACTGTGGCGTTGATCCTGCCCGATCCGTGCTCCATATTGTCTACAAGCTTGTACAGGTCCTCCCGGAATTCTTGATAAGACATGCCGTAGGGCCTGAACTCAGGGTTCGCGGCGGCATGCACATCCACTATGGGCGCCAGGATGTTGAGATAATCCCTGAGAATCGGGATATTAAATGATATGAAACTATTAGGGTTGTTGATTTCATGAGCGATACCGGAGAGAAGAAGGCCGAGGGAAGCGAGCTTCTCGTTCCGGATCAAATGCTTCTCCATGAGCCTCGCCCTTGTGATATCGCTGATTCGTATGATGCTTGCTTCCTCACCGGTTGACTCATGCAAAGACCGGTAGACGACGACTCTTTCCAGTTTGTTCGGATCTGTCGGACACTTACGCTCATAAGCGCCCGAATAGTCATTCAGGTCACAGAAAGGCCGTTCACATCCACCGCACGGTTCCGATCGGCCTCGGAGTCCTTCAAAGCACTTCTTGCCCAGCGCTTCCTTGTATTCATGGAGCCTGAAATATTCCCTGGCCGCGCGATTGAGCATCTGGACGCGCATCTTTCCATTCAGCATGACCAGCGGCTCCGATATACCGTCAAAGACCATCTGGAGCGTTGTTTTGCTCTCCTGAAGCTGCTCCTCCGTTCGTTTGCGCTCCTCTATCTCCCGGTTCAGTTGTTTATTCGTCCTGACCAGTTCCGTGGTCCGTTCCAACACCCTTTGTTCCAACTCGACGTGGGCCTTCTGCAGTGCTTCTTCCGCTCGCACCCGCGCCAAAGCGATCGAGATTCTGTCCGCCACTCTTTCCAGAAGAGAGATCGTGCCCGGAAGGAAAGAGTCTTCCCTCCGGTTGTTCAACTGCAAAAGTCCCAGCCTCTTATCGCCCATTTTAAGCGGGACCAGCGCTACCGATTCATACCCCCAGGCGGCGCAGCCGTTGCGCACGCCCACCTCGCGGCCCATCCCCGCATTTTGCGCCACAATCCGGCTCATCCTGCCCGTGCTAAAACTCCCGTATTCAGAAAAGCATGGATCGCCCGCATCAAAATCCGCCCGCGCGACAGCTCCACAAAGGCACTCCAGAACGGGCATGCCGCTTCTGTCGCGGATGGTCTCCCCTCTTCTGGTCCTGGCACAGAGGCTGTTTTCGGCGAATATGAATTCCATCGGAAACCCGGCTGTCTCAAAATAGGGGAAGTCATTACCTTCCAGCAACCGAATGCCGATGGCATCGCATGCAAACCGTTTTTTGAGAAATGCCGCCACCACGGGCACCAGGTCGATAGTGCGGGCCGCGGAATTGATGAGATGGAGCAACTCGAGAGTGAGCCTCTGTTCTTCTTCGGCCTCCTTCCGGGCGGAAATGTTTTCTATGAACCCCTCCATGTAGTCTACGGTTCCATCCCGCTTAAGGACGCCACGGAGAGAATAGTTGACGAACATCGTGGTATGGTCTTTTTTCCAGAAGTGGTTTTCCGACTGAATCCATTGCCCGTCCCCGACTCTGGCGAGCACCTCTTTTCTCATGTTGGGATCGACATAGAGCTGGGTGGCTATGTCCGTAATGGAGGCAACCATCTCATCGGGTGAACCATAGCCGACCATTCTTGCCATGGCTGGATTGACCCTCACGAACCTGCCTTCGGGAAGAGAATGGAAAATGCCCATTGTCGCATTCTCGAAAAGCTCCCTATAGCGCTCTTCGCTCGCGCGAAGCGCGTCTTCCGCGAGTTTTCGATCGGCGTTATCATACCGGGCGCTGGTCATGGTGCTGGACATTACGGCATGTACAGTCTTTGAGTGGTTAAGGTTTCCCGCATTCCGGCATGCCATGTTTTCCCTTCCATGCTTCCAGGTGAGAACAGGGGGCGGGCTTGCCCGGTCCGCGAGGGTCAGTCTTTCATTAATGATTACCAATCAGGCCCCGTGGACCGGTGTCGGCCGGTCTCGAATACCGCAACCCAATGCGACAGAACAGGAAATCGGAATATCCGGGCTCGGGCTCAACAGCTTTCCGGCAGCGGCCTGACTGAAATTCGCACTTCTTTCATTAATACCGCCGCGCATTCAAGAAATCTCCGGCCGGGAGTGAAGGGCGACACATCCTTCAAACCGCGCGTGAGCGCAATGCACCGCATTCCACGCTAAGATCCGGACAGTTATTTATCGGGGAATAAAATGCCGAGGTTCTCGGCCGCCTGGAGGGATTTTTGCCTGTCCCCCCGGCATGGGGGGACAGGCGGCACGATCCGGAGTGTGTTACCTTGGGACTACATCGAAATCCATGATCAAATCGCCCTGATCATCCAATTCACTGGGCACGAGTTTCCGGGGCATCGGCGCGTGGCGCCGAGGGCCTTCCGCCGATGGCGCTGAACCGTCCTCCCCCGGCCAGTTGCTCCGGCGAATGCGTGCCATCCCGGCCATTACCATTCCCATGCCCGTGGTGTCTCGATCCGACGAAAAATCTGGGGACGTGCCCCGCGGAGCCGCTTTTCTTCGGTGCTTCCTTCGCGCCCTCATTACCGCCGCCGATGATTACGGCCAACTGTCCGACCACCGTATGCATTTGACCGGCCTGGGCATCCATCTCTTCGGCCGAGGAAGCCGACTCCTCAGCCTGTGAGGCATTCTGCTGTACTATTTTATCCATTTCCGCGACCGATTTGTTGACCTGCTCGATTCCCTGCGCCTGCTCACGCGATGCGGAAGCAATCTCCGCTATTAGTTCGGCAACCTTAGTCGAACTCTTCGTCACCTTTTGGAAAGCATCGCTGGTTTTCACAACCTGGTCCGACCCCTCGTTGATCTTCTTCACCGTGCCTTCAATGAGGCTGGAGGTATTTCTCGCCGCCTCCGCCGCCCGCATTGCGAGATTTCTCACTTCATCGGCAACCACCGCGAAACCCGCGCCTGCCTCGCCGGCCCGCGCAGCCTCCACAGCCGCGTTAAGAGCCAGCAGATTGGTCTGGAAAGCTATTTCATCGATCGTTTTGATAATTTTGGATGTCTTTTCGCTTGCCGTGCAAATCTCACCCATGGACGCGATCAACCCGGTCATCGAATGACTTGCCTGCCGTATGTGATCATTGCCTTCACTCATCAGTGTATTGGCATGTCCGGCATTATCCGCGTTCAGCTTAATCATGGAAGACATCTCTTCCAGAGAAGAGGAGATCTCTTCAATAGATGAGGCCTGCTGTGAAGCCCCCTCCGACATGATCTGGCTGGAAGCCGCCAGTTGGCCGGACGATGACGAAACGCTGGTCGCGCTGTCATCGAGGGTTTGGATAATGCGGGTGATCGGACGCGCGACTCCGCTCGATATCAACAGCCAGGTCCCAATGGTTATCAGGGTGGCCAGGCCGATAATCCCAACCATGATAACCACGCTGCGCTGTCCGATTTTATCGACGGCTTCCGCTCCCTCCATGAATTCGGCCTTGACGGCCCCCGGTCCGATGATCCAGTCCCAGGGCTGAAAATAGGCCAGCTTCGTCACCTTCTCGTGTGCCACCCGGTCCTCGCCGTTCTTCCAGGAATAGGTGTGATCCACGGTTTCATTGGCCTTGAGCGGCAGGGCCTTCCTGATCATCTCCTGGATCAGGGGTTTGCCTTCGGCATCCTTGGTCTCATAAATATTTTCACCATTGCGCTTGCCATCCTTTGAAATGATATAGTTTCCTTTACTGTCCAGGACGAAAGCATACCCGGTCTTTCCAACTTTTATCCCCATGATCGTCTCTTTCAATCCCTTGATGACACTCTCATGAGGTATCCCCACATACAGCATGCCTATTATTCTCTTGTTTGCGTCATAAAGCGGTTCATACGCTGTCAGATACCAGGCGCCGACCACCATGGCGCGGCCCACGTAGGGTTCACCCCGCATTATCGATGCGATGACCGGGTTAGTGGAGCCGTCCGCATTCCGGGCCGGGATATAAGTCCCGATCGCCCTGCTGCCATCTTCCTTGGCAACGTTCGTGGCCACCCGCAACATGTCGCCCTCTGAATTCATCACCTGGAAAATCGTGCTTGTGCAGCCCACGAGTTTTTTCACCTGATCGACAATGGTGACGGCTTCCCCCATCTGTGTTACCTGCCCCAGCCATTTGCCGCCCACCAGCATCTTCGGAAGTTCCAGCCGTCCGGCGACCTTGGTGTTCTGGTTGACTGCCTCCCAGGTTACTTTTTCCGAGGACAAAGAGGCCCCCTCGTATGAGGCAACCATCTCCTTGGCCACATTCAGCGAGTTTTTCAAAAGCAACTGGTTGCCTTCGTGAGAGGCCGCCACGGTCCTGTAGAGAAGATCGGCTATATGCTCCAGATCGGCACTCGCCAGTTTCTTGCTTTCTTCAACGGACGTTTCCAGAATCTTCTTGTTTTGCCATAGGAAGACACAGGATAGAATTACCAATGGAACCAGAGTCAGGATGATCCCGCACGAGAGTAGCTTAGTCCTTAGATTCATATTTCTCATTTCATGCCTCCTCCGACAATCTTGAGAAACCAATGGATTGTTTATTTCCTCTTCAGCGCTATGCAATACTCATTATCTCCCGATCAGTTTACTCCTTTTTTCACAAATGTTTTCATGTTGAAATATTACAGCGAATTTACTGCGATATTTCGTACGAATATGAGCCGTACTTCACTATCTCTCGGAATCAAAGCGAAGTTGGTATGCATAGTAATCGAAAACTGGATTGTTTCACTTGAGTACAAAGTTGTGCAATGGGCGGAGTTTTTTCATTG
Organism: Syntrophobacter sp.; assembly: GCA_039679945.1. Classification (GTDB taxonomy): domain Bacteria; phylum Desulfobacterota; class Syntrophobacteria; order Syntrophobacterales; family Syntrophobacteraceae; genus SbD1. The sequence goes on along the minus strand of JBDKTY010000117.1, from coordinate 15,409 downwards.
GTATGGAGAAAACCGTAAATGAATGTTTGAATTGGGGTTGCCGTCATGAAGCAATGCAAACTGATTGTAAGTTTTGGTGGAGTAATAATGATTACTGATTGAAAAAAGCTCAATAATTTTTGCCGGTCAAAAGGTTGATAATAACTTCGGTATACGATCATTAATGAATGCGGCAACGTGATTGCATCCCATGCCAGGACGAACATATTCGCTCATGCTTCTTACCTCGGTACAACCGGGAGCAGCGGCTTTTTGGACACAAATCCGTATAAATGCCGATTGCATCCGGATCAGTCTTGAAGGTGGACGATCTTTTTGGGAAGTGTTCCAAGAGCGGGCGGGAAGCGGAGCAAGGAAAACAACTGCTGTTTCCTTGCTCCAAGGGCATCGGTTTTCTTAATCCAAAGCCACTTTATCCGCAAAAATTTCCTCTTCGCCGCGCAGTAGTCCGGCGATGTGGTTAAGGCCATGAATGAACATGATAAAGCCGGCTAAGGCGAAAACAATGTAGACGTAACAGATGGGAACCTTGGCCTGCGTACTGGTCTGTTCAAGATTGGCCCAAACCGGCTCTGTCCCGTAAAAGACCATGATGAAAACCAGGGCAAGGAGAATGACTTCACGGATAATCTTAACGACTCGCCGCAATCTCACGGGAAAGCGCACGAGCAGGAAGTCGAAAGACATGTGCTCGATGCGTTTGAAAGCGATCGACGCACCGATAAAGGTCACCCACACCAATGTAAAGCGGGATATTTCCTCCAGCGCCGGGAAAGCGACAGTAAACATCCGACCTCAAAGGGGTCGGCTTTAAATTAACTCCTGCAAGGGGATGAAAGTGCCTTTGCCCCCCCGAGGAGGCAAAGGGGTGTTGTCCCTTGCGGCATGACGTTCTTCGATTGGTATTGCTGCTTTTCGGCTTCTTTTTCTTTGGCCTCTTGGTACTTAACGTACCCTTGGATCATCTCTGAATCGAGGCCGACTGTGTCAACACAGTATCCTCCCGCCCAGAGATGATTGCCCCAATACGGCTTTTCTTTCAGCTTGCGGAACTTGTTCAGAACCCTGGTACCGCCGCTTTCATCCCGCAACATCCTCGTACAGTTTTATTCCGGGTAATACTTGCTCCTGGCCATGGTGACGGCCAGCTTGAACGCTTCCTCCATACTGGCCGGCGAGGCCGTGCCCTTGCCCGCCTTCCCATAAGCCGTACCATGGTCCACTGAGGTCCTGATAATGGGGATTCCGAGTGTGACGTTGACTCCTTCATCAAAATTGATGATTTTGACCGGGATATGGCCCTGGTCGTGATACATGACCACCATTACCTGGTACTGGCCTTTTCCGGCCCTTACAAACAGGCTGTCCGGGGGCACCGGTCCCATTACCTCGATGCCTCGCGCCTTCGCTTCCTCGATGGCCGGTATGATGCTCTCGATCTCCTCCGTTCCGAATGCGCCTCCCTCCCCGCTGTGTGGGTTCAGGCCGGCGACAGCGATCACCGGATTCGGAACGTGGTAGGTCCGGATCATGTCGTGGGCCAGTTCGATTACTTTCCCCACGCGTTCTTTCGTCGCCTTGTCGCAGGCCTGTCGCAGGGAACAGTGCGTGCTGACATGGATGACGTGGTAGCCCTGCGTATAGAGCATCATGGCGTAGTCTTTGGTGCCGGTTCTTTCGGCGAAAATCTCCGTGTGCCCCGCATACTGTTTGTATCCCGCCAGGTGCATCGCTTCTTTGTGGAGCGGACCCGTGCACACCGCGTCAACTTCCCGGGCCAGGGCCAGCTCGATGCCCTTGAAGACGTACCGAACCGCCGCCTCGCCTCCCGTCGCAAGCACTTTTCCATACGGAAGATCGGCCACACCCGGCACATCCACATGCAACACGTCGATGACGCCATATTCGAACCTGGCGTCCCGCACATTATCGACAGGATTGATTTCAAGTTTTTCGGCAACGAATTTCAGGCTTTGGCGCAATCGCTCACGATCGCCGATCACCACTGGTCTTGCCGTCTCGTAATACCGCGGCTTGCTCAATGTCTTGACCGCGATCTCAGCGCCAATCCCCGTTGGATCTCCCACGGTGATGGCAATTATTGGTCTCATAGTCACCGCGCTTCCCTTCTCATCATATATTTCTTTTTCAAAAGCCGGATGCCGTTGGCAAAGGTATCCACCGAACCAAACCCCCCGGCCTTGGTGATTATCCCCATCCCGTCCAAAACCCCTCCGACGATCCTGCCGAGGGGCACTCCCGGCTCCAGTTCTTCCTCAACCCGGATGCCGACCCCCTGAAAACCACGCAGGATATGCAATGCAGTCGCACCTCCCGTGATGATCAGCCCCGCAAAAAGCCGTTCCCCGGCTGCCTCTTTCATCAATGACTGTAAACCACACGCAATCGCTTCAGCGGCTTCCGGTTCGCTGATCCCCATTTCCCTGCTTTTATTCTTTACCCTCTCACGATCACTGGCATTGCGGCAGGTCCTTATGACCAGGTCCGAATGGGCTCGAAGGGCCGCGCGAATATCCGGTGGCGCGCGATACTCTCCCCGTTTTAACAGGAGCTCCACCGGGTCGAGGTAGACCTCCTCGGCCAAGCCGTCGTTCAGAAGGAAGCTCACCATCTCCTCATTTTGAGGGTGCACACTGCCCACAATGATCCAGATGGGGGGGATGCCGGGAAGGATTGCCTCTTTTCGGTTCCGCGCGATGGCGGCGGCCAGTGCGGCCGAACCGCTGAAGATCAAGGGGGGTAATGACTCCATGCCTATCGAGGCGATCGTGTTCAAGTCCCCCTCGTCCAAGGCATCAACAAGGATAAAAGCCCTTCCTTTATCAGCCAGTTTCCTCAGGTGCTCCGTCAATGCCGCCGGTCCGAGCGCCACCACGGAATGGTCCACCGATATAACTGGCAGATCGGTCTGAGCCTTGAGGATATCCGGCAGGTAGGACTCCCTGACGGGGAAACCGGGGTCTTTGGCAATGGCCGTCTTGTCCAGCGCCACGCCGTTTATTAACAGCTTTCCGTTCCTGACAAGCCGCCCGGTCTTGGGGAAGGCCGGACAGAGGACAGCGAACGTCAGGTCCAGTTCCTCCATGATGGCTTCCAGCTCGATCCCAATATGGCCGCGGCAGGTGGAATCGATTTTCTTGTAAACCTCCGGCACGGACAGCTTTTTCAGGTATCGGCAGGCCTCCACTACACTCGCCCTGGCCTCATGGGGAGCCATCTCCCTGGAATTGGTCGAAATGGCGACGACATCGCATTCTTCGAGAATATGGTTCTTCCCCTCGGGAAAGTTGATGACGAAACTCCTGTAGCCGCAATTGCTGAATGTAACCGCCGTATCACCAGCGCCGCTCAGGTCATCGCCGATTATGGCATAGCATACCAAGGCGCATGCTCCTTCGTTTGTTCATGACGGGTGGTTATTCCGGTTCCCGCAACGGGGCCAATATGTCTTTTCCGGTCCGGTCTTTTGAGTCTTCTCCACAGCGTGGAGCAGTTGAACTCACCTTCCCTGGCCACAATATGGGCAACTTCCGCCACAACCTCGTTGGGAGCGACCAGTAAGAGATCCGGATTCACAAGAACTCCTGGACGGATGAGATTCGAAGGCGCTCATTTGCTTTGAGCACACAGGTCCACTCTACACCACTCCGAGGGGCTGCTCAATGCTGGAGAAATGGCCGGCGAGTGATAATTGGGCATATAAATAGTTTGCTTTTCAAAATAAGAAATATATAATGATTAACTTAAATTTTGAGATTTTGGTGGGTCTTGCAGACACGACTTCATTATTTCCTGCCAATATATCTCCATCAGTCACTGACCCCATTGCACCCTGCATTGCTTTCCGCTGCGACGCATCCTGGTTGGCGACGATGTAGTGCCGGCCGTCCAGATGCGCTCTGCGTTAAGTCCTTTCGTATCGGCACGTCCTTAACCTTTTTACTGAGTTTCTGAGCAGGGTTTCGCCCGCGGAGCTTCAGGCGCGCCAGTTTGCATTGTCGGCTGTTCTTTCGGATCAGGCTCATGGCCCCAGAAACACTCAAGGATTTTACCATAAATGACTTTTGATGAACTGAATTTGGCTCCACCCATCCTCAAAGCCCTGGCCAAGTGCGGCCACACCCATCCCACCCCCGTACAGGAGCAGGCAATCCCGAAGGCGCTCGCCGGACGGGACCTGATTGCATCGGCAAATACCGGTACTGGCAAAACGGCCGCTTTCGTCCTCCCGGCCCTCCAGCGCATGTCCTCGCGTCCCCATCCCAAGGGGAAGGTTTTGCGCACCGTGGTGCTCACACCCACCCGCGAGCTGGCCACCCAGATACTTCAGGCCGCCCGGACCTATGCAAGGTATCTCAATGTACACAGCATCGCCATCTACGGCGGAATGCCGTTTGGCGACCAGATCCGCGCACTGTCCCAGTCGCCGGCGATGATCATTGCAACGCCTGGCAGATTTATCGACCATATCTGGCGCGGCCGGATCGATCTTTCCACAGTTGAACTGTTCGTGCTGGATGAAGCCGACCGGATGCTCGACATGGGCTTTATCGATGATGTTGAGTTCATATCGGATGCCATGCCGGAGGGTTGCCAGACTCTGCTGTTTGCCGCCACGATGGGCGAAGCGCCCACGAAGCTTGCGCGCAAATTCATGAAAAACCCGGATCGCATTGAAATTGCCCAGGGCAAGATAACCCACGACAAAATCGAACAGCGCCTGCATTTCGCGGACGGCCTGCAGCACAAGGAACGTCTTCTGAAGCATCTGTGCGCCGACGAACTGGTCACGCGCGCTATCGTGTTTTCCGCGACCAAGCGAGACGCCGACACCCTTGCAAGGGAACTTCGAATCCAGGGACATTCCGTGGAAGCACTCCACGGCGATATGACCCAGAACGCCCGCAACCGCACCATGGATAACATGAGACGGGGCAAAATCCGAATCCTCGTGGCAACGGATGTCGCGGCGCGTGGAATTGACATCAACGGCGTCAGCCACGTTATCAATTTCGATTTGCCGCGCTCCGCGGAAGATTATGTAAACAGGATCGGCCGCACCGGGCGCGCCGAGGAATCCGGGATAGCAATCTCGCTCGCTTCCCGTGCCGATTTCCCATATCTTGACCGGATAGAACGCTACATCGGGCAGAGCCTGACTATTTCAGAAATTCCCGGTCTCGAGCCCTCGCGCGCAATGAACAACGCCGGCAGGAGACCCCGAACGGGCGCCCAGAAGGTCGGTCCGCGCCCCGGCGCAAAGGGAAGCCACGGCAAAAGCAGCGGCCAGGCTCACCGTCGTCCCACAAGGACAAAAGATGCCGGCCGAAAGTCCGTTGCCAGTGAGCGCTAAACTGAGTTTTGAAGGCGCTGTTGCCACTGTCTCCGTTGTCATTCCAGCGATACGGCTCAGCTTCTTCTGATACGAAGTCGCGTCCAAGATAGTCTTTTCACATTTAAGGACAGCGGGGGAGCAATTCCCCCGCCTGCCACGAGGCTCCGCCAGGCGCGAGCGTGCGGCCAAGTCGGGGTCGGGTCTCCGTATGACCGTTTGCTTCTGGATTTCGGCCTCGCGTGCGTGTGGCCAAACATAACCTCGCAATGAGTTCTGCCGCGGCAATGAGTATTTCGGCCTCGCGCGTGCGTGTGGCCGAACGAAGTGTCCGCTGTCAATGGCTGACCCCTACCATAAAAATAATCCAGAGTGTAACCTTTTTGTAACCAAGGACCTGTTAAGATAACTGAGATAAAGTTGTCGCAGGCATATTTGCATTTTCTGGAGGGTTTCCCAGATGGATACCGATGCACTCTCTCTCGAGGAATTTGCATGCATCAAGTGCATGCTCGATATTTCCGAGAGGTTGGGACTGGATTGGCCGGTGGCAGTATCGTTGTTTCCAGCGAATACGGAAGAGGAAAGGCGCTGGAAGCACAGAATGCTTCTGGGAATACAGTTGGTGCACACTGAAAAGGCCAGAGAGACGCCGTCAGAGTCGATCCCCTGAATACTCGCCACTGGCGGCGAGAGACTCCGGCGAGGTGATGCCATATCCGTGAAAGCAGGGACCCCGATGTGAAAAGATCGGGATGCCCACCACTGGGCGACACCGTCCCGGGTCTCCTCCGACTGGAGCCCAAAACCCCAAGGCTCGCCTGCTTATTACCTGGAAGGATATCGATTCGGCCTTAGAGGCTGGGGGAACCGCATATTGTAGACCCCGTGAGTCCCGTGCCGCGATCGATGCTCATTCCGGAAGCGGTTCCACAGGTCCGCGCCAATACATGAGATAAAGCGGACAACCGCTATAATCGACCACCATGGCGAGGGTCATCGTGAACAAAGGAAGTGACCTGATGTCCCTGTATGACACTCTCTATTACAAGTGCCACGAATATCTTGTATTAAGAAATGTCGAGAGTGAAAAGGCAAGGGTTGCCTGCCTCAAGGAGCAGATTAGCAGCCTCTACAGACTGCTCCGAAGCATGAATGCCCCCCAGATCCCCCTGAAGCTGCCCAAATAAAGACCTTGCCGCCGCGTTCATGGCGCCCGATCACACCTCGGGGACACGAACCGAACCATCTTCAAGCTTTTTCCCAATCGCTTTTTCATCGGAGCCTCAAGGAAGAATCCGAAACGCCGAATCCCGAGTGCGCTGTACAAACCGTAAGACGGAAATGGTATCGGGTACAACGCGAAGGCAACCTGTTTTACGGCATGGAAAGTGCTAAACATCTCAGGGTATTCTCAATCCCCGTCCGCTGGATCCGAGAGCGGCATCGGATGGGAACCGGCGTGCGAGGTTTCGTGCTCCCTCTCGAGTGTCACTCGAACGTCAATTTTGTACTCGAAATACACGACCAGGCATAATATAAGGATTCTGCTTCCTTTCTGGCGCACGGCGCAAGCAACGTCCGTTCCAGGCGATTTTAACCCTGTCCACCGGCATTTCTGTTTTATTGAGGGTAAAATGAAAAAGACATTCATCGTGAGTATTCTTCTGTGCCTGACCTTTTATGGGCCCGCCTTGAGCTGGAGTGATGAAGCGGCAATCCACGCCGGTCTGGTCAAGAGCTGCAAGGAACGCTGCAAGACGATAAAGACCCGCTGCCTGGCTCCGTGTGAATCGAGGAATACCATGTGCAAGAAAGCTTGCGGAACCAACGAGAACTGCTACAGCGCCTGTGCCCAGCAATATAAAAGCTGCAAGGATGCCTGTATTTTCGATTCCAAAAGATGCCAGAAGACGTGTCATTAGACATTCCTCGGGCACACCGCCGGTATGCTCACGCCGCGCGCGCCTCCCGGTCACGATCATGACGGATACGCCAGGCCTTCCGGCGCCGTTTCAGTCTCTCCGTCCCCACGCGGACATTTCTCTTCAGAATGAATGCATGTTGCCGGGCAACGACCAATATGCGAATAGGACCCGACAGCAAGACTTTCGGTTCTTCGGGCAATGGTATTCCCTGATCCGTTGCTACCGGCAAAGCGGTCATGCACTCGCCCGACAATGCCCGGACGAGAAACAGGGCGCCTGACAATTCTCGGAAACTTGCCGATCGCGCTCCACTGTCGCGCGAGACCGACATAATCTTGTTGTCAGGCTGGGGATGAATCACTGTTTACTTGTATGATGAAAAAGCCTAATATATGGCGCTTGTTCGCATCAGAGCAGAAAATGTGTAATCCCGAGATGTTATCTATCGGAAAAATGGGAGGGATGTGTTCAATCAGAGCATGGCATTGATCCCGCCGGCAAGTGCATAAGAGTGAGAGCATTCTATCAAGCGGCGGGTTTTCCTGAACAGAATGCCCTGCTGTCCGGAAACATGAAACGCCTTATTCGAGGTTCGCTATCCAGCGGATTTGCGTGCCGGCGTTTAGAACCTCCACAATATTGCTAAGAGAGACAGGTTATAGTGGCGACTAACCAGACCTGCCCAGCATGCGAGAGTTCCCATGTGGTACGAATCGGGCGTACCTTCTGGATGCGTTTATTCCCTGGAAGCCGATTGTACCTGTGCGAGGAATGCGATATGAAATTCCTCAGGGTCATTAGGCTTTTCTCCACGTCGGTTTGCGTAAGAGTCAGATGAACCCGTTTAAGACCCGCTGTTCGCAATTTCGCTTCCCACCTGCCGCCGTTTCCGTCGCACATGATTCGGGTACCAGGTCGTAAAGCCCACCGTGCCAATCAACAAGGCATAAGAGAGAACCTCATACCCCAAATCGGACAGGATGAAGCGCTCCATCTTGCCCCAGGCGAGAATGCTGTTCACCGTGAAGATCGCGCCCCACGCCGAGGTCAGGATTACATTGGTCCTGATGAAAATCGGGTTGCGCCAAAGTGACGGATCGGTATGCTCGCGGGCGTAATCCAAAGTGAACGGTCTACCGAAAGCGACGGTTATCCAGGTGGAAAGAGCCAGCATTCCACTGGCAAGAATACCCATGTATCGTGCGGTCCACATATTCTCGAACAGAACGACGGCAACCGTGGTGAACGTGAAAAAAAGCAGTCCCGCCCACAAAATGATGCCCCGGTGCAACCTGGCGACGCCCATGATGACGCTTATCAGCAGGGCGACAACCAAGCCTAGTTTAAGGCGAAAAAGGCTGCCGTGGGCAATGACAAGAAACGATAACCATGGAGCGAAGGCCAGAAGCAGCTTAAAAAACGACATACTCGTCTCCTGAATGAAAGCGCCCGGGGTTCAAAATGCCGCACGCCCCGCCGCACGTGATTCATCTTCCTGGTGATGAAGCGGCAGGACGCCAAAGCGCGCGCGTGGCAATATACAAAAAAACCAACCATATGAATACCGAATACGGATATACGGGCTCCCTGGCGTAAAGATTCCCATGAAACCTGTTTCCACGAATGCAACCTCGGGCGATGCGTAGATCCAACTAGTCGAAACTACTATGGAACATTCAGATGCTTTAATTGTATCCAAGAAGGTATATCCCCCGCCATGACAAAATCTGAGTTTCACGGCTTTTGCTTACTAAATACTTCGGCCTATCACTTCAATAACCCGCTTGAGTTGCAAAATTGCCTTCCGGAGTTTGACCTTGCCAATATTGAGCCTCAGATGTATCTTGGTAAGGATTGGCATTTTTCAATCTGATGAAGCATGGAGCAACTGGAGGTAAGCCCATGAGAACCCCAAGGGTCTTGTTTATCGACGATGAAATCCCTCTCATAAAAAACCTCTCGAACATTTTGCAGCTCATGGGCTATAAGGCTGACATCGCGACTAACGGTGAAGAGGGGCTCAGAGCATTGGAAGCAGACGAGTATGATGTTGTCGTGCTTGACCTGAGGATGCCCCGCCTTTCAGGCATAGACGTTCTGAAAAGAATAGATCCCTCCAGGATTGCCTCTCCGGAGGTGATAATCATGACCGGATTTGCCTCGGTTGAGTCGGGGATTGAGGGCTTAAGCCACGGTGCATTTGATTACATGACCAAGCCGGTCAAGATCAAGGACCTTGTCGAACGAATTACAGCGGCCTGGGAAAGAAAGAAGCGGAAGGAATCCGGCCATTCCTCCACCCAGCCGGAATGAGGGAATCGGCGGTTGAAACACAGATATAGTCCACAGCCCGAGGCCTGAGAATGGATTCAGATCGGCCTTTTCAAAGTGGCGGCAGGTACGCCAGACTCTTCCTGAGGTTCTTCCTGATTTCCATGGCATGTGCGTGCATCCCGCTCAGCTTTATAGGCCTGCAGATACACGACAGCTATTTCAATTACTCCAGTGAAAAGATGAAAGTTACTCTCCAGAAAAGAATGGAGGCCAACAGGGACATTATAGATGATTATTTCAAGGAAAGGCTTAATGATCTCAATGTCATAATGGACTTGCATTCCATTGACTACCTGAAGAATGTATCAAATCTTCGCAAGATTTTCCTGATTTCAAATCAATCAGTCCAGAACTATGAAGACCTCGGTATTATTAACGATAAAGGGTTTCATGAATCTTATGTCGGACCTTATGACCTCATGGCCAACGATTATTCCCAAACATTCTGGTTCAGGGAACTTACGAAAAATGAATCATTCATAAGCGATCTGTTCCTGGGATATAGAAATATACCACACATCATCATAGCGGTCACAAGAATTGAAAATGGCAAGAAGTGGATTCTTAGGGCTACGGTCAATGCCGATCTTCTTAATTCCAAGCTGAAGCGGCTCATCATAGGAGAAGCGGGCAATGCATTTCTTCTGAACTCGTTAGGATACTATCAATCCGCGCCGGAGACCGAAGATACGATGATGGACAAATCCCCTTACGATACTGCTCTTTTCGACAGCGACAGTGGAGTGCTGATCATCGATGACAAAAAGGGGGGCGTAAATAGCTCGAAAATCGCTGCTTATGCGCGTTTGACAAATCCCGCATGGATACTGGTCATGGTGCAGGATTATGAGGAATTCTTCTCCGACAGGACCTACGCCGACCGCGCCACATGGACGTTTCTCAGCGTCAGCGCTCTGTCCATTCTCGTGTTCGTTGCGGCGTCAATGGCCTATATCGTCGCCGAGATCAAAAAGCGCGACCAGAAACTGAGCAAACTCAACGTGCAACTGGTGCAGACCGGAAAAATGGCTGCCATAGGCCAACTGGCCGCGGGGGTCGCCCACGAAATCAACAATCCCATCGCCGTTATACAAAGCCAGATCGATCTAGTGCGCCAGGTCAGGCTTCTCGGGCAATCCGGAGCTATCGATCTGGATGGCGCCCTGGAGCAAATCGAATCACAAGTGGAGCGCTGCAGCCGAATTACGGCCAAGCTTCTCGGATTTTCCCGCCGTGACGCATCCGATGGCCGCCTTGTGGACCTGAACGATAACATAAGGGAAGTCGCTGGACTTTTCGAAAGGTGGGTTGCCACGGGCGGCATCGACATTGAATTGGAACTCGCGGAGGACCTGCCCAAGGTCGCGGCGGACTCCTTCGAAGTGGACCAGGTCCTGATAAATCTTGTGGGCAACGCCGTTGATGCCTGTGATGAAAAGGAAGGCGGGGTTATCCACATCCGGACGAGGACAGGGCCGGGCGCCAGGTACATCTACGTCACCGTTAAAGACTCCGGCTCGGGCATATCCCCCGAACATTTGAAATCTATTTTCGACCCATTTTTCACCACCAAGCCTGTTGGAAAAGGAACGGGGCTGGGCTTGTCAATTTCCTGCTCGATAATGAAGAATCTTGGAGGCGAAATAACGGTTCACAGTGAGTGGAAGAAGGGAGCGGAATTCACGCTCGTTTTCCCGGTTCCCGAGACAGGCAGTTCGCGGGCTCCAACTGCAAATGAGCGGGGGGCGGTATGATACCTGATTGCATTCCGGATGGGGGTTGCCGGGGGTCCCGGCATCGAGCGCGCATGAGACTTCATGATTCCTGCCCTCGGCGTGAGCCGTCGTGAACACTATCATCGAGTTATGCGGAATTGCGTTCAAGAATCTACCCCGAGAGTGAAGGCGCCGATGAAAATTGGCCCGATCCACCCTTCGGTACTCTCAATAAACAGCTTTTGAGAGTGACCAATATCGAAGGCTTACCTAACCGGAGGAGGCCCGGGTGACGCCATCCCGGACCTGTAACTTCCCCCCGTCCGCCTTGAGGGGTAGTAAGCCCCGCTCATGGGGGACGGGGGATGTATCATCCTCGAACGCAAAATAGTATTACACCCATTCAAGCACTCCTTCACGGATGGTCCGGATTTCACCTGGAAGGCCTTCCCAAATGGTAACTTTTTTGTAACCACGTCTCATATACTCTGTTCCTGTCCTTCTCACGAACCCGAAGACCGGGTTCCGCGGACTTCGGAGGGAGGAATTATCCGCGGAACCATCCCTTTCGAGGGAAATCGCGGCATGGGCGGCTTCGGTGACACGTTTTGGGAAAAAGTGCATGTGATCCCCACGGCGACCTCTCGCGACACGTTCAGGTTCAGTTCCGGTATCGACCTTGTCCAAGCTCTACCAGGACATCTTCCGCCATCAGTCCCATCAGACAACCAGCCGGGGACCCAGTGCACCACCCCATAATCACGGAAAATTACTTGATATTGTGATCCGTGGCGTGCCGCGGTCACGGTTCTCACCGCTGGCGGCGTCAAGCAAATGCGAAGCTCTAATGATCACAAACGGTCACTTCCGGAAGCGGGATCGCACTCTTCAAGACAGGATGTCAAAATGTCCATCCAAAAGAAATAATCATACAAAGCGAGGTCAACACCATGAACAGCCTGCAGACGTTAAGCCTTAACCACGTCAATAGAACGACGCCCATGGGCGCCACCCTGCTCAGGTCCGGGCACGGGGTGACTTTTCGGGTCTGGGCCCCCGCGGCCCGCGAGGTCAGGGTACTCTGGGATTATACGGCAACGGCCGGAGGAGGTTGGCGGAACAATCAGGAAGCCCTGCTCCAGCAAATGGGTGGAGGGTATTGGGGTGGCTTCGCCCCGGGGCTGCAGGAAGGCGAGAGATACATGTACTACGTCGTGGGCCCTGTCGGAGGCACTCAAGGGCTGAAGCGCGACCCGTACGCCCGCGAATTGACCGATGAACCCATGTGGCCGGAATGCCAGTGTATAATTGTCAACCCCAACTCCTTCCCATGGCACGATCAGGGGTTCCGGCCACCGTACTTCCATGAACTCGTAATCTATCAGTTGCACATCGGTGTCTGGCATATCCCGCCAGGAAACGGCAACGGGAAATTTCTCGATGTAGTCGAGAAACTTCCTTATCTCAAAAGCCTGGGGATAAACGCCATCCAGCCAATGCCGGTTGATGAGTTTCCGACGGCATCCAGCCAGGGGTACAACGGCGTCGATTATTTCTCACCGGAAACGGACTACGGCGTCAAGCCCGGCGCCCCGGCCCTGGCGTCATACCTTGCATCCATCAACCAGATGATGCTCTCTATCGATCCCGGCCTCCAGCCATACAACCTGTCGGATATTCAGAACACCGGCAGTCAACTGAAGGTAATGGTGGACATGTGCCATCTCCACGGCATAGCGGTGCTTCTTGATGTCGTCTACAACCATGCGGGAGGTGATTTCGGCGACCGGAGCATCTACTTTTTCGATCGCAAGCCGTACGGTAATCAGAACGACAGTCTCTATTTCACGGATCACGGCTGGGCCGGCGGCCTGGTGTTCGCCTATTGGAATGATAATGTAAAGCAGTTCCTGATCGACAATGCAAGGTTCTACCTCAACGAATATCATTGTGACGGCTTCCGCTACGATGAGGTAAGTGTTATCAAAAACGAAGGCGGCGCGCATGGCTGGCTGCTCTGCAAGTACATTACCGATACCTGCCACTACCTAAAACCCGAGGCAATCCATATCGCCGAATGCTGGCCGGTTCAAGAGGCTATTGTCAGCTCCACCGCCCAAAACGGCGCCGGCTTTGATGCAATCCAGAACGACGGTTTGAGGGACGCCGTCCGATGCGCCGTTGATCAGGCATCTCAAGGCGCCGCGGCTTTTGTCGATATGGATCGTATTGGCCGCGAAATTGCCTCGCCGGTGCTCAATGACAAGTGGCGTGCCGTTCAATGCACGGAAAACCATGACATAGTTCGCAAGGGCCGTGGCTTACGTATTCCGAAAATCGCCGATGGCTCCGACAGCCGTTCCTGGTATGCGCGTAGCCGCTCCCGCGTTGCCATGGGGCTTACCCTGACAGCGGCGGGCATTCCTCACCTTTTCATGGGACAGGAGTTCCTTGAAGACAAGCAATGGGACGACCAGCCAAATAGTCCTTTCCAGATCTGGTGGGATGGACTGGCGCAGGGTGACAAGCCGATGGTGGATTTCCTGCGATTCACCCGCGAGATCATCGCGGTTCGCAACCGGCTGCAAGGCTTAAAGGGCTGGGGGATCAACGTCTATCACGCGCACAATGATAATCGCATACTGGCCTTCCACCGCTGGATTCCCGGCGTGGGGCATGACGTGGTGGTTGTGACGAGTTTGAAGGAGTCGCACTATTTCAACTATGACCTCGGTTTTCCAGTCTACGGTTTCTGGAAAGAGGAATTCAACAGCGATGTCTATGACAACTGGGTAAATCCCGCGGTGGCGGGCAACGGCGGCGGGATCTACGCGACGGGTGGCGGGATGCACGGGCTTCCATATTCCGCGCGCATAACGATTCCGGCAAACAGCATTCTCATCTTTACCAGGTAGGAGATCGTGCTCATGGCTGAATAACAGGGACGGGGCGAAATCGCCCCGCGCAATGAGGGCAACAGGCCCAAGTGGTTTGGTTCATCCGGCAAGTACCTCTGTATATGGGGTGGTAGAGCCGGAGTTTGAAATACTCCAGATCCCGAAACCCGTAAGCCTGCCGCTTGAGGGTCTTGATCTTGTTTATCAGGCCCTCCACGACTTCACTGGTGATCCGATGCTTGAAGCAGGTGAGCCCCTCGGATTCGCCGTGTCACCGTTCCTTCTCGGTATCAGATGAATATGCGCATGTGGGGCTGTCTGCCCAGCCGATTCACCGCATATATCCTTCATATGGAAGCCAGCGAGCGCGAGATCGCTAAGAAAAGACTGTTTCAGTGGTACACGCGAATATGATGCGAATTCTCAAAAGCATAGTTCCCGCCTCGTTGAATTCGAGCGGCTTAACATAGAATGGAGGTTGACTTGATGATTTTTTTTAAGACTTATACTTCAACCTTTATGTTTTCCACCGCATCGCCCGATGGTTTCTATATCTTGAGCTAACAAGCAAGCTCGGACAAACAATATGAAGCCAATTTCGCAACCAAACAATATCTGTCCGGTAATAGCAGGGATGATTGGAAAGGATCTAGAGAAGTGGCATACGAAGAATTCGTAGCTCTGATCGTGGATGATTCTTCTACTATGAGGCGCATCCTGAAAATTCTTCTTTAGGATTTGCAGTTCAAGGAAATCATTGAAGCAGATAATGGAGCGGAGGCTTTTGAGATTTTGGAATCCACTAAGATCGACCTCATCCTCTCGGATTGGGATATGCCGGTTTTGAACGGCCTGGAATTATTGAAGCGAGTGAGAGCCGATGGTCGACTCAAGAGTCTCCCCTTTCTCATGGTTACCTCCCAAGCCCACAAGAGAAACATCGTTAAAGCTGCCCAAGGCGAAGTTGATCACTATGTCATCAAACCATTCAGCTCGGCGTTGCTGGCCGAAAAAATCACCCAAATCATGCCGCTCGGCTAGCCACACTAATCTGACTCGCAGTTCTTGCATGCATACTTGGGTCGGATATGGCGGATTACCTGGATCTTTGCCGGAATGATGTCAAGCTTCTCACAAACTTCCTCGCCTATCTTCGAGAGAACTGCTCCGCATGCGCAAACC
>JBDKTY010000116.1:0-49922 GCA_039679945.1 Syntrophobacter sp. | reverse complement strand
TGGCGATGGTGATGCCGCGCTCGCGTTCCTCGGGCGCTTTGTCGATCTGGTCAAAGGGAACAAACTGGGCCTTTCCCTTTTTTGCAAGCTGCTTCGTGATTGCCGCGGTGAGGGTGGTTTTCCCGTGATCGATATGACCAATCGTTCCGACGTTCACATGCGGCTTGGTCCGCTCAAACTTCTTCTTAGCCATTGTCCTTTCCCCCGGATAGTCCTTCAAAATACTCGCATGACTGATTAAACGACCTTAAACGATTATAACAGGCTTTGAAGGGGTGCACTCAGCGGCGTACCCACTGGACTGAGATGAAAGCCGAATGGAGCCCACGACCGGGATCGAACCGGTGAACCTCTTCCTTACCAAGGAAGTGCTCTACCTACTGAGCTACGTGGGCCTGAGAGAGCAGCCAACAATAAGATTGGAGAAGGTCCAACGCGTGATGAGGGAGCACGGTGCCATCGCAATGAAACCGGCCGGGCGTACCCGGCAAACCCCGAAATCAACGTATGTAGTCCCGACGACAATGACTCGCTGGTATGGCTGCCACTATCTCCTACATCTATCATCCATGTTTGGTGGAGAGGGGAGGATTCGAACCTCCGAAGGCTACGCCGGCAGATTTACAGTCTGCTCCCTTTGGCCGCTCGGGAACCTCTCCATCGTAGAGCCTGCGCCATTACGGGCCGAAAAATCCAAGTAAGCTTTTCTATGTAGCACAGAAAAAGCTAACTGACAACCCATTTTTGCATCACGTGCAGGCTTTGTCGCCACGCCGGTCATCATTTTTAATGATGGGCGTAAGGAACCACGCTTACTACCATGCAGAGATTGCCCTTGTCAACTCCGATTGGCAACAAAATCTCACCGACGGCCGCAAAAATGATCCCGCACATCACCCCGTGGCCGCGCGAAGGGACGTGCATGCCTTTCCAATTCGAAAGGCAGGACGCGATATACCGCAAAACTCCTTAAGCCGGCTGGACAGCACTCGAGGAAATCTTTTGCATGTGTTAACCGGGCCGCTCCGGCAAACGCTTCAGCCCGGCCCGGGCGCGGGTTCGGAACGGGACGCGGATTTGACCGGAGCGCCAGGGATGCACCGGTTGTGATATTTCCGCCGATGCGGCTTGCTTTAGAAACGCAGTTTGATACCGCCCATGCCGCTTATTCCGGGCATGGGGTAGCCTTTTTTCTGCTCGTATTCCGTGTCGGTCAGGTTCTCGCCGGCGAGAAAGAGCTGTGCGCGAACGTTGCGATAACACGGCATGATGAAATCATAAGTCAGCTTTGCACTCAGCACGTAATAGGAACCCACCTTCTCGGTGTTGACCGCCGTTGTGGAGCGGCCCCTCGAAAACACGAATTGATCATCGACGAATACGGAATCGACACTGATCTGAAAGTCTTTGAGGAACCTGTAGTTCACCCCGAAACTCGCGCTCCATTCCGGTGCATAGGGCAGGTCGTCGGGATCGCTTTTCAGATAAGTTGCCCCGGCAAAGAAGGATAAATCGCGGATCGGTGTGATAGTCACCGTGGCTTCCACGCCCTTTTGCGTGAATGATCCCACGTTTGTCCACACCGGGGGGAAGGGTGGCGGGGTGGCGACCACGATACGGTCACTGCCGTCATCATAGAAAAAAGTGAGGTCCATTTTCGCCATGTTGTTTATTTTTTGACTTATTCCGGCTTCGAAATGATCGACCAGTTCAGCGGTGAGATTTTGCCACTGGTTGTCCATGGGCATGAACATTGTGTCCTGGAGGTTGGCGAAGATTCCCGGGTAATTGATGCCGCGGGCGTACGATGCGTGCAGTTCCGTATCCTTGTAGCCGAAGGTGAGCCCAGCCTGAGGGCCGGGTTCGTCCTTGAATTTGTTATGACTGATGTAGCGTATGCCGGCGGAGGGAACTGCATAAAACGAATCTTTCGAGCCGAACAACTGACTCAATGCCATATACGGGGAGACAAGCCGGAAGGCCGTCTCATCGAAGTGGGTCGAATCAGGGGCGAAATCCGCCTTGCCGGTTATATAGTCGATATCCATTCCAAAGAGAAGTTCTCCGCCTTCCCAAGGCTTGAGCCTCTCACGGGCCCGCACGCCATAATTGTTCCAATCGGTATAGGTCCCGCCGTTTCGGGCGCCGTCATTATACTGGTTTATCCAGTCGATGTGTCCCAGGTCGCTGTATATCTTGATGTAGCCGTCCGCCAAATCGTACTGATTGGCGAGGGTGGCCACGGTGAAATAGTCGTTGGTCTTAAACCTTCCATCAGGCTTGATGGAACCGTCCACGGAGCCGGGGTCATCGGCCCAGTTATCCGAATGATTGAGAATGACGCTCCCATACAAGTGCGGAGTGAACTGGTATCCGAGGCGCGCGAAATAGTTTTGCAGTTCTCCGTCCGCATCTGTGCGGTGCCCATCCGAACTCCGGAAACTCTGGACAAGGTAGTAGTCGAAGGGACCCATTTTCCCACCATGTTCAGTCACTTCCACCCATGTGTTGTATGAACCGGCCGCTGTTTCCACGCTTGAATAGAAGCCATCCTCGCGTATCCTCTTGGTTGCAATATCGACCGCGCCAAAAGCCATGTTTCCAAACAAAACGGGCTGCGCGCCCTTATACACTTCCATTTTGTCGACAATGTCCACGCTGAGAACGTCCAGCACCGGATGAGTCCAGACCCCCACGAACTTGGGGATTCCATCGATGAGGATCTGAACCTCGGCCCCCGGCCGCGAGATTCCTTTGCCTCTGATGAAGATAGCTCCCCCTTCACCCCCGCCGAAGCTCCCGATAGGATTGTGGTGCGATACCACGACACCCGGGGTCTGCCGCAGGGCCGAAGCAAAATCCTGTGCATTCAGATCCTCTATCTGCTTCTCCGTCACGGTCGTTACCTGGCTTCCGAGCCGGTTAACCTGATTGCCCTCGATCACGGGCGGGGCAACGACAACCACCTCCTCCATCAAATGTGTTTGTGATGACTCCCCTTTGGGAGAGGAGCCGGAACTCTCATCCCGAACCACACCGTCTCCGGGATTGCCTTGTGCCAGCGCCGGTGATGGGGCGCTGACAAAAGGAATTCCGAATGGAATGCAAGTCACTGATACCGCGAAAAGGAACGCCAAAAACCGCATCATTGCCTAACCCCTCCTCATTGCCCCACGGGTGGCCACGTGCTAAAAGAGCGTGGGGATCTGTGATTGTTCTCGGTCTCCGGGACGGGTCCTTTTCCTTGGCGGGCCGAGGACCTGTCCTTTCACGCAAAATCAGCCCCTAATCGGATACCGCGCTGTGTCTGCTTGCCTATGTCCCGCAAGAGTCACAAACCGGTTCTCACCTCCTTTCCATATCAGGATGGACCGTCTTTCGAGATGATGGACGGCGGTCTTGAACAAGAAAGCCACGACATATCCCTGGCGCGCTGCATTCGCGCGGCGCCTCCGGGACATTCGTGGCCCTGTTGACTTATTGCACCGGGTTGTTGTCTTAAGAATGAAAGTTCAGCCGGAACACCCGCCTGACCGATCGGTTCCCGTTCCGCGATTCCCGGCGCCTCCGTGGCGCCCCTGGGTTAGCGAGGGCGGAAACAGGAAACCATCATCCACGCGGCGGGCCGGGGAAGGGCAAAATAGCCCGGGACCATCCGCTGTTCTTGTCTACCGGTCAAATCCGATGCGGCGCGGTATTCCAGGTTCCTGTCTTCCGGAGCACCGGGGGGCATTCCTTCGCCGGCGTTGCCGCAATCGGCAGTCAGGCAATCACATCCCCACTTCCTTTGCCTTTAGGGCGAGCCAGCAGAAAGTAACCGTTGTCCTTGTCCCAGAAACTGCCGATACGGAGATCCGCTTCCCCGAGGATTTGTTCCATCCTGGCGAAAGGCGGAATACGGTCATGCTTTACAGCTCCGCCGGCGCGGCTGTGCATCCTGTTCAGGAACCGGCTTCCTTCCAGGTGCGCGATGACCAGGGCGCCGGAGGGTTGCATTAACCGATGAAAGCCCCGGAGTACTTCCTGCTTGTTGTCGAAATGCGGAAACACACAGAGGCAAAAGATCACGTCGAAAGAGTGTTTCGGGAATTGAATTTTTTCCACCGCGGCATTGAGAATGCGAACGTTGGACATATGCCCCGCTCTGCGCTGACATTCCTCCAGCATTTTCGAGCTGATGTCCACGGCAACGACCTCGCCTTCCGCTCCTACTCTTTTCGCCAGCATCGCTGTAAATCTTCCGGTCCCGCATCCGGGTTCGAGCACCTTGCTGCCTGTCGTTACTCCAGCGAGGTCCATATAGAAATTCAGCTTTCCGATCTCCTCGTCGTTATAATCGCGAAGCGCCCAATCACTGTTGTGCGAGCGGTCAAAAAAGGCTGCTTTCTCCATCTTTGTACTCCTGTGCCCTGATCGTTTGTCTCCTGATGAATCCGGCGGACAGAATTCTCCTTTCCACGGATCATTGCTGCCCGGTCCAGTCCATCCATTGCGTTGCACGCAACCCGCCGGCGGTCTTCCGGTCGACGCCGTAGACCTTTTGGTAGAAGTCCAGAAGCCAGTTCGAGAGATCGATGTCAGCGAATTTTTCGGGGTAAGCGGCCTTGGCGATCACCATGACATCTATTGGATACTCCAGGCGTTTCTGACAGTTGCAGGGCGTCCAGGGCATGGCCAGCACACGTTTGTTCCTGACTGCTTTCAGCTCCTTCAGATCTTGATAGTAGGGGGCTTCATATAGTTCCCGCGGGGGGTGATATCCCCAGGACGTTATCAGAACGATTACGTCCGGATCGAGTGCAAGGATCTGCTCGGTGCTCAGAATGCTCCAGGCGCCTTTGTTTTGATACGCATTTACCGCGTGCGCCAGTTCCTCGACAAAGTAGGACTCCATCGTGCCCGTTCCCCTGACATGGCCGGCCCCACCGGCTTTGCGCGCCGTTGGTGAAAGGCCGAGGAGCAGCAGCCGGGGTTTTTGGGAATTCGGTATGTCCCTGGTGCGATTCCGCACCATCTGCACCTGCTCCTCGAGGTACGCCGCGAGTTCCATCGATCGAGCCTCCAGACCGAAGGCCCTGCCGAGTATACGAATCTCTTCGGAGAGCGTTTCCAGGTTCGGGGACTCGAACATGTCGGGCCCCTTGAGCACGATGAGCGGGATGCCCAGGGATTCGATCACCTGTATGGTCCTCCGGGTTTTTTCACTGTCGGTGCCGAGCGCGCACGACCCTTCGCGAAGGACCACGACATCGGGACGCAGGCCGGCGAGAGTCTCGTAGTTGATCCCGGTTCCTGAGTCCGCGACAAGCGGCAGTTCCAGAAAGCGAGGATTCAGGAAAGTGACGGTGTTCATGCCCTCTTTGTACGTGTAGGACTCACCGCCGAGTGTCGGATATGTGAATTCCGATTTCCGGGGAATGCACCAGGAACCGAGACCCACGATGGCGTCCCCCACACCAAGGGCGGTCAGCACCCCCTCTACGAGGCCATCGTCCACGGCGACAACACGCTGTATCTTGTCGGGCACCAGGACGGTGGTGTTTCGCTGGTCGATGACCGACCGAAGATGGGGCGGTTCCCCGGCCGCGCACTCGCACGCAATTGGACGGCCGAACAAGGCGCACACCGCCAGGCAGGCCACGATAAACGGGAGGAATCCGGTTCCGGTCCGGGATTTCGAATCACCGGCGATGCGCCGCCGCATTGAAATCGTCACCCTGTTTTTTCGAGGCGAAAGACCGATATGTACATGGTTTTTTTGGAGGACCGATCCTGCTTTGCGGGGAATCCTCGCCGAGTCATCGTTCATCATTTTACCTTCTCGCGGTGGGGGTCTCGGGGGATGACCATTTTGATGCCATCCACGGATTTGACCATGCAAACACCGCTGTAGATTCGATCCAGAACGTTCTGGGTGATGGTCTGGTCCGGAAATCCGTCCGTAAGCACGCCTTCTTCATGCAGTATCACGATTCTGTCGCAGAACCAGGCAACATGGTTTGGATCATGGCTGCATGCGACGATACTCACCCCTTGCGCCGCTATCTCCCTGAGTATTTTCCATATTTTTATCTGATTGCTGAAATCGAGGGCGGAGGTGGGTTCGTCCAGAAATATGAGTCCGGTTCCCTGTGCAATGGCACGGGCTATGAGCACCAGTTGCCGCTGCCCTCCGGAAAGCTCGCTGAAGACACGCTCGGAAATGCTCGATATCCCGAGCATCTTCAGTGCCTCCATGGCGATTCTCATGTCCCGGCGGCCCGGGCCGAAGCCATGTCCCATGCGCGGCGTGCGGCCCATCAGAACCATTTCCCGGACCTTGTAGGGAAATGACGACCGGTGTTCCTGCGGCACATAGGCTATGCTCCTGGCCAGTTCCCGCACGCCAATGCCGCTGATATCGGTCCCGTTCACGCGTATGCATCCCTTCTCGACCTTCAGGAACTTGAGGCAGCACCTGAAAAGCGTTGTCTTGCCGCATCCGTTGGGGCCGAAAAGCCCGCACAGTTCCCCCCTCTTTACCTCGAAAGAAACGCCCCTGAGCACCGGCTTTCCGCCATAACCGAAATGAAGGTCGTCTACCCGTAACATGGCAGGCCTTTCAATCTGGAATGCTGAATTTTCAATTCCCTCTTCATTCCGCCAGGGAAGCGCCCTTGGCTCTCAAAAGGTATATCAGGTATGGCGCTCCCAGGATCGCCGTGATAATCCCA
This sequence comes from Syntrophobacter sp., assembly GCA_039679945.1. GTDB lineage: Bacteria > Desulfobacterota > Syntrophobacteria > Syntrophobacterales > Syntrophobacteraceae > SbD1. The sequence goes on along the minus strand of JBDKTY010000116.1, from coordinate 43,209 downwards.
ATCGGAATCTCGGCCGATACCAGGGTGCGTGCGACGGTATCGCACACCAGGAGATATATGCCTCCGACCATTGCTGCGGCGGGGATAACAAACCTGTTGTCAGACCCGATGATCATTCTTGTCGCGTGCGGGGCCATGAGTCCGACCCATGCGATGACTCCCACCGAGGAAACGGAAATTGTCGTGGACAGAGTCGCGAGCGCGATGAGAATCGCCCTGTATTTCTCCGGATGAACGCCCATGGCCCGGGCTTCCTCCGACCCCATCGAGACTACGTTCAACTTCCAGCCTAAATGCCACTCCAGGAAAATACAAACCAGCACCACGGGAGTGACAATGTACACATCACTCCAGGCGGCGTAATAGAATCCGCCCATGAGCCAGAAGACAATTTCCCGCAAGGCCGCGTCACTTGCCACGTACTTCAATATGGAAACCATGGCCATGAACAGTGATCCGATGATGACACCCGCCAGAACAAGGGCCACGACGGGCGTCCGGCCTCTTACACGTCCCAGTCCGCAGGCGCTTGCCACGGCCGCGATTCCGAACAGAAATGCGGACATCCGCACGGATAACACGTACAGGGGAAAGGCGATCGCCAGAGCGGCGCCAAAGGCTGCGGCGTAGGAGACCCCCAGTATGTAGGGTTCGACGAGGGGATTTCTGAAGCACCCCTGGAAAACGGCGCCGGATGCGGCCAAAGCCATCCCCACGCTCATGGCGAGCAGTATGCGGGGCAGTCGCAGCTTCCAAACGATGGTGTCGTGCAGGGCGCTGACCTGCCCGGTTGCCGCCGGGGCCCAAATATGGGATTTCACGGTGCGATACACAGCGCCCATGTCAATATCAAATGCGCCTCGGGTCATCGCAAAGGCGGCGGTTAAAAGAAGCGCGGCAAGAATCGCCACCAGAGCCGCCCGCCTCGGTCCATCGGAAAAGGTGGGCAACTCGGGGTCGCTGTCCCCGGCCGAGCCGGGATGATGAGCGGCCATACGGATTCCGGAACCGTCCGTACCAGGGGACGGGGTCGAAAACCCCTTATCGGTTTTGGCGGCAATGGGCGTTGGGCCGCAATGGGCCGGTGATGTTTCGATATCTCTCAGGATCTTCTCCCCATGGGTTTCCGATATGGTATCCGGTTAATCCGTGAAAATAAAAAAGGCCACGATCCCGGCAGCTTCTGCTGTCCTCAGGCATTCGTGGCCTCGATAAATTTATCGGTCATGCGCAACTGACTTGCCCTTCTCGGGCAAAGTTAAACAACTTGTATATGATGAACTATATATTGTCAACAATCTCAATGCGGCAGTCGGGATGGGTCATACCGGAAGCGGGGTTCCGAGGTCATGCGCGAGGATAGTCCGACCCGGGATAGGGTGGCGATGCCGCGAGCAGTGATTATTTTCAAAATACAGCTATTTTTCGGTGGAAATAGTCAAAACTACCTATTCATGATCCAGGTTGGGCTGAGTAAATTAAACGATGAGGCATAGCCATGCGCCGCTGGCCCGGGGGCGTTCTTCTTGCTCCGATGGCTATTTCTCGTTGCTTTGCCGCCGAACCGCCGTTGTAGGGAGTCAATTTTATGCCGGAGTCGGAAAACAAACCTAACAAGGTGATATATTTGCGGGATACGACGCCGTCGGGAGGCTCGCATCAAAAGAGAATCGAAATTCTGGATTATCTCACCCCACAGGAAGCCGCGAGGGCCGGTGAAGAGGGCTGGAGCCGGGTTGTAGCGGAGATGGGCGGCGCGAAGAACTAAGCGCCCGCAACAGCCTCAGCCTCAGGGTTAAAAGGCCCGAAAGCCGCATCACACCGCACAATGCGGAGAAGTTTTTCCGATGTCTTTCCAGGGCGCCGGCGCGGCTGGTTTGCGCCCTCACTGACATCTCAAACCCCGATATGCAATTTAACCATATGAACTCTCGGATTAGTGCGTTCCGCGAGGAAACCTTCCCGTCGAAATGCCACGCACCCCTTTGAAATCCCCGTGGGCGGCGCGGCGCATGATGTGCCGCATTGCCTCGATGGTTTATGAACATCCGGGCGGGCGACCGCGCCGAGACATTGGCCTTGCCAGATTGCCGCCGTGAATATAGAGTTAAAAAAAGGCGGTTTCCGCACTCTTGGCCGATGGCCTCATTTACTACCAGGAAGGGGATTTTCCGGTTATTGACATGAATCCAGAAAAGGACCTCCGGCTCCTGCCCGTGAGGGAAAATCAACTCTGTTTTGGCTGCAGCCCTCTTAATCCTTCCGGCTTGCATATGCGCTTCCACACTGATGGAACTGCTCTTTTCTCATGGTTGGAGGTGCCGGAGCACCTCATCGGCTGGGAGAATATGGTTCATGGAGGCGTCATCACCACAATCCTGGATGAAATAATGGGATGGTCCGCCATCTATCTTCTCAAGCGCATGACTCTTACTAAATCAATCAGCATCGATTTTTTGAAACCAGTCTATTCACAAACTCGGCTGAGAGCGGAAGGCAGGCTGGTGGAGGTAAAGAGTGAGCGGGAGGCGCTGATGGAGGGGCTGCTTTTCGATTCAAATGACAGCCTGCGCTCGCGGGCTTTCGGAACATTTGCCCTGTTCCCGCCGGATGCGGCGAAGAAGATGGGAATGATGGATGAGCTGTCAGTCGAATCTGTCGAGCGCCTCATCTCGTCATGAAAAGTTCCATGTCCAAACCGAAAGAACAGATGATCCCTTCATTTTTTCCGGAAACCGCCGATAAATAACTTCAGGGTAGATGGCGCATAGATGGAGATCCATTGACAGGGGTCAAATTCCGGAGATATAGTAACGCGCTTATCGGCCGGGGCTATGAGGATGGAGGTCCTCGTGCGTCCGGTTGAAAGCGCGTACGCTATTTATTTCGACACAGGAGACAAGAATGTTTTTCCGAAGAGGAAAAGAGAAACTTATCTGGAGTATAGCGCTGTTTTTTCTGTTTACGCTAATTCCGCAGTGGACCATTGCCGCGGCTCCCAGTCCTACCGCGGTCATTCAATCCGGTACTGATCGGGCACTCAAGATCCTGCGCTCCTCGCGAGCCGGCGAGTCTCCCGCATTGCGGCAACGCAGGGGTGAGATTCTCACGATAGTTGATGAGTACTTCAATTTCGAGGAGATGGCCAAAAGAGCGCTTGGCAGGCCATGGAAGGACCAGCCGGACAATAAGCGGAAGGAGTTTGTGGGACTGTTCAGGCAGCTTCTGTTCAATACATATATCAGCCGCGTGGAAAGCTACACGGGAGCGAATGAACAGATATCCTACGATTCCGAGAAAATTGACGGCGACTATGCAGTGGTGAAGACCCGGGTAATAACCTCCGACAGACAGACCTATCAGATAGAGTATCGTCTTCGTCAGGAGGGGGAGCAGTGGAGAGTCTACGACGTCATCGTCGAAGGTGTCAGTTTCGTGGAAAACTACAGGAGTCAGTTCGCCTCGATCCTGGCGAATGAATCCTTTGACAGTCTTCTCAAGAAGCTCCGGGATAAGGTGAACGCTACGAACTCCTGAACCAATTCGGGAACCTATCCATTATGAACCTGGGTTCGGACGGCCACAGGCAGCGGTTGCGCGAAAGGTTTCAGCGCAGCGGCCTGAGCGGGTTCCATAATCATGAGGTGCTGGAGCTCCTGCTCACTTACGCGATTCCGCGCAAGGATGTAAAGCCGATCGCGAAGGAACTCCTGCACAGGTTCGGAAACAACCTCGCGGCCGTTCTGGACGCCCCCTCGGTTGAGCTGATGCGGGTGGACGGGATCGGTGAGCATGCCGCGGTCTTTCTGGGCCTTATTCCGCGTTTGCTCGAGTCCTACCAGTCCAGCCGCTGGACCCGCCACGTGACCTTCAGCTCGACTCCGAGCGCGGTGGCATATCTCTCGGCCCTGCTCGGAACAGAGCGCAACGAGATATTCTGTGTCCTCGCACTCGACAGCCAGAACCGGCTGATTGCCGTTGAGCAGATCCAAAAGGGCAGCGTCAACCGGACCGCCGTTTTTCCGAGGCAGGTGGTCGAATCCAGCATAAAACACCGCGCGACCGCGGTGATTCTTGCCCATAACCATCCGGGTGGCGGTCCGCAGCCCTCCAGCGCGGACAGGCAGTTAACGCTCAGGCTCAGGAAACTTCTCGGCGATCTGGATATAGTTGTCCATGACCACATTATCATTGCTGGCCCCGATCAGCATTATTCATTCGCGGAGAGCGGAGGACTGGAATGAGAGCAGAAGCAATGCCGGCGGTGATGGTTCGCTCCGGCGCCAGGAAGGGCGAGTGGAACGAGCTGGGTATAGAACAGGTTGAACGGCCGTCTCCCGGTGAAGGGGAAATCCTCGTCCAGGTAGAGGCGTGCTCGGTAAACCGCGCCGACCTGCTGCAGCGGCGCGGGTACTATCCGCCGCCGCCGGGCGCATCCGATGTGCTGGGGCTGGATTTTGCGGGGTTCATCGCGGAAAAGGGTCCCGGATCATCCAACTGGGCGGAAGGGGACCGGGTGTTCGGGATAGTGGCGGGTGGCGGTTACGGTCGATATGTAATAGCCGCGGATGACAACCTGGCGCCGATTCCGGAAAACCTGAGCTTTACCGAAGCCGCGGCCGCGGCCGAGGTGTTTTTTACCGCCTATTACAATCTTTTCATTCAGGCGAATATGCAACCGGGAGAGACCCTCCTGCTGCATGGCGGAGGCAGCGGCGTCGGTACCGCCGCTATCCAACTGGCCAGGAATATCGGGGTCGATGTCATCGTGACAGCCGGAAGTGCCGACAAAATTCGGGGCGCTCTTGATCTGGGGGCGTCATACGGCATAAATTACAAGGAAGTGGATTTTGCCGCGCGCGTTCTGGAAATAACGGAAAAAAGGGGCGTTGATATTGTGCTGGACTGGATAGGGACTTCCTACCTGTCCAGGCACCTGCAAATCCTGAAGACCGGGGGCCGGCTCGTAGTGATCGGACTCATGGGCGGGAGTTCGGGGGAGGTCAATCTTGCCCCTGTCGTCTCGAAGCGGCTCAAAATAATCGGGTCGGTGTTGCGTACCCAGTCGCGCGAAGAAAAATCCCATATCACCGACGGGTTTATCAGAACAGTTGTTCCTTTGCTCGCAACCGGCAAGGTGAGGCCGATAATCGATCGAACCTATCCGATCGGCGAAGTGGAGGATGCGCACCTTTACCTCAAGCAGGGAGAGCACTTCGGAAAAGTGGTTCTTACGTGGGAGTCTTTCGGCGCCTGAAGGTAACAGAGGGGTTTCGAGTCTAGATGGAAAGCAAGAACGATTGGATTTCGGTCAAGGATGTCAGGTTTGTAAGGAATCGCAGGCTGATTCTGGAAGATATCTCCTGGGAGATCAGGAAAGGGGAGCACTGGACGGTGCTCGGGGCGAACGGTTCGGGAAAAACCACGCTTCTCCAGCTTCTGGCGGGTTACCTGTGGCCCACCTCCGGCAGCATCACCGTGTTGGGGAAGCGTTTCGGCGAGACGGACCTGCGTGAACTGCGCAAGGAAATCGGCTGGATAGGCTCATTTCTTCAGGCAAGCATTCCCCCAGCCCAGAAGCCCCTGGACTTTATCGTCAGCGGAAAGTACGCTACCCTTGGGAACTACGATGAACCGAAGCCCGAGGATTACGAAGATGCCCGAAAACTGGCCGCCACGCTCAACGTCGGCCACATAGTCGATCTTCCGTATGCAGTGCTCTCGCAAGGTGAAAAACAGCGTCTTCTCATAGCCCGCGCCCTCATCCATAAACCGCGGCTTCTTATTCTGGACGAGCCGTGCGGAGGGCTGGACCTGGTTTCGCGAGAGCAACTGCTCGCCACCGTCGAAAGCCTTGGCCGGTCGCCGGGCGGACCGACAATGATCCTCGTTACCCACCATTTGGCTGAAATCATGCCTGCATTCACCCACGTCCTCATGCTCAAGTCCGGCCGATGCGTTGCCAGCGGAACCAAGGAAGCCCTGCTTAAGTCCGCGCTTTTGAGCAGTTTGTTCGGGATTCCGATCGAGGCGGAAGGCAAAAACGGGCGATACTGGTCACGCGTGGAACTCTCGGCCATTCAGCATTGAGGATAGAACCTCGCGCGTGAAGCGCCGGCGCCGCGATGTCAGGCCGTCTCCCGATCCCCCTTGCCGCGCGCGCTGTCCAGACGCTCTGCCCTGGAATGCGAAAGAAACCATTGGTAGATTTCCAGGCTGTTGTAGGTGCGGGTCCATGAGTCGTGGCCCGCATCCGGATAGATCGTGAACCGCACGCTTCCTCCCAGTTTCTCGATCGTCTCCACCATCGTCCTGGACTCGTTCACGGGCACTACGTCGTCCATTGCGCCGTGAAAGACCCAGACCGGGAGATCTCTCAGCCTCGATGCAAGTTCGGGATTCCCTCCCCCGGAGATGGGCGCGATAGCGGCAAATCTCCAGGGCTGCGCCGCCGCCGCCTCCCATGTCCCAAAGCCGCCCATGCTGATTCCGGTCAAGTATACCCTGTCCTCGTCGATCTTGTAGCGCGTGGTCACGTCATCGAGAAGTTTGTGAATAAGCGATGCCGACCAGAACGAACCGCGAGGACACTGCGGTGAAACGACAACAAAAGGAATGTACTCGATCTCTTCAAGATCATGGGGCAGGGCGGTCTTCTTCAGAAGGTTCAGATTGCTGCCCCTCTCTCCCGTTCCATGGAGAAATATTATCAGGGGCCATTTCTTTCCGACGCCGTAATCCCGCGGCAAGTAAAGCAGATAGTTGTATCCCTGCTTTCGAATTATGTGCTGTTGATGAGGGCGCATAAGGATGCCTCGGGGAAATGTGCGATAAGCGAAAGCCTTATCGATTAAAGTTAGTTATGGAACAGGTCGTCGCCAGCCCCACCGGTAAGAAAGGCGCCGTATCGGTGCCTTGTTGAACCGGGCGCTATTCTTTTTCTGACTGATCTTCGAACTGATCTTCGGGATGATCCTCGAGTTCGATCAATTCGCCGGTGACCGTGAAGATTATACGCTCACAGATATTCACAACGCGATCGGCGGTACGTTCAAGGTTGTGGGCAACCCATGTCAGGTGACTTGCCCCCTCTATGTTCCGGGGATCGGCGAGGATATATGACATCAGCTCACGGTAGATATACTGATAAAGGGCATCAATCTCCTGTTCCTCGTTCGCTATCTCCCTGGCCATGTCAACGCGGCGCTCCATGAAAGCCACCAGCGAGCGGTGCAACATCCCGGAAGCCTTCTCGGCCATGCGAGGAATGTCTATGAGCGGCTTGATAAACGGCTCGTCCTCTAACCTGATGGCAAGCTTTGCGATGCCCTTGGCGTAATCGGCGATTCTTTCCAGTTCCGTGGCGATCTCCAGCACGGACGCGAGGGTGCGCAGGTCGACAGCCATGGGTTGCTGACGAGCGATCAATATAAGAGTTTCCGATTCGATGGCATAGCGTTTGCGATTTATCGTGGTGTCGGCTGCTATAAGCTTTTTGGCCGCATCTATGTCCCTGTCCCTGAGAATTTCAACTGAGTGCGTTATGGCGTGGACTACCATTTCGCCCAGTTCGAGCAGATTGTCCTGGAGTTTCGTCAATTCTCTGTCGAAGCTTTTTCTTGTCATGGCAGAGACCTCGCGCTGATACGTGTCGTTCCGGTTCCGGAGGAATTCCCTATTTTCTTCATCATACTGTATTCATCGGCATCGGGAGCACGAATTGCAATGGTTACGTCAATCTTTCTCGGCCGGGCGCCGAAGCGGCGCGTGAGCATTCATTGATCGGAGACGGTAAAGAGCTGAGCGCGAGGCCTGATCCGTCGTTTGCCGGAGCGGAGCAAAGTTTTGAAATACCCGGAAAACGGGAGCGTGCCGCGCCGTGGACGGGAAAAGAGCGAAAATATGGAGACGAGTCAACCCGCCCGTCCGGTGATATAGTCTTCAGTGAGTTTTTGGCTTGGACGGGTAAAGATGCGTTCCGTTGCATCGAACTCCACCAGTTCTCCCAGCCAGAAGAAGCCGGTGAAGTCGGAAACACGGGAAGCCTGTTGCATGTTGTGAGTCACGATCACGATGGAATAGTCGGCCGTCAGTGACTGCATCAATTCTTCGATCTGCAGGGTCGCGATCGGGTCAAGCGCCGAGCATGGTTCATCCATGAGGATAACTTCCGGTTTGACCGCGATGGTCCGGGCGATACAGAGCTTTTGCTGCTGACCGAGCGAGAGTCCGAATGCATCCTGTTTGAGTTTGTCCTTTACCTCATCCCAGAGCGCCGCGCCGCGGAGGCTTTCCTCGACAATTTCGGCCAGATCATGCCCGTGTTTATGGAGGTGGAGGACGCGGGGACCAAAGGCAATGTTATCGAAGATGGACTGAGGGAAAGGATTGGGCCTCTGGAACACCATTCCGACCCGTTTTCGCAGTTCCACGACATCCGTATTGCGGGCATAAATGTTTTGACCGTCAAGCAGGACATTGCCTTCGACACGGGTGCCCCGGATGGTGTCGTTCATCCGGTTGAGGCACCGAAGAAACGTGGATTTTCCGCACCCGGACGGGCCGATAAGGGCGGTAATGCGCCTGTCCTGGATAGACATCGAAATGTCCATAAGGGCTGGTTTCGCGCCGTAGTATAGGTTGAGTCGCTCGACCCGGATCTTTTCCATCTGCTCTTTTCGCTCACGCCACTTCAGGTACTGTTCTCCGTAACTCACCCGCTGTCAACGCGGACTGCCGGATGCCTGCTAACCAAAACGCCCGGTGATATAGTCCTCTGTCCTTTTGTCTCGCGGTGTGGTGAATATCTCCGTGTTCGGCCGGTATTCAATGAGATCGCCCATCAGAAAGAATGCCGCGTGGTCCGCGACGCGCGCCGCCTGCTGAATGCTGTGCGGAACTATAATGATAGTGTAGTACAGCTTCAGTTGGTGGAGCGACTCCTCGACTTTTCTGGTAGAGATGGGATCGAGTCCCGAAGTTGGCTCGTCAAGGAGCAGAACTTCAGGCTCCAGTGCCAGACTCCTGGCTATGCAGAGTCTTTGCTGCTGCCCCCCGGAAAGTGCGTTCGCGGGACTGTCCAGTCTGTCCTTGATTTCATCCCAGATCGCGGCCTGAATCAGACTGCGTTCCAGGACCTCTTCAATGCGGTTCCTGTCTCGTACGCCCGCAAGCTTGAGGCCGTATACCACATTTTCCCGAATGGTTCCGGGAAGAGGAAGGGGAAGGGCGAAGACCATGCCCACGCGGCGGCGCAGGGCGGCGACATTTATATCGGGATCGTAGATGTTTTTCCCATCGATGAGGATACGTCCGGACATCCGCGTGCCCTCCACCATGTCATTCAATCGGTTGATGAGGCGGAGCAGCGTGGTTTTTCCTCCGCCCGCCGGTCCAAAGAAGACCGTCACCGACCTGGGTGGCACTTCAAGCGAAATTCCGCGAAGAGCCAGGGACTCGCCATAGAAGTAATCGACTGACTCTATTTGAATCTTTGATTCGAGCGTGTCTACCACTGCCGCCTCCGGCGAAAATAGCTCCGGATGATCGTTGCCCCCAGGTTCATCGACAGGACCAGGATGAGCAAAACGAGCGCGGTCCCATTCTGAACGCTCATGGGCATTCCCGGTACCTGGGTGCTGATGACGTAAAGGTGATAGGGAAGGGCCATCACCTGGTCAAATGGGGACTGGGGAAGGCGCGGAAGATAAAAGGCCGCGACGGTGAACAGAATGGGGGCGGTCTCACCCGCCGCGCGCAGGAGTCCCAGAATAGTTCCGGTGATTATTCCCGGGAGGGCCTGGGGCAGTACTATATAGCGGATTCCCTGCCAGCGGGTGCCCCCGAGACTTGCGCTCACGGTTCGAAACTCGATCGGGACCGCGCGAAGAGCCTCTTCCGCGGTGCTGATAATGACCGGGAGAGTCATTATCGCGAGCGTCAACACTCCGGCGAGTATGGAAGTCCCCATCCTCAGGAAAAGGACGAACATCCCGAGACCGAAAAGCCCGTAGACGATCGAGGGGATGCCCGCGAGATTGACGATGGCCAGTCGGATAGCCCTGGTTACCCATGTGTCCTTGGCGTATTCGGCAAGGTAGACCGTGCCTCCCACACCGACGGGGATGGCGGCCAGGGCCGTGCCGATTGTCAGGATCAGTGTCCCGACTATGGCCGGGAATATGCCTCCTTCTTTCATCCCCTCATAAGGCATCGATGAGATGAATTCCCAGGAGAGTGCCCTTGCGCCGTCAACGAAGATAATCCCGACCACTACCAGGATTGGCGCCACAACTGCTACCGCGCACAGAGTAAGAAACGCGAAACCGAGCTTTTGAACAAGGTAGCGGTTCATCAGCGAAGGCCTCCACGGTACTGTTTTTTGAAAATGGCTTTGGCTGCGACCAGGTTGATGATGAAGGTCAGTATGAAGAGGATGATGCCGATCCCGAAGAGTGCATGATAGTGGACGCTTCCGCTTGCCACTTCGCCCATCTCGGCGGCAACCGTTGCGGTCATCGTTCTGACCGGCATGAAGAGCGAATCGAGGCTCAGTGGCATCCGGCCGGCATTTCCGGTCACCATCATGACCGCCATCGTCTCCCCTATGGCGCGTCCCATTCCGAGCATGACGGCGGTTGCAATACCCGATCTGGCGGCGGGCACCACAACGCGCCAGATTGTCTGCCATTTGGTCGCACCCATGGCAAGGGCCGCGTCTCTGTAACTCTTGGGCACCGAGTCGAGAGCGTCCTCGGCAACACTGATGATAGTGGGCAGGGCCATGTAGGCAAGAATCAGCGCGCCCGTGAACGCGGTGAGGCCCGTCGGGGCATTCAGCGTCGTGCGCACGAGCGGAGCGATAACGTGTATTCCGAAGAACCCGAGCACCACGGAAGGTATTCCGGCCAGGACTTCAATGAGCGGCTTGAGAAACTCTCTTGTCCAGTCCGGTGCGACTTCGCGGACAAATACGGCGGTTGTCACTCCGAGGGGCAGGGCCATCAGTATCGCGGCGATAGTGACGTAGGCCGATCCCAGAATGAGCGGAAGAGTCCCGAACATATCGAAGGTGGGGTACCAGCGGGTTCCGAAAAGATTTCCGGGAGAAACTTCATAGAAGATGGGAACCCCTTCCCGCAGCAGAAAAAGGAAGATGAGCGCCACAAGCCCGATTGTCGAGAACCCGACCACCCTAATGGAGGATTCGATTATGAATTCCATCGATGCGGTTCGGGTGAATGGAAGCGGCTTCATCGGTTGCGCTGTCCCCTGCCCGAATCAAGCAGGCTCAGTCCAGAGGGACAAAGCCGAGCTTGGAGACGAGTTCCTGTCCGTTCGTCTGTATCCAATCGAGGTATCCTTTTATTTGCCCGGCGGGCTGACCCGCCGTGTACATGTAGAGAGGCCGTGAAATAGGATAAAGACCGTCGTTTACAGTACTTGCCGCCGGCAGGACAAAGGGCCCGCTTTCTTCCCTGGCCACCGCCAGCACCTTCTGATCGGGTGTGACATAGCCGAGGCCATCGTAGCCTATGGCATTCGGGTTTTGGCGAATCTCGGTGCTGATACCCTCGCTCGACGGCATGAGGAGAGTATCCGGGGAGAAAAGGAGCTTGTTCTTCGAATCGCCGAGCCTGATCACGTTCTCCAGGAAATAAACGTAAGTACCCGAGTTGGATTCTCTGGAGAGGAGCACGATGGGCCGGTTGTCCCCGCCGATTTCCCGCCAGTTCGTTATCTTCCCCGTATAGATATCGGATATCTGCTTGAGCGTAAGGCGGTTGATCGGGTTGTTCGGGTTGACAACCACGGCTATCGCGTCTCGCGCGACGACAAACTCGACCGGATTGAACCCGTTTTTGGAGGCTGCCGTCATTTCCTCGGATTTCATCTCCCGTGAGGCATTTGCAATAGAGACAGTCCCATTTATCATCGCGGCGATGCCCGTCCCGGTTCCGCCTCCCGTCACCGAAATGCGTATTCCCGGATGCTGGCGCATATATACTTCGGCCCACGCAAGCGCGAGATTGACGAGGGTATCGGAACCCTTGTTTTCAATGGTCTGCTCCTGGGCGGCCGATTTCTCGGTCCCCCCGGAGGATTTGACCGCTTCGCCGCATCCGGCTGTCGCAACGGCACAGGCGAGCAATAAAAGGGCGCAGCAAATGCGAACCATTTTCACCATATCCTGACGGTTCCATACGGGAAACCAAGAGGCGACGTTTCCGGGATAAACCGGCCGCTCCGTATTGGAGCGGTCGCATGCCGAAAGAACAGGGACATCGATCCGGATAATGCGTCCGGGTGCGGGAGTACGTGCTCCGCATTGCATTGAGGACCGAAGTTCCATCTTTGCCGGGCCCTGAGCATCGCCGGATGGACGAGGATGAGCCAACAGTATTTTCCTACTCAACACCGTGGGGGGGGCAGTATTGAAGCTGGGCCGCGGGTCACGTCCGAGTAATACGGACGATGAACCATGTTGAATGATAATCACTCCAGGGCATGAAAGCGGGGCGATTATAGAAGCTCATGGCGCCCTATTCAATTCCATTTTGCATAGAGTGAGCTTTTCGCGCCTCTCACGAAAAACCCCCCGCCCGAAAAAGGGCGGAGGGTCTATATATGGCGGTGGAGAATTCTCCCCTTTTCCTCGATGGACGCGGAAGAAAAACTTGCCACGCAATTCTTCCGGAAACGGCTGGAGGCTGTTTTAATCAAAGCCTCATTTCCGCGCGGGTCACGGGAAAATCCTCACCGGCTTTTCAGGTCCGGGCATCCGGACCGTCAGGTCTAGTACATCCCGCCGCCGGGAGGCATGCCACCCATCGGAGGTCCTGCTTTCTCCTCCTTGGGGATTTCGGAAATCATGCATTCGGTTGTCAGCATGAGGGCCGAAACGCTGGCGGCATTGAGCAGCGCGGTACGCGTAACCTTGGTCGGGTCGATAACGCCGGCTTCGATCAGGTCTTCAAAAACGCCCGTGTCAGCATTATAGCCGAACGGACCTTTCTGTTCCTTCAGCTTCTGAACGATAACGGAACCTTCCTCACCCGCATTAGCTGCGATCTGGCGTGCGGGCTCCTCAAGAGCGCGCTTGATAATCTTGACGCCGAGGCTCTCGTCGCCCTCGAGCTTCAAAGCTTCCAGTGACGCCAGGCAGCGCAGGTAAGCAACACCACCGCCCGGAACAATGCCTTCCTCTACCGCGGCGCGGGTAGCATTCAGAGCATCTTCCACTCTGGCTTTCTTTTCCTTCATTTCAGTTTCAGTGGCCGCGCCGACTGAAATAACGGCAACGCCGCCGACCAGCTTTGCAAGTCTTTCCTGAAGTTTTTCGCGGTCGTAATCGCTGGTGGTCTCTTCGATCTGGGTGCGGATCTGGCGGACGCGGCCCTCGAGCATCTTGCGATCGCCGGCGCCGTCAACTATCGTGGTGTTATCCTTGTCGATCCGGATGGTCTTGGCCTTGCCGAGGTCGGCAAACCCGACTGCTTCCAGCTTGATGCCTTTTTCTTCGCTGATCACCTGCCCGCCGGTAAGGATGGCGATGTCATCGAGCATGGCCTTACGCCTGTCGCCAAAGCCGGGGGCCTTGACCGCGCATACCTGGAGCGTGCCGCGAAGCTTATTTACAACGAGTGTCGCGAGGGCTTCACCCTCGACGTCCTCGGCGATGATCAGAAGGGGACGGCCGGACTTTGCAATCTGTTCCAGAACCGGCAGAAGGTCCTTCATGCTGCTGATCTTCTTCTCGTTTACGAGGATCATCGGCTCATTCAGGATGACTTCCATTTTCTCCGGATCTGTTACGAAATAAGGGGAGATGTAGCCACGATCGAACTGCATGCCCTCGACCACTTCCAGGGTGGTTTCCATGGACTTGGCTTCTTCGACGGTGATAACGCCTTCCTTGCCGACCTTGTTCATGGCTTCGGCTATGATGTTGCCGATGGTCGAATCGTTGTTTGCCGAGATGGTGCCGACCTGTGCGATTTCTTTCTGGTCCTTGGTTGGCTTGCTGATTGCCTTGAGTTCGCCGATCACTGTCTGAACTGCTCTCTCGATGCCACGCTTGATCGCCATGGGATTATGGCCGGCGGCTACGAGCTTCGATCCCTCAAAATAGATGGACTGGGCAAGGATGGTAGCCGTGGTGGTTCCGTCACCGGCGACATCGCTTGTCTTGCTGGCGACTTCCTTGACCATCTGGGCGCCCATGTTTTCAAACTTGTCTTCCAGTTCGATTTCCTTGGCAACCGTAACGCCGTCCTTGGTTACCGTCGGGCCGCCGAAGCTTTTCTCGATGACAACATTGCGGCCTTTGGGGCCTAAGGTGACCTTTACCGCGTCAGCCAGCGTGTTAACGCCATTGAGCAGAAGCTCACGAGCCTTGGTATCATAAATTAATTGTTTGGGCATGAGATTATTACCTCCTGGTCGGTTCAGATGCTAATCGGTTATTCGATGATGGCGAGAATGTCGTCTTCGCGCATAATCAATACTTCCTGTCCCTCAAGGGTGATTTCGGTGCCGGCATATTTTCCGAAAAGCACGCGATCGCCCTTCTTCACATCCAGATCCCTTCGTGTGCCGTCTTCCATGATCCTGCCGTTACCCGCGGCAATGACTTCACCCTGGATCGGTTTCTCCTTGGCGGTATCGGGAATGATTATTCCGCCTGCGGTCTTCTGTTCCTCTTCCATACGTTTGACCACGACACGGTCGTTGAGCGGCCTGAGGTTCATTGAACGACTCCTTTCATTCGCCATGCGTTAATGTTTAATTTAATAGTAGGAATGAGGGCGGGAAAGGGAGTATTCCGCCCGCGCTATTAGCACTCACCTACGAGGAGTGCTTTTAATCATCTCGGGGCTATTTGGCAAGTGAAAAGTGATTCGCGGGCGGGAAAAAAACTGAAAAGGTCGTGCCGGTTCCGCACTGGTTCGGGTGCGCCTCGATGCGGCCACCCGCCTTCTCGACCAGTTGATATACTATGCTGAGACCCAGGCCCGTGCCACTGGTCTTGGTCGTGTAGAACGGATCGAAAATCCTTTTGCATACCCCCTCGGGCATGCCGCCTCCCGTGTCTGCGATATCGATTCTGATCTCGCGGGGACCGGCTTCTCCGGATTCCGGTACGGTGACCGAGGTGCTGAGTTGGCCGCCCTCGGGCATTGCCTCGAGTGCGTTCATGAAAAGATTCCACATGATCTGACGCAGATGATGGGGGTCGATCGTTATAACGGGGAAGGACTCGAACTCTGTTTTGAGGATATGTGACTCGGTGAGCCGGTCTTTTGCCTTGAGCAGTGAGAGGATGTCCTGGATGGTTGAACAGACCTGGACCTCCTGGATGTTGTTCGCCGACTTCGGTGATCCCTTGGCGAGCCACAGAAAATCCGTCACTAATTCGTTTATCCGCCCGATCTCACGTTCCACGATCCCCATCAACTTGATTTGAAAGGCATTTTGTCCTATCTCGCCTTGGAGCATTTGAACGGCGCCGCTCATGGCCGCGAGCGGGTTTTTTATCTCGTGCGCGATTTCCGAGGCTATCCTGCCCGCGAACACCAGCCGCTCATTGCGCTGCATGTCTTCCTCGATTGCTTTGAGCTTGGTGATGTCCCTGAAGTTGACAATCCACCCGAAGGGCTTTCCGCTTTGAGTCTGGAGAACGGAGATGGAATAGCCGAGGTGAATCTCTTCGCCGGAAGGCAGTTTATAGGCGGTCTCCAGTCGGAATGGACGCGAGCTGCGCTCGGAGCCGGTCTCCGAGCCCGGGGTGTGCTCGAACTCCAGGGCGGGGAGAATCTCCTGGACAGACCGCCCCTCAAGGTTTACGCCCTGCAGACCCAACACCTCATAGCCCGCCACATTCAGAAAGGCGATTTTACCCTCGGCATCCACGGTGAGCAGGCCGCTGGGCATGCTCTGCACAATGCTCTTATGCAGAGACGAGAGCTTGCGAAGATCTCTTTCGTGTTCTTTAACCTGTCTGCTCGATTTCTGAAGCTCCGACGCCAGGGTGCCGGCCAGAATGGCTACAAGGTAGAATCCGGTGATGTTCGTGAGTATGGTGTAGAAGTAAGTTTCGCTGTCGTGCGCGTATGCCGGCGCCGTGGCGATTTGCAGAGGGGAAATCCAGTCGAAGTACTGGAGGTCCAGAAGAAAACCATAAATAAGGCTGCAGGCCGAAGCGGTGAGAATGCTTCCCCGACGATGCAGCAGCAGGGCGGAGCTTATGATTACCAGGGTATATAGAAAAGAAAAGTGGCTTCCGACGCCACCCGAGATGTAAATCAGCGCGGTGACCGCGCCAATGTCGAACAGGAGCTGGCCCCAGGCGAACATGATCAGGCGTTGTACGCGTTCAAGGCTCCACGCACCGATAATGGTGAAGGCGAAAAGAATGCAGGAAAAGAAGTAGAGCGGGTGGAGATGGGAGGCAAGGAGGTCCTCTTTTCTGCTGCTCGACACGGCGAGCGTGAGGAGCAGCAGCAGCACGGCGAGGATCAGACGGGAGACGAGAAGCTTTCTGAGCTTTCCCCGAAAATGGTATTCGTCTGTGAAGGTAGTGTTGTACCGCATAGAGGCCTACCGGGCCTTCTCGCTATTTCCCAACGACGTCCGCAAGTTGGAAAATCGGCAGGTACATGGCAACGAGCAGGCCGCCGATCGTGACTCCGAGAAAGAGAATCAGCATCGGTTCCAGCAGAGATGTCAAAGCATCGACAGCCGCGTCAACCTCATCGTCATAAAAGTCGGCGATTTTGCCCAGCATCGTGTCCAAGGCGCCCGTGGCTTCACCAACCGCAATCATCTGCGTGACCATGGCAGGGAAAACACCCGTTTCGGCCAGTGGCTCGGACACCGGGCGTCCCTCGGAAATAGACGAGCGTGCCGTGCGGATTGCCTTTTCCACCACGGAATTGCCGGCGGTGGAGGCCACCACGTCCAGCCCGTCGAGAATGGGAACACCGCTGGAGAGCATGGTGCCGAGAGTACGGGTAAACCGCGCGACGGCGACTTTTTTTATGAGCATTCCAAAAACCGGCGCGCGCAAAACCAGGCGATCAATCGCGACCTTGCCCTGCGGACTCTTTCGGAACTGGCGAAGCGCGACGGCGGCGGCAATGACGCCCAGTATCATCCAGTGGAAGTAGTTCTTTGTAAAATCGCTGGCATCCATGACTAAAACCGTCATTGACGGCAGCTTGGCGCCGGCGTCGCGAAACAGTCCCGCGAAGACGGGAATAACATAGATGAGGATGACCACGACGACAATCACGGCAATGGAGATGACGATCGCGGGGTAAGTCATCGCTCCTTTTACCTTCTTTTTCAACTTGGCGATTTTTTCAATGTAAGCAGCCAGACGGTTAAGAATTACGTCCAGAATACCACCGACCTCTCCGGCCGCGATCAGGTTGTGGAAGAGATTGTCGAAGACTTTGGGATGCTTTTTGATAGCATCCGAGAGGGTTGAGCCGTCCTCGACATCCTTCCTGACCTGTTGGATGACTTTTTTGAAATTGGCGTTGCTCTGCTGTTCTTGGAGAATTTCCAGACATTGAACCAGGGGAAGGCCCGCATCGATCATAGTCGCAAACTGCCGGACAAAAATGACGACATCCTTTTCCTTGACCCTGCCGGCCAATGCGGGAATGTATTCACTGAGGTCCTTGGGTTTCGGCTTGATATCCTTAACTGTCATTCCCTTCCGGAGAACCATCTGTCGAGCAACGGAGACATTTTCAGCCTCAATTTCTCCTTTTTGCTTTTTCCCGGCGCGATCAGTTCCCGTCCAGATGAAAATTGCCATGTTCTTTCTCCGATCATGTCAAAATTGTGGCAGAAGTTTCCTATAGAGTCACGAAAGTTAGCAAGAAACAGGCCAATTTGAGAGACCGACCTGAACCCTTCAGACCGAGAAATTTCAGCAAGCGAGCAAAAGTTTTTGACAACTAAATAAGTTAGTGCTACCTAAGTGGGCCGTTGAATAGTTGCTGCTGATTTGCGTTCAGGGTTAACACTCATTCCGAGAGAAATAGATTCCGCATGCGCGGGGCAAGGTGCAGGCAAAAAACAGGAGGAAACCGCCTGGTGTGAGCGACGGGCCTTCCGGTCCGCCGGCGATCACGCTAAGGCCCGCTCGCTCCTGATCCCTCAGAGCGGACGGGCGTAAAGACCTCGGTGCCAGAAATAACAACTGCTTGTTGCGAGGTATCGAAGGGTGGAACGGACCGGAATTGAGCGGCCGCGATGCTGTTTCTTTATCGCGCCTTACCATTCGAAACACCGGGTTTAGTTTGGGCGGCACGAATGGAGGACCGGCAGCTCTTTAAACGCAAATCTGTATGCCTTGTGGAATGGCTCCTCGGGAGCCAATATTTTGGCGAGAAATGTTAGTGCGCCCTAAGTTAATTTATGGAGTCTAATTATGCGCAAGTTGCTTTTACGACACATGGAGCAGGGCCACACCGGAGTGGTTTCGAAGATAATGACCGATCGGCATTGGAATCTGAGTGGAGCCGAATGAAGCGATGAATATTGGGGCTTTGAATTCATAAGGAGGGAAGGGTGGTTATGAAGTCAGTCAACAACTTGGGGGAAAGATTCACGCGGTTTCTGGGAGCGGCGGTTCTTGCTCTGGTATTTTCGGGTACAAGCTTTGCCGCGCATCCTTTGATAACCGACGATACCGGAACGCAGGGGAAGGGGAAGATACAGGTCGAAATCAATTATGAATTCGACCATGAGGATACCGGGGGGGTGAAAGAGAACCTCCACCAGTTAGAGACCGTTGTCTCCTATGGGATCGTTGATTCCGTGGATGTGGTTGTTGGGCTGCCTTATCAGCTCCTGCGGACCGAGGAGGCCGGCGTGAAGTTGAAAGAAGACGGTATCTCTGACATGTCGATCGAACTCAAGTGGCGCTTCTTTGAGCGGGAAGCCCTTAGCCTGGCTGTTAAGCCCGGTCTCACGATTCCCACGGGAGACGATGAAAAAGGACTGGGCGCCGGCAAGGTGGGTGGGAGCTTTTTCTTCATTGCCACCCAGGAATTCGAGCCGTTGACTTTCCACTTCAATGCGGGCTACGGCAGGAATGAATCGACCGTTGATGAGGAAAGAGACATATGGCACGTGTCTCTGGCCTCGGAGGTCACAGTGTGCAAGTGGCTGAAAGTTGTTGGAAACATAGGCGCCGAGCGAAGCCCCGATAAAGGGGCTTCGACTCCGGCGGCATTCCTCCTGGGCGGCTTCATCTTCCCTGTCACGGATTTTATGGATCTTGATATCGGAGTAAAAGGCGGTCTCACGGAAGCGGAGAGCGACTACGCCATTCTGGCGGGTGTGGCGTTTCGATTCTGATGTCCCGGAGCTGATTATAAGAAGTGGAAGTTGGAGAAATCCTCATGAGCCAAGAGTGTTTGCCTCGGAATTCGGACTGTCTGAACGTGATGATGATCCCGGGTCACGGTTGCGAAAGAACCCGACGCTGAGTCGCTCGGCGGGGCATCTCAGTTTGTCGTCGCATGGACAGGGTTCCTTAATGCGAATGCTCAATTTGTAAGGAGAAGAACAGAATGTGCGCGATGAGTATTATCGGAAAACTGAACAGAAGCGGTATGGAGGCATGCCGGAACGGGTTTTTCAAGGAAGCGGAGTGCCATTTGCTCGCCGCGCTCGATCAGGCCCGATTGAGTGGAAGCCAGTGCACGCAGGCAAAGATCCGGAACAACCTCGGTATCCTCTATGAACTTCAGGGCTTACGGGATAGAGCGCGCCACCATTATGGCAGTGCCCTGGACCTCATGAAAAGCAAACTCTCCGTCGAACATCCCCTGTATACCCGGCTCACCGAGAGTCTATCCCGGGTGATGGCGGTCGATTCCGGGGGATCTGCCCGTATCCGGCCATGGTAATGACACCTCGACGCAGTTAGGAGAACATGTGAGACAGGGGGCGTGCTTCAGTCCCCTGTCAGCTTCCGGGGAGGGTGCGGGTGGAAGTGATCTGGGTTCAGCCGGGAGGCGAAAAGAGCGAATCACCCGGCCGGGCTCCCCGGAGGTGATGCGGAATCGGGGAATGTACCGGGACCGGGTCGTGGGATTTACGGCGGGATTAATCTTTCGCCGAAGACCTTATCACTTCCTCGACCGAGGTGACACCTTCCTTGAGTTTGTTTATACCGCTTCTTCGGAGGGTCAGCATTCCCAGTCGGATGGATTCTTTCTTGATCTCGGCGGCCGATGCACCCATAAGCACGAGTTCCCTGATCTGCTCATACAGGGGCATGACTTCGTAGAGCGCGATTCGGCCGCGGTAGCCGGTGTTGTTGCACACGACACAGCCCTGGCCATGGTAGCACTTGAACGTTCCCAACTCG
This sequence comes from Syntrophobacter sp., assembly GCA_039679945.1. GTDB lineage: Bacteria > Desulfobacterota > Syntrophobacteria > Syntrophobacterales > Syntrophobacteraceae > SbD1. Next base: position 22,814 of record JBDKTY010000116.1, on the reverse strand, counting down.
TCTTCCCGTAACCCGAGTTCCAAAAGGGTCTCCGGTGCGACATCCTCGACCATCTTGCATTCGGAGCATATGCGCCGCACAAGTCTTTGGGCCAGGACGAGGTTCACGGCCGAAGCGACCAGGAAGGCCTCCACGCCCATGTTGAGCAACCGGTTGATGGTACTCGGGGCGTCATTCGTATGGAGCGTGCTCAGGACGAGGTGGCCGGTGAGGGCCGCCTTTACGGATATCTCGGCCGTTTCGAAGTCGCGCACCTCGCCTACCATTATGATGTCAGGGTCCTGACGCAGGAATGAACGAAGGGCGGCCGCAAAGGTGAGGCCGATAGACTCCTGGATCTGCACCTGGTTAATTCCGGTCAGGTTGTATTCGACCGGGTCCTCGGCCGTGGAAATATTGTGACTGGTTTTGTTCAGGTCCGAGAGGGCGCTGTAAAGCGTAGTCGTTTTGCCGCTACCCGTGGGACCTGTTACCAGCACCATCCCGAAGGGTTGGTAGATGGCCTCCTTGAAGTTCTTGTACTGACTCTCCTCAAACCCCAGCTTGGTCATATCGAGCTGCAGGCCGGACTTGTCGAGCAGTCGGAGCACCACTTTTTCGCCAAACATGGTCGGCAGGACGGATACGCGAAAGTCCATCTCCTTGCCCTTGGCCTTCAGTTTGATGCGGCCGTCCTGGGGCAGTCTGCGCTCGGCAATGTCCAGCCGGCTCATAATCTTGAGGCGCGAGATCATGGCGTTTTTCAACTGGATTGGGGGACGCATCATCTCGTAAAGGACGCCGTCGATCCGGAACCGGACCCTCATGGACTTCTCGTAGGGTTCGATATGAATATCACTGGCCTGCTTGCGGATGGCATCCATGAGGATAATGTTTACCAGTTTGACAACGGGCGCCTGTTCCGCGGCATCTTCAAGGAAGGAGAGGTCCAGTTCTTCGTTGGACTGGACCAGATCGACCTCCACCTCGTCCTTGAGCATCCCAAGAACGTCCTGGAGGGAGTCCTCTCCGGAGTTTACCTGGGCAATGACACGCCGGATGGCATTATCCGAGGCGACATGTACCTGTATGTTTTTTCGCGTGAGGAAGCGAATATCGTCGATTACGAAAAGATTGCCGGGGTCCCCGATGGCGATGTTCAGGGTATTCCCCATGAGCCCGAAGGGAACGGCATGGTACTTCTGGGCTACATCCAGAGGAATGAGGCCCAGTACATCCTTGGGAATCGTGAGCTTGGAAACGTTTACCTGAGGGGTCTGAAACTGCCTGGCTATAAACTCCACCAGAACGTCTTCGCTCACCATGCCCAGTTTCATGAGCGTCGCGCCGATCCGGTCTCCCGTTTTTTGATGCTCCTCGAGAGCCTCGTTCAACTGTTCCTGGGATATCAGGCCTTCTTGAACGAGAAGTTCCCCTATTTTCTTTGCCACAAATTATCACCTTTCAGGATTACGTTCGCCAGGGATTACCTCACCTTAACCAAGAACCGGGTAGTTTGTAAAGCGCCACACTGCTGGGTGAAAAAATAATTATCGAGGATCGGGTGAAATTGTTGCGAAGCGGTCAGCGATCCGGAATGGTTAGACAGCTCTTCGACTGTGTCACTTTCTAAACCGCCGGGGGACCTTCCATCGTTCCATTATCACCGGCAGCATGATGCCGGTGATACCCGATGTGCATCACTCTATTTAATCGGTCACAAGTGGCCAAATATTCAGGGAAAAATTAGCAGGGGGGAAAATTAAAATTCTTGACAGCGAAAGAAACGCGGTTATTATTCCGAAACTTTGGCCCCGGGGGGGAATCGCATGGAATACGAACAAAACAGGAGGTGCGTGTCATGGTTTGTGCAACGCTCAAGGCGGGCTCGAAGCGTGCCTTCATGACCAATACGGGATGCGGTTATAATGGAGGGACCCGCCATCCGATTGTCGAACAATGCGGGGGCTGCCAGCACGGCGCGGAATACCCGTCTGGAAAGTTTTGCAACAGCTATCCCAACCCCTCGATCAAGTGGAAGAGCAGCAATTGCAACTTCGCCACCCACGCCGGGCTCGAGACCAAGAACGAGCAGAAAACCAATCCCCCCAAGGCTTCGAAGAGAAATAACCAAAAGAAGTAAGCCCTTCTCGCTGGTTTGCGAGAGCGGCCTCACTTCGCGCATATCGCTATTGCCGGGGCTTGCTCTCACCCAATCCGAATGTTCATGCGTTTGATACCCTCCCTCGGCTCATTTGCTTCGACTTTTATGTCGTCGGAAAGAATTGTTTTTTACCCGCATTACGGATATCAATAGATCGCTACGCGCCAAAAGCATTCCAATGGATAATCCGCTCCCTGGCGGTACGGAAGCACCGATTAGCGGAGTCAAGTTTCAATTGACTTATGCCGCCCTGATCCGTTATGGGAAGGTGGCAATTCGAATGTGCGCGGGTGTGAAAAGTGATTCCGGCGCGCAAGCCTTCATTATTAGAAAGGGTTCTCGTGGAGCAGACTGAAATCATAACCGGAGCTCAGGCCGCGGCTGCGGCGGCCAGACTATCTCGTGTTCAGGTTGTCGCGGCCTACCCGATCACACCCCAGTCCAAGATACCGGAAACGCTTTCCGATTATGTGGAAAAGGGAGATTTGAAGGCCGAATTCGTCCGCGTGGAGAGCGAGCATTCGGCGATGGGGGTATGTATCGCCGCATCCATCGTCGGGGCAAGGGCATTTACCGCCACGGCCGCGAACGGCCTTGCCTATATGCACGAACAGCTTCACTGGGCGGCGGGAGCGCGCCTTCCCATAGTGATGCCTGTTACGAACCGCGGCATAGGCGCGCCCTGGACGATTCTCAACGACACCCAGGATACGATCGCGCAGCGCGATACCGGCTGGATGCAGCTCTATTGCATGAATAATCAGGAGGTACTGGACCAGGTCATCATCGCCTACAAGGTCGCCGAGGAGTTGATGGTGCCATGCATGGTTTGTTTCGATGGCTTTCGTCTCTCCCACACCCTGATGCCGGTGATCATCCCGGAGCAGGCGAAGGTCGATGCTTTCCTGCCTCCCTACATCCCGATCCACCAGCTTGACCCGGACAAACCGGTAAACATCAATCCCGTGGTCATGAGCGATCCCATCCCTGACGCAAACGGCGTGCTCTCGCCCGGGTATATGGGATTTCGCCTTCGGCTGCAGCAAACCCTCGAAGGGGCGCTGTCCGTTATCGCAAGGGTGGGGAAGCAGTACGGGGAGGCATTTGGCCGCTCCTATGCCGATCCCCTCTATACCTATCTCTGTGATGACGCCGATTTTCTTTTCGTGACGATGGGATCTCTTGCAAGCGAGGCAAGCGAAATCGCCGATACGCTGAGAGAGGAAGGCGTCAAGGCGGGCGTCGTGGGTGTGCGCGTTTTCAGACCCTTTCCGGCTGAGGCGCTGATAGAGGCGATGCACGGAAGACGGGCCGTGGCGGTGCTTGAGAAAGCGGTAAGTTATGGGTACGAAGGTCCTCTCATGACCGAACTGAAGGCCGCCCTGTATGAAGCAAATGATAACGGTCCCGCGCTCTCCAATTTCATTGTCGGACTCGGTGGAAAAGACGTAGCGGCAGGTGATCTGCTCCAGGCCGCCCGCGAAACGATTGCTTCGGCAAAAACGGGAAAGAAGCGCGGTAAACCGACTTGGATCGGCTACGGCGTATAAATAATTCTCGGAAATCGGCTACGGCGGATACATTCTCAGAAAAGGAATACAACAGGGCCATGCCAGCGCAACCAGCGATTCTCGAATATCCCGAAAATGAATACATCCTTCCAGGCACCCGAACCTGTGCCGGATGTGGTGTTCCCATTGCATACAGGTTCATCCTGAAGGCGCTCGGACCAAAGACGGTAGTGTCCGTGCCAGCCTGTTGCGTGACAATCTTGCATGGGATCTATCCAAAAACTCCGATAGCCGTCAACACCGTGAATACAACCTTCGCAAGCGCGGCATCAACGGCGAGCGGCCTGGTGGCGGGGTTGAAAGCGACTGGTCGCGAAGACTGGACCGTCCTTGCCATGGCCGGAGACGGCGGCACATTCGACATGGGCATCCAGTCCCTGAGCGGCGCGGCCGAACGCGGGACCGATTTCATCTACGTCTGCTACGATAATGAGGCCTATATGAACACCGGTGTGCAGCGATCGAGCGCCACGCCCGAGGGGGCCATTACAACCACCACTCCGATCATCCCCAAGCAACAGCCGAAAAAGGACTTCATGCAAATCATGGAGGCTCACGGCATTCCGTACATTGCCTCGACCTCCTGTTCCTATCCCGCGGATGTCTATGATAAGTTCGTGAAAGCTAAGGATATCCGGGGTACGAGATTCGTGCATCTCGCCGCTCCCTGTCCCACCGGCTGGTGGTATCCGACCAAGGACACCGTAAGGATCGGGCGCATGATGGTGGAATCGTGCCTGTTCGTCCTCTACGAAATCGAGGAAGGCGAATTCCGACTGACTGGAAAGAGTCTCAGCATCGCCAAGAGCGGCAGGAAAAAGCCCGTGAATGAATATATCGCGCTTCAGGGGCGGTTCAAGAAGATGCCTCCCGAGCAGATTGTCGAAGTTCAGCGCAAGGTAGATGAGAAGTGGGAAAAGATACTCAAAAGGGCCGGGTTCTAGTGTTCTTTTGCATGCGTCTATGATCCGCATGATGACCTCGCCCCGGCCAACCTCCTGACGATATCAACGGCAGGCGCCGGGGTCGAGAACATCTTGAGGCCCGGTCATGGTTCTCACCGCGATGCGGGGAACGGCATTACGGATTCGGGTTTTATCGGTGCAAGACGGCATGCTTATCATTTCCCGGTCGGACCTGTTTTATATCCTTCCAATGTCCGCTGCTATGTCCACATCTTTGGGAACGAGAAGATGCGGGGATCGCCTCATTCTGATGTAATTGTCAGCTTCCGACGTGCTATCCAATCTATAATGCATGGAAAGTCTCGCGCCTTGGATGGGTTATGTCCGGTTTGACATAGGCCGCCACCTTCGCTATATTTCCTGCCACTATAGTATCCGCAACAACTTGGGGTTCACCATTTATTTTAAAGGAGCGGCATACGATGATTTTACGTAAATCCCTCATTTTGTCCCTGATCCTTGTTTTTTGTTCAATCACGATGCTAGCCTCCGATGCCGCGTGGAGCGCGGAACCAAAGTCGAAGGACATCATCCTTGCCACGACTACCTCCACCGTTGACTCCGGTCTGCTGGATCTCCTGATTCCTGTTTTCGAGAAGAAGACAGGCTACCGGGTGAAGACGATTGCCGTGGGAACGGGGCAGGCGCTGGCCATGGGGGAGAAGGGGGAGGCGGACGTTTTGTTGGTGCATGCTCCACAGGCCGAGAAAAAGCTGGTGGATGCCAATGTGGTCACTGACTATAAACTTGTCATGCACAACGATTTCGTGATCGTCGGTCCGGCGGGTGATACCGCCGGTATTAATGGAAAGCCCAGCGCGGAAGCGTTCGGCGCAATCGCCGGCAAAGGGGTCGTATTCATCTCGCGTGGGGACGATTCCGGCACGCACAAGATGGAGCTGTCACTCTGGAAAAAAGCACAGATCACGCCCTCGGGGAATAAATGGTACCAGGAAACAGGGCAGGGAATGGGGGCTACCGTCCAGATGGCTTCCGACAAGCAGGGCTATACTCTCACGGACAGGGCCACCTTTCTTGCATTGAAATCGAAAATCGCACTGGCCATTCTCTCTCAGGGGGATGCCGCACTGCTCAACATCTATCATGTAATGGGAGTGAATCAGGAGAAGTTTTCGAAAGTAAACGCGGAGGGCGCCCGGGCCTTCGTGGAGTTCATGGTCAATCCCGAGACGCAGAAGCTTATAGGGGAGTTCGGGAAGGACAAGTTTGGAGAGTCTCTCTTTTTCCCCGATGCGGGCAAACAGATGTAAGCTTGTGATGGCAAGCTGAAAAGCCCGCACGGCGGATCACGGGTCAGCGGCATCATCCCTTGCCGCTGGCCCGGTTGCCGACGGGAATAACAAAGGTGGAGATAATGCCGGTCCCCGGAGAGGCGTCAGAGCGCCGGGCTACTTTTCTTCGTCCAGCCCGCAAACAAAAAGGTCTTCGAAGAGTTCATCCGCGGCATTCCTGACTACTGCATCAAGTCTTCCAAATCTGTCGATCAGTTCACGAGCGAAGGGGGTCAGTTCCGAGCCTCCGCCCTGAATGCCGCCCGTTTTGCGGCTGAGGAGCGGCTGGCCCAGCCTTTTCTCGGTGGCCCTCAGCTTGCCCCATACGGCGCGGTAGCTCATCTTGAGTTCCTGGGCGGCCGCGTGGATCGATCCATTCCTGGAAACAGCTTCCAGTATGTAGAGACGGCCGGCCCCGAAGACGACTTCCTCGTCGGCATCCTCGATCCAGATTTTGGACTTTATAAGCAGTCTTTTAGGTTCTGAGTTCATCTGATTCACCCCGGAATTATGCCCACCACCGCAACAGGGCGCTTCCCCAGGTGAAGCCGGCTCCGAACGCCGCCATCACCACGTGGTCGCCCTTTTTCACCGGTTGTTCTCTCTCCACCACTGCTTCGTACAGGCAAAGCGGGATGGTAGCCGCCGTGGTGTTCCCGTATTTCGAAATATTCACCACAACCCGGCTGCTGTCTATTCCCATGCGGCGGGCAGCCGCATCGATTATCCGCAGGTTTGCCTGATGCGGCATGAAGAAGGCGACATCTTTTCCCGTAAGACCATTTTTCTCGAGAATTTCGGCGGATACATGCGACATCTCCGTGACCGCTACTTTAAAGACGCTCTTGCCCTCCTGGGAAATGAAGTGCTCCTTGTTCTCGACAGTCTCATGGGAAGGTGGCCTGCGGCTCCCGCCCGCGCTCATGTAGAGGTACTCTTCTCCTGATCCGTCCGTGTGCAGGATGAAATCGATGAAGCCGTATTCCGGGTCCGGGCATGCCTCAAGGAGGACGGCCGCCGCCGCATCGCCGAAAAGAATGCAGGTGTTCCTGTCCGTATAGTCTGTTATGGTGCTCATTACGTCACTCCCAATGATGAGCACCTTGCTGTTCCTTCCCGATTCGATCATCTGGGCGCCGGTGGAAATTGCAAAGAGAAATCCGCAGCATCCGGCCGAGATGTCGTAGCCCCAGGCCTTTTTCGCGCCAAGCTCTCTTTGAACCAGGCAGGCCGTCGCGGGGAATATCATGTCGGGTGTGACCGTTCCGACGATTATGCCGTCAAGCTCGGCGGCGTCCACCCCCGCCCGTTCCAGGCATTCCCGCGCGGCGCGAACAGCCATGTAGGAATTCCCCAGGCCGGGTTCGAGAATACGGCGTTCGCGAATACCCGTGCGGCTCATTATCCATTCATCGTTGGTGTCCACCAACTGCTGAAGGTCACTGTTGGTAAGCTTGCGCTCGGGCAGAAAGCGGCCCACGGAGCGAATATAGGCTGTTTGTTTTTGCATTTGAGTTTAACCTCTACATTACCCCTTTATACCACCCGCCATCGATTTGGATGGAATCTCCCGTGATGAAACCCGCGCGCTCGGAGGCAAGGAAGGCGACCAGGGCCGATACTTCCTCGGGTCTTCCGAGCCGCCGCATCGCGATCTGAGATTCCCACCGGCCGATCACATCCTCCGGAGTGATACCCTGTTTTCGCGCAATTTCGTCGGAGAGTTTCTGGACCCTGGGGGTCATTGTATATGCGGGGCAGACATTATTGACGGTAATGTTATAGGGGGCGAGTTCGATTGAGAGAGTCTTGGCGAATCCGACCACCCCGATGCGAAATGTGTTTGAGAGCATGAGCCCTTCGATGGGCTGCTTAACAGATACGGACGTAATGTTGATGATGCGTCCCCATTGCTTCTTTACCATCACGGGGACGGCTTCGCGGGTCATCGTCACGGTACTCAGGAGATTGAGGCGAAAGCCGTGATTCCACATCTCCTCGTCGATTTCAAGAAATTTCCTGTCGGGAGGGCCGCCCGCATTGTTCACAAGGATATCGACCGTTCCAAAGTGTTCCAGGCCCTTCCGGATAAAGCCGGTGGCCTGCTCCGATACAGTAAGGTCCGCCGGTATTCCTATGACCTCGCCGCCGGTATGAGCTCGAATTTCCTCGACAGTTTCCGGCAGTTCGGGATTATCTCGCGCACAGATGGCCACTTTGGCGCCCTCCATGCTGAGTTCGGCCGCAATCGCTCTACCAAGCCCCTTGCTGCCGCCGGCAACAAAAGCCACCTTCCCTTTTAATCCTAAATCCATGAATGCCTCTTTTGCATGTCAGATTGTCCAGAATTAATGCAGGTTGATATTTAAAACAATTATTTTGTTATATTTTACCAGGTTATTGAACCGCATTTAAGTGCCGGCATCGAAATAATGCTCAAATCGTACGATCCGGCATCCGCTCGCATGCCTACTCTTTGTAGAGCTCCAGCATGGTATCCGAAAATTCGCCATCCTCCCGGTAAATATAAAAAGGGGGCTCGATCGTGGCCTCCTCGCCTCCGCCTTTACTGCATTCGAGGTGCACGAGCCTTCCGGGACCACCGGGCCGGGAATAAATGATTCTCAGGCGCTTCGGGCTGAATCCGCCGGCATTTGCGCAGCAGAGAAGATGACCGATGCGTGCCGCCGGATAGATGAGGGCAATGCGCCCGCCTTGTGGCAGGAGGCGCCATGCGGCGGAAAATAGATCCGGCAGGGTGGAAGCGAGTTCATGACGCGCTATGGCTTTTTGCCGGTTTGGATTGATTCTGCCGCTTCCGGTCTTCCTGTACGGCGGATTACTCAGTATCAGGTCAAAACTTTCCGGAGCGAAGCGGCGGGAAGCATCCCTGAAATCCATCTCGCATATTTCGATCCGGGCGGTCAGTGCATTTTCCTCGACGTTTCGCCGGGCAAGTCCAGCGAGTTCAGCCTGGATCTCGATCCCGAAAATTTTGTGTTTCGTCTTCCTTCTATGGGCAAGCACCAGGGCAACCACTCCACAGCCGGTTCCCAGTTCGACAATGCGATCGACGGGTCGGATGCGGGTCAGGCCCGCGAGGAGGACGGCGTCCACGGAAAAGCGGTAACCTTCCTTTTCCTGGAAGACCGTCAGGTTTCCATCGAAAAGAGCGTCGCGGGTGAGATTGCGTGTTCCGTCTATCAGGCTATTTCCTCGCAAGGCGAAAGAGGGTTTATCACCAGGCCGCTTGTAACCTTGGGATAAAAATAGGTGGACTTGTGGGGCATTGTGAGCCCTGCATCGGCCACTTCCCGGACCTGCTCGATCCGGGTTGCATTAATGAAGAAGCCCGCGGTAAATTCACCTGATTTAACCGCGCCGAGCGCACCGGAAAAATCGTGCATAAAGCTGATATTGTTAGCATTCGCCAGGAACTCGTCGGAAAGTCCCAAAAGCCCGCGGAGCACTACCTGATCAAGTACCGCCACGTCAAGCGTGCGCAGGGGGGCGGGCATTCCCCTTTCTCCGAGCCAGGATGACACTTCTTTGTCACGCGCGGTAAGAACGTATACACAGTCCGCCTCCCTGCAGTAAAACCCGATCGTGATCATCCGCCGGGAACCTCCGGCTTCGATCGCGCTTCTCCATTTGAGTTCCCCACCGTTTGCCGTGTTAAAACGCTGAACGTCAAAGAGCGCTTTCGATCTGTTGATGAACTGCAGCGCGGACCAGTTTCCCAGGTTCCCGAGGAGCCGGTGGGTCGGCAGAATGGTCAATCCGGGCTGTTCCATCCCGGAAAGATACATCATCACAAATTCATAGGGCGCGCGGGGATCATTGCTCCGGTAGCGTTCCCGCATGGCGTTGCGGTAGTTGATGGCCGTTTCGTAGCGATGATGGCCGTCCGCTATGAAAATGGCCTTTTCCCGCATCAGTCTCGCGACCTGGTCATGGATATCCGGTTCAGTGACTATCCAGATCCTGTGGGTCAGGCCGGCATAGTCTCTGAAGGAAACGGCGGGATCACCCCGGCGGCCCCGGGCAAGCGCGGCGTCCACCTCCGAAGCGGAGTCGGAATAGAGAGCGAAAACAGGGCTGAAATTGGCGTGGCATGCGAGCATGAGCGAGAGCCGCTCGTCCTTTATCGCCTGGAAAGTCTTTTCATGAGGGCGGACGCCTCCGGCGGAGAATTCCTCCAGGCGAAGGACACAGATGAAACCCTTGCGTGTCCTGGCCGGGCCCGGACCATCGGTGAAATCGAGTTCGTAGCTGTAGATTGCGGGTTCCGGATTCCTGACCAGCACCCTCTGATGTTCCCATTGCCGCATATAGGCGGAGGCACGTGTGTGTGGATTGTCGTCCGGACCGTCCTCCGGAGAGGAAACACCCAGTTCAAGGCGGATCATGTTGTACGGATGTCTCTCATGGAATACTGTCTGCTCCCGAGGGGAGATGACATCGTAGGGAGGAATGACGACCTCGGCGAGATCAGGAATAATTTGCTGATTATAGCGTAACCCCCGAAATGGGGCGATTTCTGCCATGAGCCGCGGGTCCTTTCATTCTAGACAGCACGAGAGGTGAGCGGAATCTTGTCGAGGGGACTGTTGCTAACACAGGTTCCCGTTTTTTACAAGCCGCTTGATACCCCGGGGCTGGAGCTTTGACGCCACGGCAGGGCGGGGAACTGGAGAGGAATACCTCATTTACGGGGGACTTCAGTAAATCACCGGGCGCACTCTCCGGGCGGCGGGAGCGCGGGTGCTGATTGCATCACGCCGCTGGAACGGTCTGCCCTTTGTTGCCATGCGACAGCAAGCTGCTTGCTTTCCAAGGCAGCCGGTCCCGATGTCTTCAATTGCTTGATAATGTCGTTAATCACTCCGTCCCAGTCACCACGCACACCCTGCCGGAAAAGACGCGCGGAAGGGTACCATGGTGAGTCGCACCGATCGAGCAGCCAGCGCCATTCGCCTGTGTGCCGAAGCATGATCCACACGGGCTTGCCAAGCGCTCCGGCAAGATGTGCAACGGCCGTGTCCACGCTGATAACCAGGTCCAGGTTTTCTATCAGGGACGCCGTATCGCCGAAATCCGCCAGCTCCTCGCCCAGTCGGCGCAGTTGCGGCATGGATTCCAGTACGGGCCTGTCTTTTTCGCCGATCTCCTTTTGCAGGCTTATTAATTCGATATCAAGCAGGGCGAGAGGGCGCAGCGCTTCGAGCGGTACATCCCGCGTCCCGTTTGGCGGTTCCCTCCTTTGTCCGGCCCAGGCGAGGCCGATCCTTGGCTTCGTTTTCTTTCCGAGCCTGTTACGCCATTGCCGCACACGGGTCTTGCTCGCGCCGAGATAAGGGATATCCGAGGGGATGGAATCCAGCGTCGTATCAAATGCCAGCGGCAGACTCATCAAAGGACAATGGAAGTCGTGCGCGGGCATGGGGTTCTTGTGAGTAAGGATGGTCATCGGCGGTCCGTTCAGCGTCGTGCACAATAGACCAAGCGCGAATGGCACCCGGAGAATCACGTGGCCCGCCGTGCGTGCAACCATGGGTACATAGCGAAGAAACTGGATGGTGTCGCCGAATCCCTGTTCAGCCCAGAGCAGGATGGTCTTGCCGGCGAGATCCACTTGCCCGAGCCATGGCGGCGCCGGCGAATTCAGTTTCTGATATTTGAGTTGATCGGTCATCCACCTTGATTCGTACAGATGCCAGCCCATGCGGAAATCGCCTGACGCCAGGCGGCAAAGGCTTTGCTCCATCCTCGCCTCGGCCAGCCCGGGCTCGCTTTCAAGCGCTCTTTCCTGGCTTTCCAGGGCCTCCTGGAACCTGCCAAGCTCCCGCAGAACATTTCCTTTGTTAAAAAGCACTCTTGCATCAGCCGGGGTTATTGCCAGCGCCCGTTCGTAGCTTGCCAGAGCCTCCTCGTGCCTGTTGCATTCCAGTAATGCGTTCCCGCGTTTTTTCAGGGCGTCCCTGTCTCTGCCGCCCAGCCGCAGTGCCGTGTCATAGCTGCCGACGGCCTCTTCATGGCGGTGGAGCCGTTGGAGAACTGTGCCTTGCTTGAGAAATACATCGGCATTCCCGGCGCCGGCGGTGACAAGCCCCTTATAGAACGCAAGGGCCTCGTTTAAAGTAGCGGCGCGGAGTTTATGCACCTCCGAGACATTGGGGCAACACTGGAGAGATTTGTCAAAGTATTCGACGGACTCCTCAAATCGGGACTGTTCTTTGAGAACGAGTGCCTTTTCGACGAGCAGGGGGAAGAAATCCGGTCCCAGGTCCAGTGCCTCGTCCAGGCATTTCAGGGCCGCTTCATGACAATTGGCGTGCCGGAGTGAGATACCCCTGGTCATGAGGTCTACTATTGTTTCAAGATTCGTACACTTTTCCATGCGCAACCCAGGCTGATAAATGTTGAGCTTCGGTCCGGTACAACCCGGTGCAATGAACGAAGGATCGGCGGCATGCATCGCTGTTTATCCTGGCCGGTCCGCGGTTGGCTGTGATCCTAGTCGCCAATTATGGATATAATGTGGCGGGACTTCGGAGTTATTGAGGATGCTCCACGGCGCCGGGAAGTACGGCGGTCGGAGCGGCGTCGGAAAGGATAGGCAAAGGCCGGAGTGTTCCGTTTTGAATTGCGCGCGCGAAACGATCATGAATCGGCTTGCTTAATTTTGGGCCTGAGGGTATTCGAATTGCACTGGGGCGGATATACTCGCCGTGTGAGCCGGTAGTGCGTTCGTGTGCATTTCCGATGAAAACCCGGGAAAGCAGGGCGCCTGTTTTTATCACCCGGGCCGGCGTGAAATCCCGGCTCGTTTCAGGCGCCTGTCCCGGACCTCGGCCGGAGGGTTCGAGGACGGCGGAAGCCGCGAATTGTGGAATGGTTCATGTCGGCTGATATGCGAAAACGGGGGCTGAACGGACCGGGAATTTGGCGAGAGACAGTCTCATCTTAAACACTGCTGGGGGAGTTCCGGAGTCATGAGCACTGAACCGAATAAAGTAATTTACTCCATGATTGGAGTCAGCAAGTACTACAACAAAAAACCGATTCTCAAGGACATATACCTTTCCTACTTTTATGGCGCCAAGATTGGAGTGCTGGGTCTCAACGGGGCGGGCAAGAGTTCCCTTTTGCGTATTCTGGCGGGAGTTGACAAGGATTTCAATGGCAAGACCGTTGTCGCGCCGGGCCATGCCATCGGATTTCTCGAGCAGGAGCCTCAACTCGATCCGGCGAAAACCGTAAAGCAGATCGTTGAGCAGGGTGTGCAGGAAACTGTTGATCTGCTCAATGAATTCAACCGGATCAATGAACGGTTCGCCGAGCCGATGAGTGACGAAGAAATGGACAAGCTGGTCGAGCACCAGGCGGAGGTTCAGGAAAAACTCGATTCGCTGAATGCATGGGACCTCGATTCAAAGCTGGAAATGGCGATGGACGCCCTGAGATGCCCTCCTGGAGATACTGCCGTCAACGTGCTTTCCGGGGGGGAGAAACGGCGGGTGGCGCTTTGCCGCCTCCTGTTGCAGGAACCCGATATCCTGCTTCTGGACGAGCCGACCAACCATCTCGACGCGGAATCGGTCGCGTGGCTTGAACACCATTTGCAGCGGTATGCCGGCACTGTTATTGCCGTCACCCACGACAGGTATTTCCTCGACAATGTGGCGGGCTGGATACTCGAGTTGGACCGCGGGCAGGGGATTCCGTGGCAGGGAAATTACTCGTCCTGGCTCGAACAGAAAAGAGCGCGACTGAAGCAGGAAGAAAAAAGCGAGACCGAGCGTCAGAAGACCCTGGAACGCGAACTGGAGTGGATCAAGATGTCGCCCAAGGGTAGGCATGCCAAGGGCAAGGCGCGCATAAACGCCTACGAGAACCTGCTGCGCCAGGATTACGAGCAGCAGGCCCGGGATCTCGAAATATACATTCCCCCGGGACCGAGGCTCGGAAAGGTTGTCATCGAGGCCGAGAATGTATCCAAGGCTTACGGCGATCGGCTTTTAGTGGACGGAATGTCTTTCGCGCTGCCGCCCGGCGGCATCATCGGAATCATCGGTCCGAATGGAGCCGGGAAGACCACTATGTTCAAGATGATCACGGGGCAGGAAAAACCGGATTCGGGTTCGATCAGGTTGGGTGATACCGTGAAACTCGCCTATGTCGAACAGGGCAGGGAAACGCTGGACCCCGAGAAGACCATCTGGGAAGCAGTCTCGGACGGAAAAGACACCATCGAACTGGGGAACCGGACCGTAAACTCTCGTGCATATGTGGCGCGATTCAACCTTTCCGGAAACGATCAGCAAAAAAAGGTCGGGTTGCTCTCCGGAGGCGAGCGGAACCGCGTCCATCTGGCCCGGATGCTCAAGGAAGGCGCCAACGTCATCCTGCTCGACGAACCGACAAACGACCTGGACGTCAATACCATGCGTGCGCTCGAGGATGCCTTGGAGAACTTCGCGGGCTGTGCCCTGGTAATCAGCCATGACCGCTGGTTCCTGGACCGGATCGCGACCCATATCCTTGCCTTCGAGGGCGACAGCTCGGTGGTGTGGTTCGACGGCAACTATTCCGAATATGAGGCCGACAAAAGGGCACGGCTTGGAGCCGCTGCCGAGCAGCCTCACCGGATCAAGTACCGGCAACTGACAAGAGGATAGGCACTGATACGAGTTCGAGGTTGAGAAGCGCGGTGCCCATCCATTCGTGCCGTGCAATACAGATCCCGCATTCGCCGGCGGAGCGTAAGGCCGCGCGGCACGTGAAGGAATGAATGCATCCCTATTTTGTCTCATTTCGTCCCGGAATCCAGATGGAGGAAAACCTGCCTCCGTACGAATCCGCTCGGGACGCGAAAACCAGGGAATTGTTGAGAAATGCCGCGGGTGTGCTTCTTCCCGAGCATGTCGCTCCCTGGCGCTACAAAGACCTCACGGAGTGTGCAAAAGAGTGGTTTCCCCGGTTGGAGACCCGCTTTCGGTATCATGGGAAGACAAAGCAGACACGACTTTTCCGCCTGCTGGGGACCCGGCATCCGGAGAGCCTCCTCTTTGACACCCCGCGCCAGCTCCAGGCCTTTTTCAACGAAAACGGCTCACCATGGGGATACCCCCTGGTGTTGAAAGGAGACAAAGGGGGAGGTGGCAGTACTGTGTACCCGATCCGCGCTCCGGAGGACCTGCCCGGGTATCTCAAGGAACTCCCGGAGGGTGAACCGTTGCTTTTGCAGCGTTTTGTGGAGCACGGAGGCAAGGATCTGCGCGTGGTAGTTTACGGGAGCCGGACTGTGAGCTATTTTCGCGTTGGAGACGGCAGGTTTTACAATAATATCTGCCGGGGAGGCAGGCTGGAGCACGACGCATGGCCGGAACTGCAGGAAAAGGGCCGTCGGGCCGTGCGGGATTTCTGCCGCCTGGCACGCATCGATATCGCCGGGTTTGACTTGATGTTCCCGGATGACGGTGATCCTGTCTTCGTTGAGATAAACTATCATTTCGGCAGGAAGGGACTGGGCGGCGCCCCGGGACACCGTGAATACCTCGGGCAGGCGATTGCGGACTGGCGTGAGCGCTGCCTGAAGACGTGAACGCAATCGCCGGCGCCGCCATGAAGCCCGCGGATCGTGACCCCGCCATACAGAAACCGCGCCGGCAAATCCCGAGTTGCGCTCGGGGCCGCGGGCGACCCGCTCGTGTCGCGAGGCATCTCAATAAGCAGCTTTTCCGAAGGCGATAATTGCCGCCTTATAATAGCCTCTTGCGCTTCGCGCCCGGATAACAAGTATCCGGGCCACCCGCGATCAGGGACTTACCTGGTCGGCCAGGTCATCCATCCTGTCGTTCAGGGGGCGAGAACTCTCACCCGTTCGCCCTGGGCGGGAGTAAACCCCGAATTCGCGTGGCAAGGCGCAGCCAGGAAACAGGGCCGTGTGCGCTCGATTCCGGCCCGTTCCACCCTTCGATACGCTCTCAAGAAACAGCTTTTGAGAGTTAGCAATTTCAATGACTTACGAAACTTGCCTCGTCATCGACTTTTCATGAATCCGGCGTATGCTGTCTTTTCCGCATCGTCTCGCGGCGCGAAGGCGGCGCTTACCATGCTCCCGGAAAACAGTTCATTCAGGTTCGCGATAAACACTCAACTGGAAAAGAAATCCCATCCGTGCTGATCTGACTCGCTTTCCCCGTTCGTGCCGGGGGATCGGAAAATGAACGGGCCGGGTGCGCGCGGTTGCAATGGCGTTTCTCCGCCACACCTTGCCACGCACATGCGAGGCCTGTTTTGCCCGGCGCGAAGGGGGAGGGCGGCACGGGGTCAGGCATTGACTCCGGGGGGTTGTTTGAGCGGCAGCGTAATGACGAAGACTGATCCCCCTTCAGGGCGATTCCTGGCCGCAATCTGTCCCCCGTGACGCTCGACGATTTTGCGGCAGATGGCAAGGCCCATGCCGGTTCCTTCATACGCGCTGTTGCCATGTAATCGCTGGAAGGGCGCGAAGATCCGGTCGCGGTACTTGTCGTCGAAGCCGATCCCGTTATCCTCGACACAAATCTGGCAGTCTTTCTCTCCACGGGAGGTGCAGTGCACGCGGACATGGGGTTTTGCGCCCTGCTTTTGGAACTTCAGGGCATTGCCAATGAGGTTCTGAAGCAACTGCTTCATCTGGGTCGCATCCGCTTCCAGTTTCGGCAGACCTCCAATCTCGAGCCGCCCGCCGCTGCTTCTCAACTGAAGTTCGAATATTTGGGCGACCTCCTGGGCTATTTCCTCCAGGTCGATTGTTTCTGATGGTTCACATCCCGTGGCGATACGGGACAGGTTGAGAAGGTCTCGGATCAATCGCTGCATCCGGTTGGCGGCAGCCTCCATTCGGGCCAGGTAGTGTTTCTCGGTATCATCGAGTTTTTCACAGCACTTGGATCTGAGGCGATCACCGAAGGCCTGGATTTTTCTCAGCGGCTCCTGAAGATCATGAGAGGCAACGTGGGCGAATTCCGCCAACTCCTGATTCATCCTTTCCAGTTTTTCGAGGGCCTCGGTCAGGCTGGCGGTCCTCTCCCGGACGTGCAGTTCCAGCTCATCGTGCGACCTGCGAAGTTCCTCCTCCATGAGTTTACGTTCAGTGATGTCCCGAACGACGCTGATGATGGTCCTGGTGTCCCCGACGGTTGCTCCCCGGGAACTGACCTCGACCGGAAACGTGCCGCCATCACGATGCCTGTGGACGGTTTCGAAAAGGATGCCCCGTTTGTCCGCTTCCTCCATACGCGCGGCTATGTGCTCAACCCGTTCCCGCGCGAGAAGATCGTGGACCTTCATCTTCAACAGTTCATCATGGCTGTATCCATAGCTCTTGGTCGCCGCGAGGTTGGCTTCGAGTATGCGCCCGTCATCACGTCTCATGAACAGTATGATATCTCTGCTCTGCTCGGCAATCATCTCATAGCGGCGAAGCATTTCATTTTGAGCCTCAAGCTCCTTCTGGGCCTTCCGCAATTCTTCTTCCGCCGCCTTCTGCCGCAACTGCTTCAGAGTGAGACCGCCCAGCATTACTGCAAATGAAGTAAGAAAAGAAAGAATGGCTGGCAGGATCTCCTTCGATACTGTCGGAACCTCCGCCAGTGCTTCCAGGTAAGCCGACTCGTCATAGCCGAACTCTTTGGCTTGAAGGCGGAAGAACTCAATGTCGGGCTTTTCGATGAAGAACTGCCCAATAAACGCATTGGCCAGATGGTGTCCTTCAATAATGATGGGAGATGCCGCATCCGTAAGGCCATTTCGGCAACGGTAAAGTGAAAAGAACTTTCCTTCCTGCAGAGCGTTGGCAAGAAGAGTATCGCTTTCGATGCATCGCCTGGCCGTCTTTGGATTAGCTCTGTGGAATTCAGTGCATATCCTTTGCCACCGCGATGACGTGATCATAAAGGTCCCCTCGCGGTCAACGATGGCGGCGGCTACGCCGACTGACTCGGCAAAGTGCTGGAGCAGTTTTTGGGTCTGATCAAAATCGATAAGGTCGGCAAACCTGTAGTTAGTGATTTCCACCGGTGAATACTCCTTACAAGCTATGCTGTCTGGCGCGGGGTATGCCGCATGATAAACTGCTTCTTTGACGGATTCCACTCTATTTCTTCTTCGTGATTTGTTTTCGAAGTTCGTCCCGGGGGGAAACCCCGGGAGACCGGCAAACCGGTACCGTGGCATGGGAGAGCAAGCGTGGGATAACACGATGAATGCGGACCGTTTCAGACGATCCGATACGTTACGTTCAAGATGTTTCTTCTCGAGCTTAAAAGAGCGGGGGAATTATTCCCGCGCCTGTCACGAGGCCAAGCGGCTCCATAACGAGCCGCGTAGCTCCCCGCGGTTTTAAAAAGCATCTTTCGATATCATCTTGAACGAAACCGGGTATGACGCGGCATAGCCAACACGTAATCTGGGTTTGCGCCAAATGGCGCATACTCGGATTGCGGCTCGATAATCACCGAGCAATAAGGAACAGAGCCACGCCGCCGCGCGGCTCTCTTTAGCGCGAGGGAATCGTTTCCTCTCTCTTTTGTTATTTTCTGACTATATCGTGAGCGGCGCCCTCACCAGGCCGCGGCCTGGCCGTCTGTGCGCGGTTCGCTGCCTCCCGCGAGCACGCCCTGTCTGTTTCGCCAGATGATCTGGCCCCTGCCGAATCCGCGGTCCCCGACAGCGCCGTACCGGACGTCATGTCCCATGCGTTTGAGGGCTTCGGCGACGTGCGTGGGAAAGTGCGGTTCAAGATCCACCGAGGTGCCTCCAGTCCAGCGGAATCGCGGTGCATCGAGCGCGGCCTGGGGATTGAGCCCCAGATCGACAGTATTTGTCACCACCATGACGTGCCCCTGGGGCTGGATAAAGCCGCCCATGACGCCGAATGGACCCACGGCTTCGCCGTCTTTGGTCAAAAAGCCGGGAATAATCGTGTGGTAGGGCTTCTTCCCGGGCTCGACGCAGTTGTCGTGAGCCGGATCGGAAGAGAAACAAAATCCCCTGTTGTGCAACGCGATGCCGGTACCCGGCACAACCATCCCGGAGCCGAAGCCCTCATAGTTGCTCTGGATGTAGGAGACCATGTTGCCATCTCCATCGGCCGCGGCAAGGTAGACGGTGCCACCCCGATGGGGATGGCCCGACTCGGGGGTGAGTGCCCTTTTGCCAATCAGTTTTCCCCGCTCCACGGCATAGGCTTCGGACAAAAGATCCTCGACCCGGACCTTCATGCCGCGTATGTCGGCGACATACTTGAGGCCGTCGGCAAACGCCAGTTTAACGGCTTCGATCAGTCGATGGCAGCGGCCGACAGGGTCGGCGACGCCAGGTTCAAATCCGTTCAGGATATTGAGCGCCATGAGGGCGACAATGCCATGCCCATTGGGTGGAATTTCCCAGACGTCGAACCCGCGATAATTCGCTTTGACGGGATCGACCCATTCCGGGCGGAAAGCGGCAAGGTCGCCTTCCGCGAGATAGCCTCCCTGGAGGCGGAAAAAGGCGCCGATTTTCTCGGCAAGTCCACCGCTGTAGAAGGCTTCGGCGTTTGATTCGGCAATCGCGGCAAGCGAAATCGCCTGGTCGGGCTGGCGCCAGATCTCTCCGGGCAATGGGGCGCGGCCGAGCGGTGCAAAGGCATCGAACCAATGCCGAAATGCCTCTCCGCGCTCTGCCCGGTATGTTTCGAAGGCCGCGGCCCACAGGTCCGAGATGACCGGGGAGACGGGAAAGCCGTGCTCCGCATACTCGACAGCAGGGCGCATGACCTCGGGCAACGAGAGCTTTCCGAACCTTCGGACAAGCTCGGCCCAGCAGGCCGGCGCACCGGGGACCGTGACCGGAGCCACGCCAAAGCGGGGCATCTTTTTGTGGCCGGCCTTCGCAAGCGACTGCAGCGAGAGGCTCCGCGGCGCGGGTCCGCTCGAGTTGAGGCCATGGAGCTTACCGCCGTGCCACACCAGGGCGAAAGCGTCGCCGCCGATACCGTTCGAGGTCGGCTCGACAACGGTCAGGCACGCCGCCGTGGCGACCGCGGCATCGATTGCGTTGCCGCCACGCTTCAGGATCTCCAGGCCAGCCTGGGCCGCCAGGGGTTGAGAGGTGGCGATCATCCCCCGCGCGGCGAACACTACGCTGCGCCGCGAGGGGTATGGGTAGAACAAGGGGTCGTAGTCCATGCGGTTTCTCCTGACTTAGCGGAAAGCAACGGTCGGGGGTCGAGCCTCCCGCGCATTTGTCGAGACCGGGAAAGCGCGGCCTACGTAAGGCCGAGCCATTTCCAGTAGGTCGCCGACAGCAGCAAAATCACGAGATAGGCTGCAATCGTGAGCGGAATCCCGGTGCGGATAAAGTCCTTTACCTCGAACGTATCCGTGGCGTAGGCGACCATGTTCTGCGGCGCATTCACTGGGAGGATGAAGCCAAAGCTCACCACCCACTGAAGGATCATCGTCATGGCCATCACGTTTATGCCTGGCGTCTTGACCTCTGAAGCGTGGAGATGACGATCGGAATCATGGCGGCGGCAAAGCGCCGTGGCGCTCGCGAATCCGAGGTGGATGATGATCAGAAACGCCGCCAGAACAGAGATTATGAGCACTGTCGAGAGGTTCTCAAGACCGAAGGTAGCCACAACGAGCTTGGCGATCCATGCGACCGCCTGGGTGGAGAGCAGCGCGGACCCGAGGCTGATGCCGACGCCGAATAGCACCACCGTACCCCACGGGACGTTTTCCTGGGCCTCTTTCCACGATATTACCCCGAAGCCGGTAGTGTATGATTTGCGAGGTCCGGGGTGCTATTTTTCGAATTGGGTGGTCTTCGAACTTGACTCCGCCCTATTTTTCTCTTCAAGCTCGCGCTGCTGCCGTTGTATCTGCTTTCCGGATCTATGCAGATACAAAATCAGGTATAGAACGACAACTACCATAATAATCGAGCCAACTGCTTCGATGTTCATATGCCCTCCACATTTCTATATCTCGGCATAGTCGATTAGAAAAACTGACCTCTGTGCGGGTTAAAAGCATACCGCACAAGGTGGCCATTACCAGAATATAGTGAACGCAAAGGTTTCTCAACGAAATAGAAACAGAAGAATTCTCTTCCGCCTGGGCTCACAAATAGAGGGACCTCTTTCTTTCGCCATCCAATCGGTGAAAGGAAGAGGGTTCAACTCTCGCGTTCGAACAAAGAAGGAGGATCGCCCATCAGTAGGACATCCCCCCCGAAAAATAAAAACCGCAAGCATCAGTCCCAAACAACTGGTTGCGGATTTTCGTAAAGTTGGAGCGGGAGACGGTCTCGAAGCCGCAATCGAGTTTTCCGCTCCACACTGCAAATCGAGCAAATTCTAAGGGATACAACAACATAGTCCCATTTTCCGTTCGGTTCCAGTCCGTAAAAAGTCAGCAAAAAACGGGTGAGTTTTCCTCGTTTAGGGAAAGTTTAGGGAGAGTGGTCGGGGGGGGGTCTGAACGCTCGATGAAAATGATGTGCGACAGAATCCACCTTGACTATAAATCCCACAAGGAACTATCATTCCAAGGTTCTTCCGGCTGTTATGCTGGAAGTCCGTTGTTCCGTCACTCAATCAATCATGAGGCGATGCAGTGCCACAGCCAATAGCACAGGATGATCTCAAAAAATTGATAAAAGAAAGCGTCCGCGAAGTTCTTCGGGAGGAACGGTTGAGTTTGTGTGAAATCATGATCCCTAAAATCTCGAAAAAAGAAATGGGCGAGATTCAATCCAGACTCGGTTCACCAGCGGATTACAGGAAAGATGACTTTACCGATATGACCGATTGGGTGAAGGGATGAGGGTCAGGTTTCACAATCGGGCTATCAAGTTTCTCGAAAAACTCGATGAGAAAGACAAGGAGCGAATACGACTCAAGCTCAAGTCGCTTGTCGGCACCATTGAAGAGCAGGGCGTCATTCCCTTCAAAGAACTCGATGTGAAAAGGCTTGAGGGAGACTGGCACGGCTTTTTACGGATGCGGTTGGGAAAGATGAGGGTCATTTTCCAAATCGATAAAGAAGAAGATATCCTTTTTGTGTACGAAATCAATTACCGGGGCGATATTTACAAGTGAACGAGAACGATACGTCCTGCCCAAAATATTGAGTTCCAGCCAAGCCGCTTCATATAAGAATCAAATCATCCCCCGATCACTCAAAATCTGCCTAGACTCATGCCCAGCGATCCGAATGTGCGGCTCAGCATGCCAGTGAGTCAATTTGCCGTTTTTTAACAAGGTCCACCAAATAAGTCCGAGAAACTTTAAATTTCCGCGCAATTGCGGATTTTGAAACTCGATAGCTCAAGAGTTCTTGGATTTCATTCTCCTTTCCATCGAGTTTGTGTTTTCCGAGCCGACCAACGGGGCGACCAAGTTTTTTCCCTTTCGCCTTGGCATTCGCCAGCCCCATCTTCGTTCGTTGAGAAGATCACGTTCGATCTCGGCAAACAAGCCGAACATATGGTTTATGAGGTCTACGGGAAGTACGTTAAAGGAGTTGAGCAGGACGCGGGACAGATTCTGGAGTATTTTGGTAATAATTTCTTTTGGTTATAAAGAAAAAGACCTCAGCTTTCACTGTACGCTTTGGCGAAAGCCACGGTGAAAGGTTGATGTCTTCGAATGCAACCCACATGTTTTTACAAGAAAAAGTTGGAGCGGGAGACGGGCTTCGAACCCGCGACCCTCAGCTTGGAAGGCTGATGCTCTAGCCAACTGAGCTACTCCCGCCCAACAGGAAATGTCTATCAGGTTCGGAAGGGTTTTTCAAACAAAAAT
>JBDKTY010000115.1:0-42405 GCA_039679945.1 Syntrophobacter sp. | reverse complement strand
ATCATTGGATTTTACTGTCATGTATACATTTATCTTGCTACTACCAATATCTTTTGAATTCTTAGATGTCTGGATTGGAATATCTTGTTGATCTTTCGGATTGCCAGGTAGTTTTTCTTCGATAGCTGAAGTAGCAGATTGCTTTGATTGCTTTTCAGAATATCGTTCATCTGTATCAATGAACAGGCTTAGAGCAAGCAATAAAATCATGCAGATTCCAACAAATTTCAGATACTTAATCCTCGACTTACGTCTATTATCAATGTAATCACGATCTCGTCTTGATTGTCTATGGGTGAGCCCACACCCAATACACCTTTCAGGGGAGTATGCCCATTTGATGAATGGAAGGCCAAAGAACAATATGGATCCCACTCCTTTCCAAAAACCGAACTTGTCTTTCTGAAACTGCATGCGCTTGTCGCAATTCTTGCAGAATCGAACGCTCATAGGGGCACGCCTCCCGATCGAGAGGGAAGGTCAATTTGGTGCAAGGCTGTACAAAAAATCTTGCCGTGAAAAATGTTGTTATTTTACTGCCTTGCTGGGACCTTGTGCAAGGAGTTTTAACAGTGCCACAACTGTGCCTATTTGCGTGCCCGACCAACCCTGAGAATCCAAGAATTCCCCAACATTTCCCAACATAAAAAAGAGCCGATTTGCCTTGTGTGTTCGGCATTTCGGCTCTGCGTCTATCTCTGCTCTGCTGGGCTTTTTCGGACTTAAAATCCCTCGCTCTTCGGAGCGTACGAGTTCGATTCTCGTCCCGGGCACTATTCAAGATCAAATCCCCGTGAGTCTTTACGGTGATTTGATCTTGTCACCGGATTTTGCCATCAAGCAAAAGGTCATGGCCCTGTCAAAACGAAGTAAATGAAATACCTCAGGCTCACAATTGTACTGCCTGTCCGCTCGACTCCCACTCAACACCCATATCCCTTGGCGCTTAGAATAGAACCCGGTTAGATTTTAATCGTGCGGCCGGTCATCTCGGTGTGAGTTGGGATATTCGACCTCCCAAGAAATACTGCAGTGACCCGGCTGGCTCGGATTCACACGGGCGCATTCCCTGCTTTTTTCGCCCCCATCCTATAGTTCCGAAGAATGACGGAATGAAAGATGCGGCAATTGGCAAAAAGGGCATCCTGTACCCTACTCTAACCTGTTGGAATTACTAAGTGCGCGAACTCTGTAAAAAGCAGGGAATGCGCCCATTCGCACGGCTTCATCCGAAGTGACCCGTTCCAGCAAGTTTTCGAAGAGACGGGTCGATCTCATGCCGTCCCAGAGATCCCGGATCGCTCCAATGTTGCAATGACACAATGCTCTCTGATACTCTCCAACGAACAGCCATGATTTTGGAAATGGCCCGAAATGTTCCACGGAAGACAAAAACCAAACCGAACAATCGGTCAACCAGCATTCACTCAAAGGCGCAATTATGGACACGAACCAGATTCCAGATGTTGATCTTATGCTCGAATACTTGCAGTTCCTGTACAGATGGGAGGAAGATGCCAAACAGAAGAAAGACAGTGTTATAAGAAAAAGCAAGACTCCATGGAAGATAAAGGAGAAGAGCAGGAAACCAAATCCTCTTCTAATCTGGGAGGCAATAAACTATTGTATTTTGGAGAAGAAAGAGTTTCCGGACTGGGTAGGGGAATATCTCAGGAACGTGTCGAACGTGCTGCTGAACATCCGAAATCCTGGTAATAGAGCAGCGGAAATGATTAAAGATGCTCTTGAATTCGAAGATGGAACCGACTTCAATAGGTACATCAGGGCAGAGGAAAAGCGGCAGATCTTCATTCGAGTAGAGGAAGAGATACAAAAAAGGGAAGGGACAGATCCCACCAATGAAATTTTCGCGCAAGTGGCTGAGACCTTTCAACGCTTTATGCCATCCCGCGGCAAGAATCGCTACTCCGAAGAAACCATCAAGAAGTTTTATTACGAAATTAAGCACATACAGAGTGAAGACATGGGAAAGACAGTGTTTGATGGAGAAAATGCTTCGACGTAACCGATGAATCCCATGCCGTGAATGCACGGTGTTTCGCCCATGCATTCCCGCCCACCAACCATGAGTTCTACCTCATGCTATCCAGTCAAGGCTATAGCATCGAGTCTTGCACGGGATTACGTTCAAGACGAATCTGCCCGAGAGTGAAGATGCCGATAAAAACTGGCCCGTTATACCCTTCGGTACCTCTCAAGAAACAGCTTTTGAGAGTGAGTAATATCGAGGATTTAGATAACCGGCAAGGACCGCATTTGGCCGGTTGAAACAGGAACTTCCCCCCGTTCGCCCTGAGCGTGTCGGAGGGTGGAACGGGCCGGAACCAGCGCGGCGGAGCATTTAAATGTATGTATAAAGGGCGTCCCCCTCCGCGACTCCTCATACGGAGTTGCGTTCAAGATGAGTCTATCCCTAAATTGAAGATGCCGTTCAGAATTGACCCGTTCCACCCTTCGATACCTCAGGGCGAACGGGGGTATATCCTCTTGAACGCAAATTAGTATCACGTGCAAAATGCAGCTAACCGCTCCGCAATTTCCACTTCTGTTTTCGTCCCTATCCCCGTGCCTTTACGTCTTCTTATGAACCTATTCGACAGTACCGAATTCATCGAAAAATATTACAATAAGGATAGTCCATCTTGCTATATTGTTCCAGCCTTTCGTCATTGACAACCCGCCAATGGATGTGATACCCGATAAACCTTGAAAGTGTGACTTATAATTACCTTACACCGCAAGGACCGGCGCGGGCAATGATTGCCTACGCGTTTCACTACTTCTTGAAAAAACACACAAAATAGTCGCGGATTGACCGCTGACGACGAAGGTTTGTTATATCCACGGTTTGGAATCCAGATTCACGACTGCCGGGCTGGTATCGAATCGCGTGGGATTATATATCGAACGCCTCGCGCGGAATAAATTCCGCACTGTTCTAAAGTGTATTTTGATTGTTTCCAGGGTATAATGGTAAACCATAGTATCAATCCACATTATAGTAGCCGGGACGGCTTCCGGCTGTTCGGCCGGTTGGCCGGAAATCGCGCAAGCGACTGTAAGCCCTGCGCTGTTTGAAAGGAAGAGCCGCGTGGCGAATATGGACCGGTCCTGTATACGGTTGCACCCAAAGGACAGCGTTGCGGTGGCATTGCAGCCGCTGGGTCCAGGTCGACACCTGCGGCAATACGGCATCATCACTCGCGACGATATCCCCGCCGGTCACAAAGTGGCCATAAACGAAATCCCAAATGGTGCTCCCATTATAAAATACGGTCAGATCATCGGCTTTGCCTCCAGCGATATTGAGCCCGGCAGGCATGTCCATGTGCATAATCTAACCCTGCATGACTTCACCCGCGATTATTCCCATGGCGAGGACGCCCATCCCACCGCCTATTTCGCCGAGAGTGACCGGCGCGTTTTTCAGGGATTCCCGCGCCCGGATGGCTCCGTGGGAATCCGCAACTATGTGGGAATACTTGCCACGGTCACCTGTTCTTTGGGCACGGCCCACCTGATCGCCGATCGTTTCGGTCCCGAGGTCATGGCCCGCTATCCCAACGTGGATGGTGTCGTTGCATTGGGCGCGAACAGCGGCTGTTGCATGACGCCGGGCGGTGAGGCAGTCACCTATCTGCATCGCTGCCTCGACGGCTACGCCAGGCATCCCAATTTCGCCGGAGTATTGATTCTCGGACTGGGGTGCGAGCAGAACCTTGTCGAATCGCTGCTGACCGCGACCGGACTTTCTCCGGGCGAGCGTGTGCGCACCTTGGTCATCCAGGATGAGGGCGGTACAACCGCTACCGTGGAAAAGGGAGTCGCCGCCGTCCAAAGCCTCGTGGATCATGCGAACATGGCCCGGCGCCGCGCATTCCCCGCGAGCATGCTCAAGATCGGTCTGGAGTGCGGCGGGTCCGACGCATATTCGGGGATCACCGCCAATCCCGCTCTGGGCGCGGCCGCCGATCTGCTGGTACGCCACGGGGGTACCGCCGTACTCAGCGAGACCCCCGAAATCTACGGCGCCGAACACCTGCTGACCCGGCGCGCGGTCAGCAGGGAGGTAGGAGAAAAGCTGGTCTCGCGCATACGATGGTGGGAAGAGTATACGGCACGCAACAACAGCCGGCTTGACAACAATCCGACCCCCGGCAACAAAGCAGGCGGGATCACCTCTATTTTGGAAAAGTCTCTCGGCGCCGCCACGAAGGGCGGGACCACGAACCTGGTGGAAGTGGTCGGGTATGCGGAGCAGGTCGAAGGTCCCGGACTCGTATTTATGGATACACCCGGGTTCGATCCTGTCTCGGTGACCGGTCTCATTGCGGGCGGCGTGCACCTTGTCGCATTCACCACGGGACGTGGCACGGTGCTGGGCTCCATTCCGGCCCCCACCCTGAAGCTTGCTTCAAATGGCGCGCTGTATCGCCGGATGCCGGCTGACATGGATATTGATTGCGGGCAGGTCCTGGATGACGGGCTCAGTATAGAACAGATGGGGGCTCGGATCTTCGATCTGATGCTTGAGACCGCCTCCGGCAGGAAGACCGGGAGCGAACTGGCATTGCAGGGGCGATGGGAGTTTCACCCATGGTATATCGGCGCCGTTGTGTAGAACACACCGCGGGGAGGTGTCGGCGCCGTAGTGGCGCGGTGTTTTACTCTTCTTTGTGCAATCGAGATTTACACCGTCTATCTGATAAGGAAGTGCTTCGAACGAGCTGGCTGATGCCTTTTATGCCGGGTCGCATTCAGGACTTTGCCCAACGCGAGACGCCAAAGGGCCCGCATGCCTCTTTCCGCCTCGGGACCTCGGCATGATCAGCCGGACGCGGCAACTTTTTGAACGCAACTTTCCGTCGAGCTTACTGCTGAGTATACGGGTACCGGGAGCGGCTCCCGGCACCGCCAGAAGTCGAACATTCAATCCAGGAGCGGCTGCGCTGAACAGGCGCGGCCCAGAACAGACAAGGAGGTAAAATGACACGAAGAGGGGTTTTGTCAGTACTGGCGGTATCTGCCATGTGCCTGATGCTGGCTTCCGGACCTGCCATGGCACAGCAGAAGGTGATCAAGATAGGCGCGCTATACCCCCTGACGGGCAATCTCGCCGCCACCGGCCTGGACTGCAAGCGCGGCGCGGATCTGGCAGTTGAGATCATCAACGGCAAATTCGACCTCAACCTCCCGCTGGCTAAAGGAGAAGGCATCCCCAACCTGGGAGGGGCCAAAATCGAAATCGTCTATGCCGACACCAAGGGCGACCCCAAGAACGGGCTTGCCGAGGCGGAACGCCTGATCACCCAGGAGAAGGTAGTGGCCCTGATCGGCGCCTACCAGAGTTCCGTGACCAAGACCGGCAGTCAGGCCGCGGAGCGTCTGAAGGTTCCTTTTGTGTGTTCCGATTCATCCTCGCCGACCCTGACCGAACGCGATTTCAAGTACTTTTTTCGCGTGTCGCCCCATGATGGGACCATGGCTCGCAACCAGTTCGAGTTTCTGAAGGAACTGGAGACAAAGCTGGGCAAGAAGGTAAAGACGGTCGCGCTGGTCTATGAAAACACGGAGTTCGGCGCCAATGTCGCCAAGATGCAGCAACAGTACGCTAAGGAATTCGGCTTCGATGTAGTTGCCGACATTGCTTATCCGGCCAACGCAAGCGACGTGACGAGCGAGGTGGGCAAGATCATGGCGGCCAAGCCCGACGTGGTGATGCACGCCGCATACATCACCGATGCCATACTCTTCACGAAGACCTTCAAGGAAATGAACACTGTGCCCCAGGGATTCCTGACAATGGCGGGATACATCGAATCCGACTACCTCCCGACAGTCAAGGCGGATGGTAACTTTTTCACCGTGCGTTCCACCTTCGCGCTCGACCTGGCTAAGAAGAAACCCATGGTCGGCCAGGTGGCGGACCTTTACATGAAGAAGTACAACATACCCATGGGCGAGAACACTGCCCGCAGCTTTTCCGCGCCGTTCGTGCTGGCCGACGCTTTCAACCGAGCCAAGTCAACCGACCCGGAAGCTGTTGTAAAGGCCCTTCTGGAAACCAATATACCGGGTGACCAGATCATCAATGCATGGAAGGGCATCCAGTTCGATCCCAAGTCTCATCAGAACATACATGCTTCCGCCATGCTCGTACAGATCCTGGATCAGGCTTACTACACTGTCTGGCCTTTTGATGCCGCAAGCCGCGACTTAGTGTGGCCCTTCCCCGCCTGGAAGGACCGCAAGTAACCGTACTCTTGCGCCAAGCATGACTGATGCCGGAGGCGGCACGCCTCCGGCATCACAGACCTGGAGTTTTCAAACATGGAACAATTAGCGCAACAGTTGGTTAACGGCATTCTCATCGGTCTTGTCTATTCGCTGTTGGCCATCGGCCTCACCCTGATATGGGGCGTCATGAATGTGCTCAACTTCGCCCACGGTGAATTTCTCATGATCGGCATGTTCATATCTTACTGGCTGTACTCTCTAGCTGGTATTGATCCCCTTCTGTCGATTCCGCTCAACGCCGTGGCGCTCTTCCTGTTCGGCATGTTCATCTACCGGTTTGTCATCAGCAAGGTTATGAAGGGACCGGCCCTGGCCCAGTTGGTGGTGACCTTCGGTATCAGTATTTTTCTCGCGAATTTCGCGGCCCTCATCTGGACCCCCAACTTTCGTTCAATCGAGCATACGCTGTTGTCCGGCACATGGGACATTTCCGGCGTCAAACTCAGCATACCCAAATTTGTCACTTCGATCGGCAGCGTGCTTACTTCCCTGGGGGTCTTCTGGTTTCTCCGAAACACCCGCATCGGCAAGGCCATATTGGCGGTCGAAATGGATCGTGAAGCCGCCGTAATCATGGGAATCAACACCGAACGCATCAATTCGCTCTCTTTCGGGATAGGTTCCGCCCTGGTAGGCGTGGCAGGCGCCCTGCTCGCGACCAACTACTACATTTATCCATTCGTGGGCGGCAGCTTTAGTCTTGTATGCTTCTGTATCGTGGCCCTGGGCGGGTTTGGCAGCATCGAGGGGGCTTTCATCGCCGGCATTCTGGTGGGTGTGGTCCAAACCTTGGGCGGATATATTTTTGATCCGGCCTACAAGCTGGCCATCGTTTTTGCAATGTACCTGATCACAGTCTGGATCAGGCCACAAGGGCTCAGGGGGTTGTGAGAATGCAGGGTATATCCAGCAAACAAATGGCGTTGGGCGGAGTCGCGCTGGCGCTGCTGATCATTTTTCCGCTGCTGGTCGATTCCTCCTTCGGCCAGCATGTAATGATCCTGACATTCATGTTCGCCATGTGCGGGGTCGCCTGGAACGTAATGGGCGGCTATGCCGCCATGTTTTCTTTCGGCCAGGTTGCTTTTTTTGGCATCGGGGCATACGCCTCCTCCTTTCTGCTCCTGACCTTTAACATCAGCCCATGGATAGGGCTGGTGGCCGGCGGGTTAATCTCCGCGCTGCTTGCCGCGGGCATTGGCTACCCCTGTTCCAATCTGCGGGGCCACTACTTCGCCATCGCAACGATCGCTTTCGCGGAGATTATCCGCATTGTCTTTAACAACTGGAAGCTGATGGGAGCCGCCGAAGGCATTACAATCCCCATGTTGAAAGAATCCCTGGCAAACTTCATGTTCCATTCCTCGAAGCTGCCTTATTACTACATAATGCTCGCCTTTCTGCTGGTGTCGATCGCTGTCTGCTACTGGGTATCCACATCCAAGATGGGCTACTATTTCCGGGCGATCAAGGAGAGTCATGAAATTGCGAAGGTCCTGGGCGTTGACGTGGTTCGTTATCGGCTCTACGCGATTATGATCAGTGCCTTTCTGACCTCGATGGCAGGGACCTTCTATGCTCAGTATATCCTCTACATTGATCCGGAAAGTGTGATGATCATGCCAATCTCTGTCCAGATAGTGCTGGTGGCCATGCTGGGCGGGGCAAACACCGTCCTGGGACCGGTTATCGGAGCGGCCGTATTGATTCCGCTCTCCGAATACAGCCGCGCGTGGCTGGGCTATAAAGGCACGGGTGTGGACATGATCGTTTACGGGACCCTGATCACCATCATCGCGATGTACCAACCCGAGGGAGTTTGGGGTTCCATCACGAACCTGATGCGGAGGAGGAAATGAACGACTTGCCCATATTGGATGTTCAGGGCGTCAGCAAGTACTTCGGCGGGCTACAGGCCAATGAGGACGTCTCTTTCCACGTAAACAAGGGAGAGATCGTCAGCATCATCGGTCCCAACGGCGCCGGCAAGAGCACGCTCTTCAGTTGCGTCACCGGGTTCCATCGCCTGGATAAGGGACGGGTCCTCTTCAAGGGACAGGATATCTCCAATTGGAAACCCCACTCCATCGGCAAACTCGGCGTTGTGCGCACTTTTCAGATCGCACAGGTCATCAGCGACATGACGGTGCTGGAGAACGTAATGACCGGCGCCTTCCTGCGGCATACCAATGTGCCCGACGTACGCCGTAAGGCCGAGAAGGTGCTGACCTTCACGGGTCTTTTCGAGAAACGGGAGTCTAACGCGACGGCGCTGTCGATCTCTGACAAGAAGCGCCTCGAGGTTTC
Organism: Syntrophobacter sp.; assembly: GCA_039679945.1. Classification (GTDB taxonomy): domain Bacteria; phylum Desulfobacterota; class Syntrophobacteria; order Syntrophobacterales; family Syntrophobacteraceae; genus SbD1. The sequence goes on along the minus strand of JBDKTY010000115.1, from coordinate 33,780 downwards.
CATGGCCCTGGCCATGGAGCCCGAATTACTCATGCTCGATGAGTCCATGGCCGGACTCACGGTGGTTGAACTCCGCGAGATGATAGAATTGATCCGCAAGGTGCGCGAAAGCGGGATCACCGTCGTGGTGGTGGAACATGTCATGGAAGCGGTGATGGAACTCTCCGACCGGGTTGTCGTGCTCAATTCCGGCAGAAAAATCGTGGAGGGTCCGCCCAAGGAAGTTGTGGCCAACCCCGAGGTGATCCGGGCTTACCTGGGAGAGAGGTATAATGCTGTCCGTCAATAATGTATCAGTGGGTTACAAGGGGCTGCTTGCCATCCAGGATGTCTCCTTCGATGTCAAAAAAGGCGAGGTCGTTTCGCTTATCGGCTCCAATGGCGCCGGCAAGACTACCATGCTCAAGACCATCCTGGGCCTTCTAAAACCGATGAAGGGGGAGATACGCCTGAAAGACGAGGTGATCTCCGGCCGGCCGGCCTACGATGTCGTCAAGAAGAAGATCGCCCTGGTACCCGAGGGCCGGCGGCTTTTTCCTCGACTTTCCGTTCATGACAACCTGCTCCTGGGGGCCTACACTGTGGAATCCAAAGAACAGGTCGCCGAAAGCCTCGAAATGGTCCTGCGGCTGTTCCCATGGGTCAAGGAGCGCGCGGACCAGCGCGCGGGGACCCTTTCGGGGGGCGAGCAGCAGCAGGTTGCGATCGCCCGCGGTCTCATGTCACGGCCCGATCTGCTCATGCTGGACGAACCCTCCCTCGGGGTTATGCCCAAGCTTGTTACCGAGATTTTCCTCACCGTCGAGCGCATTGCGAGCGAGGGCGTGACAGTGCTCCTGGTGGAACAGAATGTGTTCGAGGCCCTGCAGGTTTGCCACCGGGCCTACGTCCTCCAAACCGGCCGCATCGTGATGGAAGGGACCGGCGAAGAGTTGTCCAAGTCGGATCTGGTTCGGAAGGCTTACCTGGGCATGTAACAAACACCGGATCGGTCAGATTCCCGGCCGGTGCGGAGACAATTCTCATTCTGAACGCCGCTCGGGAATGGATGCAATAATCCCCCGCGCACAAATCGCCGCCTGAAGCCGTGGCAGCATGACTGGAAGTTCCCCCGGACTCTTCGTGGCCTGCTCGCGCATTCCACCACGAAGGGTCACGGGGAGTTAGACCCGGCTATGCTTTTGCAGTCTTCTGGGGAGATGGAAAATAGATCGGCGTCCCCAGTTCCTCGAAAGAAAAGCTGTTGAAAACATGATGACCATCGATGTCCATCACCCGCAAATCATCCGTCTGCGACAGATCGCCGGTAATGATTGAAAAACGCGTCCCATACTGCTTCTTAACTTTCTCAACGGGCACCTCATAGGCTACGAACTTCCTGATCCCCCTCGCACCGAGCTTCTCCGCAAGTGTCGGATGGTCGATGGACTCAAAAGACGTGAGAATCAGTATTGGGCCACTGCCGGTAAAAACCATCGCCGCTTTCATACCGTCCTCCTTTCACCGAATCGTGCCTGGCATCCCGGAGCGTTATGGTAAACGCCGCCCGCTATCACTCAACCAGGGTGAAGATCACCCTAGGCACACATCCAATCGCCACTGCTGTCGGGTTTCCATGTACAACTCGGCATCACGGTATCGGTCCGGCCAAGAGCGGGAGAGGATTTTCCATGCAGGATAAGTTTGCGTCCATTGAGCTTTTGAGGAAACGCATTGATGATATTTCCCTGGTCATCGATCTGGAAACGGACATTATTCGATGAGGCGCCGGACTCTACCAGGACGGAAGGATGAATCTGAGACCCGATCATCGGAATGTATGACGCCTCGACCATTTTCCCGTATTCATCGATCTTTGCGTAGACCCATTCACTTTCGAGCTTCTCCTCCTCTGCCTCATGTCCGGCCTCGCCCTGGAGGGTCGGAGAGTACTTCGGCGGACCCAATTCCTCGAAAGAAAAGTGGTTGAAAACATGGTGCCCGTCGATATCCAGGACACGTAAATCGTCTGTTTGACTCAGGTCCCTCCTGATTGCCGAGAATCGGCTGCCATAGCGGGCCTGCACTGTTTCCAGCGCCACCTCATAGGCGATGAATTTCGAGATCCCCCTGACAGCCAGTCTCTGAATGAATTCCGGTGTTTCCAGGGATTCAAAGGTTGTCAGGACAAGGATCGGACCACTGCCCGTGAAAACCATTGCCGCCTTCATCTGAATACCTCCTTTCCGCTCATGGCCAGTCGAAGCGACTGTCTCGGGGTTGTATGATTCTCGGACATCCCCACTAATAATGGCTTGTTGCCGTATACCGACGAAAAGGACGGATTACGTGATCGAGATGCCTCGAGAGAACTGCCTGGAATGGAATGAGAAGCGCTAAACAGACGCGAAAAGTGGAAATGGGATGCGGATTGATCTTGCGGTGCAACTGTTTGGAATTGAATACACGATAGCTGCCAAAGAGCAGAATCGTTCACGACTCATCGAATCATATACGGATGCAATGTAACCCATAGACATTACATCGATTATATCAAGTAAAAACCATGTAGACATTGAATGTTAACAAGTACTGGAATATCATCAAATTAAAAGGTAATTGTTACCAACTATTTGTCAATACCCGGTTTAATAGACGGCGCCTCCGTCCTCGTCCTCTCACGTGGTATTGCAACTGCGCTTCAAGTCTAAACCATATTGAGAGCAAGCCTCAAATCATCAGGCCCCCCACCCTGTCTCGATGGCGCGTTCTCAACGCCGGCGGCGGCAGTCTCAATGCGGCGTGGGCTTTTGAGCATGGCACTCCTTTTGGAACATACTCAAGATGGCATGATACAAGAGGCGGTTTTTTCAGCCCGGCTCGCCTGAAGTCGAACCGGGCCGACGAGATCCGGGACCAACCAATAGCGTTGGCTGCGCCGGAAGCGGCACGGAATGCGGTCCGTAAAGAGAATCCCGGTTATCTTTGCCTCAGGCCGGCGATTTTGACCGCGCCGAGATGGTAGCCGTCCGCGAACAAGCGCTCCAGGTCCTCGATCTCGAGTCCGTTAGCTTCACAGGTTTCATAGACGGTGGGCACGTTTCCGGTTTCCTGATACCGCTTTCGCAAGAACCGAATCACCTGCCAGTGTTTGTCGCATAAATTACCGGACATCTTAGTTTCTCGATACTTGAATACGGCGTATTCCTCATCCCACTCGGCAGGGTCAATCAGAAACCCCCTGATATTCACCCTGTATATCCTGTCTTCCCGAGGTTTGGATCGAGTGACTTTCATATTCGGAAGCCAGGCATCGTGCGCATGCTCCTCTTTGTAGGTGAGCCCCGATAATTTACACGCCCCTCTCAGATAGCCGGACGGGAACAGCCTCTTGAGGTCTGCCAGACGAAGGTTTTTAGTCCTGCAAATTTCATAGACGAGCGGACAGGCGCCCGAGGCCGCGAACCTATCACGAATGAAATGGATTATCTCCCAATGGGCGGCGGTCAGTCCGGACTGAATCCCAGTCAACGGCGCCATTCCCTCGGCAAAACCTTCATCCCAGTCGAGCGGGTTTGCCAGAAACCCTTCCTCATCCAGTCTGTAAGCCTTCTCGCCATAACGCAATTCCTCAGTTTCCGAAGCAGATCCTCGCATAAGTCATTCTCCTTTCCCGGTAACCGGCATGGAACACAATGAGGCCGTACAACATGAATGACATTTATTCCACGAACGACACGAAAATGGATTCATCAAGGGTTTATCCGCAATTGGAACCTTTGATATCCGGCATTGATTCTTTAGCATTTATGCCGGCCACATCGGCAATAGTGGTCTTCTCCATCTTATCCGCGACATAATCCCGCACCTCTTTAAACAATGCGAGCAACCCCTCTTCCTTTTCGATGGGAGTCGGCTCATAGAAATACATGCTGACAGATTCCGTGGGAGCCAGCGGACCATCGAAAAGCCTTATGATTTCAGCCAGGGTGATCTTATCCGGAGATTTTGCCAGACGAAATCCACCGTTTTTCCCCTTCAGACTGTGCACATACTTTCCCAGTCGCAGGCTCAGCAGGATTTGCTCGAGAAACTTGGGAGGAATCGCTTGAGCGGCGGCAATCATCTGCACGGAAATGTATTCTTCATTGCGGCACCGGCTCAAATACGCCAGGGCCAAAAGAGCATATTCGCTACGGCATGTCAGTCTCATCGGCTTTTCTCTCCGCGTGTGGTCATCCCGATCCGTGCCGTCACCCACGAGTGTGGTTGAAGACTGTATAATATGACTTATATGATAGGATTAATAATATTTCAAGATCTCTTTCTCCTTCTGATGCCGAATTGATGGTGAACGCCTTCCGCTCCGCGCCAAAGAGCGGCTCCCAGCTTCCCGATTGTTCCGCGACGGACCCCGTCTCGCCCACATGGCCCCGCCGGACGACCGGCGCTCGCACTGCGCAACTATTGGCCCGGATATCGACTTCCCGTTCCGACCGGAAGCTATCGCGGCCGTCATCGAACCGATCGGCATCGATTGTCGACAATCTTTGCCGGCTCTGCGCGGAATGTTAACTTTAGGCTTGAGTTGCTCGGACAGCCGGATTATTTGAGAGTGCCCGAAACGGCTCATTCAAGAATTGTGAAGGGGGAGATACCGTGCAATACAGCGAAGGAACCTTGGGACGTATTTTTACACTGAGGCTGGAAACTGGAGACCGTTTGCCCAATACCATCGAGGCGTTCGCCCTCGAACACGGTATTCGCGAGGCCATGGTGATCTTTACGGGCGGCGCGGCCGGCACCAGCCGGGTTGTGGCCGGCCCGGAAGAAAACGGTGGAAGCGAGATCGTTCCCATCATCCACGCCATCAGAGGACGCCAGGAAGTCCTTGGGGTAGGCACGCTCTTCCCGAAAGAGTCCGGAGAGCCGACACTTCACATGCACGCCGCGCTTGGTCGGGAAGGAGATGCAACCGTGGGATGCGTGCGTGCCGGCGTGGATGTCTGGCTGGTTGGGGAAGTAGTCATCCTGGAGATTGTCGGAGCAGGCGGCCTCCGCGTGAAGGAGCAATCCGGGTTTGAACTGCTCCAGTTCAACAAATAGCGACCGCCCTGACCGGGCTTCTCCAGGGTGGTTGAACTGTGTTGCCTGAATCCTGCGCCCCATGCCCAGACACGCGACCGAATGCAAAGACGGGAAACGTACGAATGCCCACCTTTCACGGCCCCTGTCATGCGCGCCGCACGCGGCGATTCGTTCTATACGTTTCAAACTTCCGAGGAAGTGTTCCACTTTATGGCAGCGCCGGTCGGGGACGCATGCCCGATGAGCTTCACTCCCTTTTTTCACCCCAGTCCTCCCCGGTTGGGAGGGGAATTTCCACGATACCTGCCGGAATACCTCCGGCGAAAGATGGAATGGCTGCCTGACAGGGATGGCTGGATTGATCAATCGAGCGGGGCTAATCCGACTGCCATTTGTAACATTTTGTTTTCATTACTTTTATTCATAGGCCTGCGCTAGATTGTTCTTGACATGACAATTTACTCATAGGATGATAGTATCATTGAATGTGTGATCCCGCGGATGCGCCGCTCCCGTTCCCCCGATTGGACCCATGGGGAGAAGCGAGCGCTGTAATGCCACACTGCCGGATCACTGTCGGGTTATATTAAAGGCTTGCCCGTAAACGAGCCTTTTGGGATAGCGCCGGAGTTCGAGGCTGATTTGATCGCGAGCACTGGGCAAAACCACGGGGGTAGTTGCTCCCCTCGGGGGATTTTGCGATTGAGGAGCAGCCAAATCAGGCCAAAAGCCGGATGCGCGCGTAAAAGTTCTATTTACGGATAAGTCCTAAGGCTCTTGTTGTTTTCACACCCGGGCCTGGCGCTCTTAAAGGGCCGGCCTGCCGGGAACGGGATTAATGCGCTAACAAACCTGCAGAATGAGCCGCCTGATGGAAGTACCCAGTTTGAGACGCATGAGCGCCGCGGATGAAGCCTTCAAGGCTTTGCACGACATGATAATGTCCGGACAACTCAGGAACGGGGACAAGCTTCCCTCCCAGGATAAACTGGCTGAGCAGTTCGGACTCAGCCGGAACACGATCCGCGAAGCCATAAATAAGCTGACGGCCATGGGTTTGCTGGCCGTGAAGCAGGGCGTCGGAACGCTGATCAATATCAGCAGTCCTTCCGCATATATGGCTTCCCTGGCCGATCACCTGCTCCTCCAACCCTCGACGGTTCGAGATTTCATGGAGGCCCGCGCCATAGTCGAGATAGCCGCGGTGCGCCTGGCTGTTTCCAGGGCGGATTCCGAGTCCATTGCCCAATTGGAAACCAATGTCGCAAATCAGAGAAACGCAATCAGGAATCAGGATGTTCAGGCATTTGTCACCTACGATGTGGACTTCCACACTTCACTGGCCAGGCTGAGCGGCAATACCGTGCTCCTCCAGTTCCTGGGAGCCATCACCGGCCTGCTGAGCCAATTCATCAAAGAGGTGTCCCTGCTCCCTCGGGCGACAGACAACGCGCTTTGCTTTCATTGCGACATCCTGAGACTCATCCGCCAGAGGGACGCGGATGGAGCCGAGCAAAAGATGGTCGAACATCTTCAGGACGTGCTCATTAATATCGAAAAGAGCACGGGAATGGAGCTGGGGACGGTCCTGCATCTTCGCTCCGTGTTTGGAAAGCCGTGAAAGAAGTTCCACCGCCGGGACTCGCCTGTGAGGTATCGCGGGGTGGATTCACTGGCCGACATCATAAACGCATGCCGGTATCGGATTCGATGTGTGACGGACTGTCAGGTCCGCCAAAGCTCTGAACGTGAGCTGTTCCCGCCCGCACGGCCCGCGGGCTGTCCCCGGCCGAAACAGCTTCCCCTGAACTCCAAGGATGTGAGCAATGCTGATAATCGGAGAAAGAATCAACTCATCACGCAAGAGCATCGCACAGGCGATGTCATCCGGCGACAGGGATTTCATTCAGAATGAAGCCAGGATGCAGGCCGAAGCCGGAGCACATTACCTGGATGTCAATGCGGGCGCCCTCGTCAGCGAGGAAACCGATAAATTAAAATGGGCAATCGATGCTGTCCAGGAGATATCAGACCTGCCGCTGTGCATCGACACCCCCGACGCTGAAGTCATGAAGGCGGTTCTTCCACTGGTGAAGGTCCCGCCCATGATCAACTCGATCACCCTGGAACCCGGCAGATTGGAAGGCATTCTCCCCCTGGTCGCCCAGTACGGAGCCAAGGTCATCGCTTTGTGTCAGTCGGAGAACATGATCGCGGACACTACCGAGGCGAAGGTCGAGTTGGCGGGCAGGCTGGTGGAGCAGGTGCAGTCGGCCGGAGTGGCCCTGGACGATCTGTACATCGATCCCCTGGTATATCCCGTGGGCACCGACTCAGCTTCGGCCACCGCGACGCTGGCTGCCATAGAGCGCATCATGAAGGAATTCCCCGGGGTCCATACCACCTGCGGACTTACCAATGTGTCGCACGGCCTCCCGGCGCGCAAGCTGGTGAACCGAACGTTCCTCGTGGCGTGCATCGCGCGGGGGCTGGATTCGGCGATCATGGACCCCACGGACAAGCTGCTTTACAGTGCGATGAGAGCCGCTGTCATGGTGGCGGGCAGGGATGAATTCTGCATGGAATATATCCAGGCATTCCGGGCGGGCCGCTTGGAATAAAATCCCGGCGCGCCGTTATGGGAAGGCGCCGGCGTTTTTCGAAAACGATCGAGATGCAGGGCCATCCCGGCGCCGACTCATCCACGATGATTCTCACCCCGCGTCGACCATTTTATCGGCCGTAAAACCGCAACCGGCGGCAACGGACCTTCCTGTACCGTGGCGGACTTCGCGGACGCTGGGGCGCTCCAAAAGGGAGGTTCGCCTTCCAGGCCTTCGTGGTTTATAATTATTTGAATGTGTTGATATTCCAAGTTACCGGGAGGCACTGATGCAAGTAAAGATGAACTACGGCAAGCGAGGAATACTCCTCGATTTTCCGGACAATTGGGGTGTGACGGTCATGGAAAAGACGGCCATGCCGGTTCTGCCCGACCCGGCGGATGCCGTTTTGAAGGCACTGGCCAATCCGGTCATGTCAAAGCCGCTTGCCGAAGAGGCTGCCGGACACCGTACCGCATGCATCCTCATCTGCGATATCACCCGGCCGGTACCCAATTCCATCATTCTCCCCCCTCTTGTCAAGGAACTGATGACAGCCGGCATCAAACCGGAAAACATAACAATACTCGTCGCAACGGGGCTCCACCGGCCCAATGAAGGCGACGAACTGCGCGAACTGGTCGGAAGCGATTGGGTGCTGAGCACTGTCAAGGTTGTAAACCATTTCGCTCGAAACGATGCGGACCACGTATACCTGGGTGAAACATCCCGCGGCGTGCCGGTAAAGCTCGATCGCAGGCTGGTCGAAGCAGACGTGAAGATTGCCACCGGGCTTGTGGAGCCCCATTTCATGGCGGGGTATTCGGGCGGCCGGAAAGTCGTGGCTCCCGGGGTTGCCCACAAAGATACCATTACCGTGTTCCACACTGCCCGTTTTCTGGAGCATCCCCAGTCAGCGAACTGTGTGCTCGAGGGGAACCCGCTTCACGAGGAACTCACGCAAATTGTGCGCATGCTTGGCCGAATGCTTGCCGTCAACACGGTCATTGACGACAAAAGGAACCTCTCCCATGTCACTTTCGGGGAGATCGAGGCCAGCCATCTGGCGGCGATCGAGTACATGCGGCGTTACGCCGAGATTCCCGTTGCGAGGAAGTACAAGACTGTCATAACGAGTGGTGGAGGCTATCCGCTGGACAAAACCTACTATCAGACGGTAAAAGGCATGGTCGGGGCGATGGGATTGCTCGATGAGGGCGGCGACATCGTCATCTTTTCGGAATGCTCGGAAGGAATGGGTTCCAAGGAGTACGTCGAGGCCCAGAGGAGATTTACAGATCTGGGGACTGAAAGATTTCTGGAGTCCCTGCTTCCCAAACCCCAGGCCTCGATTGACGAGTGGCAGACGGAAATGCAGATAAAGCCCATGCGCATCGGGAAGATACATCTTTTCGCCGAGGGGCTTGGCGAGGAAGATCGATTGATTACGGGCGTCAGCCATCATGATGTGGGGCAAGCACCCGATGATTTTATCCGGAGCATTGTCGAGCGGTCCGGCAAAGCATCGATAGCAGTCATACCGGAGGGCCCCTACGTCATCCCCCGGTACAGCCCTGAGTGACGGATTGAAAGGGGAACTGCCACTTACGCGGTTTCCGGCGTTCCTCATTACCGGTCTTGTTGAAATGGCATGAGATTGCCCCTTGAGGAGAGCACTTTGCGGGAATCGGTGAAAAAGGCCTTTGAGCGGATATTCCACGCCGGAATACGAGCCGTAGATACGGAAGATGCCGTTAACAGACATGTCCGCCGCGATGAGAACGAACTCATCGTTGATGACAGATCGTATGATCTGGACAGGTTCAAGCGGGTGCTCATCTTCGGGGCGGGGAAAGGCGCGGCCCCCATGGCCAGGGCGCTCGAGGACATTCTGGGAGAGCGCCTCCGAGGCGGAAGCATCATTGTCAAATACGGCCATGGACTTCCTCTGCAAAAGACGGAAATCTTCGAGGCAAATCACCCGGTCCCGGATGATTCGGGTCTGAAAGCCACGAGTCATATCCTGAAGCAACTGGGGCAGTGCTCCGAGGACGATCTGGTCCTGTTTGCTTTCTCGGGAGGGGGAAGCGCCCTGCTCCCTTCTCTTCGCCCGCCTCTGCAATTTCAGGACAAACAGGATACCACGCGGTTGCTTCTGGAATGCGGAGCTTCGATCGATGAAATCAATACCATCCGCAAACACCTGTCCCGCAGCAAGGGCGGAATGCTGACCAGGACCGCATACCCCGCCACCGTGATCTCTTTCAGTCTCTCCGATGTAATCGGGGACAGGCTCGATGTAATCGCATCCGGCCCGACGGTTCCCGACTCGACTACCTTTCAGGACTGTCTCACACTTTTCGATAAATATGGGCTGAATGACAAAGTCCCCATCTCCGTTTATGAACTGCTGAAAAGGGGGGCCTCCGGACTGGAGCCGGAAACGCCCAAAACCGGCGATCCCGTATTTGATCACATCCAGAATGTAATCGTGGGAAGTAATCTCGCGGCGCTCGCCGCCGCCGCGCAAGAAGCGGAAGCCCTCGGATATCGCACGGTTATTCTTACATCACGAGTTCAGGGCGAAGCCCGGGAAGTGGCCCGTGTCATGGCTGCCGTGGGCCAGGAAGTAGCGGAATCAAGTCACCCAGTGGCTCCACCCGCATGCATCCTCGCCGGGGGAGAACCGACGGTCACGATTTGCGGGAGTGGAAAAGGCGGACGGAATCAGGAACTCGTGCTGGCGGCCGCCATTGACTTGAGCGGGTCGGACCGGGTCGCCATCATGAGCGCCGGTACTGACGGGACGGATGGACCGACGGACGCGGCGGGAGCGTATGCGGATGGGTCCACCGTGAAGGATGCCCTGGCAAAGGGCATCAAGGCGCGGGAGTTCCTCAAGCGCAATGATTCCTACAACTTCTTCGAACCCCTGGGACTCTTGCTCAAAACCGGACCCACCAGGACAAACGTCATGGATATGATTTGTCTCATCGTCACCTGATTCCACCTTTATTGGCTGGACCTTCCAGGGTGAAGCACCAGCGGAGGCGGCTCGCTCGAAACCAACGGCAACCGCTGCAGCCGCAGCGTTGAGACCCTTCACTGATCGCCTGATACGGAGTTGCGTTCAAGATGAGTCTATCCCTAAATTGAAGATGCCGTTCAGAATTGACCCGTTCTACCCTTCGATACCTCAGGGCGAACGGGGGGATATCCTCTTGAACGCAAATTAGTATGAAAACACCGTACCGATTGCCTTGAACTATCGAAGCGTGAACCCGCGGGTTCCGCTTCGAAGCACGGGCGGTATATATGAAGCCTGGCGGGGGATATTATACGGTGTTGCGTTTGGGATGAACCTGCCCTGAAGATGAATATGCCGATCGGAATCGACCCGTTCATGCTTCGATACCTCTCTCAATAAACGCTTTTGAGAGTGAGCAACATCGAAGGGTGGAACGGGCCGGAATCGAGCGGACACAGCGCTGCTTTACCACGCGAATGCGGGGTTTACTCCCGCTCGGTGCGAACGGGAGGGAATGTCCCATCTTGAGCGCGAATTGGTACTAGTGGTGAATTCTTAAGCGCGCTTTCTCGGCACCGGCAAGTTGCTCCCCGGCTCGTTCACGCGGCCGGTCACCAGTACGGCCAGATCCGCGACATGCTGCTTCATGAACTGCGCCTGTGCATTCATTTCCTCCGATGCCGACGCTGCCTCCTCCGCGCTGGATGCATTTTGCTGCACAACCTTGTCCACCTCGCTGACCGCATTATTCACCTGCGAGATACCCTGGGCCTGTTCCGTGGTCGCGGCGGTTATGCCGGCAAAAAGGTCACTGGATTTTCCCACGCTTTCCGTCACCTGACGAAACTCCTGGTCCGTTTTCTCCAGCAATTCAGTGCCGTGCTTGATTTTCTGCACCGTACCTTCAATCAGCTCGGAGGTATTCCTGGCCGCTTCGGCGGCTCGCATCGCTAGGTTTCTGACTTCATCGGCAACCACGGCGAACCCCGCTCCCGCCTCACCTGCTCTTGCCGCCTCCACCGCGGCATTGAGCGCCAGCAGGTTAGTCTGGAAAGCGATTTCATCGATCGTTTTGATGATCTTGGAGGTTTCGGTGCTCGCCCTCGAGATCTCGCTCATGGAGACTGTCAGTTGTTCCATGGACAGACTGGCGCGCGACGCGGTCTCTTTCGTGCCGGCCATCAAGGTGTTTGCCTGCTGCGCTCCATCGGCGTTTTGCCTGGTCATCGAGGACATCTGCTCCAGAAACGAGGAGGTCTCCTCTATGGACGCAGCCTGTTCGGAGGCTCCGCTGGCGAGTTGCTGGCTGATCGTCGAGAGCTGGGTCGCCGCCGTGGATACTTCATTGGCACTTTTCCCGAGAGAACCCATGGTCCGGAGCACGGGTTTGACCATGGAGCCCGCCAGCAGCTTACCCGCCAAGAGCATAAGTATACCGACGAAAAGGCCGGTGATCAGCACGGCCGTGATCACCGTGCGAGTTACTCTTTCAATGATGACCCTCTCCTTACCGACGAACATCATCCCACCGACCTTGCCATCCGCGCCTTTTATCGGCCAGTAGGCCGTATCGTACGCCTTGCCTTGAATCACATTCCGTTGGATGAATTTCCCATTCTCCCGAAGAACTGTTTTGATGATCTCGGGGTTGTCAAGCTTTGTACCCGTGAGGCGTTTGCCATCCTTTTCCAATGTCGTGGAGACCCGCTCCTCTTTTTGAAATATGGTGCACTCGACATGGAAACGCTTCTTGATGGTATCCACAAAGGTTGTAGTGGAAGTCAAATCGATCCCTGGAGTAATGGTCCCGACAATTCTGTCCCCTATTTTAACGGGCGCCCCCGCCCTGAGCGAGAACTTCACCACCGTGCCCTCTTCAATGCCAACCGAGGCTTCTCCCGCAAGGGCCTTTTGAACGTTCAACTGGTTGGCGACGGAATCACCCGTTTTGTCGGAATGCCCACGCCCGACCACAATCCCTTTAGCATCCGCGATTGTCAGCACTTCGAGGCTGTTATTGACCATGAGTATCTTGCCAAGCTGCTGCAGGGCCTTTGTATCTCTCTTCTCGATCGCCTCGGCCAGATCCGGGCGGGTGGAGAAAGAAACGGCATGCCGTTTCACCCTGTCGAGAATCTCGTCCAGTGCACCCTGAACACCCGTGGCCGTCTGACCGATTCCCTCCTGTGCCTGTTCGTTCAAACCCTTGACAAAGAAGTAATAGGCGGCCCCAACGGTCACACTGCCCACAACAAGCACAACCAGCAATACCAGTCCGATGATTTTACCTGAAAATGAGATGCGCGGTGCTTTCATGATGTTAACCTCTCCGATGCATGAACGCCGGATTACACATCGCCAACGATATAGATTCGCACTCAGCCTTCCGCCAGCCCTGGCACAAATTCGCGGCACGGACACAGACCGTCCCGACCCGTGACATTTGAGCGGGTGAGCCTCCCGTGCCGGGAGTACAACGCCCCTGAGGCTCTCCAATAACCGCGACGAGTACTGAACACTATCTCATCATGGGATAAGATTCCAGAAATACACAACGATACTTTCATACTTGAAAATCGGAGAGAACATCGAGAAACATAAGAAAGAATTATACGGGAAAGCTATATTTTAACATCACACTCGCTGGACACACACTAAATCCCATGCGGGATTGCTGGTTCATGATTTCACATGGAGTGCATAATTAAGTGGCTGAATGATTACATGATAACCTTTATAAGGCACATTCAGCGATGATATGAATTGGCAAATCCGTCGAATAGATGGTCCCTATCGCACATTAATTGGGGTAAATGCTTTCCATTGGGGAACCGAGTGGCTTTGATGGCCGGGCCCTTAAAAGCGCGCGGCCATTCACCGAATCAGAAGCCGGCCAACACCTTGCCGGTTCCATGCGGTGCATCATGGTCCCGACCCGACCCGCACGATCTTCCGGAACTCGAACACCGAAGCAGGCCAACCGCATCGGAGCGGCAGCGCACACAATGGCTCATCTGGGGAAGATAGTGTCCGGCGGATTGCCTCAGCTCTTTCAGGAAATCAGCGGTTAATGGCCGTATATGCTCAAACGAGGTTCCTGGCACCGGAATGATGCCAATGATATTCATGATATCCGCTCCGAGCGCGGAGACCAGTTTGGCGATTTCCGTGACATGCTGGTCGTTGACATCGGGAATGACAACAGTGTTCACTTTTACAGTCATACCCGAGCCCTTTAAAGCGCGAACTGCCTCCATCTGCCTGTCCAGCAGCAAACCGGCGGCATCGATTCCATCAATCCAATTCGACCCGTCCATCGCATAATCGTAGATGAGCGCCCCTATTCGTGGGCTCACGGCATTGACTGTCACCGTCACGTACCCGACTCCAAGCCGGGAAAGCTCACCAACGTAGGGTGCTATATTGAGGCCATTTGTCGAGATGCAGAGATTGAGCTCGGGGTGTGTTCTCCTGATCATCTCAAGGGTTGTCAGCGTCCGCTCGGGATCATGGAAAGCATCACCGGGACCGGCGATGCCCGCGACCGCGATCCAGGGCATCCGCGCCAGCAACCTGTCCAGGTATTCGGAAGCCTCTTCGGGACTGAAGACCTTGCTTGTAACGCCGGGCCTGCTTTCATTGACGCAGTCATAGACCCTGTTGCAGTACCGGCACTGGATATTACAGCCGGGCGCGACGGGAAGGTGGGCTCGTCCGAAGAAGTCTTTGGCCCTTTCGTTAAAACAGGGATGCGAGGAGGTGCGGATCAGCGGACCAGGCGTTTTTTCCATTACCGCGCTTTCCGCCCGCCAAAATGAATGGAACCGGACGGGCACGCACTCAAACAGTCTCCACAGTTGGTGCAGTTTGTCTCACCCGGGCGCGTGCCCATCTCGCAGACCTTCAGGCATTTGTCGCAGCCGTTACAATCCGATGTCTTGTAGAAGCTGAATAACGCGAAACGTTTGAACGTTTCAAGGAGACTGCCTGTTGGACAGGCAAACCTGCACCATGCATTGGCAACCAGAAGTCCAAGCACAAGAAATCCGATGACGATAAAGGTCCTCACCAGCCAGAGCATTCCCGAATGCTCAAAAGTCAGGGACACCGATTCGAAAAAACCGCCCACGCGAATCGGAACGTTCAGCCGTGCCTGTTCGAAGTAAAAGTAAGCCACCAGTGAGGCGGCAAGGCCCAGATACTGGCCCGGCAACGCAAAGCGCGTGATTAGATTCTTCACCCTCAATTTTACGGGCGCGATCTTGCCGAGTATCTGGTTGAGCAACCCCCCGGGGCAGGCCCAACCGCAGAAGGCACGGCCGAAGAGGAGCACCGAAACAGGCAAAAGAAACCAAAATCCCCAAAAAATGCTGAAGATTCGTCCATGGCATGTGATCACCGGACAGTTCTGGCAACTGATGTAGGGAACCAGGAATGGACACCTGAAGATTCCGTAGAACGACCATTGACCGATAACGCCCAGCATGGCGGCCTGGGTAATTCGGCGGATGAGTGTGAGACAGGATGATGCTTCCCGCGTTTTACCGATCGCATGAGAAATCGAAGCAGCCGCTTGCATATCAGGCATCTTTCACCCCCAGCTTCTCGATCAACTGCCTGCCCTTTTCCGAGATGGCCGGAATAAATCCCTGGCGCTCGAAAAAGACCTGTCCTTCCTCGGACATGATGAAATCCACATAGGCGTCCGCCAGCGCCCTGTCCTTCGCATGCTTCATGACCCCCACAGTGAATGTCAGAGGAGGAGGAGGGAAGAATTGCTCGGGAATCGGAATCACATCCAGTTTGTCGGCAAACTCCTTCATCCTGGTAATCCTGAGTTCGACTATGGAAACGTCACCGCCTCCGGCAACCAGGTCCTTCGTTGTGCGCTGAACACAGGAACCTCGTACGACGGTGTTTTTTCCAACAGGTACATCGATACCCGCTTCCTTGAGCAGCGCCTGTACGGCGGGTCCGCCCGGGTTTGATGCCTCGGGGGCAAGCACGACCCGAATTCCGGGCTTGGCCATGTCTTGAATGGATCCTATCCGGGCCGGATTTCCCTTGGGTGTCACCATCACGTAACTCGTAAAGCACAACGGCTTGAAATATTCCATTTTACCCGCTTCGCGCAGCTTCTTGGCAAGATCGAGAACGCGTCCGGCGAACACTTCGGTCTGGCCGCTTCCCAACAGGGATTTCCCGAGCGATACCGCATAAGCTCCCGTATAGAAAATTTTCACTCCGGTTTTTTGCTCAAAAAGCGCGTTTGCCGGCATCATTGCTTCCGCCAGTCCCCCGCAGGACCATACCTGAAGCTCTTTCTGACTAAAAGCCGCGGCCTCGGTTTTTACCCCCAATGTCGCTGCAACTGCCGATGCGAAAGCGGTCTTGAAAAACCCTCTTCTCGATGTGCAATTCGGTCCGTCGTGCATAGATAGTCCCTTCCTCTCCGCTCAATGCAGGCATCATTCAGTTCCGATAAACAGTTCCTTGCGCATTTTGGGATAAACATACTTGCAGGAGACCAATTCATAACAATACAACCAGGTTGTGTCCAATCGGTTTCTCCGGTTGATCGTGCGCGAGGGAATAGCATTTATCAATGGCACAACCTGGCAATATGCAAACCAGCCCGCCTTGCCGGTGCTTCGGATCAGTGCTTCCGATGGCTGACCCTCAAACGGATAGATATTAGTTATTTGACCTATAGAATCATTCAATTTACATCCTGATTATCCAACACTTCAAAAGGAGTCCGGCTATGTCGCAATCCCATGATGCCATGTGGGAGAAATTGAATCTGGACCTTGACGCGCATTCCGCCCTGCTTGGCGTTCTCGGAAAATTCTACGGCGATATCTATATGAGCCAGCAGGGACGGTTGCGTGGGATGGAATACCTTGACTTCGTTCTTTCCGAGGTGCACGGCCTTCGCATCAAGGAGTTGCAGGACGCGAAAGCACTGGGGAAAAAGGTCATCGGCACGTTTTGCGTCTTTGTTCCCGAAGAACTTGTTCTTGCCGCGAACGGGGTCCAGGTGGGCCTTTGCGCCGGCGCGGAAGCCGGTAAGGGAGAAGCCGAGAAGGTCCTTCCGAGAAACACCTGCGCGCTTATCAAATCATTTGTGGGATTCAAGCTCGCCCGTCTTTGCCCCTTCATCGAGTCATGCGATCTGGTCGTCGGCGAGACCACCTGTGATGGGAAGAAGAAGGCTTACGAGATTTTCTCCGAATATTCACCCGTCTACGTTATGGAAATACCGCAACTGAAAAACGCGTGCGACCGGGATTTGTGGCGAGCGGAAATAATCAGGTTCAAGGAAAAGATCGAAGAGGTCACGGGGAACACGATTACAGCGTCCAGCCTCAAGGAGGCGATCCGAACGGTCAATGAAAAAAGACGTGTCCTCCAGCGTCTGAACAGGCTGAGAAAAGCGTCTCCCGCTCCGATCTCCGGCAGGGATGCCCTGCTCATAAACCAGATCGCTTTCTATGACGACCCCATCCGATTCACCGCCAAAATCGGAGAACTGTGCGATGAACTGGAACTGAGGACGCAGGCTGGAGAAGGGGTAGTTCCGGCCGAGACTCCCCGCCTCATGCTTTCCGGCTGTCCGATGGCGGTCCCCAACTGGAAGCTTCCCTACATAGTGGAATCCTCGGGTGCTGTCATCGTGGGCGAGGAATCCTGTATCGGGACCCGAAGCACACGCGACCTTGTGGATGAAAGCGCCGAGGACCTGGACGGTATGATTGACGCTATCCGCGATCGTTATCTCAAGATCGATTGCGCGTGTTTTACACCGAACACGGAGCGACTGGACAACGTTGTCGACATGGCAAGGGATCTCAAGGTGAATGGTGTTATTCACTACGGACTTTCTTTCTGCCAACCCTACGCCATCGAAGCCTTCAAGGTGGAAAGGGCGCTGAAAGCCGCCGGTATCCCAATGCTGTCGATTGAAACCGACTACGGCATGGAGGATGTAGAGCAACTCAAAACGCGCGTGGAAGCTTTTGTCGAGATGACGAAGTAGGCAGGCAAGGAAGCGAGAAGCTAAATGATTGCAGGAATAGATATAGGGTCACGGTCCATAGAGCTTGTTGTTTTGAACGGGGAAGGGCCTCCCCGTCAAGTTAAAGCTCCCACCACATTCAATCCGCTTTCGCAGTGCGAAAAGCTCATTCGGGAGACTTCCGGCATCACCGGTTTCGTCGCCACGGGATATGGCAGGAAACTCTTCGCCGAGAAATTCAGTGACGTGTCGGTGAGCACGATCACCGAAATACAGGCATACGCCATGGGAGCCAGGTTCCTTTTCCCGGACGTCCAGACCATATTGGATATAGGCGGGCAGGATACGAAGGTAATCTCCCTTGCCGGCACGGGTAAAGTCATGAAATTCGAAATGAACGACCGTTGCGCCGCCGGGACGGGCAAATTCCTCGAATTCATGGCCAATGCCCTCCAGATACCGCTTGAATCATTTGGCGAGTACGCACTGGGTTCGGACAGGAGGATCCAGATAAACAGCATGTGCACGGTCTTCGCGGAAAGCGAGGCGACATCGCTCATGGCCAGGGGCGAGCGCCCCGAAAACATCGCAATGGGGCTTCACCTCGCGATAGTACAGCGCACTCTGGCCATGTTGAAACGAGTGGGATTGAGTTTTCCTTTCGTTTTCGCCGGGGGGGTTGCCCACAATCCCTGTGTGGTACGGCTTCTCGAGGAAGAATTCGGGCAGTCTTTCATCATTCCGGAAAGCCCGGACATGGTGGGTGCGCTCGGCGCGGCGCTTTACGGGAAAAACGTGGTTTTCCCCGCCCCTTGACGACATTGCCGTTCATGGCCGGCATACTTGACCAGGTCGGCCTTCGGAGGACAGCCCGTTATTTTTCGGAAGGGACATGGATGGTAATAGGGCATCCACTCTTCCGGGGCTTGCCCGCATATTCTATTTCCTATCGTTTGGAGATCTTCAGTGCGACCCGAGAGTTTCAAGTATTTCGAGAGCGTGGGGGAGCGATGCCTTCTCGATCTGGCTGAACAGAGAGAAGCGGGCACGAAAGTCGTTGGTGTCTACTGCCTTTTCGCGCCCACCGAACTGATCCGCGCGGCCGGGGCCATCCCGGTAAGCCTTTGCGGCAAGAAGGAAGCCCCTATTCCACATGCCGAAAAAGTGCTGCCGGTCAATCTGTGCCCCTTGATCAAATCGAGCTACGGCTATGCCATGACAGACACCTGTCCCTACTTTTCGGCCTCCGATCTTTTGGTTGGCGAGACAACGTGCGACGGGAAGAAAAAGATGTTCGAGTTCCTCGGCCGGATCAAGCCTCTTTTTCTCATGCACCTGCCGCATACTTCCGAAGGGGACGGCGCCCTCCGGTACTGGCTCTCGGAAATCCTTGCGCTGCGTGACTTTCTGGAAACGCATACCGGGATTAAGGTCGAGCCGAAGGAACTGAGAAAGCAGATCACGATACACAACCGGATCAGGAAATTAGTGCGCAGGATTTCGGACGCCAATGCCGGCCGGAATGTTCTCCTTTCGGGCCTCGACATGATGACGGTCATGGAGACGAAAAGCTTCTCGGTAGACCTCGATGATTATCTGCTTAAGCTGGAGCAGTTCGCCGGGCAATTGGACAGCATGGCCACCCAGGAAGTTACCTCAACCTGGTCGAACGCTCCGCGAATCCTTCTCACGGGATGCCCGGCGGGCAAAGGATCGGAGAAAGTGCTTCGCCTGATCGAGGAGTGCGGGGGAATCGTCGTCTGCCAGGAAAACTGCACGGGCGTCAAGGGACTCGACCTGCTCGTGGACGAATCCCAGCCGGACCCTTTCCTTGCCCTTGCTCAACGCTACCTGCGCATTCCCTGCTCATGCATCACGCCGAACAGTGGGCGCCTCGCGCTTTTGCGCAATCTGATCGAAGAGTACCGGATCGATGGCGTCGTGGACCTCACCTGGCAATGCTGCCACACTTACAACATCGAGTCGCGCCTCGTGGGAGATATGGTCGAGGCAAATTACAATCTCCCCTTCCTGCATCTGGAAACCGATTATTCGAACTCGGATATCGAGCAATTGAGAACGCGCATCGAGGCGTTTCTGGAGATGGCCGACTGGCATTGTCGCACCGAGGATCGGCCTGCCGCACGGAGCTGCGGGAGCTGATGTACAAGTTACAGGGAAGCGTTCGCCTATCGAAGGCCGATCACCCGATGGCCCGTTTTACCCTTCGATACCTCTCAAGAAGCAGCTTTCTGGATCTGGCAATAGCAAGACCTACATGGCCGGCCAGGTCATCCATCCCGTCATTTCGGCGGGAGAATTCACCCGTTCGCCCTGAGCGGGAGTAAGCCCCGCATTCGCGTGGCAAGGCGTTGCAGGAAAAACAGCTTACGCCGGATTGATGAAAAGCCGATGACGAAGCAAGTTTCGTAACTAATTGAAATTGCTAAGCCTAAAAAGCTGTTTGTTGAGAGCGTGTCGAAGGGTGGAACGGGCCGGAATCGAGCGCACACGGCGCTGTTTCCTGGCTGCGCCCTGCCATGCGAAAACGGGGCTGTTTATATCCGCGCGTTACCACGCGAATATGGGGTTTGCCTCGCTCGGGTTGGACGGGTGAGAGCACGCTTTCATCTAATGTCCAACGCCCGTCGGGCTGTGTTGATTCTTGAGGTCTAAGGGGCGAAAGCCGTCCTGAGCACAATCCCGTGTGAGCCGTCAATTCTCCAGCGCCTCCCGGACCCTGGTTGCCAGTTCATGCTTTGAGAACGGCTTCTGAATGAAATTAACGCCCGGGTCCAGCACGCCATGGTGAGCAATGACATTCGCGGTATAGCCGGAAGTGAACAGGTGCTTCATATTCGGGTAGAATGCCAGGATGCTGTTAGCCAGTTCGAGGCCGTTCATCGCGGGCATGACAACGTCGGTCACGAGTAGATGAATCTCGCCGGGATGTGTTTCCGCGAGGCGGATGGCATCCCCCGGCGTGGGAGCCGCCAATACGGTATAACCAAGGCCCTTGAGCATCCTGGCAACCATGTCCAGGATCGATGGTTCGTCTTCCACCAGCAGTATGGTTTCGTTTCCGTGGTCGACCGGTTCGATCGAGATCTTCCCGCGCTTCCGCTCAGCTCTGCCCTCGCAACTGGGCAGATAGATTTTGAAGGCGGTCCCCTGCCCCGGCTCGCTGTACACATTGATGAAACCGTTGTTCTGCTTGACTATGCCGTACACCGTGGACAGCCCCAGCCCCGTGCCCTTGCCCGTCTCCTTGGTCGTAAAAAACGGTTCGAAAAGTCTGTCCACCGTCATTTTGTCCATGCCGCACCCATTGTCACTCACGGCCAGCAGCACATACTCTCCGGGGAGAAACTCGGCGTGCGAGGCGGAATACGACTCGTCTAAAACAACGTTTTTTGTCTCGATGGTGAGCTTGCCCACCCCGGAGATGGCGTCGCGCGCGTTGACGCACAGGTTTGCCAGTATCTGATCAATTTGGGATGGATCGACACTGATAGGCCAGACACCCACACCGGGCAGCCACAGGAGATCAATGTCCTCCCCAATCAGGCGCCGGAGCATTTTGAGCATTCCCTCCACGGTCTGATTCAGGTCGAGCACCCTGGGAGCAACTGTCTGCTTGCGCGCAAAGGCCAGCAACTGGCGAGTCAAATCAGCCGACCGGTTGGCGGCTTTCCGGACCTCACGAAGATCGGCATGGAGCGGTTGAGCAGGGTCCAGTTGGGCAAGGGCCATCTCCGTGTAACCGAGGATAATGCCCAACATGTTGTTGAAATCATGAGCCACGCCACCCGCCAGCCTTCCAACCGACTCCATCTTTTGAGCCTGGTGCAGTTGCTCCTGCAACAGCTTGCGCTCTTCCTCGGCCGCCTTCCGATCGGTGACGTCCCTGGCTATGCCGCACAGCCCATAGATCCTGCCGACGTTGTCCCGGAGGGGTATCTTGGTGGTCCAGTATGTACGCGGAGGCTTACCCGAAAGAGCGAGTTCCCTCTCGTAATCCACCATCTCTCCCTTTTCGACCACCAGCCGATCGCTCCGCTTGATCTCTTCGGCGGAGTCGCCGGCAAAAAATGCATCATCACCCTTGCCCAGGATATCCTTTCCCGGCCGCTCGAATAGAGCGCATATATTGTTATTCACATAAGAATAGCGATACTGGGTATCTTTCATAAAAACGCAGGCGCCGACACTGTTCAGGATATCTCTCATCCTGGTTTCGCTCTCGCCTAAAGCGGCCTCGGCCTCCTTGCGATACCGGATCTCCCTGGACAGTCTCCAATTCCAAGCTACCAGGAACAAAAGAATTACTGTAAATATAACAATGAGTTGCCAAATAAGAGAGTAATCGAATCCATGCTCGTATCTGACAGGGACCCATTTTTGATAGATTTTATTCCGCTCCGTTTCAGAAATTGAGTCGATCGCCTTCTGAAGAATTCCGGCAAATATCTCCCAATCCTTTCGAACCGCCATTGACTGGTCATTCACATAGGGGGTCTCCCCTGCAATCTTGACATTGCTCATCTTAAGCTTCGCGAGGTAATAGCTGGCGACAAGCATATTATCAATGAATGCGAAGACACGTCCTTGTTGCAGAAGATTGATTCCTTCCTTTACATTTTTGACCTTAACCAGCCGGATATCCGGAAAGTCGTTCGGAATCCATTCACCGGCGGCGTATCCATCGACAACCGCAACGGTTTTTCCCGCAAGCTCCCGCATGTTTGAAATATAAGTGACATCATTCTGAGCGAGGATGACAATGGGAGTCCTCATGTAGGGCCTGGTAAACGCCCAAAACCGGCTTCGCTCCGGAGTCACCGCCACGCAGGTGGTCATGTCTATATCCCATCGTTTCAGGCGATCATAAGACTCCTGCCAACTCAGGCCGCGCACCCGTTCAAAGGTCACGTCCAACCGCTGTTCGATCAGTTTCAGGTAATCGCCGCTGATTCCGACATATTCACCCCGTTCGTCAATGAACTCAACCGGAGGCCAGCCCGGGTCCTGGACGACTCGAATCACCGGGTGATCGCTGAGCCAGGCCCGCTCCTCCGCGGTCAGCCTGCTCGCCATGAATTCAGATATCCGCGATTGGGGAGGTAAAGAAGACTCTTCGACCCGTGCCTGATTCGAATTCAGACTGTCTGTCGTGGACGGCTCGGATGCACCCGCGTCCGACAGGCCGGCAAAGTCAACGCAAATACCGACGACAACCACCAGGAACAGCGCCGCCAGCAACACCCTGCTGCCTCTTTGTCGCCGTCTTACCGGATATGCGCGGGCATCGATATTCATATGGAGTCCGGTAAATTTATGCCTGAACAGAGTCGAGTCAGTTCCCAACTGCTCTTCGACTGTCTTTTCACACGGCATTTCCGGCTCCTCAAGAACGGCTAATCGTCGCTGAAAGCGGACGCAGAGTCCCTATCGCGTCGTGGAACTGGTCTCGTGGACACGCGGGTTTATCCCACCGCATGGCATATAGTATTTGAAAGTTGGCAATTGACAGTTTCTACGAACAATTTAAAACAGGATGGAGGGACCACAATGCCGGATCAGCCGAATAGCCAGCGAATATTTTTTGAGCATTGCGTTTTTTTGCCTTTACCCGTCTACGGCTTCACAGTTTATAAGCTCCTTCATCATGGCCGTGATACATGATACATCACAAAACTCGATTGGAAGAAGGAGGCAAACGATGCAAAATCAGGTGACCGTTAATGAATGGGTGAGCATGTTCAGGGAGATCGGACTTAATGAAGATACGATGCTGAAATGGCATCACCTGTTTGAGTCACGCCATCCCGCGGCACACCGAAGCTTTCTGGAATGGCTCGGGCTTCCCCCCGAGAAGGTTGAAGAGATTCGGATAAAAAGCAGGTAACAAACCAACGGCAGTGGCTGGCCACCACTGCGCGCCTTGAATATGAAAACATATACAATTTCAAAAACCGCGCGTCTGTTCGGGCTTTCCCGGAGCACGCTTCTCTACTACGACCGCATCGGACTCCTGTCGCCCTCCCGCAGAACGCCGGCGGGATATCGCATGTACACGGAGGAGGATGTCAAACGTCTGGAACGGATCTGCATTCTCCGCCAGACGAGTCTTTCGATCGAAGACATCAAAACCATTCTCCGTTCGGAAGATGCACCATCCTCGGAGCTACTCGAAAAACGACTGAAGGAGATCGGCGAGGAGATGCTTGCCCTCAAGGTCAAGCAAGGCATTCTTTCCACCATGCTGAAGGGGGTTGCCTCGCGGGAAGGACCGCCAAAGGTCAACAAGGAGATGTGGGTCGGTATGCTGCGAGCGGCCGGCATGGATAATCAGGGTATGGAACGATGGCATGCCGAGTTCGAGCGCCGGGCGCCCGAAGCCCATCATGAGTTCCTGCTCTCGCTCGGGGTACCGGAAGAGGAGGCCCTTATGATCCGTGAGTGGGCCCGGCAGGTCTCCTTCTCCTGACCAGGCGCCCCCAGTTGGAATACGCCTTTAACCGCCGGTCGCACTACTCTGACATGGAAGTCGCAGGACAGCGCGCAGGCCTGCCCCGGAACGGTTTGCGAGAATGATTTCCCCGTGGTGAAGATCGGTCACTTCCTTAACGAAATTGAGCCCCAGTCCGGTGCTCTTTTTCCCCGTATCAGGCCTTTGCAGGGAGAAGAACTTGTCAAAGACCTTTCGCGTTGCATACTCCGGCACGCCGGGTCCTTCATCGTCCAGAATAAAGCTGATCATTCCAGCACCCGCCTCTTTCATGGTGATGTCTATCCGTGCCCGAGGAGGACTAAAATCGATGGCATTCTGGAGGAGGTTCGACACGGCCTGGTGCAGGAGAAAAGAATCCCCCTTCACAGTTATGTCGTCCCGGCTCGTGAAATGGACATTCAGCCCCTTCTGTGAAAGCAGGGAACCTTTTTCTTCGAGCACAGTGCGAATCAAAGCGCCAAAGGATATGAACTCGACCCTTTCGAGGTTCCGTTTGTTTTCGAGTTCCGTCAGCTTCAGCATACGGTCCACCAGGTCCTGGATACGGTTCGCCTCCGTGCGAATATTTACCAGAAATCGGGCTCGCACTTCGGAAGACATCTCCTCCTCCATCAACTCGGCCGAACCCCTGATTGCCGAAAGAGGGCTCTTGATTTCGTGGGTCAGAGTCTGGACGTACTGCTCCACATATTTTTTCCCCTCCAGAGCCTCCCTCATCCTGTCAAAAGCGTCGGCCATATCGCTCAACTCACTGCGCCCGAGCCTGGGAAGCTTTGCCCTTTTCCCCTCCTTCACATCGAGCGCGTATTGGGTGAGACGCCGGATTGGCCTTGTGATCCAATAGGAAATAATGAGGCTCAGCAAAGTGGCGGCAGATGCTGAAATGATTCCGAGCCCGATGATCCTGGGCCGGGCGATTGTCAGGAAGGTGTTAACATTGGTTGTGGGCTTCGCGACGGTAAGAACGCCGGCGATCTCATCACGGACAATGACCGGCGCGGCAACATAAAGCACGATTGAGGAAGGGTCGTCGGGGTCGTGCCAGGTTGTTCGCGCCCCATATTGACCGCGAAGGGTCAAGACGACGTCGCGCCATCGGGAATAGTCCGATCCGACATTCCCCCTGTCCTTTGAATCGAAAATGACCTGGCCGGAAAGATCCGTAATGTAAACCCCAACATCCACTTTGTTTTTCGCCAGATCGTACAAACGCGCCGAAAGAAATCTGCCATAGATATGCTCAAAAGCTCCATAGAAGGCCTCGGGGTCAAAACGGCCGGCCTCCACCTCTGCGCTGACCAGCCCGGCAAGTACATTTGCCATATCCACCAGAGGGTCTTCGATTCCCTCGACGTAGCGTGTTCTAAGATCCTTTGAGATACGGTCAAAGGGATAGGAAAAGCAGATAATAAAGACCGCCAGGTAAGCCAGAAAGATTCGAGTTCCCAGTCTCAGTCTCATAAGTCTTCTCTGAGAGAATACCCGATGCCCCTGTGCGTGGCTATGGGGTCATCGGCAGGTGTAACAGCCTTCAGTTTGGCTCGTATGTTCTTGATGTGGGCATCGACGGTACGATCGAGGCTCGCCTCGGGCTGCTCCCAGACCAGGTCCATCAACTGGTCTCGCGAAAACACCTGCCCGGGGCGGCGAATGAGTGTTTTCAGAATCTCGTACTCATAACGCGAGAGATCGACAGGTCTTCCATGGTAGAAAATCTGGCGTTTCGAGTCGTTAACTTCAAAGACCCGTCGTGGACCTGGGCCATTCTCCCGCACGAGCGTCCTGCGCAAAACCGCCCGTACCCGCGCGGTCAACTCTCTCGGGCTGAAAGGCTTCACAACGTAATCATCCGCGCCTATCTCCAGCCCGACCACCCGATCCACTTCATCCGTTCTCGCGGTGAGGAAGATGACCGGCGTCGCGTGGGTCCTTCTGATCTCCTTGCAGAGTTCAATGCCGCTCACATCCGGCAGTCCGATGTCGAGTATGATCAGGTCCACCTTGTCCCGGTTCAGCAATGGGAGAACAGGTTCCCCCCGGGGCAGGGACACAACCGCGAATCCCTCCGTTTCCAGGGCATATTGGATAGTATCTACAATCGTGGGCTCGTCTTCGACGATGAGAATCCTCAGCTTCACGGTTTCACCATCCTTCCCCAATTGAATGCGGTTGGCCTCCGGTCAATGCTTCCCCATGCACCACTTATTTGCCTGGACACCACGATGATCCCTCGTGCCTGGAATCATCCGGATACCGCCGCATACTACACGAGGAAGATGGAAATACGAAGACTGAGGCTACCAGAGACAAAAATCGCATTGTCCCCCATCCCGTACCGGTTTCCTGAGTCAACAATCGTTGCGTCATCATTTGGCAGGGATGCCTTCCATGTGCCCATCTACTCTGAATCTGAATTCGGAAATAATTTAGTGACCCCGGATACTACAGAGGTTTATCTCCGGGACAGACAACAGCGCTTCGCCCTGCTCTTCCCAACCTGAACCAGTCGATCCGGCGGGTAAGATACATCACGGATGTCAGACTGGCGAAAAGACTTACGCTTCCGAGCAACAGCGCATAGTCTTCCAGTTGGAGCAAGATAAACAATAATCCATAGAGGATAATCAGAATACCGGCAACCACTGCCGCCATATCCCATCTGTCCGTCACGCCTCGAGTGTACATGGTAATAAGAAGCACGACCGCAACACTCGCGATGAGGTACGCAATATCGAAGGAAAGATGTTCGGAAACGGACAGCAACAACACAAAGAACAGGACCAGAGCTAACCCGACCAGTGTATAGTGGATCGGGTGGAGCGGGCTCCCACTTAATACATCAATAACGAAGAAGGCCAGAAAAGTCAGGGCGATGAACATGACGGCATATTTCACCGCCCTGATGTTCTTCTGGTACTCACCCACCGGGAGCAGCAATTTTACCCCAAATGAAGAAGCCTGCAAATGCGGTTGCGTTCCGGTCCATGATTGTGGCAGGTTCCGGTTCCAATGCAAAACATTCCATGTCGCGTTGAAGGACTCACCACTGATTTCCCTCCTCTCGGGCAGAAAATCCCCGATAAAACTGGGTGATGCCCAAGCGGACCGCATTTCCACTTTCGTCTCCCTGCCCAGTGGAACAACCCTGATTTCTTCGCTGCCGTTCACGCTCATCTCAAGCTTGAGGCGTCCAGGATTCTGGTTCTCGGAAAGAGGCATTTTGAAGGTAAAACCGGTCTGCACAAGGTCTTTCGTGCAGAGCCCGGGTTCGGCAACCAGCGGCTGGCCATCGGCGGCCGCACCGGTTATCTTCCTGACCCCCTTCAAGTCGGTGATGCCAAAGGTGATAAATGCTTCTTTCCACAGTATCTCCACATGCGCCGATGCTTCTTTCCGAACCCATTCGACTTGCGACGCCAAATTCCCGTCGAATCGCAAGGCCGCGAAATCTGCCTCGGCCGATAATTGCGCATTGTACAGCGCGACCCGGTATATGCCCCGGTAACGGATTTCAGGGGTGATCAGAGTGTTTACGTTGAGTACGTTTGGCAGGAAATGAGCAAACTGTACGGTAACCCTGGACGTTTCATCGTTTACCCTTTCGGTGTATTTTACCGGTATCGTAAGGATCGGACCGGTGATGGTCTGTTTGACACCCCATTTTTCAGTGACTTCACGCAAGGCCGTACTGCACGTCTCCTGGCGTTCACTGACCAACTGACTGATGATGCTTATGGGAAACAGAAGCATTATTCCCAATCCAGCAACGATACACATTCGGAGTACAACGGAGTCACGCATTGAGATGTTGGCCATTTCATAGTTCCTTCGAGAAAGTGGTTGACTGATCTAACTGGCTTCCAACCGATCACGGTTCAAAACGCGAACTATTGCGGGTATTACGAACCGATCGCGCATCGATGTGAACAACCGCCGCAAACCCGACTCGGCCGAACGATGCTTGAAAGGGACGAATCAGGCCACCGGATCACCGCGGAACTGATTTTTCAGGTTGGAAGTGAAAAGAATTTGAAGAAATTATGAAAAGCACATGAATAGAGGTGGGCTCGTCGCCAGGCCGCCGAGTTTGGCGGCCTGGCGATTTATGCGTTTAGCTGGAACCTGTTTGAAGGTTTTGAATCGGATCAGGAGCCGGATGAATCGTCCAGCTTAAAACGGCCGACCATGCTTTCGAGTTCTCCCGCCAGGCTGGAGAGATCGGAGGCGCTGGACTGGATTTGAGCGCCGCCGTCACTGATTTCATGGATCGTCATCTCCACCTGGGCAATGTCTTGAGCAATGGATTGAGACACGGTAGCCGTCTGCGCTATACGCTCATTGGAGTCTCTTACGCCCATCGACGCCTGCGCGATATTGGAGGCAACATCCCGGGTTACGACCGACTGTTCCTCAATGGCCGCCGCAATTGTGGAGACAATCTCGCCGACATCCCTTATTACCCGCGAGATGCTCTCTATGTCCCCGATGGCGCCCCCGGTGGATGCTTGAATTCCCGCGATCCTTCCCTTTATATCCTCCGTCGCCGAGGCCGTTTGCTGGGCCAGTTCCTTGATCTCGTTGGCCACCACGGCAAAGCCCTTTCCCGCCGCTCCCGCCCGCGCCGCTTCGATAGTGGCGTTCAAAGCCAGAAGATTCGTCTGGGCCGAGATGCTTGTGATAGTCTCCGTCACCTTGCCTATTTCATGGGCGCCTCGGCCCAGTTCCTTCATCATCGTCGAGATGGCCTCCGCCTGGCCAGTGGCCTCAATGCTTATCGTCCGCGCCTTCTCGGAGTTCGAGGCAATCTCGCCGACCGTCGCGCTCATCTGTTCGGTTGCCGCGGCAACCGTGGTAAGGCTGGCGGACATCTGCTCCATGCTCGCCGCCACGGACGCGGTGTTGGCACTGGCCTGCTCCGCCGCGGCGGCAACAGTATGAGCCCTGCCGCTCATATCCCTGGCGCCGCTGGTCATCTGACCGGAAACGGACGTCAGTTCGCCCGACGAGGAAGCCAGAGTCCCCGCCTTGCCCGCAATGTCCCGGATCATGCGCCGCAGGTTGCCCAGGAAGGTATTGTACCCCGTGGCGAGCAGGCCGATCTCGTCATCCCGATCTGTCTCCATCCTGGCCGACAGATCTCCTTGGGCTGCCTCCCCGAACCTGCCGAGCAGCATCTGGATGGGCCGGCCAACCAGCCGACGCACGAGCAGGAAGAAGAACACGCCCGCGATGATGGCAATCGGCAGGCTCCATACCAAACTGTGGACAAAAAACATTATCACCTGCCTGTCGATGATCTCCAAGGGCAGAGCGAGTTCGAAGGCGCCATGGAAGTCACCTGCATTCCAGCTTTCCATGCGAAACCCAAGCGCATCCTTCCCATCCTTATTGATGTCACCCGCCGAGCCACGTTGACCATGACAGTAGAGACAATCCGAACTCAACCGAATGGCCCGCATGGCACGCAAGGTATTCGTGTCCGAGTCCGTGCGCGCCAGGAAAGTGTCCCCGCCTCGCTTCGCCTGTGCCATCAAGTCATCGAGCATTCGCGCGCGAAACGAACCCGGGTCAAGTTTGTGGTCGGGATTGCGAGGGTCCTTCGCCACTACCTTGAAGTCGAGTTTTTCAGCCTTAGCCACCCTGGCGGCAACTGTCCAGGCGGAGACAATCGGAATGGCATTATAGAACCGGCTTTCCCGGTAGGAGCGGCCACGCGCCAGGATGTCCGCCAACTCGGTGCGCAGTGAACCGACATCAAATGCCGCCTGCTCATGCTGCCTGGAGACGTTGGCTTTTACCTCGTCGGCAAAAGCCGAGAACGCGGCGGCTTTGGCGATCATTTCTCGTTGCAGGCTCGAGCGGTACCCCTGTGTGAATATGAAGTAATTCACCCCCATGGTCAGGATGAGGATACCTAGAACGGCCGAAATCATCTTTCCCGTTATACCCCAGATCCTACGGCCGCCGGATGTGGCGAGTTGTGATTGCGCGGCCCCTTCCGATTTCATTTCGACGGTCCCAACCGGAGTCTTCCCTATCATCATTGGCTATTCCTTTTATGCTCGTTGCCCTGGATTGCAGGCAATCCAGGGCTGGTCTTCACCACATCCGAACCATCCCATAAGCCTTGTGTGAGTTGTTCAGGCAAAAACGGAAAGCGACTCCCGCCTGGTGCGGACCTGCTCGCCACCGCCGCCGATTTTGTGTAACTGTCGCACTTACCCGTATGATTTCATCGCAAAGGCCCGAAGGTTGTTCTCCTTCATGCGCCATATGCTCACTGAAATCCTTCCGGTCCATTCACGCCTGAGCGCAGTTGCAGAAGTGTCCCAAGTCTCTGGGATCAGGATGAAAATTAACTCTGGCATCTCATGGTTGCAGGTAAGTTAACTATAATTGTCGGATGCTAAACTGGTTCACTTGAGAAGATTTTGCCATATCGTGTGATATTGATCCCCGCCTAAGGAGTACTTCACGAGAGGCATAAGACCGGCTATCCCATTGGTCCCGATGGCCGGGCTTGCTATTTGCGTTAACTCCGGCAAGCGGTATTTTCGGGAGAACATTCATTCCGTGATACAGCCGATATTTTAAAGCACCCCGGCACAGCCCTCCATATGCTTTCTCCCTGTGAGCATGGTAGCGATTATTTTCGGGAAAGTTGCGCCAGTCCGACCGCGCAGGTTGAACCCAAAGCCCGTGCCTCATATTTATATAATTATTATAAGTAGTTATTACCAATAGCATCCATATTATTCCCTCCCGCAAAATAACCAGTAGCGAACAGTTACAGTTATCTCATTTGCCAAGTCCAATTTCCTGGCATACGGATTCCGGGCGGCCCGGATATTGCATAACCCCTTGCGTGCAAACCGAATCAACAATTCAAATAACAAGTACCAGACGAACGCCGGATTAGAGAAAAACGAATTCGCAACTGATGCAGGAGTGATGAAAAGGTGAGCATCTCAGGTAAGAATGGCATATCGACTGCTATAGCCTGTACCACACTATTTCTTCTTGTTTTGTTCTTTCATGAATCCGCATGGGCTGCTTCCGTCCAAATAGCCTGGAATGCATCAACTGATTCATCCGTTAGCGGTTATAGAGTTTATCATGGCACTCAAAGCAGAAGCTATTCAAATATTGGAAACGCCAAGACTGCTCTTACCTATAAGATATCAAATGTTCCCGAAACTACTCCATACTACATTGCCGTTACCGCCTATTCTTCTGGTTCGGAAAGTGATTATTCGGAAGAACTTGTTGTATATTCTGTCCGGAGTTCAAGCTCCGCTAACGGACAAGTGCTCCCTTCGGGCACCGTCATCTTGCCGCAAAGCAGTTCCCGGACCTTTACAATAACGCCAAACTCCGGATACTTCATAGCCGATGTCCTGATTGACGGCATCTCCGTGGGTCCTGTCTCGCAATATACCTTTTCAAACCTGAGCGCCTGCCACACGATTTCAGCGGCCTTTTCCTCCTCTTCCCCCGACAACACGGTGACATACACCATTTCGGCCAGAGCTCAAGCCGGCGGCACAATTTCCCCCTCCGGCAATATGGTAGTAAACAGTGGCACCAGCCTGACGTACACCATCACACCCGCGGCCAACAACAAGATCGCGGACGTAATCGTGGATGGTGTGTCCGTGGGAGCGCGTTCAAGCTACAGCTTCGCCAATATCTCCTCCAGCCATGCCATTGTCGCTAAATTTCAGCCCATCACTTACACGATCTCGGCCGGGTCCGGATATGGCGGAAGTATCACACCCTCGGGCAATATTGCGGTAAATGCGGGGGCGAGCAAAACATTTTCGATTACTCCGGCCTATGGTTATAAGATCTCGGATGTACTTGTAGATGGCGCGTCAACGGGACCCGTGACCGGTTACACGATCAGCGGCGTCACAAACGATCGCTCGATTGTAGCGAAGTTCGAGTCCATCAATCTGTCCCCGGTAGCGGATGCCGGGCCTGATCAGGTTTCGGTAAGCGGCAAGAAGGTAACCCTCAATGGCTCCAATTCCACTGCGCCGAAGGGGATAAGCGCATACAGATGGACACAAACTCAAGGACCGGCCGTTCCACTCACCAATCCGCTTTCCCCGATTTGTACATTCAAACCCCCGGAAGTCTCCTCGGGCGCGCTCCTTATATTTCAGCTCGAAATCACGGACAAATCCGGAACAACAGCTCGCGCGGACTGTAATGTAAATATTACCGGAACGGACTCGGCGCCAACTGCGGATGCACGACTAAGCCAGAGCGTCACCGCGTACAGCATCGTGACTCTCAAGGGCTCCCGTTCTTCCGACCCGGATGACGGTATAGCCTCATACCGATGGGTGCAAACCGCCGGTCCCGCGGTCAATATCCCCGATCCCAGCGCCGCCAGGACATCGTTTGTGGCTCCCGATGCGGGCGCCGGCGGCACTACACTGGCCTTCAGGCTTGCGGTGCGCGATCATTTCGGCCTGAAAACGCGAGATTATTGCCTCGTGAGCGTAGTCGGCGACCATGCGGCCCCCATTGCAAACGCCGGTCAGGATCAGACCGTTTATCCGCTGGATTCCGTTACCCTGGATGGATCGAGCTCCCTCGACCCGAACTCCGGATCGATCTCCTACCGTTGGAGTCAGGTCGGAGGCCGACCAGTGACTCTCTCTAATCCATTGTCGCAACAGCCATCCTTTGCGGCGCCAAACTCGCCCTCGGGGCCCACCTTCCTTGTCTTCCGCCTGACGGTCACCAATGAGTATGGCCTCAGCTCTTCAGACAAGTGTATCGTCAAGGTGAAGCGCAATCGTGCTCAATAAATGGCCGATACGGTGTTGCCTTCAAGATGAATCTACCCTGAAGATGAAGATGCCGATCGGAATTGGCATGAGAGATCAGAACCGGCCGCCGCCCTGACAATCGACCGAAGTGTAGGATATTACATACACCATTGCAGGATAATGCATACAGTCTGTCAGAGGCGGATTTATCGAGCCAGCCGGCGTACTGAAACACCGGTCACCCGGTGCAATGCCTCCCGCGCTTCGTAAGTGCCCATGGCCCCGGGGACCAACCTCCCGTGGATCTGAAGATCTTCTTTGTTCATCCCCTTTCCATATCAAGAAATCGCCTATATATTCATTAGCGCTTAATCATTATTCAGTGACATCGATACTCTTTCAAGATTTAACTTCAATTTTTAAACCGATGATTGCTTATCTATCCAGTTTCAACGACTCCAAGGTGTGGATATATCACATAGAGTTCCATCAGAACAGAGCATGATGCCTGTCAATGCGCGGTCTAATCGTGACACTTTCCGACTCCATATCCCATGGCAATCATAAAGCATATTAATCGAAAGCAATCTTGTTCAATGCTTATCCATACGTTTCATGCCAAAATCCGTGGTCACAGATTGAAAATATCAATGAACTATTGACGTACCTTGACTTATCGCTGTAGATTTCATGTAATGGATTGGTAGATATCAGCCGATCTCTGTCACCCCACCAAAATACCTCAACATATCGCTACGGAGGATCGC
>JBDKTY010000114.1:0-6820 GCA_039679945.1 Syntrophobacter sp. | reverse complement strand
CATGGCCAACGTCCCTCGATCTCCACCACGATGGACCAACTCAGGAAGGTGCGAATGAGTACCAATAAGCCCAGCACCGATATGCTCCGAAGCGTCGGATCAAGAGCCACCGTCCTGATGATATCGGCTGCGATCAGGAACTCAAGCCCCAGCAGCAGACCCTTGCTGATCCTTTCTTTGAACAGTGCGTAGGTATCCGTGACCTTCGTCGCGCGGTAAAATGCGCCTCGTCCTATGCCGTAAATGATGGCACCTACAATGATCACTACCGCCAGAACCTCGATAATCAGGGAAACCAGTTCTATCGATTCCCGGAACACCTCCGGTCTCATCTTTCACCACCAATGGCATGTGCCTCGTCCCTCATCGGGACATCTGCCGTTTATGACCCTGCCGCAAGAGGCAGGACCAGATTAAGAGCTGCGTACCCAATGAACAGCGCTGCAAAGGAAACCATGTCAAAGACCCGTGATAGTCGCTCCCTGCCCATGGTGTCCAACATGTAGAGCGAGACGGCTGATTGTGCCAGTGCAAGGAAAATGGTCGCGAGGCCGATCCCGTTTATCATATTCGCGAGACTGATACGCTCTGATGGAGGAAGAAGAGTGATGACATAAATGTTGTTTCCCACCGCCGCGAAGAATGCGCCGACGGCCAGACCGAAACGCGGGTCCACGTGGATCGGTCTGATGAAGAACACGATCAGCGTGATCGCAACGGAAGCAAAGAGCGCCTGGAAGAGTTTCAAATAGAGGCTGACGCTTGGGGGCCGAATCAGCAGGCCGGCAACAAAGACTGAGTGGACCGTGTCCGTTCCTGCTGACCCGTCGGCACCACCTTCCCCGGAAGCATAGTGTTGAAGGCCTACGACCGCAAGGTCCCTGGTTATCTTCAGGTGTTGGGGTACTGCCAGGTGACTGATGTCAATACCGCGCCCATCAGCCACATATCGAAATACGTCTGCTCCATCAACCTCATCTGTCACTGCTATGGCAAGACCTTCGCTGCTGAAAGGGAAACGGGCGGCGTCAAAGGCGTTGCTCATACGCGCTCTTACCCGGTATTGTTCATAACGCACCCCATTCTTGATACGGGCCCTGACCTTTTTCTTCTCCAGGATCGTACCGTTCACTATCTGAAGGTTCCGCCCGGGATTCACTGACTTTCCTTTCCAGCGGAACCATATGTCAAAATCAGCTGTCCAGTTTGCCTGTCTGAGTTCAATATCGCTGATGCGGTTCAGGGAAAGCCCCACATGTACGTCAGTGGGTTTTGCGCCGCCGCTCGCCCCGACCTCGGGGGCTCTTGTTCCCTGACCCGCCGCAGTGAAGGTTTTCATCCAGGCCTGGCGGTATTCCCTGCTTTCCGCCTTGTAGCCCTGAAGCTGTTTCACGCCGAAGTATCCGCCCAACCCATAAACAACTATCATCCCCGCGGCCCACACAATCACGAACCAATATCCGCCCCGGGGCATTCCTCCCTTGCTCATCGATCCCTGCAATTTGAACATTATCGTGTGTCCTTTCGGTAAAAGGTGAATATCAGCTTCTGACCGATCATCGCTGAATTCATTGCCGGGGATTTCAGATCAATGTTCACTATCACTGTCTGGACATGATCACCCGCAGTTCAGCCTCTTCGTCCCTGAAGAGATCTCCGCTTACATCGATGGTTACACTGTGGATGGTACCTGTAAATTCAAAGGGCGCAGTGTAGAAAGGCCCGACAGGCGCCCCGGGGTCGGCGCCAATGGTTATGCCTCCCGTCAGACCAAGACTGAGTGGTGTGGTTACCGCAAAATCCGCCGCTCCGATGAGCTTTCCGTCCATATAAAGCTGGGCACGGCCCGGAGCACCCTTCCCTCTTCCAATGTCAGGTTGACCCGTCGCCTCGAACTCGAAGCGCAACTGGTGACGGCCGGAAGATATTGACTCCGTTGACGCCACTTGCAGATACTCCCGGGCAACGTAGTTCTGGATGTACTGCAGTCTTCCATCCTTTACGTACAGTGCGTAGCCTCCGTCAGTTCCTCCGAAGGAGATCAACACGCCCTTTGCACCCGAATCAGGAATGTCGACATCCGCCATGATGCTGTGTGTCCTGTTCAACAGGCGTGGTCCAGCGTTGTAGGGAACGGACTGCGTGTGGCGATAGAACGTGTAACTCGTGCGATCTTTGGCGATCTGCGGGCGCTCCTCGGCAAACCGCTGCGTACCGCGGCCGTCCACGGGCAGGACCCTGTACTTGCCCGCCTCCACGTACCACGTACCCACCATCTCAATCAATTTGGCGCGATTCTCCGCGGCGATGTTGTGGTTCTCGGCCCAGTCCTTTTCAACATGATAGAGTTCCCAGTTGTTTGCATCCAGTTCAGTCAACGTTTCTCCAGGGATCGGCGTCCCGAAGAACTTGCCCGCCTCCGTGAAAGAAGGGCCCGGCCATGGGCAGACGGCGCGCCATCCGCCGTGGTACAGAGAACGGTGTCCCATCATCTCGAAGTACTGGGTGACGTGCGTGGTGGGGGCGGCTGCCTCATTGAAGGTGTGGGCAAAACTTATGCCCTCGACAGGCGACTGGGTCACTCCCCGGATCACCTCCGGCGGCTCGATACCCAGGGTCTCAAGCACCGTGGGCACCATGTCGATGGCGTGAGTATATTGCGTTCGGACCTCCCCTTTTGCCTTGATGCCTTTCGACCAGTGAACGATGAAGGGGTCGCTGATTCCTCCGCGGTACGTTTCGCGCTTCCAGCGGCGGAATGGAGTGTTTCCCGCCCATGTCCAACCCCATGCGTAATGATTGAACGTCTCGGGCCCTCCAAGCTTGTCGATCTGCTTTAAGTTTTCCTCCAACGACTCGGGAACGTTGTTGAAGAAGAGGTTCTCATTCACCGAGCCGGTGGGACCACCCTCGGAACTGGCTCCATTGTCCGAGATGACCATGATCAGCGTGTTCTCAAATTCACCGATGCTCCTGAGGAAATCGAGCATGCGGCCTATGTGACGGTCAGTGTGCGTAAGAAAGCCCGCAAAGACCTCCATCATTCGGGCGTACAGTTTCTTCTCGTCGGGCGAACAGTCCTTCCAGGGCTTGACGTCAGGGTCGTGGCGGGAGATCTCGGCGTCGGCGGGAACGATATGAAGCTCCTTCTGTTTCGCAAATACCTTTTCCCTGTATGCTTCCCACCCGTCGTCGAATTTGCCCCTGTACCGGTCCGCCCACTCCTTCGGCACATGGTGCGGTGCATGCATGGCGCCGGTGCAGAAATACAGGAAGAAAGGCTTATCGGGTGCCACTTGTTTGGCGTCGGCGATAAAAGAGATAGCCTTGTCCGCCAGGTCTTCGGTGATGTGGTAACCTTCTTCAGGCGTCCTTGGGGGTTCCACCTGGTGGCTGTCGTAAACGAGTTCCGGATAATACTGGTGCGTCTCCCCGCCGAGGAATCCATAGAAACGTTCGAAGCCGCGACCCAGTGGCCAGCGGTCATAAGGGCCTGCGGCCGAGATTTGGTCGGCCGGGGTTAGGTGCCACTTGCCGATGGCGTAGGTGTTGTAACCGTGTTGTAGAAGCATTTCCGAAAGGAAACCATTCTCAAAGGGGATGTACCCGTTGGATCCGGGATAGCCTGTCGATCCTTCCGTGATGCAGGCCATAGCGTTGGAGTGGTGGTTGCGGCCGGTGAGAATGCACGATCGCGTCGGTGAACACAGTGCCGTCGTGTGCATGTTGTTATAGGTAAGGCCGCCATTCGCCAGGCTGTCGAGGTTCGGCGTCTCGATGGGGCTGCCGTAGCAGCCGAGCTGGCCAAAACCGGTATCGTCGAGCACGATGAAAAGCACGTTCGGCGCCCCTTCCCTGGCGCGGAGCGGTTTGGGCCATGCAGGCTCCGACACGTCAAAGGTGCGGCCGATGACCCCGGGAAACGCCGTTCCTGGCTGATATTCTTTCAACGACATAATGACTCCCTCCTTTTCTAAAGAAGTTGTGCCGCGGTCGAAGCTTTCAGGGTCGATGCGGTAATCGGTGAAGGTATACCTTCGTTAGCGCTGCGATCAATGTTGGGCGTAAAGTAGCTCGTCTGGCCCCGACTGGTATAACTGATGTTCTATCAGCTGATGTCATCGCCCCACAGAATCCGGCTTCGTCTTGCCTTATACAATTGATTGTTGTCTGTAATGCTTTTGTCTCGCGAAAATATCCATCACCTCACCGGCCTGTCGGCCTCGCCTTATCAAATCCGCCATAATCCTCATGGGCTTGCCTGCATGGTTAAAGAATGCCTTGTACCCCTCACAGAGGTAGTTCAGTCCCGGCCCGCCGTCGGGGGTCTCTACGAACCGGTTTTTGGGACATTCACCGTTGCATATGGACAGGAATTCGCAGTCCCGGCAGCACCGGGGGAGTGCATCTTTTTTGTCCCGGCCGAATTTCCTCTGCTTCTCAGAGGCTACCAGTTCGATCATCGGAGTTTCCATGATGTTGCCGAGGTAGTTGTTCGGCTCGACGAAGTGATCGCATGAATACAGGTCACCGTTATGTTCCAGCGCCATCCCCAGACCGCATGTGGGTCCGAAGATGCAGACTGTTCCCGCCATGCCGAGCCAGCCTGCAAGAGCCCCGTCGAAGTTTAGGACAAAGGTCTGGCCTACATCCTGCCTGACCCATTCATCGAAGATCCCAATCAAGAATTGCCCCCACTGGTCCGCC
This sequence comes from Syntrophobacter sp., assembly GCA_039679945.1. GTDB lineage: Bacteria > Desulfobacterota > Syntrophobacteria > Syntrophobacterales > Syntrophobacteraceae > SbD1. Next base: position 2,113 of record JBDKTY010000114.1, on the reverse strand, counting down.
TTCACCGAGCGGTCCGTGACCGAGGTGCCTTCCTGGAATCCGGTGTCATTGTCCCGCTCGACGATGGGGATGAACTGGAGATACTCAGCCTCGAGTTGATCGCGGAAAAAATGGTAAACCTTCAGAGGATGGTCGGCGTTCTTTCTGTTCACCGTGCAGAGGATGTTGAACTCCACTTTGTGTTCCTTAAGAAGCCGCACTGCGTTCACGACACGGTCGAAGGTTCCGTGCCCTCCCCTGTCCTTCCGGTAGAGATCGTGAAGCTCTCCGGGGCCATCGAGGCTGAGCCCGATAAGGAAGTTGTTCTCCCGAAAGAATCTGCACCATTCGTGGTTGAGCAGGATGCCGTTGGTCTGGAAGGTGTTCTCGATTCGCGTTCCCGGCTTTGCATATTTCTTTTGAAGCTCCAGGGACCGCTTGAAAAAAGTGAGGCCCATGAGGGTCGGCTCGCCTCCCTGCCAGGCCACGGTGACCTGCGGAACATTGTGCGCCTCAAGAAGCTGCCGGATGTAGGCCTCGTGCACCCCGTCGGACATGCGAAAATCGCTTCCGGGATAGAGCCTGTCTTTTTTGAGAAAGAAACAATAGTCACAGCGAAGGTTGCAATCGGAACCCGAGGGTTTGGCCATGATGTGGAAGGCCGGTGGAAAGTTACCTGGACTCACGCATCCTCCTTTTTTTCCCGTACAAACGATCGCTTTCTCTTTTTGAGGTAAACTTCGGCCGGCTAAAAGATACCCGTGTGCACGAAGGCGCTCACCACGGCCAGAAAGCCAATTACGGTGACCAGGATCGCAACGATCAGTACCGGCAACGAGGAAGACGATCTCGTACTCCCCATTTGCCTGATCTCTCGCAAGTACCGCAAATGCTGCCACGTGGCCACAACAAGCGAGATCGTCCCCAGGAAAATCAGGGTCACGCCCAGGTTCCTTGCCCCGGTGCCGCGGCGCGATATCTCCAGCGTTCGGGACTCTCCAAGGTACTGGAAGAACTTGAAAATGGTGAAACCAAAACTGATCATCGAAAAGGCGGTCCGGATCCAGGCCATCAGGGTGCGATCGTGGGCCAGGCGGGTTCGCTCCAATGCCAGATCGTCAGAACTGATACGTTTATGCTTCTCCTGGGCTGAAATATCCGGATTCTCTGCCATGACCGTCACCCCTTTTTAGCTTTGTCCTGTGTCCTTTGCGGCGAATGATGCAGACCGGAAAAAGCATGTGAAAAAGTCATTATTCAGCGGGCTACCGCCCTTAGATATACCAAATCCCCTTATCAAGACACCAATCTTCATGGCCGGATCAAAGTGCAAGATCTTTGTGAGCCGCTCTTATCTCTACACCCGATCTCTCACCGGGGCCAGTCCTCAGCGGAGACGTAATCCACAACCTTGAGGTCTTCCAATTTTCCAAGCGCGTCCACAACACCCATGAGCGCATTGAACCGATCGCTGTTCATGTACTCCACAAGCGCATCTTCCGAGTCCCAGCGTTCTACCCAGAGGAAGCGGTTGGGTACGGTGACATTCTCGAGGAGGGTTCGTTCAAGACACTGGTTGCGCTCATTGCGGATACGAGAAAACATGTCGAAGGATTGAAGAAACTCCTTCCTCTTTTCCGTGCCCACCTCTATCCTTATCTCGATGCCTATCATGAAAGTCCTTTTATAGCGGAATATGATGACAGCGACAAAGTACAGGTGAAGCAAGTAATGTGCCTATAGGCGGATTGTTCTTCCTCGCGAAGTAACTAGCCGATATTATGGGTATTATTCCGGATAGACTAATGTGCTCGGGATCGGGGGAATGTTAATTGTTCGTGAAATAAAGTAAATTTGCCGAATATCCCGAACGAGGGATCATTTACGGTGGGCATCAAGCGTGGAAGCATCTTTCCTGATGCCAAGCTTTTTGATCTTTGACTCCAGCGTGCTGGGGTTTACGCCCAGGAGCTTCGCCGCTCCTTTTGGACCACTCACACGCCATCCTGTTACTTCAAGAGCCCGGACAATGTACTGTTTCTCGTTGTCCTTAAGACTCGTGAAACCATCGGGTCCGGGGGGTGCGGGGCCCCCGAGCGCCCCCCGGGGCAGTCGCAATATCGCGTCCCGGCTA
>JBDKTY010000113.1:0-16105 GCA_039679945.1 Syntrophobacter sp. | reverse complement strand
ATGGATATTTCCTACGCCGGGGTTCAGCTTCCTGCCCCGCGCGAGAGCATCGCCGACCTTGCTTCGTGCCTTGTTTTCCAGAAGTAGAGGCACCTTTTTTCAGTCATCCTCTTTTCTTTATTACCTCACTAGCCATAAATGTTCACCTGATTTTATTCTTGGTCTCGTCGGCTCCGCCAGCCTTCACCCACTCGTCAATTGATAAAATGATCAAACATATCAACGCCGGTAAAAAAGCCTCTACTAAATATATTATTATTTTTAGCGTGTTAACTTTCTTATAGAGTTTAACAAATAATTCTGTAGTTCTGGAGTTCTCACCGTTTCAGGTGATATCCAGAAAACTGATGGTTCCTTGAGAGCTTCCGGCATCGGCTGGAGCCTGTTAGGTACTTTTGAGCTGAAAAATGATAAAATCGGCTCATAAACAGCAGAAAACCATACCCAAGCGATGTAAACGATGCCGAGTGGGCCTTTGTGGCCCCTTATCTGACCTTGATGAGAGATGCTAGGAAGTACGCTGCATTTGATCACGTTCAAAGACGTACAGCACCATCTAAAGAGGTGAGGTTGCATTCTGCCTGGAAACAGTGCAGCATGATACCTTAAGGAAGGATTCATCACTTTTCATCATAAGCCATAATCAGAAAAGTGGGGACAGTGTGGGAACAAAGCCGTATCAAAAGAAAAAAAGGGATGAGCGAGGCGATCGCTAATCCCTTGAATTTTCTGGCGCGCCCAGCAGGATTCGAACCTGCGACCTACGGATTCGTAGTCCGGCACTCTATCCAACTGAGCTATGGGCGCAAGCTGATAACCCATAACTTCTAGCAAAAATCCCGGCCGAAAGCAAGCCAAAATCTAATGCCGGATCAGTTGAGAACTTTTCGGTCCGAGCAGGCTGGAGCCGCCGGTTCCTCCGCTCGTACGGCCGCGCGGAAGTCTTCTTGCTTGCCGTTCGTTTGCTGAATACGGTCCATATCGCGACGGCCGAGTGACATTGCGATCACGCATCCCGGCACGCCTGCCGGTCCAGGGCAGCGACTTCCGGCCCGGTCAGTCTCGGAAGCTCCACGCGGCGCCGAGGCGCCGGCCGCGCACGCCAAAAAATCCCTTCCGGATCAGGCCCGGCCCGGGGCAGTAATCTCGCCAGCGGATAGTATTCGCGCATAGAGACCGTTCAAAGCGGCCAGAAAAGCGGCATGCACATTTTCGGCGCTCACCGTCACGCCGGCGAACACGAGTTGGCGGGTGGCGCACGCGTCATGCACCAGGGTGCACTGGTAGCCGTAATCGAATGCGGCGCGGGTTGTCGCGTCCACGCACATGTGTGTCATCATGCCCGCGATCACCAATTCGGATATGCCCTTTTGCTCAAGAATCTCCCCGAGCGGAGTCTGGCGGAAGCTGTTCGGATAATTCTTCTCGATAACGGTTTCTCCGGGAATAGGGCGCACGTGTTCATGTATCTCCGAGCCCTCCGTTCCCGGCACAAAGAAGGTCGAGCCGGGACGGGTTGCCAGATGCCGAATATGTATCACCGGCATTCCTTCCCGCCGGGCATGATAAAGGAGTTCACGAGCACGAAGGCTTGCCTCGGTGCTTCCCGAGAGTTCCATCGCTCCTCCCGGAAAATAGTCATTCTGGATGTCGATCAGGAGCAGGGCAGTGTTCATCGGTTTGGCCTTTTTCAGAGTGAGAATTAATCGGAGGTTAACCTGCCGTTTCGCGTGAGAGATATTCACAGTCTTCCGGATCTCAGGATCGATATGATAAGCCATAGTCCGAGCAGCGTCGCGACAATATAGCCGACCACCCCCAGGACGGCGGTTAGGGATACCGCCTGGAGTCCCAGCAGGGGAATGGCGAACTCAATGAATTTCTGGTTCGAGTTGAGGATCATGGCGGCGGCAATGATCGAAGCCGCGATGACGATCCCGACCGTCAGGCGGTTTACGCCTTTATCAATCTGGGACTGCACGCCCTCCAGGCCGCCGTGGCGGATTTCCACACGCTGTTTCCCCGCCGCGGTTTGTCGCAGGATATCATTGAGGTGCTTCGGCATGGTTTGCATGTAACCGCCCATGGCGCGCGCCTCGCGATCGAGGTTTTTCATGATGCTCTGAGTGTCATAGCCGCGTTTGAGAAGTTCCCTGGCAAAGGGCTTCGTCACTTCGAGCAGGCTTGCATCGCTGCCCAGTATCTTTCCCAGGGCTTCGGTTTGTATGAAGGTTTTGAGCAGGAGCAGCAGGTTCCTCGGCAGCCTGATGTGGTATTTCAGGACGAGGCCCATCACCTGGTTATAGACGTCGGTCACGGAAATATGGCGAAGGGAGCGGCCGTAGAACGCCTCGCTGACATCCTTGAGGTCGCTTCGAAAGGACCGCAGGTCCATCTCCTCGGTCACCAGGCCCGCGTCCATAAGGGCATCCATGACCATATCGTAGTCGTGTTCGGCGTAGCCGAGGAAGAGGTGCGCTATGCGGCGCATCATCTCGTTGTCCAGATAACCGGTTATGCCGAAGTCAACCAGGCTGACCCGTCCGTCGTACATCACGATGGTGTTTCCGGGGTGCGGGTCCGCGTGGAAGAACCCGAACTTCATGAGTTGGCGGGAGAAGGATCGCAGGCCGATCATCGCAACTTCCTTCGGGTCGATTCCGGCCGCGCGGATTTCCTCCACCTGGTCCATCTTGATACCGTCAATGTGCTCCATTACGAGAACGGACCGGGTGGTGTATTCCCAGTGGACTTTAGGGATGTAGATTTCGTCGATTTCCTCGAAGTTCTTGGAAAATTTCTCGATACTCCCGGCCTCGATCATCATATCGAGTTCGCGAAAAATGTTTCGTTCAAACTCCCTGACCAGGTTGACCGCCCCGACAACACGCGCAATCTCCAGCGCACTCTCGGCCTTTGCCGCCAGAAAGTACATCAGGCGCAGATCCTGCTTGATCTGCCGGTCGATGCCCGGGCGGATTACCTTAACCGCCGTCTTCTCGCCTGTGTGGAGCCTGCCCAGGTGCACCTGTCCCACCGACGCGGCCGCGATGGATTGTTCCTGGAATTCAGAAAAAATCTCGGGGAGGGTCCGTCCGGTCTCCTTTTCAATTACGCCTCTGACTTCCTGGAAAGCAATGGGTGGGACCCTATCCTGAAGTTTCTTGAACTCTTCTATGTATTCGGGCGGGAAGATGTCGGCCCGGGTGCTCATGAGCTGTCCCAGCTTGACGAAGCTGGGACCCAGTTCCTCCAGGGCGAGACGGATGCGCCTCGCCGACGGGATACTGACTCGGACGGGAAGTTCGCCGGACGCGTTTTTCGCGTGTTTTCCCCTGCCGCTGAAAAGCCTTTCAGTGAGACCTCCGAACCCGTGTTTGAGCAGGACTTTCGTGATAACGCCGAGTCTTCTGATTCCCTTGATCCCGTGGATCCCCTTGGAAAGTCTCATCTTTCATACCTCAGTCACATCTAAAGATGGGCATTGGAGAAGACCGGGGGTATCCGGACGGGAACAATCCCGTCCGGATACCCGGGCTGAATGGGAGCAAGATAGCGCATTTGCCGCACCGGTTAAAGATCAACCTGCCGGAGCGCGCATTGCGGGGTCGAATTCGCTCGGCGCGAAGGGAGCGGGCGCCGCGGTCGAGGAGAGCGAAGCCGTGCCGGGCCGGCATCAGATCCGGAATACGGAGCGCGCATTGCGGGTCGTTTGTTCAGCGATTCTCTCCAGGGTTTCATCCCGGAGTTGTGCGACCATTGTGGCCGTGTGGAGTACAAACGCGGGCTCGTTTGTTTTCCCCCGGAATGGGACCGGCGCAAGGTAGGGGGCATCGGTTTCAACCAGGAGTCTGTCCAGCGGGGCTTTTCTCACCACTTCATGCAGCGCGCCGGGTTTGGGAAAGGTGACCACTCCCGGGATAGACAGGTAGAATCCCATGTCCAGGCATCTTACGGCCGTTTCCCAATCACCGGAGAAACAGTGCATTACGGCCCCGGTAAAGGATGGGGCATATTCCGCAACGATACGAAAGAAATCATCCCACGCGTCACGAATGTGGAAAACGGCCGGCTTCCCGATGGCGCGGGCGATTTCCAGTTGCCGTCTGAAACATTCCTCCTGCACGGGGCGTGGCTGCATATCCCGATAGTAGTCCAGACCGATCTCCCCGATCCCGACGACGCGCTCCCCGCGCAGGATATCTTCCAGTTCGCGCAGGGAGGTATCATTCAGGATGAAGGAGTCATGAGGGTGAATTCCCGCCGTGGCGTAAATTGAGGGATACTCTCCGGCGAGTGTCGCCGCCTTGCGGCTGCTCGCGATGTCGATCCCGATAGTGATGACTGTCCGGACGCCTGAATGCTCCGCCCTCGTCAGCGTGGATGGGATATCGTCAACGAACTCGGGGAAATCCAGATGGGCGTGCGTGTCGATCAACTCCGGGACCTTCGTGATATTTTCCAAATCCTGGCCTCCAAAATCGTTGCTGTCAAACCCTTTCGGGCTTTTTCCTTGCTCGCGGTGGAATGGGTAACTATAATGCCACCTCACGATGTTGCCGAAAACATTCACCTTCCAATATAAACTACATAGTTGCGAGGCGAAAGCACATGCATAAATTCAGTCCATTCTCCGCATCCGCGGCTTTGATTGCCGTACTCGTCGCGACGGGCCCGGCTTATGGCATAAAGGCATATACAACGGATGCGCAGGAGGTGACCCTGCGCTCCGCCCCCAGAAATGATTCCAAGGCGATTAGCACGATTCCCCCGGCATCCGCTGTCGAACTGGTAAATCCCAACTCGTGGAGCCACGTGCGCTACACCAGGCCGGAGGGTGATGTCAAGGACGGATGGATGCCGAGCAAATTCCTGGGAGCCAGGCCGCCCGATTCGGCGGTAGCCAAGGAACTCGGGGCCGAAAACGCGGCCTTGAAGGAATTCGCGACCGGTCTGGAGCAGGATAAGTCCAGCCTGGCTCAGAGGGAAAGGGAACTGACGGACAAGCTCACCAAGTTGAATGCGGCCTACGAGGAATTGAAAAGCGGGTCGGGCAACTATCTCAAACTCAAAGCTGAATATGACTCGGCGAGGGTGAGCCTGACCAGCGCCCAGGAAAACATTCAGACGCTCATCCAGGAAAATGAAAACCTCAAGCTCACTCAACGCATTCAATATTTCGTGGCGGGTGCGGCTGTGCTGCTTGCCGGGTGGCTGTTGGGCTGGCTGACTACCAGGCGCCAGAAGAAAAAGAAACAATCCTATTTCTTCTAGCGCCCATTATTCATGACTCGTTGTCCGCGCACGAAAAGCCCAACAAGGAAGCGGTGCTCCGGGCTTGAAGCGATTTGGGGCCGATAACACACTGTCGGCCGAAGTTGAGGCGGGAAACCCGGATAACATATGGTCAATACCTGGATTTCCACGCATCCTCACAGAAACTCATGAATAATGCGGGCTAGCATGCTCAGGGGAATATCCCATCAGTCATAGGTTCGCTTCGCCGGAGCGGGGAAGGGGGCGCCTCATCTCCGGCCGGAAGACCGAAACCCGTTTCCCGGGAACGAAGCAAACCCTGCATTTGCATGGCAACGCGTGGACAAGAAACCGTATTGCAGCCGCTCATTCCAGGCCCGTTCCACCCTTCGATGCCTCTCAAAAGCTGTTTGTCGAGAGCTTCAGTGCGTGAACGGCCTTATTCAATTACCCTGGCGCGGATATTTCAGTCACGGTATGAAATCAGAGATAAAAGATTAGAAAAACAAAAAGGCGAGATCCCACACGGGTCTCGCCTTTCGATTCCACATTCGACGCCTCTGCCGGTTATGACACTCCCGGGATCAGGCTTCGTCCCTTGAAGCTTCTTCGTATTCAACTTCCAGGCTCTGTATCAGTTCTTTTACCGGTACTATCTTCTCCACCCGGTGAGCATTCTGGCCGGCGAAGGCAAAACCGTTTTTCAGGTTGCCCTTCTTCGCATTTGCGAGGGCCATGGCGATACAGTAGGGGCTGTCCGTACAGTTGCAGGAAGTAATACAGTGATAGGGGCATTTGAAGGGTTTTTTCTGCCCCTCCTGGATGCTCTCGATAAACTCGTTCCTGATGGCTCTTCCAGGCATGCCAACCGGGCTTTCGATGATGACCAGGTCTTCAGGCTTGGAATCAACGTAGCACTGTTTAAAGCGCTCATCGGCATCACATTCGTCGGTCGCCACGAAACGGGTACCCATCTGGACCCCCGCCGCCCCGAGCTTCAGGAACTTGTGGATATCGGCTCCCGTGAATACTCCTCCGGCGGCGATCACGGGGATTCTGACCCCATGCTCTCTTTCGAAAGCTCCCACTGCCTCGACGACTTCGGGAATGATCTTCTCGAGAGTATAATCGGGATCATCGATATGCTGGGTGGTGAACCCCAGGTGCCCTCCAGCCAAGGGACCTTCCACGACAAAAGCGTGGGGAAGCATATGGTAGCGGGACATCCATCGCTTGCAGATAATCCTGGCCGCCTTCGCCGAGGAGATGATCGGGACGAGTTTTGTCCGAACGCCATCCTTGAGATACTTGGGAAGGTCGAGGGGAAGGCCGGCGCCGGAAAGGATTAGATCAATCCCTTCCGCGATGGAAGTCTCGACCATGTCGGCAAAGTTGGTCAGGGCAACCATTATGTTGACCCCCAATATGCCCTTGGTAGCCTCCTTCGCCTTCCTGATCTCTTCGCGCAGGACGTTTATGCTCGCCTCCAGGTACCCCTGGTTGCGGTCCGTTCCTAGTACGCCGATGCCGGCGGTGGCTATTACTCCGATTCCTCCCTCACCCGCGACGGCAGAAGCCAGCCGGGACAGGGACACTCCGATTCCCATTCCACCTTGAATGATCGGAATATCGGCAACGAGATCACCAATTTTAAGCTTAGGGAACGTCAAAAAGCAGCTCCAGTTTCATGATTCAGAGTTTGGTTTAACGCGGGATAATCGCAGAATTATACAGTTTAGGCAAGCTGAATAAGGTATGATTCGCACGTGCCCGACCGCTTTTGTCCGGTTTTCCGCATTTTATCGTTTGAACCGCCAATAATTGGTTCCAAGAGATTATAACATTTTTGAGGAAATTAGACATGTGTCAGTTTTGCCATCAGCATGGAGAGGGTAAAAAATGGTATCTTCAAGCAAAAAATTACTCCGAGGAACTCCTTTTTGAAAACGGTCGCGTTCAATTCATCAAGGATTTCGTGAGAAAGGCGGCCGCGCGCCGAGCATCCAGGGTGGAGGAGAAACTGCGGAAGGCAATGAAAGCCCCGGCCTGGCTGCGACGCCTCGTTTTTTGGTCGGAGGAAAGAAAATACCGAGAGGACCATTTCGGGCAGGTAGTGCCGCTGGAAGACGTGAAGCAGGTGCTGGACCTGGCCAATTCTATCGTCCGGGTACCCTGTGTCTGCCGAAAGAGCACTACTCGCAAGACCAGCACCGAATTCTGTTTTGGCCTGGGCATAGACCCCGGGAAGCTGGAGGGCATGGAAGAGATATTCCGCAAGTCTTTCAGACCCGGACCTGAAGTCAAACTCTTTGACAAGGTGACTCCGGAGGAAGCCTTCGATCTGCACCGTTCCTTCGAGAAAAAAGGACTGGTGCACACAATCTGGACCTTCAAGACTCCCTTCATAGGCGGGATCTGCAACTGCGACCGTTCCGACTGCCTGGCGATGCTGGGTAACCGCTATAATTTCAATGTCTTTTTCAGGGCCGAATACGTGGCGCGGACAAATCCCGAAGCGTGTACGGGGTGCGGGGCATGTCTTTCGCGGTGCCAGTTCGGGGCCGTGGGCTATTCGGTTCTCAACAGGAAAGCCTTCATTGACCCGCTTCGCTGTTATGGATGCGGAATATGCCGCGGCGCATGCGAGTTCCAGGCAATAAGGCTGATTCCCAGAGGTGACGATTCACTTGCCGGAAAGTTATGGTGATCCGGATGTGTTTGAGCAGAGACATGAAAAGTGTGGAGTGGATCTCCATGGTCGCTCGGACCGCTGTTTGCCGGGAAGCATGTCTATTGATTTTGATCTGGTAAAAGGGGCCGGATATAGATTATACATGTTGTCATAATGCGTCCAAAATAGAACAGTATAATACTGTAATTTTGAGAAGATTGGCATGATGATCTTTCGCTGTGATGTCTATTATTCAAGGGAGGTCTCTTATTAGTCTTCATTTGCTCTCGCTCTGAATCCTCTACTCCATTTCCCATTCTCCGTGACTTCCTGCTGTAAGCCAAACATCCTCTTTACGCTTGCGACTCATTCTTTTTAGAAAGGAGAACTACTAATGGAAACGAAGAGTGAAAAAACGCCATTAGAAGTGAATGTCGCCGACAAGACAGAGGTGGGGGGGCTTGAACGCTTTGGTCTTTGGCTTGCCCAGTGGAGTGAGAAATGGTTCCCCGACGCATGGGTCTTTGCGTTGATCGGTGTCGTCTTCGTCTTCCTCTTTGGTCTTCTCATAGGGGAGAGTCCTTCCAAACTGGCAATAGAGGGCGGCAAGTCATTCTGGATTTTGATTCCCTTCACCATGCAGATGGCCCTCATCATAATCGGCGGCTATGTCGTGGCGACAACACCGGCAGTCTACTGGTTGATTCAGAAAGTGGCCGGAATCACGACCAAGCCTCGGATAGCAATAGCCTGGGTTGCTTTTTTTTCCATGGCGACTTCTCTTATATCCTGGGGACTGAGCCTGATCTTCAGCGGCCTGCTGGTCAGGGAGATGTCAAGGAGGATCAAGGGCCTGGATTATCGGGCCGCCGGCGCTGCCGCCTATCTGGGGTTGGGAGCCGTCTGGGCGCTTGGTTTTTCATCGTCGGCGGCTCTGATGATGGCCACCAAGGGGGCCATTCCCCCGAAGCTCTTTGAAATCAGCGGAGTCATTCCTCTTACGCAGACCCTTCTTATCTGGCCCAACCTGTGGTGCATTCTGGTCCTCATAGCCGTTTCGGTTATCGTAGCGTATTTCTCGGCTCCCGGACCGGAAAGGGCTAAGACCGCGGAAGACTTCGGACTGAAATTCGAACCCGTGGACATGTCAATGGAGCCCCGGAAAAAGCCTGGTGAATGGCTGGAGTACAGCCCTGTTCTGATCATAATGGTTGGAGCTTTGCTTCTCTGGTACCTGATCGATTTGTTCAAAAAAGCTCCCACCGGCCCGCTGGCGGCATTGGATCTGAACAACTATAACCTGATTTTCATCACGGTTGGCATGATCCTGCACTGGCGGCCCAAGCGTTTCCTCAAGGCCGTCAGCCAGTCGGTCCCAGCCACGGGCGGCGTATTGATCCAGTTCCCTTTCTATGCCGTCATCTTCGGAATGATTGTAGGAACAGGTATCAACAAGTGGTTGGCGGACCTTTTCGTGGCTATTACCACCCCGAAAACCTATTCACTCCTGGTGGCCGTGTACTCGGCCGTCCTGGGGGTCTTCATCCCATCCGGGGGGAGCAAGTGGGTCATAGAGGCCCCATATGTCCTCGACGCGGCAATACAGCACCATGTGAATCTGGGATGGGTGGTGCAGATTTACAATGCCGCCGAGGCCTTGCCAAACCTCCTCAACCCGTTCTGGATGCTTCCTCTGCTGGGAATACTCTACCTGAAGGCCCGTGACTTGGTTGGATATGCCGTGCTCCAGATGTTTATTCATATCCCGCTGGTCTTCTTTCTCTGTTGGCTTTTTGCCCAGTTCATACCATTCATCCCGCCGATCAAATGAGGGAAAGGGCCGGAAACCCTTGCCACGGAGTGAAAGGACTGAGGCCGATGAACAAAGTCACGAGCGCCGAGGAAGCAGTAAAAGCAATTAAGAGCGGGAGTACCGTCGCGACGGAGGGGTTCGTCGGGACTGGTTTCCCGGAGGAACTCGCGATCGCACTCGAAAGGAGGTTCCTGGAAACCGGTGAGCCGCGGGACCTTACTTTTATCTATGCCGCCGGGCAGGGAGACGGAGCCGGTAAGGGACTCAATCACTTCGCTCATGAAGTATTGGTCAAAAGGGTCATCGGGGGCCACTGGAACCTGGCCCCCAAGATGGGCAGGCTGGCCTTGGAAGGAAAAATAGAAGCCTATAACCTGCCTCAGGGATGTATATCCCATCTTTTCAGGGACATAGCCGGACACCGGCCGGGTCACATAACCCACGTAGGGCTGAAGACATTCGTCGACCCCCGCAACACCGGGGGCAAGATGAACGACAGGACAACCGAGGATATCGTCGAACTTGTCCGGTTGGGGGGTAAGGAATACCTGTGGTACAAGAGCCTTCCCATCGATGTCGCATTGTTGCGGGGAACGACAGCCGACAGCAACGGCAACGTTTCCGTCGAGAAAGAGGCCGCTATTCTTGAAATTGTGCAGATCGCCGAGGCTGTCAAAAACTCGGGAGGCAAGGTGATCGTGCAGGTCGAGAGAATCGCCGAGCCCGGGTCGATCCCCGCCAGGAAAATCCTTCTGCCCGGGTTATTTGTGGATTACGTCGTCCAGGCAAGACCCGAGAACCACTGGCAGACGTTCGCGGAGCAGTTCAATCCCGCCTACAGCGGGGAGATAAGGATCCCTTTAGCGGCCATTAAACCGCTGCCCCTCGATGAGCGCAAGATAATAGGACGGCGGGCCGCGATGGAGCTGAAACCCAACTCGATTATCAATCTCGGCATCGGCATGCCGGAGACGGTTTCAATGGTGGCTTCCGAGGAGAATATTCTGAATTTTGCAATTCTGACGGTCGAGGCAGGACTGATCGGGGGTGTTCCCGCCGGTGGCCTCAGCTTCGGGGTCTCCTCCAATTTCGAATGTATCATGGACCAGCCGTCCCTGTTTGATTTCTACGATGGCGGCGGCCTGGACCTTGCCTTTCTGGGACTGGCCCAGGCGGACCAGGCGGGAAATGTGAACGTGAGCAAGATGGCGACGCGGTTTCCGGGCGCCGGCGGATTCATCAACATAACGCAGAATACGAAAAACGTATTCTTCATCGGGACCTTCACGGCCGGCAACGTGCAAATAGCCGTGGAAAACGGCCGGTTGAGGATCATCAGGGAAGGAAAGATCAGGAAGTTCGTGAAAAGCGTCGAACACATCACCTTCAGCGGAAGCTATGCGGTTGACGTCGGACAGCCTGTCCTCTATATCACCGAAAGGGCGGTCTTCAGGCTCACTTCGCGGGGGCTCCAACTGATCGAAGTGGCGCCCGGCGTGGACATCCGGAAGGACATACTTGACCAGATGGAATTTATGCCTTTGATACCGCAAGATCCCGCCCCCATGGATGAGAGAATATTTCATGATCGTATTATGAACCTGCGGGCCGCATACGCCTGATCTGAAACCAGGGCCGCGATCCGAGGGATTGAACCGGGAAAAGTGGAGTGCCCAGAGGCGTTGAGGGCGATTCACGGGCACTTTTCCCTCCCCGCTGCTCCGACTAAAGGATGAATGTTATGCAGGTAGAAGACATCAGGAACATATGCAACCTGGGAACCGGGACGATGGGGTTTGGTACCGCGCTCATGTTCGCCATGCACGGCTACGATGTCCGGATGTTTGGCCGCTCCGAGGCGAGCATCGAACGAGGTTTCAACAGTATCAAGGCGGCGCTGGAGACATATCGCCGGCACGCTCTTGTCCGGGATGACGAAATTCCGTCCATACTGGGGCGGATTCGGGGGGTAACCACTCTTGAGGAAGCCGCGCTCGGAGCGCATTTCGTCATAGAATCGATTGCCGAAGTGCTGGAGACGAAGCGGGAAGTATTTGCGCGAATGGAAAAACTGTGTTCTCCCCATGCTGTTTTTGCCACCAATACCTCGGGGCTGAGCCCTACGGCCATCGCCGAAGTGCTCGAGAGGAAGGAACGTTTTGTGGTGGCCCATTTCTGGAACCCGCCCCACCTGCTGCCGCTGGTGGAAGTCGTGCCCGGAAAGCATACGTCGCCCGAAACGGTCGATCTTACCTGGAAATTGATGGAGAAGATCGGGAAGAAACCGGTGGCCCTGAAACGGGAAGCGCTGGGGTTCATCGGGAACCGCCTGCAACTTGCCTTGCTGCGTGAAGCGCTATACATAGTGGAGTCCGGTATTGCCTCCATGGAAGCGGTGGACGCAACCGTGAAGTACAGCCTGGGGCGCCGTCTCGGAGCGACCGGACCACTGGAGACATCGGACCTGGGTGGATTGGACATTTTCTGCAATATTGCGGGCTATCTCTTGAAGGATCTGTGCAACAGCACCGAAGTGCCCTGTTGTTTGAGAGAAGCGGTGGAAAAAGGTAATTTAGGCGCAAAAACAGGATGCGGCTTGTATGACTGGACCCCCGAGTCGCTGGCGCGCATCCGGCGGGACCGGGAAAATCTCCTCATTGAGTGGCTTCGGAAGGATAAGGGATCTCACTCGGGAAATGAGTAAAACCTCACGGGTGGTATTACACACCTGAAGAATTGCGGGCCGCCTCCGTTGATATCGAGAAGAAATGAAATGACATCCTGAATGGCCTGGCGGTGGAATACCGGAGAGCATGCGTTTGCAACTCCGTCCGGCATGCCGTGACTGGAAAGGGACGATGGATCACGTCCCTGAGCACGGTCATGTATAAATTGCCCGGGGCGTCGCTAAAGGGCTACCCGGGGCGCGACTCACGCTCCAAGAAACTTCAGCAGATCGAAAAAATTCTCCGGATATTCATCGCCGGACTCTTTATTCTGTTCGGAGTGATGATCCTCCTCGCGATAGAAGCCGCCGCAGATGATCACTCCATCGACATTCTCATAGTAGACAGTCTTGGTCATCTCCTCCCGAGATATGGGATTATACCACTTGTAATCGGTACAACCGCATGTGCCGTTTTTGGCGTTTTCCACAATCTCGTGGATGAAAGCTCTTCCGTCGGAGTCCCGGAAAACCAGGAAATCTATCCCTTCGAATCTATTGTTTATCGGGTGGGCAAGCATAATGCCGTCGAGGTCCAAAGCGAAAATATAGAGATCATCTCGGACGAACTGCCCCCTCGGGTTCATGAACTCAGCAAGACCGATTTGCCTGCCGGCTCCCCGGTAAAATGAAACAGCCTTTTTTACCCAGCTCTTGACCTGGTCCTGGTCGTGTGAAACTTGAGATGCAGACATTCTTATCTCCCTCTCATTCATTGCCGGCCGCCTTCTGCCTGTATTGACCCGAACGCGCAATCCCTCCGTTCGGATTCACCCAAAGGCGCCTTATAGAGTCAAAACCAGCGGGGCGTAACTTAATAACATGCTCAATACGCAAATGGCGCGGCGCCACGCTTTTCAAGCCGGATGACTGATCAGCACGGCCCGTAATACCGGAAGCACCTGCAGATGGCCTCGAGAGGACTTTCTTTTACTGAATAGAAGCCGCTGCAAAGGATCATACCGTCCACCTGTTCAAAAAAAACCGTTTTATTAAGCTCTTCTTTTGAATCGGGGAACTGCCAGTTGTAATCGGTATAGCCGTATCCTCGTTTTTTCGCCGTGGTGAGAAGTTTGTCGATAAAGGCCCGCCCTTCGGAATCCCTGAGACCGGCCAGATTTTGCCCCACAAGCTGCTTCGAATAGGGGTGGGCGAGAAGATTTCCATCCGGGTCCAATGCGAAAATATAGCGTTTGCCCTCGATAAACGGGCCTTCGCGATCTCCTATTCGCTCCAGGGTCTCTTCCTTGCCCGCGCTTTCATACAGAGCGATTGCTTTCCGCACCCAGCGCCTCACCTCGAGTCGTTCCTGAGTATCCATCTTGTTCTCCTTAATAGTTGAAATGTGCTCTCATCTCATTCATGCATATTCAGGAGCATTGTTCGTGCCAAGGGGCTTGTAAGATAAGTAGCTGAATTCGGGATGATTTTTCGATGTGTACAGGGGCTGGGGCACAGGATTGGGGAAAATGTCCCCAATCTGGCCCGGCGGGTTTCTACTGGTGCTTGAGATTATGAGAGAATACTCGCGGAGCCATATCACCCTGCTTTGGGGCAATTCAGCCCATACGCCTTTATCTTTGAATAGAGTGTTTTGCGGTCGATGCCAAGCATTGCCGCCGTGTGCCCACGGTGCCATCGGTTCTCGATCAGGCAGTTTTCTATTATCTCTTTCTCATACGAATTGAGCCTCTCCGGGAGCGTTCCCCGGAGCATGGATTCATCCCGGTTATCGCGACCGTGTCCCAGGAAATCCAGTTTCCCGGTTGCCAGATAGCGGTGCAGGATATTCTGGAGTTCGCGGACATTACCGGGGTAACCGTATCCATACAGGGCTTCCAAAACCCGGCCGGGTATATCCGGAAGAACTTTACCCCTGGTAAACTCGCGCATATAGTGATCGACAAGCAGGGGGATATCCTCGCGGCGTTCTCTCAACGGGAGCAGATCGATAGGCAGTATGTCGATTCGGAAGAAGAAGTCCTCCCTCATCCTTCCGGCTTGAACCAGTTCCCGGAGATTGCGGTTGGTCGCTGAAATGAGGCGAAAATCCGAGCTTCTGGGTTTACTGTCTCCAACCGGGTAATAAGTTCCGTTGTCAATTGCCCTAAGCAGCCTCACCTGCATATCCGGGCGCAGCTCTCCCACCTCGTCCAGAAACAGGGTGCCGCCGTTGGCCCTGTCGAGGTAGCCTCGGGAATCCATGACTGCCCCGGTGAAAGCGCCTCTTTTGTGGCCGAAGAACTCGCTTTCCAGCAGGTACTCGGGAATTGCTCCGCAGTTGACGGGAACAAATTCCTTGCCGGCTCTTTTGCTCAAATCGTGAATCGCCCGAGCTACAAGTTCCTTACCGGTGCCGGATTCCCCGTACACGATCACGGCCGTATCGGATCCCCCGGCCTGAAGCATGCTTTCATACACTTCCTGCATCGGCTCGCTTTTGCCGATGATATTCCCGAATCGGTAGCGGTCCCTGAACAGGGAACGAAGATGCAGGTTCTCCCTCGTCAGGTCTTCAGATCGCTCCACAAGCTGCTTTTCCCTGAGTCTCGCCGCCGTTACGTCCTCAAAGAAACCATCCAGGTGCGTGATTGTGCCGCCGGCATCCCGGATTGCCCTTATGCTTATGGAGCACGTAATGAGGCTGCCGTCCTTGCGGCGCAGTTCAGCTTCGAACCGGGATATCCCTTCCTTCGCCTCGATTGCGGCAAGGATCTCGAACCTGCATTTGGGGTGGTGATACATTTGATGCTCGATATCCCGGATGGACGTCTTGAGATCCTCCGGATCGTCGTAGCCAAGCAGTGCCGCAAGAGCCTGGTTGGCTACAAGAAACCGCCCCTCCAGTGAAGATTGAAAGATGCCAAGAGTTGAGTTCTCGAATATGCTCTGAAACCTCTCCGCTCTTTCCTGAATGCCCCGGAACTCTTGCTCCTGAATTTTCAGGCTTTCACCGCCCATGGCTTTCCTCCGGTGGAGTCTTTTCTAATCTGAGGACAATGATAAATGGTTTTGACTGAATGGCGAATCTAATTCCGCATCTCATCAAATGCAGATCGGTGCAATCCCGCTACCCCATCACTCTCCGGCCGGAAATGCGTGGCGGATGTGCCGAAGGAAGCTGTTCCGGGAGCGGCAAGGCAGAGGAGCAGAACCCCAGCGGGTGAGTGGGAGGCGGGGAAAAGCCATGGGGGCAGTAAAGAAAATGTCGGGGTGAGAGAAGGGTTGATTGCCTGAATTGACAGGTTGAGAAGAGAACCGGGGGGAAAGATTCGAAGAACCAGTGGGCAGGTCGTTGAGGCACTTGCCGGGATGGGGCTAAAGGCTCGCGGGGTAGTGCGTTTGGTTGGTCAGAAAGTGCAAGATAACCCGGGGAGGCACAAAAGCTAAGGGGTTGAGAGAACCGGAGAGTTATCAAATAGGTCGGAAGGGTATCGACGGAGTAGTACTACTAAGCGGCACAAAAGAAAAAGGCTCGGAAAGCTATACTTTCCAAGCCTTTGCCTAATAGAGTGGAGCTGGACGGAATCGAACCGACGACCTCTTGAATGCCATTCAAGCGCTCTCCCAACTGAGCTACAGCCCCGTCGCGGTTGACCCGGCGGTTTTCTCTCCCAGAACCGGGCAACCCGGTTTGTGT
>JBDKTY010000112.1:0-12904 GCA_039679945.1 Syntrophobacter sp. | reverse complement strand
GATCCCCGAGCCGGCGCGAAAGGGGAAATGATGCGAGTCTTGAGCTTTGATTCATGAAGCCTGAACCTGCTCCGGGAAGCCCGTGGCGGGTTGGAGGACAGGGAGCCTGGAGAGATGGGCCGGGCGGTCATTTGACCTCCCGGCCCGCCGGATGTTCAAGACTAGAGTCCAAGGTCCTCGTTTATGAGCACTACCCTGATTCTGCCCTTGGGAAACGATTTTTCCGTTATCGTCCAGTTATTGCAGATGCGGTCCGGACTGCGGCATTCCTCGCAATACCCTGTCTTGACACAGGGGGTCTTCTTGTCGAGCCGCATCGCGTTGGCGGGAGCAGCGTAGTTTTTGATCCGCAGCATCGCGTCCTCCAGATCGGGGACGACCTTGTTCCTCCCGACCATGATCACCACGTTGCGGGGCCCGAAGGTTATCCCGGCTACCCTGTTTCCGATCATGTCCAGGTTTACAAGCTTGCCGGTCTCGGTCACGGCGTTTGTTCCCGTGAAGAACAGGTCAACCAGGAGCGCGCGCCTTCTCCTTTCGATCATATCCGCGGGCTCCAGTCCCTGCTCGTAGGTGTCAATGACCTCGATGCCGGCCGAGTCCTTCAGTTCCTTGTACAGACCGCTCTGCACGAAGGTCATCGATCCTCCCCAAGCCAAGCTCTTTGGCTTGACCTTGGGCATGATCTCTTTGCGTACTATTTTTCCGGCGCTCTCGAGATTCTCGGCAATGAAGACCTCGAAGTTGTTAGCCTCCAGCGTCTCTTTCAAGTTTGCCAGGCGAAGCGACCAGTAATTTTCGATTGGCTTTTCCATGTGCTTACTCCTGATACATTCTGGACTTTAGGAAAAAAAGATGCCGCTCACAGCCGGGAGAGCCTCTCCATGAGCAGCCGTTTATGGTCTATTTCGCAAGCGCGGATTTCCTGGATCGAGGAAAGGGCGCGCGCACCCGTTATAAGCGAAGCGATGAATTCATAAAAGAGAATAGAGTCGCTCTCGAACTCCATCGCGGTCTGGAGGAGTTCCCGCTCGTCTTCGATGGCGCCGATCTCCGTCTCGTCGAGCGAGAACGCGTGGCGTCCCATCGCCGCTCGCAAATCCATTCCATGCTCGGCGGGAACGGGACCGGTATCGTCCTCGGAAAGACCCTCCTGCAACTGCCTGAATGTGTTCCCGTGCTTCGCTTCCTCGTCCGCGAGCCACTGGAGAAGTTCTCTCAGCGGCTCCCGATGATGCCTGGTCAGGGCAAGCCTGTAGAAACGTTCGCCGTTTTCTTCCACCTGGATAGCCAGATCGAATATCTCATGGGCGGTAAACACTAATTTCACTTTCTCGAAAATCGACTACATACTCGAAGGGGCCGGAGCGGGTTCGGACGAACTTCCCCTGCGCTTCCTCTCCTCCTGAAACTTGACCAGGTTCTCCGGGAGACCCCTCTTCTTCGCGGCGCGGCTTCTGGCCCGCGAAAGCGACTTGGCGGAAAGCGACTGCCGCATCGGGAATCCCCACTTTTTCTTGTAATCGCGCGGAGTGAGACCGTGCGAGCCGAGATGCTTTTTGGTCAACTGCTTCATCTCGATCCCGCATTCCAGGCACACGATCCTGCTTTCCCGGATCGAGTCCCTGGGATCGGGCGTTTCCGGCTCTTTTTGTGCTGAGATTTCTACGGTAAACCCCTCGGGAGAGTCAAGCAAAATACCTTGTTGCTCGGCATTTTGCATTCGCTGCAGAACAAGAAAGGTTCTCATGAGTGACTGTTCGATTTCTTCAGAGGAAACCTTCCCGACGGACGCCTGGGCCTTGACGATAGAGGCCGCTATTTCGAGCAACTTTGTCGCCATTCCTTAGCTCCTTCAGATGTAATACAGGCAACGGGATAATAGGAAACCATAATAAAAAACCAAGAAATGCCTTGTCGCGTTTGAACTGCACCATCCACTTATGCAATTGAAGGCGGGATCATCTCATGATCCCGCCTGACAAATGCCGAATATAAGTACAAAAAAAGAGTTTAATCAAGAAAAAAGCAAAGAGCTTTCTAAAAAATTCGCTCAGCTTACAAATATGCAATGCTTCCGGTTTAATCCGGCTCATCAAGCCCCGGATTGGAGGCCCGCATATACGCTGGCCATTCAGGCTCGATTTCCGCTTTTTTTAAATGTGACGGGGTGATAATGGTAAGGTAAGCTCACGGATCTTTCGGTCCATTTAATCCAATGAAGGGGCCGATACTGTGAACCCGGCCGCTATTTGTATGACCTGTCTCTTAGGATTGGAATTGACTATGGATGAAAAGACTAAGAAAGCGTTTTTCACTCGGGTCCAGGAGGAACCTTTCGCGCAAAAATTCGGCCTCAGACTGGTGGACGTCGGCGAGGGCTATTCCAAGGTGGAAATGAGGTTTACTCCCGATATGGAGAATATGTTCGGGATGGCCCACGGCGGCGCTCTCTTCGCTCTGATCGACGAGGCTTTCGAAACCGCCAGCAACTCCCACGGCTCCCTCGCAGTGGCGCTCAGCATGAATGTGAGTTTTCTCGCGGCCGCGTTGCCGGGGAGCCTGCTGACAGCCGAGGCAGTCGAGATAAACCGCACGCGCAAGACCGCCACCTACGAAATCAAGGTTCGCGATGAGGCGGGTTCCCTCATGGCCGCGTGCCAGGCGCTGGTATACAGGAAAGGCAGTCCCGTGCCTTTCCTGGAGGGCAGTTGATCGGTCACCCGGGTGCCGGGGGTTGCTTGCCGGCGGGGCTCACGCGAGGACGCGCGGACTCTCGGGTGGTTTTCCCTTCGCGCCCTTGCGCCTTCGCGTGAAACAAGCGGATCAATGGTGTTCGTGCGTATAGAACGGCCATTTGTGGAAGAACCACTCGTTCCACAGAAGCGGAATGATCCACCAGAAGTTCCAGATGAGCGATTCCCCGTGGATGAACCTTTCGGAAAGCCCGCCGTGCATGTGCGGGTTTCCGAGTCCCCAGTACCCGAAATTCACATGGTAGAAGAGGACGTAATTAATGACCATCAGGACGGCGACGCCGATGGTTCTGAACCAGAATCCTCCCCAGGAGTCCTTGTCGGCCCGCGGGGCCATGTCGTCGAAATAGTGATGCCAGGCTAGAAAAGGGATCAGGGTAAAGCCCGCGATTTCCGCCGCGTGGTACCACAGAAAGCGCGTCGGATCACCCTTGTCGCCCGCCGGCAGGTGTTTGGCGACGTCGGTCATGTCTATCCAGGCCGGGGCCAGCTTCACGCAAAGCCATGCCAGCATGTAGCCCAGGGCAACATTCAGAACGAAGGAGACAAATCCCTTCGCCGGCTGGCTAAGCTTTATCGCCGTCCAGGGCTTCATCCGCCACACGTTTGGGGTCATGAAAAGGACGATAATCATCCATTCCCACCATCCGAACACCCAGTGCACGTGCTTCGTCCCCGAGATATCGCCCCACCACGGCGTGTTGAAGCCGTAGGAGTTGCCGAAGACGCCGCCCCAGATCATCCCCCAGAAAGGCACGATGAGGACCGTGTAGAAAAACAGAGTCAGCATCGTGCACCAGCCAAGCTCCGCGAAGCCGGCCTGGGGCTGGGGGAGGTTGCTCGGGCGGACCGGCCATTTTCCGAAAAGGATCGTGACGAACGGATATGAGTAGAAACCGATGAGGACAAACGTCACGACCGCTCGTTCCGCGAACCTGCCGGTGTCCGGATTGACGAGAGACTGGTAGGTGAGGCTTTTCCCCACCGTTTCCGGCAGCATGGTCTTGCCCGCCATGGCGAGGTTTTCGAGGTTTACCTGGCTGAGGAAGTTGAATCCAACTCCGAGCACCCGGTAGAAGATCACGTGAATGACGAACCAGACGACGATCAGGTTGACCACCGTTTCGATGATGCCGCGCCAGGGCTGGGGAACATCCTGAAAGGGCCAGTCCCCCAGGAACATGTGCTGCCAAAGGCCGACGAGAATCATCATGGCGAGGTAGAGAACGAAAGGATAGGGAAAAGAGCCCACGGGGCCGCGAGGATCGCTGAACAGAAACCAGGTGAACCATGCCACCAGGAAGAATGCAACTGTTGAAATGATGCCGGTAGCGGGTTGCCCCCAGCGCGGTTTCAAAACATCGGCCATTTTTCCCTCCTGATAGTTAACGGTTTTGAGCGGATCGGTCACGAACGGGTGTGTGCTGTTCCTCTATCCGCGCCTTGCCTCGCGAGTGCGGGGCCTCCGGCGCTCGGCACGAACGGGGGGGAGCATACGAGACGAACGGGCGAGTTGCCCCGCCGGGAGATTGCCTCGGCATGCGGAATACCTGAAAACTTGGGACAGCCTGTTGTGTTTCGTGCTGAAACTGCTGGAAAAGAGAAAGAAATCGAACTTGAAATGGTTCAAATGCGGGCGATTTGAGATGTATGACTTTGAATTTTACACGATTTCCTACTACAGAAGTTTGGGTGCGTGGTCAAGGAAAAATTCATTTGACAAGGCCAAACCACTCTGTTTAAGTGTTTCCCGTTTGCCATTGAGCCGATTTGCCGGTCACTCGTGAACTGTACTCAAGCGGGGTTCCTCGGATACCCGTTATCAACCTCCTCCTTTTCTTCCCGGCGTTGTCCAAAACTGCTCAGAATGCAGATACCGTGTTAGCTGTTTTAGTCTCTCCGATTTAAGAATCGAACAACCGATCATGATTCAACTCCACTGAAAACGGACCGCTTTTTGCTTACGGATGTGCCGTTTCGGACCTTCGCCGTTTCTAGCCCGCGGTGGATGGCCCCCCTCGGAATCTAATTGTCTGTGAAAGGGAACTCTCTCACGCAGGAGGCAAGAATGGGAAAAAAGATTCTATCCGAATCAGCTCTCGAAAGGATGCAGACGGAACACGACGAGTGGCTGGCGGAGTATGGCAAGGCACTGAAGAAAATGCCCGAGCGGCTGGGCAATTTTTCCACGGTCTCGGACCTCAAGATAAAGCCGCTTTACACGCCCCAGGATATCGCGAACAAGGACTTTTTCGAGGAAATCGGTTTCCCGGGTGCCTATCCCTATACCAGGGGAGTGCAGAGCACCATGTACAGGGCGCGCCTCTGGACGATGCGCATGTTCGCGGGACTGGGGACCGCCGAGGACACCAACAAGCGCTTCCACTATCTCATCAATCACGGGGAGACCGGCCTCAGCACGGCTTTCGACTTCCCGACGCTCATGGGCTACGACACCGACTCGCCCCTTGCCCGCGGTGAATGCGGAAAGTGCGGCGTTGCCATAGATACCGTAGAGGACATGCAGCACCTCTTTGCAAATATCAATCTTGAAGAAGTCACCACATCCATGACGATCAACCCCCCGGCCTCGATAATATGGGCGATGTATCTCGCCAATGCCGAGAACGAGGGCTATTCCCGCAAGAAGCTGGGCGGAACCATTCAGAACGACTGCCTGAAGGAATTCATCGCGCAGAAAACCCTCATGCTTCCTCCGGAACCCAGCCTGCGGCTGGTAACCGACACCGTCGAGTTCGGGACCCGCGAGGTGCCCCGCTGGAACACCATCAGCATCAGCGGCTACCACATCCGCGAGGCCGGGGCCACCGCCGTGCAGGAACTCGCCTTCACTATCTACGACGGGATCACGTACGTGGAGGAGGCCATCAAGCGGGGCCTCAACGTGGATGACTTCGCGTGCAGGCTTTCCTTCTTCTGGAACTCGCACATAGACTTTTTCGAGGAAATCGCCAAGATGCGCGCGAGCCGCCGCCTCTGGGCGCGAATTATGAAAGACCGTTTCAAGGCCAGGGACCCCAGGTCCATGCTGATGCGGTTCCATACACAGACGGCCGGATGTTCTCTCACGGCCCAGGAGCCATACAATAACGTAATCCGGACTACCACCGAGGGGCTTGCCGCCATCCTCGGCGGGACGCAGTCGCTTCACACCAACTCGCTCGACGAGGTCTACATGATTCCGAGCGAGGAGGCGGTGCTCATCGCCCTGCGCACCCAGCAGATCCTTGCCGACGAAGTGGGCGTGACCAACGTCATCGATCCGCTCGCCGGTTCCTATTTCGTCGAAGCCCTCACCGACAAGATGGAAGAGGAAGCAAACGCCTACATACGCAAGCTTGACGACCTCGGCGGCATGGTCGCGGCCATCGAGCGTGACTACCCGCAGATGGAGATCGCCGATGCGGCCTACCATTTCCAGCAGCAGGTGGAAGCGGGGGAAAAGATCATCATCGGCGTGAACAAGTACGCTTCGGAGCGGGGCGAATTGGAATTCGTCCTCAAGATCGACGATGAGATCGAGCGCATGCAGGTGGAGCGCACGGACAGGTTCAAGAAGAACCGCGACAAGGCGAAATTCCGGAAGGCGATGGATGAGCTGCGCCGCCGGTGCGAGGGGCCGCCCAAGTGGGAAAACAACGTCATGCCCGCCCTGATCGACGGGGTGCGCGCCGGGGCCACCGAGCAGGAATGCTGCGATCTCTACCGGGAAGTCTTCGGGACCTATACGGACCCGGGGACGTTCTAACGCGGGTTCGGGAACCATGGGTCAAGAACGCCGTTCGCCCCGAGCGGAACAGACCCCGCATTCAAGTGGGAACGGGTGAGCGGGAAACAGCAGGCAGGCGCGCACGGATTTAGTGGGACAGGCTTCCCAGCCTGCCGGCAATCGGTTGATGTCCCGTTCTACCCTTCGATACCTCGGGACGAACGGGAGAGAGCGCCTCGGTTGCAGGAGGACAAGGATGGGGGGAGCGAAGCAGAACACATCTCTTGAGAAAGACCGCTTCGCGAGGGAAATGTGAAGGACAAATTCGCTGACCGGGCTCATCCGCTGGTAAAGCATCGATATTTACTTTCGAGATAGCAGGAGGTAGTGTTTCCATGGAAAAAGGAAGGAAACTTCGCATATTGGTTGCCAAACCCGGTCTTGACGGTCATGACCGCGGAGCCCGCGTGATCGCCCGTGCTTTCCGCGACGCCGGGTTCGAAGTGATTTACACGGGTTGCCATCAGACGCCCGAGCAGATAGTGAGCACCGCGATCCAGGAAGACGTGGATGTGATCGGATTGAGCATCCTTTCCGGTGCGCACACCTATTCTTTCCCGAAGGTGATGGAGCTTTTGAAGGAACAGAACGCCGAGGATATCACCGTGATAGGGGGAGGCATTTTCCCCCTGGAGGACATCCCCAAGCTCAAGGAAATCGGAATCAAGGAAATTTTCGAGCCCGGCGCGAAACTCCAGGATATTACCGACTGGGTGAACACGAATATTCAGCCACGCGTGGCCGCCGCCGCCCTGTAAGGCGGACAGCCGCCACGTGCTGACATTCTCTCTCATACTCCAACAGGGAAAGCCCCGCCGCCGGGGATTTCGGCGGGGGGGGCAGGGCTTGAAGCAATGGAAATAGTGGAACGGATCATTGCGGGCGACGTGAGATCCACGGCACGCCTTCTTCGCGACATCGACGATGAAATAACCTCGGCAAGGGAGGTCCTTCGGGAACTCTACGCGCATACCGGCAAGGCCTACATAATCGGGTTCACTGGTTCGCCGGGGGTCGGAAAGAGCACCCTTGTGGACCAGCTCGCGGTCCGCTACCGCAAGGAGGGGAAAACAGTCGGAATTCTTGCCGTGGACCCGACCAGCCCCTTCAGCGGCGGGGCCATCCTGGGGGATCGCATCCGGATGCAGCGCCACTTTCTCGATCCCGGCGTCTTCATCCGGAGCCTCGCGACACGGGGCCACTTCGGAGGCATCACCCGGTCCACCAACGACATGGTGACCGTGCTGGATGCCATGGGCAAGGACATCATCATCATCGAGACGGTGGGTGTCGGGCAGGACGAAGTGGAGATAGCGAACAGCGCCCACAGCACCATCCTGGTGACAGTGCCGGGGATGGGCGACGATATCCAGGCGATCAAGGCCGGCATCATGGAGATCGGAAACATCTTCGTGGTGAACAAGGCCGAGCGGGAGGGGTCGAGAAAGACGATCCTGGAACTGCGCAACCTGATCGAGATCGGCTCGCGGCGGAGGGAAACCAATGGCTGGGAACCCCTGATAGTGGAAACCGAGGCCGTGAAGTCCCGAGGGATCGACAAACTCTACGATGCCATTGAAAAACACAGGGCATACCTGCTTTCCGCCGGGGAGGACAAGTGGCGGGCGGTGGTGGAGAACCGTGTCCGCATCCAGTTGCTGGAAGCGATCAAGGACCAGGCCTTTCGGACTATCGTCAAAAGGCTCGACAAGGGCGATATGCCCCTGAAGGAGATGGTGCGCCGGATCGTGGACAAGGAAGCCGACCCTTACTCGCTGGTGCGGGAAATCATCGAGAGGGAACTGGGGTAGCATGAGGCGTTCCCTTGCATAGTCCCCCTGGCCGGCTTTCTTGCGAGAAAAATGCTTCTCACGTTAGCCCTGAGCATACTAAGCCCCGCTTTCGCATGGCATGGCGCAGCCAGGAAACAGCGGTCGATCCGTGGCCAGCGCGTCATGCCGGAGAAGGCCGGGATCCAGTCTTCTGCTTGCAATGCATGAGCAAAGCCCTGGGATTCCAGCTTTTGCGCATGGCCGTCAACTTAAGAGATCTAGAACGGTAGGTTGGGGTGAGCGAGAGCGAACCCCAACACCCACGTTTCACCTTTCGCCAAAACAATACTCGTCGCGGATTTGCACACCTTCACCCCGGCTGTGATAAATGTTGGGGTTTGCTCCGCTCACCCCAACCTACGGCTGGTGCTGCTACGCGAAGAATCCCGCAAGCCACTGGAACTCAAAAACGTCCCTTAAGTTGGCAGCTATGAGCTTTCGCGGGAATGACGGGGTGTATGACATAGTGACCATGTAACTGCTTGATATGCTTAATCGTAGCCAATAAAAAACGGCGGCCCACAAGTGGGTCGCCGTTTTTTATTGGCCTGGCATGCAAAAGAACCGCATGTCCCATGATGCCCGGAAAGAACTCCGGACCGTCCCCTAACAGATACGGTTCTTTTCGCCTTCGGACCCGATGGCCCCTCCCTTGTTTCCAAGAGAGGGGCGGGGGCCCGTCCCCGCGCGGGCTGGGGGGGGATTAATCTGCGCGGGGGGAGCACGCTTTACTTACTTCAACATGGGCACGATCAACAGCGCGACGATATTGATAACCTTGATCATCGGGTTGATTGCGGGGCCCGCGGTATCCTTGTACGGGTCGCCTACGGTGTCGCCGGTGACCGCCGCCTTGTGGGCGTCGGAACCCTTGCCGCCGTACATGCCGTCTTCGATGAACTTCTTCGCGTTATCCCAGGCGCCGCCGCCGCTGGTCATGGCGATTGCCTGGAAAAGACCGGTGATGATGGAGCCGATCAGCACGCCGCCGAGGGCTTCCTTACCAAGCAGGAAACCGACCGCGACAGGCGCCGCGACCGGAATGAGGGCCGGAAGCATCATCTGCTTGATGGCGCTCTTGGTCACGATGTCAACGCACTTGCCGTATTCGGGCCGCGCGGTGCCTTCCATGATGCCGGGGATTTCACGGAACTGGCGGCGAACTTCTTCGACAACGCCGCCGGCTGCCTTGCCGACTGCTTCCATCAGCAATGAACCGAAGAAGTAGGGCAGCAGACCGCCGATGAAAAGACCGACGATGACCATGGGGTTGGACAGTTCAAACACTACCGGGCCGGAGAAGGAGCGGGAGTATTCGGCGAAGAGCACCAGGGCCGCGAGGCCGGCAGAACCGATCGCATAACCCTTGGTAACGGCCTTGGTGGTGTTGCCGACCGCATCCAGGGGATCGGTGACATCGCGCACGCTGTCGGGAAGTTCCGCCATTTCGGCGATGCCGCCCGCGTTATCGGTGATCGGGCCGTAGGAGTCGATGGCAACGACGATACCGGTCATGGAGAGCATGGCAACGGCGGAGAGGGCGATTGCGAAAAGACCGCCGCCGGGGTTCCCGGCGAAGCCGCCGCCGAGCTGATAAGCCCAAACGATGGCGCCGCAGATTACCAGGGCGGGAGCGCCCGTGGATTTCATGCTGACGGCGAGACCGGCTATAACGTTGGTGCCGTGGCCGGTGACGCTGGCGGCGGCGATGTGCTTAACGGGGTTGAAGCTCTTGGAGGTAAAATACTCGGTGATCATGACGATCAGGCCGGTCAGCACGAGGCCGATAACAGCCGTCGTGAATACGCCCGTTGCCGTGAAGGCGGGCTGTACGCCGGGCTGGCGCAGGAACCACTGGGAGGCGAAATAGAAGGCAACCGCCGCCAGGATACCGGCGACCGCGAGGCCCTTGTAAAGCGCGCCCATGATGTACTGGCTCTTGCCGAGGCGTACGAAGTAGCAGCCGATGATCGAGGCCACGATGGAAATACCGCCGATGAGCAGGGGGAATTCCACCCATGGGCTGTCGGCGCCGAAGACCGTCTTGGCCAGCAGCATTGCGGCAACCAGGGTAACGGTGTAGGTTTCGTAGAGGTCCGCGGCCATACCGGCGCAGTCACCCACGTTATCGCCCACGTTGTCGGCGATAACGGCGGCGTTTCTCGGATCGTCCTCGGGAATTCCGGCTTCCACCTTACCGACCAGGTCAGCGCCGACGTCGGCGGCCTTGGTGTAAATGCCGCCGGCGATACGAGCGAAAACGCTCATGAGCGAGCAACCGAAGCCGAGTCCGATGAGCGCGTGGAAAACATCCTCCGCGGGCGCATACGCCTTGGCGATCAGAAAGTAGCTGGTAATGCCGAGAAGTCCGAGCCCGACAACCATGATGCCGGTAACGGAACCGCCCTTGAAGGCAACCGACAGTGCGGCCTGGATGCCGCGTTTCGCGGCTTCGGTCGTCCGGACGTTGGCCTTAACCGTAACCAGCATTCCGATGTAGCCGGCGAGGGCAGAACCACAGGCGCCGATCACGAACCCGATTGCCGTCCAAATTCCCAGGTACGTGAGCAGAGCGGCCAAAATAATACCAACAACCGCGACGGTCTTATATTCCCTGTTCAGGAATGCCGTCGCACCTTCCCGGATTGCCTCCGAGATCTCCTGCATCTTTTCGGAACCGGCGCTCTGCTTGCCTACCCATGCGGCTGTCACCAGCGCATAGAGAACACCGAGACCACCACATGCGAGGGCGAAAATGGTGATCAAACTCGCGTTCATTTACATCCTCCTGTTAAGTGTTTGATTTAAAAATGGATTTTTATAGCGGGCCCGGGGAGGCCCCAATCATGCCGCCGTAAAACCTCTGAAAAGACCTCCTTCCAAAGTGATGTTTTCGATATAGCGATATCGAGGAAGACATGTGCCAAATGGATCAGGCTGCTTGTTACCAATTGGTCATTTTTTGCGCGGGTCGTTCCCTCTCGCTCCAGGCAAGGTCGATGATAAATTAATTCCGCATTTATCAGGTGTTTAGCTGTGTGTAGAGGAGCAGAGGAGAGCGGATTTTAAGGCTAGATTAGGTTGACATATTTTCGCCAAAGCCTTCCGGATCGTTGCCTGTTTGAAGAAATGCCAAATAATACGATGGCTTCCCACGCGCGCGACAAACCTACTGTATGCCTGCCCGATTTGTCAAGTACAAAAGTACCGCAAATGCGTGCGGCAAAAAGCTAAAATGGTGTTTGTGCAATTTGTTACAAAGACGCGATGGTCATGTTGCATGTGATGAGGATCACGCCGATGATAAGACAATCGCCGTCCGTTCGCAACGGATGTGCCGAAAAAAAGGATGCCGAGGGGAGGCATTCGCGGGGATGCCGCCGCGGTGAGCGCATTGCGGCCACACGCAGCAGGCCAGTTTCACCCTTCGATACGGGCTGGGCGGGAGCAAACACTCCGGAACCCGGATGAAAAGGGCGTTTCTTGAGTGGAATCGAAGCATAAACGGGCCGGGTGCGCCCTGAGTGTCCGTGTTTCCGACCTCTGGGCAGGTCTGCGCCACGGGGTCGGATTCGCGCCGGCGCTGAAGGATGTCGTCGACCTGTTCAGGCAGGATAGCTAGGGATTATGGATTCGGAGCATTTCCGGATAATTGCCGGGCACGTCGTGGAGAGATCGGCCGGGCTGATGAAGCCGAGCCGATTTCCACGACCGACGAGGGCTTCCGCGGCGGGACCGAGGGGCCCTCTAACCGTTCACTCTAGAATGTCTTGTACTCAAGCCACTTCCCGTTGAGGGTAATCTTGCACCGTGCCTCGCCCTGGTTTCCGGTGACCTTCTCCATGTCGAGTGTAAAATCGATTGCGCTCATGATCCCGTCGCCGAACATCTCATTTGCCATGTCACGTAATGCATCGCCATAGACGCCGATGACCTCCATCAACCGGTATTTGAACGGGTCAGTGGTATTCGGGAAATCCGTGCGCACGGGAAATTGGCTTAACGAATCAGTTGTTCCCGGGTCCAGGTCCAGCAATTCACTAACCTTCCGGGCTTCGTCGGCAGTCAGCCGGTGATTGCCCTGCAGCGCCGCCGAGACGAACGTCGGATTCTTCCCGACTACCTTGGCAACATCGGCAATACTCACTTTCTTCTCCAACCGCCTGGCCTTGATGACATCTTTCGCTTTTATCTCCATTCTCGCGCTCCCCCCTGTTGATTTTGAGATACCGTTTCGCGGCCGGCCCTAAGCTCACCGTTGTTATCTCCGGTCCGTGAGTGAAGTGAATGACCAAGAACCATGCCAATTCAGGAAGAAAAGAGGGCCCGGCTGGAAGTCAATGATTAGAGAATGTTACAGGGAGTTTGACTGTCACCGGCGAGTGTGGAAAGAACAAAATTGTTCCACCATGTGGAACAAGCGAAACCATGGCTCAAAAACGTCGTTAAGCTGCATGGAGTCATCGCTTGCAGAGCGAAGTCCCGATTATTGGATCTTACTTACGACCCTCGCTCCGGCGGGGGGG
>JBDKTY010000111.1:0-63697 GCA_039679945.1 Syntrophobacter sp. | reverse complement strand
TCCTCCATATCCGCCGATTGTGTACCAGCCCATGCCGTAGAGCGTGAACATGAGGAACTGGATGATAGTCGCCATGGCAAACGAGGAATGCGGAAAAGCCGGAAAAGCGAACAGACCGACGA
This sequence comes from Syntrophobacter sp., assembly GCA_039679945.1. Lineage (GTDB taxonomy): Bacteria > Desulfobacterota > Syntrophobacteria > Syntrophobacterales > Syntrophobacteraceae > SbD1. The sequence continues at coordinate 63,575 of JBDKTY010000111.1, read as the reverse complement.
TCGCTATTCCCGCGACAATCAACTCGGAGCGGGGCAGATCCGAAAAATCGATAGCGTTTCTTAGTGCTTCCAACCGAATAACCCCCGCGGGCGCACCAGCATGATGATGAAGTATGCCAGGTAGACCCAGGTATATTTGAAAGGAGTCATGGAGATTCCGCCCATCCAACTGCTGCCCGTGAGGAGTGTAAAGAAGTCCCAGAACCCGGGGATCTCCGTTATCATCCCGATCATCAAACCGGCGACAAACGCTCCGGGCAAGCTGCCGAATCCACCCAGCGCAACGGTGGCAAAAGCGATCATCGTGAACAGCAACCCCACGTACGGAGTAACGGACCAGAAGTTTACCAGCAGCGAGCCGGCTATGGTCACTGTCGCACCGCCGATTGCCCACGCCAGGGCGTTCATGCGATCGGTCGGGATTCCCATGTAGCGGGCGCCCTGTGCATTCAGGGCCGTTGCCAGCATTGCCTTGCCGGTCCGAGTTCTGTGCATGAGGAGCCAGACCGCCGAAAATGCCACCACGGAAAGAATGGCGGCCGCAAGCTTGGTTGCCGGAAAGACAATCCCCATGCCCAAATCAAAAACCGACCCCACGAGCAATCCGGAAGAGATCGTCCGGTCCTCGGACCCAAATACCAGCAGAGCAATATTTCGTAGCAGGAGCATCAGCCCGAACGTCCCCAGGAGTTGGGCCACCATGGGTCCCCGGAGCAGAAACCGGACGAATCCGGCATAACAGGCAAGCCCCAGGAGCACCCCCACCGCCCCGGCCAGGGGAATGGTGAGCAGGGGATCGATTCCCAGCGCCCGTGACGAAAAAAGAGTCGTGTACATCCCGATCATCAGGAACTCGCCATGGGCAAAGTTCACGATGTCCATCATACCAAAGATGATGGTAAGCCCCAGAGCTATCAGGGCGAACACCAACCCGATCAGAAGACCCGATGCAAGCGATCCGGCAAGAATTTCCATCTACGTTCCAAGCTCCCCGGATCAAAAGCCCTTCAAGGGGTAAATCATGTCCGCGGTTGCCAGTTCAAAAGGATAGACAATTTCAAGAACGATGTTGCCGGACTTATCCTTCTGGTACTGCCCGATGATGCCCGAACCAAGCTCGTTCTGCCCAAGGTCCTTGCCGCTCGTGGCAAACTTGATCCCCTTCCAGGGAACGATCAGTTGCTCGGCGGGAATGGAAATCGAATTCGCTGCTTTTTGTATATCTTCGGGCTTTGTCGAACCGGCCTTCTGGAGCACCTCGGCCCAGGTCTGCACACCCGTGAAGGCCCTCGCGGAAGCACCGCTCAAGTCATGCCCTATCTTCTGCTTGTATATCGCGTTCACCTGGTTGGCGACTTTCTTGACATCCGCCACACGGGGGGCGAATACCGTCCGGGTGAGAATCCCCACCACATCATCTCCGAGGGTCGCGCGGAACTCAGGCGCCTCGAAACCCGCGTCCTGTCCCCAGATGATCTTGGCGCCGACTTTCTGAGACTTCAGAGTCTTCACCATCAGGATGGCATCGGACGTGTAGGAAGCAAAAAGCAGGGAGTCCGCCTTGGCGGCCTGAAGGGACCGAGCCTCGCTGGAAAGATCTGCCGACTTGGGAGCGTACAGGATCGATTTCTGGACGTTGAAGCCATATTCCTTCGAAAACATCTCTATCGTCTCGGACACCTGAGATCCGAATTCCGTCTTTTCACAGGCGGAAGCCAGTTTGGAAATCTGGTCCTTGGGAACAGCGGGCACCCCTCGAACCTTTCCTTCGGATAACCCTTTCAGAAGCTCGAAGAGGTCTTTCGTGAACGTGACATCGTGGGGAGTAGTTCGCCAAAACCACTTGAACTCGCGTTGCGTCAATGCCGGCGACGTGGAAGAGTCGTTGATCATCGGTATTCCGTACTGTTCGCATACCGCGCTGACAGTCTTGGTGACGGCGCTGTGATAGCAGCCGAGAATCCCGATGACCTTATCGTCCATGATGAGTTTCTTGGCAAGGTCCGCGCCAAGCGTCGGGTTGCCCTCGTGGTCCTTCATGATCAGCTCGATCTTCGCTCCATTAAGGGAAGTTATTCCGCCTCGTTTTGCTATGTCCATGTCAAGCTGCATAACGTTGTTCACGATTTCAAGAGCAAGCTCGGCACCCGCGCGCAGCTCCCTTCCCTCGGCGGCGGCCCCTCCCGTCAGCGGGTATAGCACACCAATTTTGATGGTCTCGGCGGCCGGCGCAACGGCAACGGCAAGCATCAGGAACACCGGAACAAGCAGAAGGGCGGAAAGGACGGAATGCCTCTTCATGGGAGCCTCCCTTATATTGGTTTGGGGTAAAAAGTTCATTGAGGTAAAATCGAGCATCGCTGATGTGGGTCTTGAGAAAATAGCAATTTGGCTCGAAAGTCAAGAGTTTCCGCCAAAATCCTCGAAATCGGCTCGGCTCCGCTTCCACCCGGCATGGACCGCGGATGAAAACGAATTTCTTATCCTGACGCTTTTTCCATTTAGTTTCAGTATCTTAGTCCATGGACAGCATTGCCGTCCAGTTCCTCGCGCGCTGAGTTATCCGAATTCGGCCGCGCGGCGGGTTCGATGCGGTTTTATCGTATATCGCGTTGTATTCTGTTGTATTACAGTACCTGTCGGCATGGATGCGCGGAAAATGCTTATTGCCTATCATCAATATGCCGATACCGTTGGACGGACTATCTGACTTAGTATCAAGCTTTTCAAGATCCATAAACGCCATAGAGGGGGGAACATGTTCAGCACCATCAAAGTCCCGATTCCACATGCAATGTGCTCAATCTTCGTAACGCTTCTGACCGGTCTTCTTGTCGCTGCTTCACCCGGGACCAGTAATTCTCAAACGTTGACTCTCAAGTCAGCTCCGCCAAACCCGGCTTTTCTCGATCATGCGCAGGCCAGGGCCTCGGGCATGCAACAGACTAATACTCTGTCGGGACGGCCATTGGGACACACTCCCCACCCCGTCGGCCTTTCGCACGCCAAGCGCACACAGTCGACCGGCGCCGCCAGGGCCGCCGCACTTCCGCGATCATATGACATTCGGCGGCTGGGGTGGGTCCCTCCGGTCAGAGATCAGGGAGATTGCGGGTCATGCTGGACATTTGGCGCCATGGCCTCCGTGGAATCACGGTTACGGCAGCGCGGGGTAGCGAGCAACTTTTCCGAGGCTGATCTCAATCGCTACCATGGTTTTGATAACGCCCCCTGCGATGGGGGAAATATCTGGATGTCCACCGCCTATTTTGCACGCTGGAGCGGTCCCGTCAGTGAAGCTGACGTTCCCTACCCCTATGCGGCAGTCAATTCCGTGGTAAATGCAACACCGGGCGTGAAGGTGCGCCAGCATATCCAGGGAGTCAATTTCCTCCCGGACAGAGGCACTCCCACGGACAATGACACATGGAAGAGTGCGGTGATGCAAAGCGGCGCCACTGATGTCTCCTTCATGTACGACGATGCCTATTACAATGAAGACACATATTCGTATTGGAATGGTAAGGACAACGGCGCTAACCATGAAGTCGCCATTATCGGTTGGGACGACAATTATCCCAAAGAGAACTTCAAATCGATTGAAGGGCAACTGCCCGCCGGCGATGGAGCGTTTCTGATTCGCAATAGCTGGGGCGCCGGCTGGGGAAACAAGGGTTACTTTTATATTTCCTACTACGATACTTCCCTCCAGGAGGCTGCATCCTTCAAAAAAATCGCGGCGCCGACGAATTACTCGCACGTCTATGAGTACGACCATCTTGGCTGGGTCGATAGTCTTGGCGTTCCCGGGTATACAACCATGTGGGGGGCCAATGTTTTCACCGCCAGCGCCAATGCGCGCTACATCAAGGCGGTCAGCTTTTACACGACAGCGGAAAACACCACCGTCCGGATACGCATCTACAAGAACCTTCAGAATAGCAGCCCGACGAGCGGCGCATTTGTCGGCTCGGTCGTAACGACTTTCCCCTTCGCGGGCTACCACACCGTCGACTTTCCCACGGCGATGCCTGTCAAGGCGCTCAAAAAGTTTTCAGCCGTGGTGAGTTTCACCACACAGGATTATGCATACCCCTTGCCGGTAGAGTATGCGTACGCGGGTTACTCATCCGCGGCAACCGCATATGAGGGAGAGAGTTTCTATTCGCTGGATGGAACCAACTGGAATGATTTGACCGGTTTTGACCCGACCGCCAATGCATGCATCAAGGTTTTTGCCAACGAAGCGCCCTGAAAAGGCATGGTCCGGCCGATCGTTCCCGGTAAGACCCGACGAACGTCCCGACATCCCGTAAAAGGCGGAGCCCCGAAAGCGGCTCCGCCTTTTTTCTTCACCGGGGTTGGCTTATACGAGTTTGGGTTCAGGATGGTTTTTTTTCGAATCAGGTAGGAGGGGGAGTCGCCTCCCCCGTCCTCCCACACCACCGTGCGTATGGTTCCGTACACGGCGGTTCATGAAGCACATTGAAGTCTTCGCAGTTGATTCAGCAGTGACACAAGTCCATGTCGGTCAAAGAAGCTTTTGGGGAAACATTGATTCATATGCGAGGTCCCGGCGTTCCACCAGGGGCCTCGCCCGTTTGTGGCGGACTTCCAGGCCCTTGCTTCCCCCAAGCCATACTTCATCAGGTTCTTTGCGCGAGTGCGGGACCGTTTCCACTGTCTCCAAAGGATGCACCGGAGCTTGCGGCGTATCCATCCGTCCAGTTCCTCGAAAACTCCCTTCACCTCGGCCAACCGAAAGTAGTTTACCCACCCTCGTAAAACTGGGGTGAGTTCTTCGATCTGAGTGCGCAGATTGCGACCCCGGCCCGCCCGGAACTTATCCCTGAGCTTGGCCTTCAAGCGCTCCACCACAGCCGGGGCCACTTTAAGCCTTGACTGTTTATGGAAAGTCATGCTGTAGCCCAGAAATTTGCGGTCCCAGGGGCGCGCTGCCGCGCTCTTTTCCGAGTTGACCTTAAGTTTTAGTTTGTTTGCAGGAAACCGGGTCAGACTTTCCAACACCCTTTGCCCGGCGCGCCTTGTCTTTACGTAGATATTGCAATCATCGGCGTACCGGCAAAACGCATGTCCCCTTCTCTCCAGTTCCCTGTCCAGGTCATTGAGTAGGATGTTGGACAAAAGCGGAGAAAGTGGACCTCCCTGCGGAGTCCCTTCCGTTCGGGGCGATACGACCCCTCCGACCATCAGCCCCGCCTGAAGATAGCCGCGAATGACTCCGAGTACCCGTTTGTCCACTATCTTGCGGGCAAGCCGCGCCATTAATATATCGTGATTGACGCGGTCGAAGAACTTCTCCAAGTCCATGTCCACGACCCATCGCCTGCCTGATGCCGCATACTCCCGTGCTTTCAGCACAGCTTGATGAGCACTGCGGCCGGGGCGGAATCCATAAAAGGGACCATTCGGCGTGCGCCCCCAACAGGTATTCTTTCGTGTACAGTTGGTTTCAGTCCCCTGTCGATCCGCCCGATATTTGCGCATTATTTCTCAAAGTCTATTCTCTTTCACTTTATTCCCATCCGTATTTTTGTATTAACAGCAAATCACTAGTACTTTAATTTGTTTTGATTTATAAGTATTACTGAAAGAATCTCTCCAATCCTCATGTCCACACGACCTATCGGTAATCCAGCTCGCACAAAGGAGGTGATGGCAGGAACAGGCCTAAGAACCATTCTGTTTTCTTCGTTAAAGCACCTCGATCCGGTAATTGGGACCCTGGCACGTGAGACATGTGCGATGGTCTCAATTGACTTAAGCCACTTTATTCGTGCCCGAAGCCCAACGGAAGAGGAGGAACCACCATGGCGGAGCCTGTTGATAAACCGACGCGTGACGCGGATTATGTCGTAATTGAAAGTGGCAGGACCACACTCAAAGATCTTTACACAAAAGAGGACTGGATGGCCATCTGGATGGGTTTCCTCCTGCTCCTCGTCGGCTTGCTTATTTATCTGCCCCAGCCGCCCAAGCAAGTCGCTGAAATCCCAAAGTATAATGCCACCATGAAAGAGGAAGCCGCCAAGGCGCCGTTCAAAACCGTTGAATGGTACAATGCGTCCGCGGCCAAAAAGGCAATTCGCGCTCGGGACCAGGATTTCGGAAAGACAATCCAGAGTTTTCTGGCGGCTCCGAGCGACTGGAAAACAAACCCCCTGGATGCGATCTACCGTAGCAGGGAAGCAGCCGATGCGATGAATGCGCCTGCCAAGGAAGCCGCGGACAAGACCAAGGCAGCCGAAGACGCCGCGCTCGTGCAGGCAAAGACCACCCAGTCAGCCGCTGCAGCCGCGGCTTTCAAGGATACCAATCTCAACGCGGCCGCCGAAAAGGACATCAAGGCATGGCAAGACGCCAAATCCAAGGCATCCAAGGCCAAGGGGCTGGCCGGCAACAAACCATACAACAGGATTCCCTACCTCATCGGACTTTGCGCCTTACTGGCCATCTTCTTTGGAATCGGCAAAGCAATCATGGGTGAGTCCTTTGGCAAGTTCGTGGTGGGTTTCCCCGTCGTTTTCGTGCTCGCCGTCCTTGCCTACATGGCGGAAACCCAGAATCTGATGAAGTACTGGGGATTTGGCTTTCCTCTGTGGGCCATCATCTTTGGACTTCTTATCAGTAATACCATAGGCACCCCAAAGTGGGTACAGCCGGCGGTGGCCACGGAATTCTTCATCAAAACCGGATTGGTTTTGCTTGGCGCGGAGGTCCTCTTCAACAAGATTCTGGCCATTGGCAAACCCGGCATCTTTGTTGCCTGGATATGCACGCCGATAACCCTTATCCTGACCTACTGGTTTGGGCAGAGGGTGATAAAAATGCCCTCGAAGACGCTGAATATCACGATTTCGGCCGACATGTCGGTCTGCGGCGTTTCGGCGGCCATCGCCACGGCCGCGGCCTGCCGTGCGAAGAAAGAAGAACTTACGCTGGCCATTGGACTTTCCATGGTCTTCACGGCGGTCTGCATGGTGGCGCAACCGGCCTTCGCGAAATTGGTTGGTTTACCCCAGGTGCTTGCCGGAGCATGGATGGGAAGCACTATAGACTCGACGGGTGCCGTTGCCGCGGCGGGTGCGTTCTATGGTGATAAGGCATTGTATGTCGCCGCCACGATTAAAATGATCCAAAATGTGCTCATTGGCGTCACGGCTTTTGGTGTCGCCGTCTACTGGTGCTCGAAAGTGGACTGCGCACCGGGAACACAGGTGAGTTGGTGGGAAGTATGGTACCGATTCCCCAAGTTCGTCATAGGCTTTATCGTGGCATCCATCGTTTTCTCCATTATCGATCAGAGCGTGGGTGCGGACATGAGCACGGTCATGGTCGATCAGGGGGTATTGAGGGGGTTCACCCGAATCGCCCGTGAATGGTTCTTTGCTCTCGCGTTTGCTTCCATCGGGCTGGAGACGAACTTTAGAGAGTTCGGCGAATACTTTAAGGGTGGAAAACCCGTGACACTCTACGTGTTCGGACAATCCTTCCAATTGATGCTAACGCTGATCGTGGCTTACATCATGTTTTATATTGTGTTCCCGGAAGTCACGGCGGGTATTTAGGTTCTATGATCTCCATGAAGTCATGCACGATAGCAGCCGCCCGCGGGGTATCAGCCCTATGGGCGGCTGCGCCCCCCTGGCTGAAGCTGATCATCGGATTTATTCTGGTATGGGTTTGTATTTTTACGGTGGGAAACCTCTCCACGTTCATACCCGGAGCGCGCCATATGGCCGAGGTGATCGACGAACGCAACCTCAGGGCCACCGCGGTCTACTACACGGACCTCGAAGAATCCCATGAAGGATCGCAATACATCCGCCACAGTCTTGAGTATCCACCGGGCAAGGAATGAGCCTTGGAAACCAGTGAAAATTTGAACCGGAAGAAAGATTTGATCCTGGGATTCGAGAGGATTTTTGCCAGTCAAATCGGTGGGGCCGCTTTAGAGAGGCCGGTTGTCAGCTTCTGGATGGTGCTGATCCCAATCCTCTTCCTTTACTTCATTTATCGCATGCAGAAGTACAAGCGAGGCCGCGTGAAATTCAATGAAGATTTCATGATCACGCGCAACCGGGCGATGGACCTGTCCGTCGAAGCGATTCAGAATGGCCTCAAACCGGACATCAATCACGTTGTCGGGAAATCCAACCTTCCGGATGAACTTGCAAAACCCTACGGCCTGTGGGTACGTGCCCTTGTCGAATACTACACTGATCTACTGGCAGCCAACGGTGACCGATTCGAAACCCTGGTGCGAGCAGCCTACCGCAACCGTACCAACTTCCTGCTTGTCCTCAACCGGCTCAGCGGCGCGGAGAAAGAATTCTACTCCGCCCTGAAGCCACAGCTCGCCGAAACGGAAGGCGCCGCGGCCATAATTGCCACAATTGAAGAAAAGGCCAGGCAACTGCGCCGTGAACTCGCCGAGCGCATCTTCCCTTAAAGCTTGTCCGGCAAATAGAACCTTTGCGCTCGCCTCCTGTTCTCGGCCTGCGTCGGCCGCTCCTCGATCGTAAAATCCTCGGCGCGGCTCGATTAAGCCCGTGGTTTTGCTCAATCCTCGCGACCAAATCAGCCTCGAATTACGGCGCCATCCCCCAAAGGCTTATTTGCGGACAAGCCCTTGGTATTACGGCAACTCCCCCGCAGGTTCTCCGGGAATCCGCCGCAAACCCGATGCTACCCTTCCGGCAGCGCTGAAACCGCTGCTTTCTTGCGTTTGGAGATTACCAGAAACCGGCCCAGAGCTATCACTCCACAGGCGAAGAAGACCATTACCGCGTAGTGGACCGCCTTGGAGGGGTTCAGCAAGCCATGCACAAAGGGGTCGGTAATCATCATTTCGCCGCCCACCTTGCCCAGTATACCGGAGCCGAGATAGAGGATTATCGGATACCTGTCCATGAGCCTCGAAAGCATGGAACTCATGAACACCACGAAAGGGATGCTCAAACCGAGGCCAAAAATCAGGAGGAAAAGATTTCCATGAGAAGCGGCTCCGACCGCCAGCATGTTGTCAATTCCCATACTCATGTCCGCTACTATGATAATCCACAAAGCCTGCCAAAGACTGCCGGCCTCCTTGTGATCTCCCTCCTCCGTCCCCTCTATGAGCAGTTTTACCGCAATCCAGAGGATCACGACGCCTCCGACAAGCTTGATGTAGGGCATGGCCAAAAGCTGTGCCACTACAAACGTACAGGCGACCCGTACGATGACGGCCCCGCCGCTGCCGAGTGCGATTCCAAGGGCACGCGTACGACGAGGCAGATTTTTTACAGCCATGGCTATCACCACGGCATTATCGCCCGCCAGTACGAGATCGATCACTACAATGCTCATCAGGGCCGATAGGAAATGCCAACTGAAGTCAATACCGCCGAAACTGCCCAGATCCATTATTGTTTCCCCCAAGTTTCGTGTGAAACTCGAATTCAGTACCTTATTGCCCGCCCTGGCACGATGCAATTAAGGTAATCCGGCTTCTAGTCAAAATCAAAGATCTCTTCCCGAAAAGACTCTCGCATGGGTTCCCGACCGGCATGATGGCTGGGCTTCCGATCCTCCTGGTAACGGGGTTGGCCGACAGGTTGACGATGCATACTTCCGTGCGCCGAACCATATACTTGTGAAGCCGGGGACACCGCTCTCTCGATAAGCTTGTCGAGTTCTCCGCGATCGAGCCAGATCCCCCCGCACCCTGGACAGTAGTCGATCTCTATTCCCTGTCTTTCCGAGATGACCAGTTCCAGATTACACGTCGGACAAACCATTATTCTCTCCTTTTCACTGTTAAAGGCGAGTTCCGGAAGTCCTCTTTCCCCACCCCATCGGATGAGCGAGGGCAAAAAAAAGCGAGACTCCGGCATGCACAACACGCCAAAAGTCTCGCTAATTGGCTCACGACCAACGGCAAAGCCAGACGGATTACCGCCGTGATGGTGACTTTGCCCGAGTAGCTACTCCCTCTTGATTAATATATTTATCGCATTTTAAGCAGAAAAAGTCAATATCCACCCGGGGCGCCAGCGGGATCTCCCAGCCGAACCGCATTCACTCGGAAACCCGGCGCGGCGCGCCGTGATGAGCCTGCGCCCTTCCATCCGTGCCGGTTCCGAAGTACAATGGCTTTCGAAAATAGAGTCCCATATCGAGCCGCGTCAATTGCGGGTCATCGGCGATGCCGCCCCGCCCGACGCGAATGCCGCTGGCACGACCATGATGACACTGTTGCCGCCGGACAGGTTGGCCGCACACACCGCCTTGAGTTAACGGCATCGAAGCCGGGCATCACCGCCCACGCACTGTATGGTTCCCCGAACCGGAGTGCAATAAACCCGCTGAAGCGAGTCCCTTTTCATGAGACTGATTAGACTCCTCAAACACGATCTGGGCAGGGAAATCTCTCTTTGGGCCGAAGAAGGGGTAATCTCCACCGCGCAGGCGGAGGAGATCTGCTCCCGCTATGGCCTCGACTACCGCAACCTGGGCCGCCGCTCTTTCGGCTACCAGATGCTGGTCGGACTGGGATATCTGTTCATCGGCCTGGCATTGATTACGCTCATCGGCGCCAACTGGGATGAAATTCCGCGAGCGGTCCGCATGTGGGGGATGATTTTGCTCACACTGGGCGCCAACCTGCTCGGCCTGATCAGGTTCAGACGCGGCCAGATATCGGCTGCCGTGAACTGGCTTTTTCTCGGAGCCCTTTTTTACGGCGCATCGATCATGCTGATTGCACAGATCTACCATATTGACGAACACTATCCCGACGGAATCTTCTGGTGGGCGATGGGCGTGCTGCCCGTTGCCATCCTGATGAAGAGCGCCCTTCTTATGCTCTTGGCGGTAAATCTGGGGTTCATCTGGTTTTTCGTGGAATCATTCCTGGATTTCTATCCGGTCGTCTTCCCGATCTTCCTTGCCGCCGCCGCGTGGTACGTCTGCCGCGCGAAGCAAAGCAACACCCTGTTTCTCACGCTTGTCGCGGGGGTCGGACTATGGACCGAGTACACGCTTGCATGGCTGTTGAGTGACAAACCCGGCTTTCATGTCGGTGGAGAAAACGTGGCCCTCGGCGTTGGTTTATTCTTCGCTTTCGATGGTCTTTCCAAATGGCTCGCGGGAAGCAAAAACAGCACGTCGGCGGCCGACTATGGCGCTCTTCTCGGATTATACGTGCTGCGCTTCACCATTATCACCCTGTTCATTTTCAGCTTCCATTATCCCTGGACGGCAATAATATCGACCGGCTGGAAGATGCCCATCCCGGCCTTCGCCATATCCTTCCTGTTATGCGCTTCGGCTGTCTGGCTGGCCTATAAGGCAGAGGAATCCATCGTCTCCACCGCGGTTTTTGCCCTTCTTTTTCTTGTCGGCCTCCTGGCGATTATGCAGGTGGAGGGCAAGGAATATGCCCGGTCTTTTCAGTTCGCCGACAACATAGTGCTGGTGGGAACCGGTGTATGGCTCATCACGCGTGGCGTGCAAAGCAGCATTTCCCACTATTTCTACCTGGGAGTCATGACCATCCTGACAACCGGTCTGCTTCGCTACATCGACTTTATAGGCGACTATGTCGGCACCGCCATCCTTTTTGCCATTCTGGCCGCCATTCTCCTTGGGACCGCCAGGTACTGGAAGTCCCGCATGGCCAACACGGGGACCACATCATGAACAGGAAGATCATAACGGCCGGCATTGTTCTCGTGGTCGCATTCCAGATGACGGTGCTCTTCGCCGAGTACCTGGGCGCGGTATATCCTCTCTGGACAGGAAAGGAGATCCGGCTCAAGACGACCCCGGTCGACCCCCGCAGCCTTTTCATGGGCAACTATGCGCTGCTGGACTATGAGATCTCGACGATCAACGGCAAAGACTTCGCTTCGGGGAAAATACCGCGCGCAGGCGAGTATGTTTACGTCAAACTCAAGCCCGGTCAGGAAGGCTGGTACGTGTTCGACGGAGTCGATCCGGAAAAACCCGCGAGCGGCACCTTCATACGCGGCAGGCTGCAGTCGGGGCACACGTCCCAGGATATCCAGCGGGTCCGTTATGGAATCGAGGCTTATTTCGCCTCGAAGGAAAAAGCGACAGCACTCGAAAAGGATTTGCGAAAGGGGGGCATAGCGGTTGTCATGGTCGCCGGGAACGGGAAAGCCGCGTTGAAGGAAGTTGTCGCGAAGCAGTAGTCCCGCGCGTGCCCTTCCGCCGGTGAAGGCGGATTCGAATGGGAAAAACCCCGACCCGGGGGTGAACCGGTTCGCGGATGCGGCGCGGTATCAGTCGCCGCCAAACCGCTTGAGGTATTCCTTCAGTTTTATTCTCTTCCCGACACTGCTGGAACTCATATAGCGAATTTTGCCAAACACTGGCCTCGCGGGTCCGAAAGGCCGGTCGTAGCGGCCCAGCACCCAGAAGATACCCGTGTAGGAGTTTGGATCACGCCCGTCCAACGCATACCTGTTGTTGAACTCGATCATGATTTCCAGGGCTTGCCGGGGAGAGGACGTCCACTCCAGTATCTTTTTCCCCCAGAGCATCCTCGGATAATTATGCATGCACCCTTCAAGCAGTAGTTGCCTCTGCGCGGCATTCCAGAGTGGATCATGAGTTCGCGCTGACTCCAATTCCTCCAGCGAATAGAGGTACTGGTGATCATCTTTTTCGTGAGCGGCAAGTTCCTCTCTCGCCCAGTTCGGGAGGGACTCGAACCGGTCGTAGTCGTCTCTTTTCGAGCACATGTTGAAGCCGAGTTCGCGCCAGGTGATCAACTGGTCGAGAAAGGCTTCGCCCCCTTCGCTCATGCCCCACCACCCCTCGCGTTGCCCGGACGCCCTGGGAAACAGGCGTTCGGCCGGCCATTGCTCCACTTGACAGAGTGCGTGAAAAATCTCGTGCGCCGAGATATGACCGAAATGGAGATAGGGAGATAGCCCGCTGGATGCATCCTCATCCGGGTGGTTGCGCTCACTGTGATATCTTTCAAGTTTGTCTTCGAGAAACTCCCGCAGCCTGGCCCCTGCCGCTACCGATCCACCACGGGTTTTGACTGGCTTGACGCTGTGATCAATCGGCAGGCCTTTCAATGCCCCGGGTGCGAGATTGATGATCTCTGGCGAAGCGATGGGCCATTTCCGGGTAATCTCCACGGGAAGTCTGTCCAGCCCGGGGATAGATCCCCGGGCAAGAGGATTCGGTTCCGGAAGCTGATCGAGAAGACGGGGAAGCTGAAGTTGCAGGAACCTCCTGAACGAATGCGCGGTCAGGAATACCCTGTCTGTAATTCCGACAGGCAAAAGGCCGTTTGAGTCAACCGCTTCAATCCTGGCGGGCAGTCCATGCGCGGCTGCCCGAACCATGCGCGGGATAGGGAACACTGGGTAATCATCGGTTATGACAATGCATGCCCTGGATGCAAGCGCCTCGAGAAGCCCTTTCCCTTCATTCTTGAAACGCTCGACGAAGGGGACGTACAGAGCGTCCGTGTCCTTGAAAGATGACTGATTGTCACGCATACCGTCCAAAATAAAGCTATGAATTCTCTCGCTTGCCCACGGATAGTCACACTGCAAACCCTCCAGAACGACAAGCGGCTTCCGCAGCTCCCGTGCCCAGCCCATAGCGCGATCGAGGCTGAAGTTCCAGTGAGCCCTTCGAAAAGCGGTCATCCAGTACAGCACAAACTCACCGTCACTATTTACAGGCGCGTCATTCTGCCGAACGATCCTTTCCATTGGAAACTGGCTCATTATTTCTCCTCGATCTGCGTCTGATCCTAAAAACAGCATGGGGTGCTTTCCCGCGAAAGGAAATCACCCCACTGCATTTCTTTCAGGTCGAAATGGATACCATGACCGATGCGGGCAGAATCCGGCGGAGAAAAACGGGGATTACGGAAAGGGTAGACCAGATCCCCCTCATCCCCCATGCATGGAAAATCGCAATCCGGGGTCCATTGTTACCCCTGCCCGCCGCGGCTCGACTACCGGTTCAGTCGTTCAGTCTAGTCTTTTGCGCCCTTCTGAAGACCCTTCATGAATTCTCCGACTTTCTTCCCCGCTTCTTCGGGCGTCATTTCTTCGGTCTTGAGATTGTTGAACCCGGACATTTTGGAGACGAAGCTCCTTGCCATGTGTTCTGCCCTCAAAGAGCCAAAAGCGAGGATGACTCCAATCACGCCGAAAACAATATAGGCCTTCTTAGGTTCAATTTCATGGACCTCGGTACTCGCTATAACCATGAGGTAGAGACCCCAGGCTATCCCGACGAGAGCCCCCAGGTAAGGAATCGGCTGCACAAGCGTTGTCAGGGGACTGATCGCCGCCCCATAAGCGGCACAGCGGTAGGCTACTTCATAAGATTGCGTGGAACCCAGCAGTTTCCAGATTCCGAATACTATAGCCGCGCCGACGAATCCGAAAATAGCGGCGACAATCGGTGCGATGATAATCGAAGAAAGACCAAACCCACCGTATCCCAGCCCAAGCAGCGCAAAAAAGGTCTGGAGTATTCCTCCCACAAGGCCCATGACCACCAGGAAAATCAGAGGATCCACGAAACCGCCCGACCTCTGCATCTCCCTGTAGAAATCGACAGGTCGGGTAATCACCAGAACTGCCGTGTTGAGGATTGACATTGCGTAATCCTGCGGATTCTTGTCTCCCATTATCCCGTTGGCCATAGTCCCTCCTGATTGGTCTGTCAGTTTCGATAATATACTTATCCCCCTCGGGATAATACGCCACACGGATCGAATGTGTCAACTTCGCACGCTGGTACGAATTTATACCAGGAAACCACGGCTGGCGCTTTCCATGCTTCCGGGGAACATCAGTCTTGAACGCAACCCGGAAACAGAAAAAAACAAGGAGCCGGGATCATGGAATGATCCCGGCTCCTTGTTTTGACTGCTCGTGGTATCAGCTTTCGGTGCAAGCCCTTCGGCGCTACACTTCCTTGAATATCTCGACCTTGATATTCTTTCGCAGGTCCGTGACCCACACCTGCCAGAGATTCATCTGTTTTTGTTGCAGAAGCCGCTTCGAAATAGTGGAGATGTCTTCCGCTGGAGGCTGGCCGGCCGGTTTGCTCTCCAGAAGCTGGCACACCACGTACCGATTGCCCAGTTCCAGGGGAGCATCGAGCAAGGACCTCCCTTCCTTGAGATCGAACACCTTATTGAGACTCTCGCCTCGAAGCAACTTCAGGTCTTTGTCAGGGTCCTGGCGTGAGAAAATCTCACTCTGCCGCACATTCATGTTCTGCTGTTTGGCGGCATCGGCAAGACTGTTTTTCTCACGCGCGAGCGCCAATACCTCGGATGCCTTCTTAAGCGCCAGCTCTTTTGCCTGCTCGGCCCTGTAGTCCTTATCCACCTTGTCCCTTGCCTGATCGAACGGAATGGCGTGGGGCGCCTTCACAGATTTGATCTGGGCAACCTCAAAGCCCGAGGGGAGTTCGAACGGATCGCTGATATCACCCGAGTACAGTTCGAAAAGTTTTGACCGGAACTGCGCGGGAAAAGGACCTGACTGGTTTTCGGCTCTGGCTTCGATCAACACGGTATCGGTGAGCGCCAGTTTCATTTCCTCTGCGGCTTTAGCAAGGTCCTTGCGGGCATAAGCGAGGTCGCGGAGCTCGCGCGCCTTCTTGAAGGCTATATCCTGTGCCGCCTGCATCTTGAGGTTCTTCGCGATGGTATCCTTGACCTCTTCGAAAGACGTGGTGCCCGCTTCACGCACCTCCTCCACCTTAATTATATGGAAACCGAACTGGGTCTTGACCAGCTCGCTGATCTGTCCGGGTTTAAGCGCGAAGGCCGCCTCCGTGAACTCGGGGACCATCATTTTTGAATTGAAGAAACCCAAATCTCCGCCTTCCTTGGCGGAACCCTCATCTTGCGAATGTTTGCGGGCAAGCGCGGCGAAATCGCCGCCTTTCCTGGCTTCATCCAGGACTTTTTGGGCATCGGAGCGGGCCTTATCCAGTTCGTTCTGGGGAGCATCCGGTTTTAAACGGATGAGAATATGCCGGGCGTGCACTTCCTTTTCCCGCTTGTACTGGCTCTCGTGGTCCTCGTAATACCGCTTTACCTCTTCGTCTTTGACCGGCACGTCTTTTGCCAGTTCTTCGGCGCTTATCAGCACATAGGCGACTTCGCGCTTCTCGGGTTCCATGTACCTGCCCGTGTTGCCCTGGTAAAAAGCCTGAAGCGCGGCATCGTCAACCGCGACCTGTTCCTCGAAAGGCTTGGGATCGACAAGAACATAGGCAAGCCGGACCTGATCGCGGTTGAAGTGATAGTCCGCCAGGACCTCCTCATCGGTCACAACTGCTCGATTCTTTATGAATGCTTCGGTCTTGCGGAAGGTTATCTCCTGAGACACCTGCTGCTCGAATGCTTCGGGAGACATATTCATCTGCCGCAGAACGGCTTCGTAATTTCTTTTCTCAAAGCGACCTTCACGCTGAAAAACAGGATAATCCAGGATCTGTTTGCGGACTTCCTCAGTGGTCGCGGTGAGTCCCAGGGCATCGGCCCCCTGGAGCACAACGTTCTGATTGATGAGCCTTTCGAGAGTCTGTTTTCTTAATTCGAGCTTCCTGATAAGCTCTTCCGAAAAAGAAGACCCCAACTGCCGCCGGTAGGTCTCAACCATCTGGTTGTAAGCGTTTTGATATTGAGCCACGCTGATGTACTGCTCGCCCACCTGCGCGACTTCAGTCTCATGACGACTCTGGTAGGTGTAACCACCCCAAAAGACGAACACGAGAATGATCAACCCAAGGGCAACTTTCACCAGCCATGATTTGGCGTGTTTTCTAACAAAATCAAGCATCTGTCCTGATTTCCTCCTCGCGTGGGGTGCTCGGTTCCAGTCTTGGTTTCGGCTGAGTGTGGCGCCGAATGAAAAGAATATAAAGCATCGCTCCAGCAAAAGGCACGGTGGATACGATTGCAAACCAGATAACCTTCGATTTCCATTGTGGAAACTGCCGCTTCGGGATGTCAATCAACGCCCAGAATGTCGGAATCATGGGAATCATGAATAAAAGCGCGACAAACATGATTCTAAAAGGCATCTCGAAATTCCCTTCAGTCCGACGGGGTAGGTTCAAAAGGTTTGTATAAACTGTCATGCCCCGGGCCGCAAGCGTTTCTTTAGAGGCATGCGGAGCATTGCCGGAATCGCCGTCTGAACTCCGCCTCCGGCAAACACCACTCTTGATCATGGGCTTTTGGAGTGCATTACCAGTCTCATGGCCCCCCTCGATGGACGGCCCCCCCTCCTTCAGCCCGTGGGCGGCTGATGCCGAGTTTGACTGCGCGCCTCGGATATACTAGGATAACATGTTTTTGAAAAGTGTGAATGTCGGATTCCGCCCACTCTTTCGGCCCCGTGGCCTCCACGGCGTCGCGCGCGGAATTATCGGGTGGCGCGCAAGCCAAGCCCCTGCATCTTCATGAGCCGGGAACAGTCGAAATGTCCAAACTCTTCATTTCAGAGATAAAACCCAGCCAGGATGTCGCTTCGCTGTTTGTCGCGGCTGATAAGCAGCTCCGAACCGCGCGCAACGGCAATCCCTATCTCAGCCTGAAGCTCTCCGATAAAACGGGGGATATTCCGGGCCGAATGTGGGAAAAGGCGGCGGAGACTTCCGCACTCTTTCGATCGGGAGACATCATATTTGTGCGGGGTCGGAGTGAACTTTACCAGGAAAAATTGCAGCTCAACATTACCGAGATTCTTCCCGTTCCCCCCGGAGGTTCCGACCCTTCCGATTTCCTGCCGGTATGCCCATTTGACCGGGATGTCCTGTTTGAACAGCTTCAAAAGCTTTTGTCCAATATCTCCGAGAGCAATCTGCGGAGGCTGTGCGCCGGTTTTCTTGCCGATGCGTCCCTGATGGCGCGCTTTCGAATCTGCCCGGCGGCGAAATCCATGCACCATGCCTATATCGGGGGGCTTTTGGAGCATACCGTTTCCGTGATCACACTCCTGTACAGGATCTGCAATCACTACCCCGACCTGGACCGGGACCTTCTGCTGACAGGAGCGTTCCTGCATGACATCGGCAAGATCGAGGAATTTGTCTACGAAACCCACATCGGTTACTCGGATGCCGGGCGACTGGTGGGGCACATGGTCCTGGGAACCCAGATGCTCGAGGAGAAGATCCAGGCCATCGAGGGCTTCCCGGCGGAGACAGCCCTGCTCATAAAGCACCTTATACTGAGTCACCATGGGGAGGCCCAGTTCGGCGCGGTCAAGCTTCCCGCGAGTAAGGAGGCCATCGCGCTTCACTTCGCGGATGACCTGGATGCCAAAATGAATGCAGTCCGGCGCATTCTGGCTAATCCGGCCGATGAAGAAAGTACCTGGACAGGTTACGATACGATTTTCGGCCGTCATTTTTTCCGCGGCTTTCCTCGGAACGACGAACCCGACGGAAGCCCGGAAAGCGACAAGGCCAAATCGACCCATTAGATGCTACCGTGCATCTGATCGCATGAATCGATAGGAACCGTTGATGTCATTGAATGCTATTCCCGGGCAGCAAAGGGCGGTACGCTTCCTGAGGCAACTCGTCAGAAAGAACGCGGTGCCTCACGCCTTTCTCTTTTCCGGGATGACCGGAACCGGAAAGCTCGCGACCGCCCGGGAGTTTGCCAAGGTGCTCGAATGCTTTCATCCACGCGATTTCGACTCCTGTGACGAATGCGCCTCGTGCCGCAAAATAGATGAAGGCATCCATCCCGATTTTATTCAAGTCCGTAGCGATGGTGCTTCCATCAAGATCGACCAGATCCGGGAACTGAGGGAACGTTTTCGATTCAGGCCGTTTGAAGGCAAATGGCGCGTTGTTATAATTGAGGACGCGCAAAAGCTTCGCGAAGAGGCGGCCAACGCTATCCTCAAAATACTGGAGGAGCCGCCGAGGGGGAACATATTCATCATGCTTGCCCCGGAAGCCCAGATGCTCTTGCAAACGATCGTATCCCGATGTTGCCATGTGCGGTTTCAACCGCTCGGCGACGATGTTGTTACGGACATCCTGCTTAAAGACGGGATTCCCCGGGAGCGCGCGGCCGAGATAGCACGACTGTCGGAAGGAAGTCTCGACAGGGCGCGTCAGCTCACGGAAGAAGACCGAATCGCGGGCTGGAAGAAAGTGCTCGAAAACATCGAAAAGCTTGACGGATTGTCAATGATCGATTTTTTCCAGATGATTTCCGAATGGGCCGGGAAGCGTGAACAGGCCGAACAGGATCTCGACTGCATCCGGCTGTGGGTGCGCGACCTGGTCCTCCTTCGTCTCGCCGGAACCCGCCCGCTCACATTCTCTGTTGAAGACAAAACGAAAGAGGCGGTTCGAAACATTGCCCCCGAACGCCTCTTCATGCTGTATTACTGTGTGGAACAGGCAGTGCGGAACCTGAAGGTCAACGCGAACCTGCAACTGACTTTCGAAGGTGTCTGTCTCGCCATAAAGGACTCGCTCTATGGAAAAGGTGATTGGTATTCGTTTTCGCAAGGGAGGCAAGATCTATCATTTTGACCCCGGCGAATACATCCTTAAGAAGGACGATTACGTTGTCGTAAACACCGAGCAGGGAATAGGAATGGGGCAAGTGGTGGAACCTGCCCACCCTCGCGATCTGCGCGTGCACCCGTCCGAGATAAAGCCGATAGATCGGCCCGCGACCGAAGACGAAATCCGTCAACATTTCGGTAATATGGAAATTGAACTCGATGCCAGGAATTACTGCCTTGAGCGCATTGCCACCCATCAGCTCCCTATGAGCCTCGTGGATGTCGAGTATTTTTTCGACGGGAGCAAGATCATATTCTACTTTACCGCCGACGGGCGCGTGGATTTTCGGGAACTGTTGAAGGATCTCGTCCGGAGGCTGCGCACCCGAGTCGAACTGAGGCAGATCGGGATACGAAATCAGGCCAAGATGGTGGGCGGGCTCGGGGGGTGCGGGAGACCGCTTTGCTGCGCGTCCTTTCTGAAAAACTTCCATGCCGTGTCGATCAAGATGGCAAAGGAACAGAACCTGAGCCTTAATCCCGCCAAAATTTCGGGGGCTTGCGGAAGGCTCATGTGCTGCCTCCAATACGAGCACGAAACCTACAAGGAACTCAAAAAAGACATGCCCAAGATGGGTAAAAAGATCGAGCTGCCCGAGGGCAAGGGCAAGGTGGTCCGCCAGAACGTCATGGGAAGGTCTTACACGGTGCAACTCGAGGATGGGCGTGAGATAGACGTCAATCTTGACAAGGGTTGCTGTAACGGCACATGCAACTGTCCAAACAAATAACGGGAAAGTGAGAAGATGGAGCGATTCTACGTTACTACGCCGATCTATTACGTCAATGCCGAGCCTCACATTGGACATGCTTACACGACTATAGCAGCAGACGTGATGAACCGGTTTCACAAGCTGATGGGATATAAAACTCTCTTTCTCACGGGCACCGACGAGCACGGGGACAAGATCGTTCAGGCGGCTCAAGATGCCGGGATGGAACCCAAGGAATACGCGGACAGGATAAGCGGTCTTTTCAGACAGATCTGGCCCAGGCTGGACATCACAAACGACATGTTTATCCGCACCACCGACCCCGAGCACATTGGAGTCGTTCAGCAAATCCTGCAAAAAGTGTATGATTCCGGGGACATTTACTTCAGCACCTACAAAGGCCTCTACTGCGTCGGGTGCGAGCGGTTCTACACGGAAAGGGAACTTGTTGACGGGAAATGCCCGGATCACGACAAGCCGCCCGTGGAACGGGAAGAAGCCAACTATTTCTTTCGGATGGGCAAATACCAGCAGTGGCTTCTTGACTATATCGAGGCCAATCCGGACTGCATCCGGCCGGAACGCTACAAGAACGAGGTGCTGGCCTTCCTGCGGGAACCGCTCGAAGACCTGTGCATTTCCAGGCCGGTGGAGCGCCTGAGCTGGGGAATCCCGCTCCCCTTCGACAACAGGTACGTGACCTATGTCTGGTTTGATGCTCTCATCAATTATATATCGGCCCCCGGGTATCCTGACGGCGATCTCTATGGGGAATTCTGGCCCGTCGTCCAGCACACCGTCGCCAAAGACATTCTCAAGCCCCACGGAATCTATTGGCCGACAATGCTCAAGGCCGCCGGCATCCCCATGTTCCGCCACCTCAATGTCCACGGATACTGGAAAATAGATGAAGGCAAGATGAGCAAAAGCCGAGGTACGGTCGTGCGGCCGCTCGACCTCGTTCCCGTCTACGGACTCGATGCGTTTCGCTATTTTCTGCTGCGGGAGATGGTTTTCGGATTGGACGCAAATTTCAGCGAAGATGCACTGGTTCAGCGCCTCAATGCCGATTTAGCCAACGATCTCGGGAACCTTTTCAGCCGCACCCTTGCCATGACCGCCAGGTACTTCGACGGGAAAGTGCCGCCATTCGGAGCCGAACCCGATGAGATGGACAAAGAGCTTATCGGCAAGGCACGGGAGGCCGTCAGCCAGCTTACGCGGGAGATCCCAAGGCTCGGTTTTCATAAGGCGCTGGTTGCCGTCTGGGAATGTATCAACGCCGCCAACAAGTACATCGATCATGTCGGCCCATGGAACCTCGCCAAGGACGAGAGTCTCAAACCGCGCCTCCAAACGGTTATGAGAACCCTCCTGGAGATCAACAAAACGGTGGCTGTCCTGATTTCACCCGTCATGCCCTCCACCTCCGAAAAGATGCTGGAACGCCTTGGTGTTCCCGGAAAAGCCCTCGACCTTGTGCTCGAAAGGGATGCACTCTGGGGCAGCCTGGAAGAAGGCACGCCGGTATCGAAAGGTGAAGCGCTCTTTCCACGCATCGACACGGGCGCCGCGAAGAAGGGTGAGCGGCCCGAGAAGGCCCACGACAAACTTGTCCCCTTACCCCAACCAGGCGATAAAGCCGAAAAGACTCATGCCAAACTCGTCCCCTTACCCGCAACAGGCGGGAAAACCGTAGAATCTCATGCCAAACTTGTCCCCTTACCCGCAACAGGCGGGAAGCAAATGGATCCAGGCGTTGCACGCGCCGAAAACAGGGAATCCGCCGCGGAAGCTCCGGCAGGCCCGGAGGTGATTGATATCGATTCTTTTCGGCGCGTCGATCTGAGGATCGGCCTGATTAAGCACGCGGAAAAGGTTCCCAAAGCGGACAAGCTCTTAAAACTCATCGTCGACATCGGGGAAGAAAGGCAGGTGGTGGCAGGCATCGCCAAGACCCACTCCCCCGAGGACCTGATCGGCAAACAGGTCGTCCTCGTGGCCAACCTCAAACCGGCCAGGCTCATGGGGATCGAATCACACGGAATGGTCCTCGCCGTCCGGGATGGCCAGGAACTCAAGCTGATTGTCCCGGAAGGGAATGTAACCCCAGGTGGAAAAATATCGTAGACCTGAGAGAAGAGTCTTCCTCGCGCGAAGGCGCCAACGAAACGACCATGGATGATTCTTGGGTCTGAAGGAGGTTTTTCTCGCGAGAAGACGAGAGGAACGCTCAACAGGATGCGTTTTCGTCCGGATGGTTTGCCCCCGAACCCGATGGGAGCAAGGGAGGCAGCCCCGGACGAATGAATCTCTTAATGCCTGATCCTGCCGTCCCTCGATACCGTTGGCTTAAGGGCTACGGGCGGAGCTTCGGTCCGCCCGTAGCGGGCGGGATTGTCTGCTCCACGTCTGCGGCCTGGCTGCGTGTAAACCCTGGGACTTAAGTCGACAACTCCCCTCCCGCCGTCACCCATGACCAAGTGAATCCTTTCCGCGAATTGAATCGAAATTTCCTATTTGACATATTGCCGGTCTGTAACCACTTTTCCGTACAGCAAAGAACCACCTCACACGGAAGGAGACAAGCCCATGTTACGAGTAAGAGAGGTCGAAAAGAGAACAACCGGCGCATCGAAAACCACGGTGACCGGTTGTCATGCACCTTCCTGCCATGCGCCCGCGTGCCATGCACCTTCTTGCCACGCACCTTCGTGCCACGCGCCCGGCGACAAGGCGTAAACCCCGCGGAGGGCTGGGACCGGCGGGCTAAACGGCCGGCAGCCCTCCGCATCGTCACGCTTCGTCCCGCAATTTCCGGGGGATCCCGGTTTTTTGTGATGTCATGCGCACCGTTCAGGCGCTTACGGTCCCTCCCCTGCCTGCTTTCCGACGCTTTGCTTTCAAGTAAATGAGGACAAACGACTTGACGGGAAAGCTGATCATGGCCATTAATTACACAGTTAACCGATCAATCCTTCGTTTGTTTCACTTCATTTTAATAGAACCATAGTCCGAAATTTTGTACCGGCAAACATCAAAAGGTTTCAAAATATTCTCGGGAGGATATCATGGCGGATAGTTCCGGGGACGGGCGTGACGAGCGCGGCAGTGGACTCACTCGCCGCGGATTCTTAAGCTCGATGGGCCTGGGAGCGCTGGCCGCGGGCGCTTCGGGAAAGGATCTTCTCGCGGCCGGGGAAGAAGCCAGATCCGCGGTCATCAAAGGAGAGGACGCGACGCGTGTCGATCTTCTCATCAATGGCCGGCGACATTCGCTTCTCATCGAGCCGCGCTGGACCCTTTTGTATGTGCTCCGGGAGCAGATCGGATTCACTGGAACGAAAGTCGGGTGTGAGCGGGGTGAATGCGGGGCCTGCACCGTACTGATAAATAATGTCTCCCGCTATGCCTGCCTCACACTGGCAATTGAATGCGAGGGAGCCGAAATCGTCACTGTCGAAGGGCTCATGAAGGGAGAAGAACTGGGGGCCGTTCAACAGGCTTTCCTGGAAAAGGATGCGTTCCAGTGTGGTTACTGCACCCCGGGACAGGTGATGGCCGTCGAGGGTCTCTTGCGGAAGAAGTCCGATCCCTCATTGGAAGACATCCGGCATGGAGTCAGCGGCAACCTGTGCCGTTGCGGCGCCTACACGCACATCTTCAAAGCAGCCCGGCGTGCCGCCGAAATCAAGGCTCAAGGGAGGTAACCCATGGCTGAAGCAACCAGGGGAAACAATGCGGAGCCTATTCCGGTTCACCAAACACCTCGTCCGGGTGAGACACCCCGGCTCTGGGAAAAAACCCGTTTCGTGGGAAAAGCGCTTCCAAGGGTCGATGCCTACGACCGCGTGAGTGGAACCGCCGTGTATCCCTCCGATGTCCGGCTTCCCGGTATGCTCTACGGTGCCATTCTCGGGTGCCCGCATCCGAATGCCCGAATAAAGAGGTTGGACACCGGAAAGGCGAAGGGGATGCCCGGCGTTCATTTCCTGATCGACGGAACGAGCCCGGAGGCGGACTTCAACTGGAGCTTTCGTCAGTCCAGACCTCCGAAGGAAATGTCCATAAAGATCTTCGACCCCCATTGCCGTTTCGAGGGCGATGCCGTTGCGGCGGTCGCCGCCGAGACTCCTTATCAGGCTCGGGATGCGCTTCGGGCGATCGCGGTCGAGTACGAAATACTTCCTTTTGTTTCGGATGAGAGAACAGCTCTTCAACCCGGTACTCCAGGGGTTCATGCGGGGGGCAATCTCGTCCAGACGGAAAAGTACGAACGCGGCAACGTGGAGAAAGGCTTTACAGAAGCGGATATCGTTCTTGAGGAGAGCTACCGGACCGCATGCGAGTTGCACACCCCGATGGAGCTTCACGGCTGCGTCGCGGCGTGGGAAGGTGACAGGCTTACTCTCTGGGAATCAAGCCAGGGCGTCTTTGCCGTGCAATCCACGGTCGCCGCCGTGCTGGGACTCCCGCTCGCCAAGGTGCGGGTTATCGGCAACTACATGGGCGGAGGCTTCGGGAGCAAGCTGGATGCGGGGAAATACAGCATCATCGCCGCGGTCCTGGCCCGGCAAACGGGACGGCCGGTCAAGTTGTTCCTTTCCCGCGAGGAAACCTACCTCTCGGTTGGAAACCGGCCGCCATGCAATATGCGCCTCAAGGCGGGAGTCAAGAAGGACGGCACTTTGACAGCCATGTCTTTCACCGTGCTGGCAACCGGCGGCGCCTATCCGGCCGGTGGAACATCCCTGGTTGACTGGCAGGTTCGAGACCTTTACACCTGCCCCAATGTCCGGATCGAGAGCACCGATACTTACGTGAATGCCGGTCCCGCGCGCGCATTCAGGGCGCCCGGGCATCCCCAGGGTTCCTGGGCGCTGGAACAGATGATGGATGCGCTTGCGCGTGCGCTCAAGATGGACCCGGTTGAACTGCGTCTCAAGAATGTTCCGGCTTTCAGCCAAGCTCGGGAGGGCCAGCCTCCTTATGCGACAACCGGTCTGAAGCAGTGCCTGGAAGAGGGCGCCAAAGCTTTTGGCTGGAAAGAAGCGACCCAAAAGACAAAGCCGCCGTCCGGCAAGGATGCGGGAAAAGGCGATCTGCGCAGGGGCCTTGGAATGGCGGCCGGGCTCTGGTTCGTCGGAGGGGCCAATCCGCCTTCTACAGTCATTATCCGGATGTTTTCCGACGGCAGCGTCAATCTCAACATGGGGGCCAGTGATCTCGGGACCGGCACGAAAACGGTCATGGCCACGGTGGCCGCGGAAGAACTCGGCGTGTCACCTCAGTCTATCCAGATCGAGAATGCCGACACCGGGACAACGCAATACACGAAGCCGAGCGGGGGCAGTAAGACCGTGCCGACTGAATCGGTAGCCGTACGCGCGGCCGCTATTCATGCCAAGCAGCAGTTGCTTCCGATCGCGGCCGAGGAGCTGAAAGTGGATGCAGGGGACCTGCTGATGCGGGATGGGATCATCTATTCCAAAACCGACAACTCCAGGAGTGTAAAGATAGCCAGCCTGGCGGGACTTAAGAAGGTTGGCGTCATTGTGGGAATCGGCACTCGTGATCCGGACCCTCCTTCAAAAGTGGTTAATCCTTTCGCGGCCCAGTTCTGTGAAGTGGAGGTGAACATAAGGACCGGCGAAGTCAACATCCTCCGGTTCCTGTGCGCTCACGACAGCGGCCGCGTTTTGAACCGCCTTACCTATGACGGACAGGTCATTGGCGGTGTGACCATGGGCATCGGCCTTGCCACGACCGAGTGCCGGATCCTCGATGCAAAACAGACCGGTAAGATGGTTAACAGGAACTGGCATGACTATAAGCTTCCGACTTCTCTGGACGTGCCGGCCGAGATCGTGTC
The DNA here is from genome assembly GCA_039679945.1 of Syntrophobacter sp. Lineage (GTDB taxonomy): Bacteria > Desulfobacterota > Syntrophobacteria > Syntrophobacterales > Syntrophobacteraceae > SbD1. Next base: position 37,362 of record JBDKTY010000111.1, on the reverse strand, counting down.
GCTGCCGCTCGAAATCCTCTCCCCGGATGTCAACCATGTGGGAGCGAAGGGTCTCGGAGAGCCCGTCACGATCCCCACGGCGGCGGTTATTGCCAATGCGGTTTATGACGCCACGGGGATCAGGGTCGTTGAATCGCCCATCAGCCCCATGCAGTTGTGCGGGCTCCTGTCCAAAGAACGGAAGGAGGGTTGAGCCATGCTCGCAAAATTCGACTACATCCGCCCGAATACCGTAAAAGAAGCGATCCATTTCCTCGCCGATGAGAATACGGTAGCCCACGCGGGTGGCACTGACCTTCTGGGTTGCCTGCGCGAACACATTTTCGAGGCAAAGACCGTGGTGAGCCTCAGCCGCCTTCGAGAGCTCCAGGGAATTCAGAAAACAAAGGATGGGGGACTCCGCATAGGAGCGCTGACCACTTTAACGGAGATCGGGGAAGACCAACTCGTCAGAGAGACTTGGCCCGGATTGGCCAGGGCGGCATTGGAGGTAGCAAGTCCCCAACTCCGCAACCAGGGAACGATCGGGGGGAATCTGTGCCAGAAACCGCGTTGCTGGTATTATCGCGGCGAGTTCCAGTGCCTGCGCAAGGGCGGCAATGAATGTTTCGCCGAACATGGTGAAAATGTCCTTCATTGCATATTCGGCGGAGAAAACTGCTTCATCGTGCATCCCTCCGACACGGCCCCCGCACTCGCGGCCCTGGAAGCTTCCGTTCATACCGAAGGGCCCAAGGGCCAAAGAACCCTGCCGGTGGAAGGCTTTCATGTGCCGCCACGGGATGATTTCACAAGGGAAACGGTCCTCGAGCCCGGTGAAATCGTGACGGAAATTGTGCTGCCGCCGCCTCCGGTCGGCCTGCGGAGTTCGTACCGCAAGGTTCGGGCCAGGAGGTCCTGGGACTTTGCCCTGGCGGGTGTGGCATTGGCCATCGTGCTGGAGGGCGACCGGGTGTCGAGGGCCCGTGTCTTTCTGAGCGGGGCCGCGCCGGTCCCATGGAGATCGAAGGAAGTGGAGGAAATAATCACCGGTAAACCGCTCACGCAAGAGATCATAAAGAGTGCATCGCTGGCGGTCGTAAAAGGCGCTCGCCCACTGGAGCAAAACGGCTATAAGGTGCCGCTTTTTCGGTCCGTGATGGAGGAAGAGCTGCAGTCAGTCCTCCATCCCGCCAAGTAAGAAGTCATCCACTCCATACCGGCGTTTTTTTGCCCGCCGTTCATGCCGGCACGGGTGTTGTACGAGACATGCGAAGTCGTTTGTGGACATCTCGACTTTTTTCGTGTTGTCCGGCGACCTTGTGTTTTGTCCAGGGTCTCTCCTTCTCCTGTTTGGGGCCTGCCTTGTTTTCCGATTCTGCGGTGTTTCAATTTCTCACCCAATCTGATATTTTAATTTGATTTTTCAATCTGATTCGATCTCGTTAGCATTTCCATCAATAGCTATCGAAAGCTCAATCCTTTTATTTCTTTGTCCCGGCCAGGGCGGCACTGGGACCTGACAGGGCTGAAGAGCCTCGTCGCAACAAGAGGAATCCCATGGAGCAAAAATATTCCCCAAAATCCATCGAAAAGAAGTGGCAGGAACACTGGGACAAATCCCAGGTTTTCAAAGTGGGTGAGGACAAGGGCAAGGAAAAATACTACCTCCTCGAGATGTTCCCCTACCCTTCGGGCCGCATCCACATGGGGCACGTGCGCAATTATTCGATCGGCGACGTCGTTGCCCGTTTTCTAAGGATGCAGGGATACAATGTGCTCCACCCCATGGGCTGGGATGCATTCGGAATGCCGGCGGAAAACGCGGCCATCAAGGCCGGCACGCATCCGGCGAAATGGACTTACGATAATATCGATTACATGCGGGCACAGCTCAGACAGCTCGGCTTTTCCTATGACTGGTCCCGCGAATTTGCTACCTGCGATCCGAGCTACTACAGATGGGAACAGCTTTTCTTCATCCAGATGTTTGAAAAAGGCCTCGCGTATCGCAAGAGTTCCTACGTCAACTGGTGCCCTCGCTGCCAGACCGTCCTCGCGAACGAGCAGGTTGAAGGCGGAGCGTGCTGGCGCTGCGACGAGCCCGTCATACAGAAGGAAATGGAGCAGTGGTTTTTTAGAATAACCGACTATGTCGAGGAACTGCTCGACTATACGTACAAGCTCCCGGGGTGGCCCGAGCGGGTGCTGGTGATGCAGCAGAACTGGATCGGCAAGAGCACTGGAAGCCGGCTCCTGTTCCCGCTGGAATCCGGCGAGGGAAGTATACAGGTTTTCACGACACGTGCTGATACCCTCTTCGGGGCGACATTCATGAGCATGGCCCCCGAACATCCCATGGTGGAACAACTCTGTCGCGGAAAGCAGCAGGAAGGCGCCGTCAGGGAATTCATCGAAAAAACCAAGCAGTCCAAGAGAAACGACCGGGAGGCTGAACTTCTGGAAAAAGAGGGTGTCTTCACCGGGAGCTATTGCATCAATCCGGTGACCGGGCTCAAGATACCCATCTATATCGCAAATTTTGTGCTCATGGCCTATGGGACCGGCGCGGTAATGGCGGTCCCGGCGCATGACCAGCGCGACTTCGAATTTGCCAGGAAATACGGGCTGCCCCTGCGGGTCGTCATCAAACCCGCGGATATGGAGAAAGCACCCACCCCGGATGAACTCACCCAGGCTTTCGAGGATGATGGAGTTCTGGTCGATTCCGGCCCATTCACGGGAAAGAGTTCCGCCGAGGCGCGCGATGCCATAACAGCATCCCTGGCGGAAAAAGGAATGGGTGAGAAAACTGTGCAGTACCGCCTGCGCGACTGGGGCATTTCCAGGCAGCGCTATTGGGGCGCTCCCATCCCGATTATCTATTGCGAAAAATGTGGCGTGGTTCCCGTTCCGGAAAAGGACCTCCCGGTCAAGTTGCCGCTCGACCTGGAACTCCTGCCCAATGGCGGCTCTCCCCTTCCCGTCAACGAGGAATTCTATAAAGCCGAGTGTCCGAAATGCGGAGCCGCCGCACGGCGTGAGACGGACACGATGGATACGTTCGTCGAGTCCTCCTGGTATTTCGCCCGTTACTCCTGCCCCGATTTCGCGGAGGGTCCCCTGGATAAAGAACGGGTCCGGTACTGGATGCCCGTGGACCAGTACATCGGGGGAATCGAACATGCCGTGCTGCACCTGCTCTATTCCCGATTCTTCGTGAAAGCGCTCCGCGACATGGGCTATCTCAATGTCGACGAGCCCTTCCTGAACCTCCTCACGCAGGGCATGGTGATCAAGGACGGCTTTAAGATGAGCAAGTCCAAGGGCAACGTGGTGGACCCCGATCAGATGATAAAGGCATACGGGGCCGACACAGTGCGTCTTTTCTGCCTCTTCGCCTCCCCGCCCGAGAAGGACCTTGACTGGAGCGACCAGGGGGTGGAAGGTTCTTTCCGCTTCCTGTCCAGGATGTGGCGCATCGTATCGGAAAATCTCGATGGGCTCGCCTCGGCGAAATCATATTCGGGGGGGGAACTCTCTCAATCGCTTTCACAGCTTCGGCGTAAGACCCACCAGACCATCAAGAAGGTCACCGAAGACATTCGGGATCGTTTCCACTTCAATACGGCCATTGCCGCGATCATGGAACTGGTCAACCAGATTTACCAGGTTCTGGAAAGCAAACCGAAAGACAGCGCGCTGTGGCCCGTCGTGAGAGAGGCGGCCGAAGCCGTCATCGCTCTTTCCTCGCCCATGGTCCCGCATATAGCCGACGAACTCTGGCAGGCACTGGGCCATAAGGGGCTTCTCTTGGAAACCCCCTGGCCTAAATGGGATGAACGGGCGATCGAGGCCGAGGAAGTACTGATAGTAGTCCAGATCAATGGGAAGCTGCGCAGCCGGATAACGGTTCCCGCCGATGCCACGAACGGGGAATTGGAGAGCGCCGCGCTCCAGGATGCGCGCGTACGCGAGTTTATAGCGGACAAACCGGTGAAAAAAGTGATTGTCGTGCCCAAAAAGCTGATAAATATAGTGATATGACTCTTGGCACATCCTCAAAGAGGAACTTGGTGAAAATGATGCGAAGAATCCTCGTTCTTACATCCGCTTTCGTCTTTTCGGCTCTGCTGACCGCCTGCGGTTATCACTTCTCGGGCGAAGGCGAGGGGCCGAAGCCCGGGCTCACATCGGTTGCGGTGCCGGTTTTTGAGAATAAGACCACCGAACCAAACCTGGGGGCCAATATCGCCGGTGCACTCCGGCGGGAATTCATGCAAAAGGGGTCTATCAAGGTCGTTCCCGTCGAAGAGGCCGAAGCCGTGTTCAAAGGCACTGTTCTGAGCGTGAGCGTTAATGCGGTCGCGCATCATGCCACGCAGACCGTGGCCTCCGATCGGGTCACCGTGGAAAACCGCGTTCACCTGACCCTGGATATCAAGTGCCTGGACAAAAAAACAGGCAAGGTACTCTGGAGTGACCCCAGGTTCACTTACTTCAAGGTATATCGTCTGAGCAAGGACCCGCTTAATCCAAACCCTCTGGGCGAGTTCGAATCCAGGACCGCCGCCCTTGAAAACGTGTCGCAGGAGATGGCGGTCCGCATTCACGACAGGTTTCTGAGCAACTTCTGATATGCGCGGTGAAGAACCTTCCTCCATAGCTTTCGACAAGATCGAACCGGTATACCTTTTTCTGGGTGATGCCGGATTTCTCATTAATGAAGCGTGGAACAGGCTTGTGGCCACGACGCATTCCCGGAAAGGAAAGGGTCCGGGCGGCGAGCGTGTTCAGGCGAAAGAGACATCCGCCGGACAGGTCATGGAACGTCTGGCGACGCTTCCCATGTTCGGGCCCAAGAAGCTATTCATGGTCGAACACGTGGATGCCTGGGGCAAAGAAGACAAGGTGGCCCTGGGATCTTTTATCCCGCGCATTCCTCCTACCGCCTGCCTCGTGCTCACCTCCTCCGGCAAGAAGGGCATCGAAGGCATTTCAAAAGCCGTTGAAGCCAGGGGGAAGGTCGTCCAGTTCAAGGAACCGAACGAAAAGGATGCCCCCCGATGGCTGGTTGAAAAAGCAAGAGAAAAAGGCAAGGTCCTTTCTCTGCGCTCCGCTTTCCTTCTGGTCGACATGACCGGTCCGGATCTGCACAGCCTCTCTTCGGAACTGGAAAAGATCTGCACCTTCACGGGCGAACGCAGGAATATCGAACCCGAGGACATCATGGAAGCCGCCACTTCCCAGAGAACATCCACGATGTTCGAACTTTTCGATCAGGTCAGGGAACGGCAGGCCGGCAAGGCTGTCCACTCGCTGCGCAGCCTTATCATTTCGGGCGAGGCGCCCTTGAAGATTCTCTCGTCGCTTGCGTGGCAAATCCGCACGCTCTGGCAGGTAAAGGATGGTCTGCGCCAGGGGATGAGCGAGTCACAACTCGCCTCGCGGCTCAGAATGCACCCCTTTGCCGTGAAGAAGGCGTGTGAGAAGGCCGCCCGTTTTTCGGATTCCGAACTGCATGAAATCCATGAGGCGATTCGGCGGACGGATGTGGCGCTCAAGAGTACCGGATCGCCTCCGGATCTTATCCTGGAAAGCCTGCTGCTCGGCCTGTGCCTGAAAAAGAAAGAGCCCTGAGCTTGGAAAAAGCCGAGGGCTTGGTAATGCTCTTATCCGCCGTGCAACAGGCTCTAAATTAAAGGGCGTTGACTCTGCGTGTCAGGCGGGAGATCTTCCGGGATGCGGTATTTCGGTGAATAACACCTTGGGCGGCGGTCTTCTCGATGACCGATATAGCAGCCTTGAGATCTTCCGCTGCCGAATCGGTGGTTTTGGAACCGATCGTCTCCTCGAGTTTCCTGATGGCGTTTTTCATCCTGGTCTTGCGGGAGCGGTTCCGCACCCTCTGTTCTTCATTCTGCCTCGCCCTCTTGATGGCCGACTTATGATTTGCCAAACCGAACCTCCTTCGAAATCTCACCTGCGCAAGAAATGTCGTATATTATGATCAACTACTCTACCATCTTAAAAGAAAGCTATATATATCCGATGGGCAGAGGATGTCAAGCCGCTTAATGAGACCCCGAGACCGCGCGTCCATTTTTATCTCCTCAATGCACGCTTTCCGCTATGGCTTGCCTCGGTAATTTTTCAGCCAGTCTGGCCTTCACTCCATCGGAAAATTTCTTCAATTCCTCGCCATCTATCGCCTCTTTTTCGAGCAGGATTCTTGCCAGCTTTTCGAGCATCTCCCGTTCATCAGTGAGTATTTGCCGCACCTTGCGATGCGTGGACTCGATTATGCCCGTGATTTCCTCGTCGATCCGCTGTGCCGTCCTTTCACTATATTCCCGTTCCCGTGCTCCAAAGCCCAGGTCCAGGTGCGCGGAACGGGGGTCCTGCGTATAGGTAATCGGACCAAGCCGCTCGCTCATGCCGTACTCCATCACCATGGCCTTGGCAATATCCGTTGCCCTTTGCAGGTCATTCTGCGCCCCGGTCGATATATCCTCGAAGATAATCTCCTCGGAAACCCTGCCGCCCAGCAGGACCTGGAGGCGGTCCAGGAGTTCGTCGCGGGTCATCAGGTACCGGTCCTCGGTTGGAAGCTGCTGAGTATACCCAAGCGCGGCAATTCCCCGTGGAATTATGGATACTTTGCTCACGGGATCGACATGGGGCAGCACCATGGCAACAAGTGCATGCCCGGATTCGTGGTAGGCGACGATCTCCTTTTCCTTCGGGTTCATCGCCCGGTTCTTCTTTTCCAGTCCTCCGATGATCCGTTCCGCCGCTTCGTTGAAATCGGACATGGTGACCTCGTCACGATCCCGCCTGGCGGCAATGAGAGCGGCTTCATTGATCAGGTTCGCCAGATCGGCCCCGACAAAGCCGGGAGTCATGGCGGCAATCTTCTTGAGATCGACGTCCGGCCCCAGCTTGACCGTCTGTGCATGGACGCGCAGAATCGCCTCCCGTCCGCGTATATCCGGCTTATCGATCGCCACGTGCCGGTCGAAACGGCCGGGCCGCAACAAGGCCGGATCAAGTATCTCCGGACGATTCGTGGCGGCCATTATGATCACCCCGGAACGCGGATCAAAACCATCCATTTCGACGAGAAGCTGATTGAGAGTCTGCTCCCTCTCATCGTGCCCGCCAATCGGGTTGAGACCGCGCGCCTTGCCAAGGGCGTCCAACTCATCAACGAAAATAATGCACGGTGCATGCTCCTTTGCCTGCCCAAAAAGATCTCTGACCCTTGCCGCTCCAACTCCGACAAACATCTCGACAAATTCCGAACCGCTCATGCTGAAAAAGGGGACTCCCGCCTCCCCCGCCACGGCTCGTGCCAGCAGCGTCTTGCCGGTCCCGGGAGCACCGACCAGGAGAACACCCTTGGGTATCTTTCCTCCAAGGCGCTGGTATTTTCCAGGGTCTTTCAGAAATTGCACGACCTCCTCGAGTTCCGATTTTGCCTCATCGATCCCCGCGACGTCATCAAAAGAAACCCCTATCTCCTTCTCGGCGTAGATCTTTACTTTTGCCTTGCCGACCGAAAGCACCCCCTGCGGACCACCGCCCATGCGTCGCATGAGAAAACTCCAGAAAAAGAAGAATACGGCCAGTGGAAGCAGCCAGGAAATCATGACACCAAGCCATTTGTTTTCAACGGCCCCGCTGTAGTTGATGTTTTTGGATTCAAGGTCCTTTACAAGGTCGGGGTCTTCCACACGCACGGCACTGAAATATTTGTTGGCCTCGTTTGCTCCCTTCAGAGTCCCCGTGACCTTGTCCGGCGCGATGGTGATTGTGTCCACCTTGCCGTCCTTGATGAGCTGCTTGAACTCCGAGTAGGTGATTCGATTACTCTGCTGCTCGGTTGTGTAGGTCTGAAACCACATGATAAGCAGCAACGCGGCTATGAAATACCAGATGGAAAAGTGCATTTTTCGTTGAGACGGGTCGGGGTTGCGCCCTCCGTCTCCCGAAGGTCCCCTGAAGCGATCCATGAATTTATCCAACCGATTATTGTCCTGCTGAGGTTGATTAGCCATATAGTGTGTCCCCTTCGGAATCACTCGGAAGAAGAACAGGACCTCCTGCCCATCGATAAGCCCTCAGGCCGCCGGCGGATTTGCACCGGGCCTGAAAAATTATTACGTTCCAGAACAATATATTACACACAAGACGCTATGCAATGCGCCGGCCGGGAAAATACAGGCGGGGCTCCAGACGCATGCCCGCCGCGCGGGAATCCGGAATGAATCGTGCGGCCATTGCAGAAAAAGGTTCATATTTATCTTGTGTTTGCCGTCTATAATACTAATATAAACTGTCTGTCCCCACAGACCGAATAATCAGGAGGAGAATTGGATGAAAACTGGAAAATATGTGAAATTTTGGATTCTTATCTCTTTTATAGCTATTGCCCTCTTCCCCCCCGCGAATACTTTTTTCGACAGCCGCGCTCTTGCGGCGGTAGCAGACAGCTTCGAAACAGACGATACTGCCCCGGTTGCCATATACGATCCGCATGAGCAGTTCAACCGGTCTATGTTTGCCCTCAATGACAAGATTTACTTCTACGTAATCAAGCCTTTTTCGATCATATACTCCGCCTACCTGCCTCCCGACGTCAGAGCGGCTGTTCGGAACGGTTTTCATAATATACTTTTTCCCGCCCGCTTCATAAATTGCATACTTCAGGGCAAAGGCGACAAGGCAGGAACGGAGACGGCCCGTTTTCTGATCAACTCCACCATGGGGCTGGGGGGATTGTTTGACTGGGCGGATCGCGGATTCGGCATTAAGCGCCATGATGAGGACTTCGGACAGACCTTGGCCGTATGGGGTGCCGGTCCCGGCGCTTACCTCGTGATACCGCTGCTCGGACCGACCAATGCCAGGGATCTCAGCGGATATGTCGTTGACAGCGCCATGGATCCCATCTACTGGATACCCGGTCCGATTTGGATGAGTTCCGCGGTACTGAGCGGGAAGATGCTCAACAACGCCTCCCTCAGGATCGGGGAGTACGAGGACTTCAAGAAATCCGCGATCGATCCTTATGTTTCCCTGCGAAATGCTTACTACCAGTATCGTACAAAGGAAATCGCCAAATAGGCCTGTCCAGGGGCTCCCGGATGCAAGCACGGGTGTGTGACCCCTGCCCGCTGCTATCCCCCATGGGGTCATTTTCACCGCAAAGACTATATAAGGGAGGCAAAGCTTCTGTTTTGCCTCCCTTTTTCGTCCGCCGACTCGCCGCGCTCATCCTCCCACGAGTAGAGCCAGCAAGAACAGACCGTCCCGCACGCCATCACCGCGCGGATTCGCGCTACCCTGCCCCTCCGGAACCTGCATCGTTTCGAGCCCAAGACACCAATCGGCCGCTTGCACTGGCGGAGAGAGTTTGCATAACAGGCCCTTTCCACGGCTGCCCTCTTTGGGAAGACCGCCGCCATGGTACTTGATGCACGGCCTTATACGGGATTGCGTTCAAGATGAATCCACCCCGAGAGTGAAGAGACCGATGCAGTCTTCCGAAAGTCATCATTGAAGTCAGTATACTGTCAAGGCAAGAGGTCCAAAAGTCAGAAGCCGCGAGGAATAGCACAGAAACGGTAAGACACTCTCTGAGAGACTGGATAGGAAGATAGGAAAAGAGCTATCTATAGTTGTTTTTTACTATTACTTTGAAGCCGATTTTCTAACAAATTTATATTGCGTATCCAAACAAATGCCACTAGGATAGACCTATCCGTTTTTTGTGGTCGGTATTTGGGAATGTCAGGAAATCGGTCTTTCGCCTATGCAGGACGTTTCCGAAAGTAGCTCAAATAACGCACCAGCCAGAAAAAACCATTTAAGTGAAAGGAAGTCTGTAATGGCGGAAGGTCGTGTGAAGTGGTTCAATGAACAAAAAGGCTATGGTTTTATCGAGGTAACTGGCGGTCCGGATATTTTCGTGCATTTCAGCGCCATAGAGGGAAAGGGCTTCAAGACTCTGAGCGAGGGTCAGGAGGTATCTTTCGAGATCGAGAAGGGCCAGAAAGGTCCACAGGCAATTAATGTAAAAAAGGTATAGATTCCGGCGCCGTTCGAAACAGAACCGCTCGGAACGCCAGGAAATCGAACCACTTTAGGAAGAGGCCGGAACTGTTTCGGCCTTTTCCGTTTTTCGCGCCGGTTGTCCTTCCCGAAGATAGCGGGCACATGCTCGCTGTTGGATCATTCCAGTCCGCAATACCCGGTTCTTCATACCGGGCTTTATGCAAGGCAGAACAGGGAGCAGGCCTCGCGGGGCCTATCCTGTCACTCCACCTCGATCCCGGAATAAAAGACATCAACCGGCATGGCCCCAAGCCCTTGCAGGGGCCGTGGACCTCAGCCAGCAGGTCCTCTTTTACAGGGCCACGGGGCGTGGGCAAATCACAGACTCCGGCAGGGCGGCTGAACGAAAGGTTTGCCACCCCGGCGAAATTTCATGCAGTCCACGCCCGGAACGCGGGTCTGCCTCACAATCCCCCTCTCTACTTGCGCAGTATGATGCACCCTTCGATCAGCATTTCGTTTTTCAGGTCATCCGAAAAAGCATCGAACTGGCGGAGCATCTCCCACGCCCACTCCGGGAGGTCCTTATGAGCGCGATTGAGTGCCAGCCGCAGGTAGACCTCGGTTTGGCGTTCAAACTGCCGCTCGGGTCCATGCAACGGGTAGATTGTGCATCGCGAAAAACCGAAGCGCTCCGCGAACTCCTCGAAGTAGCGTCTGGTGAAGTACCACTTATCGTCCATCTGGCGATAAATGGGTGCGCTTTTGTCACGGCCTTTTCTGAGGTTCAGATCATGAGCGAAATGCTTAAAGAACCTTTTTATATCAGACGGCAGACCGAATTCAGGATAGCTTGCTATTATATTGTAAATATGCCCAAGGATGGCATTGCCGTTTTCAAAGGGTTCAAAGAAGATCGCATGCCCGCCCGGCTTCAGTATGCGGGCGCACCCTTCCAGCGTCAACTCGGGTCTTAGCAGGTGGTGAAGGATGGCGCCTCCCACTACCAGGTCGAAACTGCCGGGATCGAAATCAAGGTCCTCGGCATTGAGTTCCAGAAGACCAATGCGCTCCTTACCGACCCCCGGAGGCAGCGCCTTCTTGCAAAGGGCCAACATCCTGGCGCTTAGATCGCTGGCGATAACCGTCGACCGCGGGCACAACTCAAGAAGCGGGAATATAGTGTTGCCGGCTCCGGAACCAAGATCCAGGATCACTTCATTGACCGGCGAGTCAATACCCGCCGTGTCGAAAGCTCGCCTGATCAGTCTGCGCCAATAGTCGGTATTCGTATACTTGGCAACGTATGTTTCGGCATCCCGAAGGAACTGCGCCTGGACATACTGACTCACCGTCTCGGGATCATAGCCGTGCGAGTAGATTCCGCTGAAATCCTCATTTCCTGACGTGCCCAAATCCAGCAGGGGTTTTCTATAGAGATTATGCCAATCGGTCCTTGATGACTGAACCGAATGCTCTGCCGGCGCGCAGGTCCTGTCCATGTGAGTCCTTTCAACGGGGGAGGGGTTGCAGACAAGCATTTCACCTTTTCCTGCTGTTGAATTATACAGTCAGGGATTATACCTTTGTCAAGGTTTACGGCTGTGTGGCATGATTGCCATTCATTGATCACACTGTCCGCTTCGCACTTTGCCCGTGAAGTGTTATACTGAGGGTCACGAAACAGGTATTCCCGAATAACTGCCCGTAATTTTTACCATATTAGCGACATGATTCCCAGACTCGCAAGTCTGTCCGAGCCCGGCGCCCTCACCCGGGGAACGCCACGACCCGTGAATCATTCACAAGGAAACCTGAGAACCATGTTGAACTTTTTGTCCTCTCAGATGCTGGGTGCTTTTTCTATTTTGGTGGTCGGCGCCAATACTCTTTTTTGTTCGCTGTTACTTTACCCCCTGGCGCTGTTCAGACTTGTACCGAACGAGCATTGGCGCGTAGTCTGCGACAGAATCGCAAATGCAATTGCTCAAGGCTGGGTGGGACTCAACAGCCTCGGACTCAGACTGACTAAGAATATAAGATGGGACGTCCAGGGCGCTGATTCCCTGCGGCCGGATGCATGGTACCTGTTGGTGGCAAATCACCAGTCCATGGTCGATATTGTCGTCCTGCAGAGCGTCTTCCACCGAAAAGCCCCACCCCTGAAATTCTTCCTCAAAAAGGAGCTGTTCTGGGTACCTGTCATCGGTCTCGCATGGTGGGTGTTGGATTTTCCTTTTATGAAGCGATCGGCCTCCCCTCGCCAGGACATCGAAACTACCCGCAATGCATGTGAAAAGTTCAAGAAGTCGCCTGTTACTATCATGAATTTTGTAGAAGGCACGCGGTTCACGGCGGCTAAGAAAGAGAAGCAAAAATCTCCATTCACACACCTGCTGGAGCCCAAGCCCGGAGGAATGGCCATAGCGCTTTGCTCTCTGGGTCAACAACTGAGATCTGTACTGGATGTTACAATCGCCTACCCGAAGGGCATTCCCGGGTTATGGGGATTCCTGTGCAGCAGGACTCTTGAAATAAACGTGAGAATAAAGCAGATTCCCGTTACACCGGAGCTGCTCGGGGATTATCTCACGGACAGGGCATACCGCCGAAAATTCAGGGATTGGCTATATAAATTATGGGGCGAAAAAGACGACCTCATGCAGCAATTGGTCCCGCCCGCACCCCACAATGAGTGACCCGAGATGAGGAGCATGGGGAACAGGGCGCCGCATCTGTTTCCGGGAATTTTCGTTTCACGCGGCACCGGACCGGCTCCAGTGCAGCCTCGTGTGTGTAGACGGGGGCAGGCTTTTGTGCCCGCCCCCCGCTTAGCCTAATTGGCGCGAAGCGATGCCTGTCCCGGCTGGTTGATGCCGGCAAGCTGCCAGGGTGAAGTCCCGATCTCGCGACAGAATGTCCAGAACTCCTCGAACTTCACCGGGTTCAGCCGGTCTCCCCCCACGACCTGCCCTGTCTGGTCATCTACAGTGTAGTCGAGCAGGTTGGCGGTAATAAGAACCGTAACATAATCCCTGCCCTCCTCCCGCCAAATCTCGGAGGGTTCCACTTTCCGGATTGCGATATTCTCAAGCCTGTTTATGCGCCCCTGCTTTTTCATTCCCTCGAATTCACCGATGAAGTAGGCTGTCATCTCCGGAGTGAGTATCCCCACGGCGCCATCCAGGCTACGATTCATCCATGCGGCCTGAACTCGGAAGAAGATGTCCTCGAACTCCTCTTTGAGGGCCTGTTCGGAAAAGCCGGGATCAGCCTGCTGAAGCCTGCGGTACCCCTCCTCCACCTCCCCTTCGGGAACATAGGGCGGGGAAGAAGGATTCGAAAAACCTGGCTCGGCATAGCTCTGAGAATAAGAGGTCCCCTGGAATGCCTGGGCCGCATCGCGGCGCCTCTTAAGAAACCTCCAGCCAAAGTAGAGAAGCAGACCTATTATCGCAATGTCAAGCAAACCAATACCGCCTCCTCCGCCCCCCATACCGGACGCGGCATGACCAGTACCGCCGAAAAGCATGCCACCAAGCAAACCGCCGGCAAGTCCTCCCGCCAGCCCCGACATAAATGGACTTCGGCTGAAGAACCCACCCTGGCTCTGGGATGGGAATCCAGCGGAGGGGTTCCTTCCAGGGGAGTTAATTCCTGGAAAACCCGACGAAGGGCCCGAGGGCGCGCTCGGGCTCGAGAAACTCCTGCTGCCTCTGCTTCCGCTGGAACCGCCGCCGCCGGCCCTGGCCCACGCGCTGGACTCCATGACAACGAAAGCCGTGAATACCACGATGAGCGATAGAACCATTGCTGCTCCCCACCTGCGCCCTTTTTTCATATACTTTTCCTTTTCCGTCTATTTGGGTAAAAAAAAACGAGGCTCCGGGCCTGGCTCATAACTCCGCCATCCCAAAAGTCTCGCTAATCGGCTCGCGCCAACGGTAAAGCCAGGCGAACACCGCCGTGCTGGTGACTTTACCCGGGTAGCTACTCCCTCTTGTTTGACGTTAATTATAATTTCCCGATCAAGAAAGTCAACAGCAATAGGAAACAGGGGCAAAACCTTCCCAGCGGGCCGAGTCCCATCGTATAGACCGGCGGAACTTCTTCCGAGTCCACCTTTGTCACGAACCATCCGCATCTTATAAGAAACCGGCCGGCCCCGCCCTTTAATATCTCCTATACCTCCTGGATGAACCGCAGCACATGGAGGACTGAACCACGCCGTTGCCTGCGTCATCCGGGACTGCCGAAACTTTGTTACCGTGCAGCCGATTGTGAAAAGCCCAGGCGCCTTTTCCACCAGCCCCTCGTCTTGTCGGCACTCTTTGGCCGAAGAAATCCCGGTTGGGGCACTGCCGGGCTGGATACCCACGTGAGGCGGACAGCTTTCCGCGCCAGGATTATTGCCCGCCACGGCCAGAAGATTTTGCCTCTCAGCCTTCGATGGGCTCACAACCTTTATATCCGAGGACCGCAAAGGGAAAGCCAAAGAAAGAGTTACAATCGAATAGTCAATTACAACTATATCCATGGTGTATCTATTAATAGGCACAAATGACTATTTTCACGCATTTGACTTAAATTTAGCCCACTTATTGCCTATCCACCACTATTTATGATGAGAATACGAGTACATAAATATAATTAATCAGCCACTCAAGATGCACATGTTACCACAAAAATCTCTATTCCGCCGGTTATGGATATGCTGGTTGCCACTATAAAAGGCAGATAGTACCTATGATCCGTGTCAACAAGTGGAGATCAGATATGCTGGTACTGCCTCTAAATGACTCATTTCCAGGTCCATCTCCCGTACCACGCGGGCGAAAAAGCCGGAGCACATACCCTTTTAACAATCGAGTTGCAATCCTCGCCGAAGGCCACTGTGCACCCGGTCATTACGGGCGGATCTCCGCGCGTATCCGGCAAGAACATCGAGCGGAGAAGCAGGCTGTGCCGACTTTTCTTTCCGCCACTTCCCGGCACGCACCCAATTCACCGTATATAGAGAAGCCACTGTCCCTGTCTCTGCCGGGACCCGTAACTGGAAGAGACCTGTCAGCATGGCTTCGCATGTTCCAGTCTTGTTCGAAAACCTTAAACTTCCACACACATCGGAGTGAAAGGAGGTGACCACGAAAACGTATTTCGCCTAGAAGGCGGGCATCTCAAGGACAGAGCGTTTTTTTGGGATTCACCCGCGCTCGGTGCTCGTCGCCAGCAAACGGTTACGGGTCACGAGCATGATTTCAATCAACTATCAGCCTGGTAAGTCTCTGATTGGTGTCTTCACGTCCATGATTCCTTTCACGGGGGGAGAAAGATGAAGGATCAGAAAGACGATCGCAAAGAGAAAGTGGTTGAGGAAAAGGCGAATGCTCCGGAAGCGGCGGGGTCCACAAGGAGAACTTTCCTCAAAAGCATGACCATTGCCGGAATCGGCGGGGTGGTCAGCATGGCTGTGCCTAAGCCAGCCATATCTTCGGGTGATGCCTATGAGGCGGCTCAAAGCGCCACTGGATACGTGACAGACCCGAGCGCACAAGTTCCGGTTACGAGGCAAGTTGATGTAGTCGTGGTGGGTGGCGGCATGGCGGGCGTTACCGCAGCTATTGCCGCGGCGAGACACGGCATGAAAACGCTCATTATGGACTACTTCGGGTGTCTGGGCGGGAATGCGACCAGCGGCCTGGTCTCCAATTTTTGCGGTTTGTCCACGAGCGGCACGGGGAAAATCCGGATCGCCAGGGGAATTAGCCAGGAGATATCTCAAGCCCTTTACGACAAGGGCGCCTCGACCGCCGTTAATGCCACGGCTTTCGATCCGGAACTCATGAAGGTTGTGCTTGATGAAATGACAACCGCCGCTAACGTGAAGAAGCTTTACTACACACAGATGGTCCGGCCTATAATGGAAGGCGACACCATCAAGGGAGTCATAGTCCAGAATAAAGGCGGCCGGCAGGCGATCCTTGCAAAAAGAGTTCTTGACTGCTCGGGCGACGGCGACGTTTGCGCAGGCGCCGGAGTTCCCTATACCCTGGGTGACGGGAAGGGGACCTTCCAGGCAACCGACATGGTATTCCAGCTCACGAATGTGAGCTCCAGCTTCAAATCCTCGGCCATCAACGCCACCTCCATCGCTGCAGGCATTGCCGCTGGATACGAGATTACGAGAAATACGTGCATTTCTGTCTCCTGGACGACACCCGGTGTTTGGTGGTTCAACTGGGCCGGCGTTCCCTGGCAGGTCAACGCCACCGATCCGAAGCAGCTTACCCAGGCGGCGATTGATGGGAGAAAGGTGGCTCACGAGCTTGCCCGGTTCCTCAAAGACAGGATCGCCGGCTGCGAAAACGCAAAGCTGATAGCCACCGGCTCGAAAGTTGGTCTGAGAGAGAGCAGGCGGGTCAAGGGACTCCACAAAATGACGGCCGATGAACTCAAGACCGCGACCCACTATCCCGACGGCGTTGGCGCCTGTGCATGGCCGTTTGAAGTTGTAACGCCAACGGGAAGAACATTTATCTATCTGGAAGGTGACAGTTTCTATACTATCCCATATCGCGCTCTTATTCCAATGCGAGTGCAGAATCTGCTGATGGCCGGTCGGTTCATCAGCGCTTCTCATGAGGCGCAGGCATCCATTCGCGTCATGGGTCCGGCAATGGTCATGGGGCAGGCAATCGGCACGGCGGCGGCGCTCTCGATTCAGAGAGGCGTAGCGCCGAGTGTTTTGAAAGTCGCGGCTCTACAGAAGGCTCTGCAGGCGGATGGCGCTTTCCTGGAATAATGGAGTCCCGAGCCGCCTGGGAAGATTCTCACACCAAGGCGGCTTATCCGCATCGCTCATGAACAATTGATTCTACATGGTGTCGGGGCTGCTCGGGGAATTCGGCTCTCCGTATTATGTCCTGGGGAAAATTGAGGTAACACCGGTGAATCTCGTTCCGGCGGTTTGCGCCCACGGCGGGTCTTTCACTTTCCGGTCAGACCCGACGCCTTCAAGGATACGCGAATTTTCGGACTCACTCCAGAGCGTTTCCTTCTCTTGATTTTGAAATGAAAACGCGAGGACATCGGGCGGGCTCTACCCTGCCCAATGTCCTCGCTGTCGGTATAAGGCAATGGTATGTCGAGCTACCAATATAATGGACCTGGTGGGAGATCATACTGAGATACCGATGGCCCGGTAAGGGCACACTAGTCATTACCGTTAAGTTGCTTCAGCCGTTCCTCCATATCCCCCGGGACCTTTACTGCCAGTATCGCGCAATCCCTTTGGAGTCGAGCAGGAAGATGGTGAGACCCCCTGACCCTAAAGGCCGGTCCGACTTCGAAATAGTGCGAAGCCGGCTGTGAACATGTAGTCGTATTTCTTCAAGCAAGCCCGTGCCTTGCTTTCCGAATCGTTTGTGGCGATGTTGGCGGCGTCGAGGGGATTCCAAAGCTGCACGGAACGTCACAGCCGCACTTGCCGCACACATCCACCAGGGGAAGATCACTGTAGTGGTTGTCGTTAACCAGGCATTGGCGGTAGCAGGCGTGACGATCGAAGGTGTTTTCATCAAGCGCCCCATACTTGCACTTTGCAAAACACGCGGAGCAGCGATGCCCCGCCTTGAGAAGGCACCATTCCTCCCGCGGGCGGCTGGTTGGAGCGAGTTCCATGGTGGTGACAAGACTCCCGAGACGTCCGCAGCAGCCGGACCGAGTGATCAAAAGACGATGGGAGCCGAAGGTTCCCAGTCCGGCAATGTAGCCCAGGTGTTTGTGAGACCACTTGCTGATAAGCTTCTCTTCGTCGAAATTATGCGTCGCGGGGGTTGTGGCGGACTGATGGCCGGCCTGTGCGAGGCATTCCTTCAGATGCAGGTTCACCGACGCAATGAGTTGGTTCGTGATCACGTATGCTTCGGCCCAGCTTCGGGCGGCGAAAGGTCCGAATCGGCCGTTTTCCTCTCCCATCCACTTATGGAAAGGTATAAAAAACACAATTACCGATCGAGCGGAGGGGAGCAGTTCGGAGGGCAATGCATGCTCAGGGTCGATAATCAGCCGAAGTTTTTCAAACAGAGGATCGTGCGCCGAAGCGATGGCCGCCAGCGGGCGGCGCCAGTAATCCGCGCAATCATGCTCATGTTTCCAGCGGGAGATAGCGGATTGGATTTCATCCTCCAGCCATTCGACATGAGAGGGATGAGCAACATCCGTAGTGTTCGACATTTCAAAACCCTCTTGATTCACATTGGATTGGTGGTCATATGCCGGAGCGCCGATCATTGCCCGATGCTCACCGCGGACAAATTCCGCCATCCATCGTCAAGGCAGCCCGGAGAGGACCGATCCCGCGTTGATCATCCAGCGCCCGGTTGCGCCACGGGTCCGGTAATCCGTGTCCGGGTGATCCCGGCATTGAAAGCGCGCGGGGCCACGTTTCGAGCCCGGATCGTCTTATTCCATTAACCCGCGTTTAGTCAACTCCTTATACTCCATTCATTCGAGTTCGCGTCCTCCCGCGGAAAAAATCGGAGACTTTCCTTGACATGGGAGTGGTGAATCTGGGAGAAGTGGAAGATTTCATTTTTGCCGGTGGAACAGTCAATGACAGTGAGAAATGATTGTCTGTAAGCCTATTTTTGCTAAAAGGAGTGAGTCCATGAAGAAATCCCTCATACTGGTCTTTGCGATGTGTTTCATTGCGAGTACCGCACTAGCGGCCGGGCCGATCAAAATTGGACTGATGGGGCCCATGACCGGGTCATGGGCAAGCGAAGGCCAGGAGATGAAACAGGTTGTTGAGTTGCTTGCGGAGGAAGTCAATGCCAAGGGTGGTGTAAACGGCCAAAAGGTCGAGGTAATAAGCGAGGACGACGGTGGAGATCCGCGCACCGCGGCACTGGCCGCTCAACGCCTGGCCACCCTCGGTGTTGTCGCTGTCGTCGGTACCTATGGTTCCGCGGTTACCGAGGCGACCCAGAATACTTACGATGAAGCCAAAATCATCCAGATCGCAAATGGGTCGACCGCGATCAGGCTGACGGAAAAGAACCTGAAGTATTTCTTCCGCACATGCCCGCGAGATGACGAGCAGGCCAAGGTAGCCGCCGCCACCATACGCAAACTCAACATCAGGAAAGTGGCCATCCTCCACGACAACAGCACTTATGCCAAAGGTCTTGCGGATGAGACCAAGGGCCTGCTGGGAAAAGACAAGAGCGTGGAAATCGTCTTCTTCGATGCCCTGACCCCGAAGGAACAGGATTACACAACCATTTTGACGAAAATGAAGGGAGCAAACCCTGACTTCGTCTTTTTCACGGGTTATTATGGCGAGGCGGGTCTCCTCCTCAAGCAGAAAAGGGAAATGGGCTGGAACGTTCCCTTCATGGGCGGTGACGCCACCAATAACCCGGATCTCGTGAAAGTTGCCGGAAAAGAGGGAGCCGCGGGCTTTTATTTCATCAGCGCCCCTTTGCCAAAGGACCTGCCTTCCGAGGAGGCGAAAGCATTTCTGGCGACCTTCTCCAAGAAGCATGGCAATCCTCCCGGGTCTATTTACTCGGTCCTCGCAGGTGATGGTTTCCGGGTAACCATAGCCGCTCTTGAGCAGGCAAAGGCGGCTGATTCCGGAAAAATGGCCGACTATCTCCACTCGGGGCTCAAGGACTACCCCGGGCTGACCGGAAAGATATCATTTAACGAAAAAGGCGACCGGGTTGGAGAAGTGTACAAGGTTTACCGGGTGAACCCCGAGGGGCAGTTTATTCTGCAACCATAATAACGATGACGTTGGCGCGGGCTGGAGGATGTCCACCCATGCTTTTGGCTTGATATGACGACGGGCGGGTCCGGGTTTGCCGAAGTCCGGCAAACTGGACTCGCTTCGTTATTGGCCGAGGAAGGACCGAGTCGACAGCACCGGTCCTCCGCCGTTCCACCTGGATCAACTGAAGATAGTCAATCGAACGAAATTCATGGAACAACTTGCTCTGCAATTGACAAATGGTCTCGCCGTCGGCGGCATCTACGCCCTTATTGCCCTGGGCTACACAATGGTGTACGGCGTACTGAAGCTGATTAATTTTGCCCACAGCGATCTTTTTACACTCGGCGCCTACCTGGGTTTTACTCTTCTCGCCTCGCACTTTCTCACCGGGATGGGCCCCTTTTGGGGCACCGTCATCCTGGCCTTGATGGTAATGGGAATGATCGCGATCGTCGGGGCTTTACTGGACCGTGTCGCCTACCGTCCCTTACGGGAGTCTCCGCGTCTTTCCGCCGTCGTATCCGCCCTCGGCGCCTCCATCTTTCTGCAAAATGCCATTATGCTGGTCTATGGCGCTCGCTACCAGGTCTATCCACAGGACATTCTGCCAAGGATGGCCATGAATATCCTGGGCATCCAGGTCCCGCTCGTCCGGGTCCTGGTACTTTGCATATCTCTGGCAATGATGGGCGGGCTATACTTTTTTATTCAGAAAACGAAGGTCGGCACGGCGATTCGGGCGGCGGCAATCGATCAGGGAGCCGCCCGTCTCATGGGTATCGATGTAAATCGTGTCATTCTGATGGTCTTCATGGTGGGACCGGCTCTGGGTGGAGCCGCTGGACTGCTGGTAGGGCTGTACTACGGGCAGATCAATTTCACCATGGGCTGGGGATATGGGTTAAAGGCGTTCACCGCCGCCATCCTGGGAGGAATCGGCAACATTCCGGGAGCAATGCTCGGGGGGCTTCTCCTTGGCGTCATCGAGTCACTGGGAGCGGCATATGTCTCGCTGGCGTACAAAGACGCAATTGCCTTCCTGGTCTTGATCCTGATACTCATTTTCCGACCAACGGGGCTGCTGGGTGAGCGGGTGGCGGAAAAGGTATGAAGCAGAAAATTGTCATTTTTGCGGGGACAGGCGCCATTCTGGCGGCGCTTCCTCTTGTTCTCAACGCCTATTGGATAGACGTGCTGAACAACATTGGCATTTACGCCATCCTGGCACTGAGTTTGAACCTGATAGTAGGACATACCGGCCTGTTCAACCTCGGGCACGCCGCTTTCTATGCGGTCGGGGCCTATACGGCGGCGATTCTCAATACTACCTGCCACATACCCGTTTTATGGCTCCTGCCTGTCTGCGGCTTCACGGCGGGCTTGTTTGCTCTTCTCGTTGCCCGGCCCATCATCCATCTGCGCGGGGACTATCTCTGCATTGTCACCATCGGGGTGGGTGAAATAGTCCGCATTGCCCTCATCAACGATGTTTTTGGAATTACCGGGGGCGCCAACGGGATCTTCGGGGTATCGCGCCCGTCCGTCTTCGGTTTCGCCCTGCGGACCCCGCTGCAGTTTTTCTACCTCATATGGATATTTGCGGGCGTCACCGTGATCTTGTTTCACCTCCTGGAGTACTCTCGGGTAGGTCGCGCCCTCAATTACCTGCGAGAAGACGAAGTCGCCGCGGAAGGCAGTGGAATCAACACGGCTCGGTACAAGCTGATAGCCTTCGTTCTGGGAGCAGCCTGGGCCGGTATGGCCGGCAATATCTACGCAGCAAAAATGAGTATTATTTCTCCGGAATCCTTCAGCTTCTGGGAATCCGTCCTGATGTTTTCAATTGTGATCCTCGGCGGATCGGGGAGTATTCCCGGCGTGCTCATCGGGGCTTTCCTCATCACCGGCCTGCCCGAGATATTTCGACAGTTTGCCTCCGCGCGCATGCTCATCTTCGGAGCCGCCATGGTGGCGATGATGATTTTCCGCACTCAGGGACTCCTGCCGGCAGGCCCCCGGAAGTACAGGCTGCCCCCTCTTGCGTCCGAAGGGGATAAAGCATGAGCCTGCTGCAGTTAAAACGCATCACCAAGAATTTCGGAGGGCTGTGCGCGGTAAGCGGCATCTCCTGCAACCTCGAGAATGGCAGCGTCACCGGGTTGATTGGCCCCAACGGGGCAGGAAAGACCACGGTGTTCAATCTCATAACGGGTATCTACCGACCCGATGAGGGCGAAATCCTTTTCGACGGCCACTCACTTCTGAAATTACGCACGCACCAGATTGTCGCGCGGGGGATTGCGCGCACTTTCCAAACCATCCGTTTGTTTCAGAATCTTTCGGTCCTTGAAAATGTCCTGGCGGGCTGCCACTGCAGGATGAGCTCCGGCGTTCTCGGCTCGATGCTCCACCTGCCCGGCCAGCGTCGAGAAGAGCGGAAAGCCCTGGGAAAAGCCCTGGAGGCCCTGTCCCTGGTGGGACTCAGGTCTCAGGCGGAGCAGTTGTCAAAGAACCTCTCGTACGGAAACCAGCGGCTGATCGAGATAGCCAGGGCACTCGCCACCGAACCTCGCGTGCTCATTCTCGATGAACCCGCTGGAGGTATGAACGAGCAGGAGACACTTGATCTCATTACGCTTATCGGCAGAATTCGCGGTCTGGGAATCACCGTGTTGCTCATTGAACATGACATGACCCTGGTTATGAGAGTCTGCGAACATATCATCGTCATGGAATATGGTCGAAAGATTGCCGAAGGCCCGCCCGATGAGATCAAGCGAGACCCTAAAGTCATCGAGGCGTATTTGGGCGCGGAGGATGAGTACTAGCATGACACTCCTGGAGATCGAGGACCTGCACGTCAAATACGGCAACATCGAGGTCCTTCACGGCATAAACCTGAAAGTCGAACAGAAGGAGATCGTGGCCATCCTGGGTGCGAACGGCGCGGGGAAATCCACTACCCTGATGACCATCAGCAGCCTGGTGAAACCATCACGGGGAAAGATCACACTTGACGGCGAACCGATTCATCAGCTTCCGGGACATCATGTTGTAAAAAGGGGTGTCGCACAGGTACCCGAAGGACGACGCGTATTCGGTACTCTTTCAGTGCGGGAGAATTTGAATCTCGGAGCCTACATCCGCGGAGACAAAAAACAGGTAAAGCACACCGAGGAATGGATCTACAATCTTTTTCCGATACTTGCCAGCAGGCGTGACCAACTGGCGGGCACACTGAGCGGTGGAGAACAGCAGATGCTTGCAATCGGCCGAGCCCTTATGGGGCAACCGAAGCTGCTGCTGCTCGATGAACCGAGTCTCGGACTGGCGCCGCTTCTCATCAAGGTCATATTCCAGACAATACGCGAAATCAATGAAACGGGAGTAACCATAGTTCTGGTGGAGCAAAACGCACGGGCCGCACTCAAACTGGCGCACCGCGGTTACGTAATGGAACTGGGCAAGATCGTGTTGGAGGATTCCGCGCAAGCCCTGGTTTCCAATCCCCAGGTCCAGTCTGTTTACCTCGGAGGCGGTAAGGGATAGCGTCAAGATCCCGGGCAACCACTTTTCGCTATCATGGCTCGGGAGAGTCCTTACCGGGTCGCGGACGTTGAAAGCCGCGTGGATATGACCCCACGCAAGCACTGTGCGAGGGTTTCCCGTCACTGTTATCGCAAGGGGAATTGCTCACTTCGCCGGGTGTTTCCGATCGCATCCATGCAGTGCGCCGTGCTCGTCATAGTCCGAAAATTCCGGTATTATTCCAACTGTTATTGACTGATGAAGGTCTCGAGGTAGAGTTGATGCCCGGCGGCATTGCCCTTTTGCATCTGGCGAAAACGCAATGGATGAGCAACTCCGACATCGACAATTTGACAAAATGGCGGACATCTTCTATTCCGCCATTTCCGGCGGCACTGACTTTCACTGCAATGTGATCGACCGGGACTTTCGGATCGTCTGGCATAACATTGTCCCGAATGAAGCGCGCAGGACAGGTCAATTCTGTTTTGAATTCTACCAGAAGAGAAAGGAGCGGTGCGCGGAATGCCCCGTCGCAACCGTCTTCGATTCCGGCAAAACCTGTACTCTGGAAAGAGAACGATACGAACGGCTCCCAAATGGCCTTCCCCGTTGGGGCGAGATAAGAGCGCATCCCATTTTTGATCCTGACGGCAAGGTTGAGTTCGCCCTCACCATCGGGTTCGACATCACGGGGAGAAAATCCGACCTTGCCCGGCAGGAAAAGTACATAACCAGCCTGGAAAGAAGACTGCGGGGACTGCTTGAAATCAGGACCGGCTTCGAGCATGCTCCACCCCCAAATATCACACCGGCCCGCCTGACCCGGCGCGAACTGACAGTCCTGAAACTCATGGCCGAAGGTTTCAGCAACTCCGAAATATCTAAAATCCTTTCGGTAAGCCCTCATACGGTAAAGAGTCACACCATCCATATTTTCAACAAGCTCGGTGTAAACGACAGGACCGAAGCTGCCATGGTCGCCGCTCGCCTTGGACTGTTTTAAAACCGCGGCCCTCCCCCAAACGGGCGATTCTTTCCGATTCACTTTCTGGTTTATTCCATTCAACAAATCCGGCGTAACGCGGGCCAACACCCACAGCGTTCATGACAACATTCACCCCAGGGAGGAAGAGTCATGGAATTCGTTACTCTCAAGAAGGAATTCGGGATAGCGACAATAGTCCTTGCGAGAGGGAAGGTGAACGCACTCAACGAGACAGTGGTTGAGGAAATCGGTAACCACCTGGCCAGAATCGAAACAGACGACTCATTGGGATCAATCATTCTGACGGGGCACGGAAAGTTTTTCACCTTTGGTTTCGATATCCCGGGATTTCTGAACCACACAAGGGAAGAGTTCGCCGCATACCTGCACACATTCACCGGACTCTGCGCGCGCATTTTTACCTATCCAAAGCCCGTAATAGCGGCATTGAATGGTCATACGATCGCGGGAGGCTGCATGCTGGCAACAGCCTGCGATTTCAGGCTCATGGTCACCGGCGGGGCGAAAATATCGCTCAACGAAATAAACTTCGGCTCTTCTGTCTTTGCCGGAAGCGTGGAGATTCTAAAGCACTGTGTCGGCGCCCGAAACGCCGAACGCATTCTCTACTCGGGTAAAATGTTTACCGCGGAGGAAGCCGCCGGACTGGGACTGGTTGACCGAGTCACCTCCGCGGAAAACCTCTTGCCGGAAGCCATGGATGTCGCCCGGGAATTCGCGGCAAAATCCGGCGCCGCTTTCGCCGAAATCAAGAAACTTCTACGAAATCCGCTTGCCGAAGCAATAGCCGCCAGGGAGAGAACCTTCATCGAGGAATTCATACGCATCTGGTACTCCCCGCAAACATGGGAGAATCTGCGGGCGATCAAAATCGCAGGCTGATTGAACTTTGTGATAAATGGATCACTGCACCGAATGAAGTCATTTCATTTTCCAGCAGTTGGGCTTTTATTGCCCCATAAATATAAATGGTCTTTATCGACTCAATTTAATTGAGCATTTAGCAGTCTAAAGTCCTTTATCCGTATCACCTTAAAACCGGATCGGTTAGAAGAATTATTTCACATGTAATAAATGTGTGATATAAGTAAGTTAGTTATCTTGGGCGGAGGACGCGCGGTAAGGTTCGGCACGGGCCGGTAGAAAAAGGGGATTGCGGCCCCGTGAAAGGGTCCGTGCACCGATGCAACGCAATACACGTGCATTCAAGATAACGTTGGTCCTGAACCGAGCTAGTTCCGTGTTCGCGTGGCAAGGCGTATATCGAAAGCAGGAGGCTGCCGCGCGCAATGCGTCACCCCGGTGAAAAACCGGGGTTCAGATTTGTTCAGGCAAAGGGTTACCAAGACCAGGATTCCGGTTTTCCCGGAAGTGGCATGGATTGATGACCCGGCTTGTGTAACGCGGACCCTCTGATACCGCTCATTTTCGAATGTCGCTTTTTTGAGTTATCAGAGGGCAAATATGCCCGTTCCGGCTTCTACTCCTCTCAACAAACAGCTCCTTCCGGCTTGAACCGGGCGCTCGTGCAAGCGGCTCGTCTCCCCGTTCGTACTGGGTATCCAAGCATGAATGGACCGGGTGTGCGTGGCTGCAATGCTGTTCTATCACAATGCCTTATATCGATTTGCGCTCAAGACAGTATCGAACGATGCTTTCCAGAAGCGCGGGGAGCCGAGTCCCGATACGCCCTTGGCCGCCATGTGACTCGTTATGGCGCCGCGACTGCCCCGGCTGGGCCGAGCAGTCGTTACGGATGCCGGGCGCCCCGCGGGCCTCACGCGCTCGACCGTGTGCGCCTCCAAGGGCCTCGTGATAGGCGGAGGCGTCATTTCTCCGGTCCTTTGGGGCTCCAGAAGTGGCAGCTTGAACGCAACAGCGCATTGCGACACGAATGCGGGTTTTAGTGCGCTCAGCACGAACGGGTGACACCGCTGTTTCATTGAAGGCAGATTTCGCATAACTCGGATGTGGTTGCATGATCAACCTGCTGAAAGGAGGTGGGACGACTTCGATCGCCGCGCTGTACGGGTTCGGGATCGACACGGATTTTTCACGCGAAAAATCCTGTCGGTCGGAACATTTCAAGGTGTGAACTCAATCTCAACAAATGAATGATAAGGAGGGGATCTGTAATGGCGGAACAAACAAGCGGAAATCCGGCTGTTGTCGGTCTGGCGGGTTTTGGTTGCACCACCCTGCTGCTCCAGTTTCATAACCTCGGCTGGTGCGGTACCGGGATCATCTTCTGTACTGCTCTGTTTTTCGGGGGTGGCGCTCAATTGATTGCCGGGTTTCAGGAATTCAAGGGCGGCAATAACTTTGGATACAGTGCTTTTACGGCCTACGGCGCTTTCTGGCTCGCCCTCGCATTCATTTTCCTGATCATGGACCTGCAGGGCGCCCCAAACACCTGGGTGGGAGCTCATCTCAAGACTAGCGGGACTGACCTCGGATTCTTCCTACTGGCGTTTACCATCTATACAGCGATCATGTGGATCGGTTCCTTTGCAATCCATACCGCGATGTGGCTGACATTTCTCACGCTTCTGCTCGGCTTTATCGGCCTCGACCTGGTTTTCCTTGCCGGCATGAAATCACTTCTGACTATCACCGCGATTGATCTGATAATCTGTGCTCTCCTGGCATGGTACATGATGGCCCATGTAATTTTTCTACAGCTTTTCGGCAAGAACATTCTTCCAGTGGGAAAACCGCTGATCTCCAAATCCTGATCAAACAGCGCGGACTCACCTGCTCACGCCTGATTCCCTCGGTGAGAGCGGGTGAGGATGCCGCTCCCGGCTGATGATTGCACGCAGTGAGGGGAAAAGCGCTGCCCGAGCCTTCACGATTCGCCGGATTAGTCAGATGAGCGGCAAGAAATAAAGAGCAAAAGGCAGAGCATGGGGCTCTGCCTTTTGGTTCTTTCCCGCCACGCCATAGGCAACCGCTGATTATCCATCCGTAAAGCATGGGCGCCGCGCAATAATCCGATCTCTTCCCGAAAGAGACTAATGCCGCTGCCCCAAAAGCTCCCTATAGACTCGTAGCGTTTTTCCGATGAGTATCTTCTCGTCAAACCCGCCCATCACAATCTGTCTCCCCGCCTTTCCGAATTGTCTCCTCATTTCGTGATCCCCAGCAAGTCTTTCGATCGCGACTGCCAGGCTCGCGGCATCCCGCACGGGTACCAGAAAACCATTCACGCTATCCAGCACTATACCCTGACAGCCCGCGATCCTCGTGGCAACAATCGGTTTTTCGCACGCGGCAGCTTCAAGAAGCGAACTTGGAGTACCTTCTCCGTATGAGGGCAGCACGAAGATATGGCAGCCAGCCATAACCGACGGCATATCGGACCTGTGCCCGAGATACTCAACAAGCCCCTCGCGCCGTATTGCCCCGATCTCCGCCTCGCTAAACGAGGAGGGGTTGCCTTCGTACCTGCCACCCGCCAGTACGAACTCGATGCCGGGTGTCCTCGCTTTAACGATACGCGCGGCATCCAGAAATTCACGGATCCCCTTCTCCCTGATAAGCCGCGAGGCAAGAAGTACCCTGATCCCTGCTGATTCAGGCAGGTTTGCGCTCAATTCCGGTCGGAACCGGTGACAATCTACCCCTGCTCCCCTGATGATGTGAGCTTTCCCCCTTGAGAGAAAACCCCGGTGATAGAACGAATCACGGTCTTCCTGATTTTCGAAAATTACCCTCTGATGCGGAAGCCTCAGAATAATGCTGTAAAGCAGGCCGGCCATGCATCGCAACAGACTGGCCCCCGGGCTCGGGTCAATGAAAACATGGCCAAGCCCGGTTATTGAATTGACCACGCTGATTCCCCGGGCGAACCGGGCCGCAATAGTTCCATAGAGATTGCACTTTATCGTAAAATGGTGTGCCAGGACCGGCCGCTCCCTGCGGTATAGCCTGGCAAGTCTCAGCACAACCAATGCCTCATGGAACAGATTGGTACCGCGAGTAGAAAAATCCAGTCGAATCCACCGAAAGCCCGACTGTTGCAGACGCCTCGCATAGTTTCCGGAGGGAGAAACAAAAACGGCCTGCCATCCCTCTTCTCGCAGTGCCTTAGCCAGGGAGAGCCTGAAATTAAGGAGATACCAGTCCGTATTGGCAAAGAGCACAATTTTTGGCTGCGGCTTCAACCGGGTACCTGCTATTTTCCTATATACCAGCCAGCCGGACCTACATGATGTTCACGAAAAGCTGTCCGGGGCATTCAAGAATACGGGAGCTTGCGAGATGCCGCATCAGACGTTAGCCAGAAAGGAACACATCCTCGAAACGGTATTATCCAGGGAAAAATCGCTGATCGCCCTTTGCCTTGCGTTGAAACCCAGGGTCTTCGACAATCCATCTCCGGTCAGAAGCCTGACTATTGCCGCCTTTATCAGCTCGGCGTTTCTGGTCGGAACCAAAATGCCGGTCTTTTGATCCTCGATTATTTCCCTGGTTTCCGCAATGTCGGATGTAACTATTGCTTTTCCGGCAGCCATTGCTTCGATCAGGGCATTGCTCATTCCCTCGAATAGTGTGGGCAAAACGAAAACATCCATGACCGCGAGTATTTCCGGAATGTCATCCCTGTCGCTCACTATGAGTACATGCCCGGAGAGGCCACGTTGACGGATATCACCCTCTATTCGCCCCCGCTCCTTTCCATCTCCGACCAGAAGCAAAATCACGTCATCTCTCTCCCTGAGCACCTCCCGAAAGCCTTCGATCAGGTACGTGTGACCCTTTTGCTTCCTGAAATTTGCAACACAGCCTATAACTTTCTTATCAGGGGGCAGTCCGAGTTCCCTTCTTTTCGCTCGAACATCGGTACTGGACATTGGGCAGCAGTCAGCAACCGTTCCGTTTGGAATGACCATGATCTTTTTCCCGGGAATCCTTAAGTACCGCCGGTACATGTCTGCCACTGCTTCTGAATTGAAGTGGTAGCTGCTAACAAGAAAGGATGTCAAACCATCAATGAAGGTAAAAAGGAAGTATTTGGGTTGAATCAGTTTGGCCCTTACCGAGCAAACCACCTTTGGGATGCCGAACACTCTTCCCAGGATTCTTCCGATTAAATCGGCATGGATAAGGTAGGTAACCAGCACGTCCGGACGAAAGCTTTTCACGATTCCTTGAAATTCTCGAAGGACATCCGGATCGAACAGCTTTTTGAGATCGAGATAATAAACCGGGACTCCGGCCTTCCGCAATTTTGCTCCGACCGGCCCTCGACCCTTGATGCAACAGACGCGATTGTCGAATGCCCGTTGCATTCCGGGCAAGGTCCTGAGAAGCATCATTTCCGTGCCGCCAATTTCCAGGCCGGTAATGAGATGCAGGATTCTCCTGTTCATACCAAAGAGGTTGTCATCTCGTAAAAAGTTGCATTCAGGAGGGCACCGAAGGGATACTTTTCAGAAGCGGGGAAAGCAGTGGCCGCCACATGCGAAGCGCCGCCCCGCGGCTCAGTGTGGCGCGACAACGACAACCCTCGGGACCGCCGGGCATTCGCCGCAAACGCCGGATGCCCGGCCTCGCGCACCCACCAAATGGATCATCGATTCCCTGGCAGGCCTGATCATACCTCGCACCCCCGAGCGTGGACGAAATCCCCGGGTTGGGGGAATCCTTCAGCCCCCCGGTCTTCTTGAGTTCGGGGAAAATTGTCTTAAACGCTGCTTCATGCTACCGCCATTCAGTGTCGCGTCGGTGCTATGGCGTCTTCGCCTTTGTTATCATCCGCCGGGAGACAACTCCTTCACGGCACGATGCTTTTCGAGAAGGTCAACACTGCGCCCATCGTTCCATCCACCTTTGAAATACGAGGACATCCCAGAGCATATAATGCCAGTTCCTGGCGCCTGCCAGATGCTCCTCCCACTTGCGGCGTACCGGCCGTGGATCGATTATGCCACCGTTACGAAGCCGTGTTTCATCGAGGAGTTCTTCGGCCCAGTCGCGAAGCGGCCCTCGCAGCCAGGAAGCAACAGGAACCGCGAATCCCGCTTTGGGCCTGTCAATGAGCCTATATGGCACATACCCGCGCAGCAATTCACGCAAGACCCATTTGCCCCGGCCGTCTCTGTACTTGAGCGAGAGAGGCAACCGAAACGCAAATTCAACCAGTCGATAATCGAGCAATGGTGTTCTGCTTTCCAAGCCGACGCCCATGCTTGCCCTGTCCAACTTCACAAGGATGTTGTCCGGAAGGTAATTTGCGGTGTCGAAGGCCATCATGTAGGAACAATAGTCTTCAAGTGGTTCGTCAACCGGTTCTTCCAATCTCTTCGGAGACTGCTCCGTCCCGAGCACCAGGGCAGCCGGATCTTCCCAGTGAGCCAGGAGTGCCTGGAAAAGAGCCCTTGAGGACTCAGCCCCGAGCAGCGCCGCCGCCTTCCGGAGCTTATCCCCGACGGGTCCCGGCATTCCATGCCTGCTGAACACCGAGACCATCCACGTCGGGAGCAGGTCCGCCGCTCGCAACGGAAGTGCCGACAGCGCGCGGGCAACGGCCTTGCGGATCTTTGACGGAACCCGCTTCATGATCCTCCTGACATCGAGAGCTGTTCGGTACCGGGTGTACCCGAAGAAAAGCTCATCGCCTCCGTCCCCAGAGAGTGCAACGGTTACATGCCGTCGAGCTGTTTGCGATAAGAGACACACGGGGATTTGCGAAGGATCGGAAAAAGGTTCATCGTATAGGTCCGGAAGCCCGGGGATGATATCCATCGCTTCATTGGGCGTGATGTATAGTTCAAAGTGATCCGTTCCAAAGTGTTCGGCGACGGCTCTTGCACTCTCCGCCTCGTTGAATCCGGCTTCCGTAAAACCGATTGTAAAGGTCTTGACCGGTTCCGTCGATCGCGCCTGCATCAAGGCAACCACCGTGGATGAATCGATTCCGCCCGAGAGGAAGGCGCCCAGCGGAACGTCGGCAATCATCCGAATTCTGACCGAATCCCGGATAAGTTCATCAAGTCTTTCTACCGCATCGGCGGCGGAACCCTGGAACCGGTTGGAAACGGCCGTCTCGGCAACATCTCGGATTGACCAATAGGCACGTGGCTCCTCCAGGTCCGCGATACCGTGAGAACGCACCCTCAGCGTTGTTCCGGGAGGAAGCTTATGGACATGCCTGTAAATCGAAATAGGTGATGGAATATACCCGCACCGCACGTACTGTCCGACTGCGAGCCGATCAATATCACGGACAAACGCGGGGTGTGCGCGAAGTGACTTCAATTCGGACCCGAAGAGAAATACGTCGCCGAACCGGGCGTAGTAGAGCGGCTTTTTCCCGATCCTATCCCGGACGAGATGTAATACCCGCTCCGAACCGTCCCACAGGGCGAAAGCGAACATTCCGTTAAAGCGGGCAAGGGCGTCGTCGATGCCCCATTCCTCAAAGGCAGCCAGCATGACTTCCGTGTCGGAACGACCGCGGAAAATGTGTCCATGAGACTGCAACTCCGCCCTTAGATCCAGAAAGTTGTAGACCTCTCCATTGTGAACAATCCGGTACCTTCCGCTTTCCGACGCCATGGGTTGGCGCCCGTCCGGCGTTGGGTCCAGCACTGCCAGCCGGCGGTGCCCCAACCCTATACCGGCGGCCTCATCCACCCACATTCCATGATCATCGGGACCGCGATGCAGCAAGGTCTCCGTCATGCCGGCAACCATGGCTTGCAGCCACGACCTGGTTCGGTCGGTTCCCAGCATGCCAGCGATGCCGCACATGACCAGTGGAGTGCCTCCGATACCGCTACAGGAACTATATAGGTCCGGACCTGAGCGTTAAAAGGTTGTGCCCTATGCCAAACGCCGAGAGTCGAATGCATTATCGCTGGACGGCGTCGAATCAAGGTCTTTCCGACTCCGGTGCTCCGTCAACAGGCAGCCGGTGCGGAGTTGGCATAACGAGACTCGATGAGCGATCTCTCCAACGGCGAGGCGACTTCGATTACAGCCGGGTAGACGCAGGCAGTGGCAAGCAGGGCACGGACGTGGATCGCGACAACCTTCCCGCCAACAACCGAAACTGGCGAAGTCCGTTTTCCCGCCCTCGCAATTATGAGAACCCACAGGTTCTTATAAAGACGGCGTATTCCATGTACGGACTACTGGCCGCGATGACTCTCGAAACTATCAGAACCCACAGGTTTTCATAAAGGCAGCCTCTGTCGCATTCACCATTTTCTCGACACTGTAGAGCCGCTCAATTCGGCTCCTGCAGTCGCCCGACAGAGCAGGTTCAAAACGGGTTCTATCCAGAAGCCGCATAAGCGCCTCCTTCAAGGAGACAGTATCTCCGGGTGGGCTCACTTCTCCCAACCCGTCAACTATCTCGGCCGAATCGCCGACATCCGTGACAGCACAGGGTACTCCGCAGGCCATCGCCTCACCGACGGCATTGGAGAAGCCCTCTCCGTAGACTGAGGAAGAACAGAGCACGTCAAGGGCGCTATACACGGAACGCATGTCAATCCGGAGCCCGGCCCATATCACCCTGTCCTGAATTCCCAACTCCATGGTGAGCCTTCTCAGTCCGGAAGAAAACCCGGACGGGCCGTCTCCCGCCACGATGAATCTGAACCCTCGGTTCACGGCAGACAGGAGCGTCGCCGCGCGGAAGAAGATCGGATATCCTTTCTGTGGATCAAATCTTCCGACGATCCCGATGAGCCGTTCTCCCGGTCCCAGTCCCCATTTTGCCCGCAACGTTTTCCCCGCCTGCGCGTCCGGATAGAACGCCTCCGTATCTATCCCGTTTTGTATCACCATCAGGCGTCGCTTCGGCAGGCCGTGTCGCATGGCATACTCAGCGCCGGCCCTCGAGTTGGCAATGACGAGGTTCGCGATACAGCCCAGCCGGCGTACCATGCTGTCCGTCAGCCTTGCCATCGGGTCGTATTGTGTCATGTCCATATTGGATGCACGGATGCCCAGGACAATGGGAATCCGCGGGAAGAACGGCTTTAGCAGCATGGCAAAGATATTCGGCGTAGTGTGGCAGGCGCTGATGATCTCGGGGGCCTCTTTTTCCACCAATGCCTTGAGTCGTTCCATGAAGCGCCAAAAGTCCCAACGGCCGTTTTTCCCGAGTGCATACACCGGCACACCGAAGTCCATGAGATCTTTCTCGAAACGCCCATTCTCATAAAACACGCCAACGGCAACTCGGTGGCCTTTCCGATGAAGCCCTTTGGCGATTGTTACCAACTGCCGCTCCGCGCCACCGGTTACAAGACTCCGCGTCAGAATCATTATGCGCAAGGGACTTCGGGACCTCTCCGATTGCCGGTCAGTGTTGCGTCCTTCGATTTGTGCCGTATTCTCATGCACACATCACCGCTCCAGACCCACGATGATCCGGACCGGATACAACGTTTGGCTTACGGGACGCGGCACTGGTCGCGCCCCCACCGTTCCCGCCATGCCTGGTACACGATCACTATCCAAATACGTGGCTCCCACTCACAATCCGAGCATAACAGCTCATTCCATGCCTCGCGGACTGGCCCGGCCCTCAAGCCTGAATCCTTTAACCGTCCCGGCGCCAGAAGCGACTCAGCCCAATCTCTCAGCGCACCACGCAACCAGGCTGCAATGGGAACCGAGAAACCTTGTTTGGGACGATCGGCTATCTCTCCCGGAAAATACCGTCGCAACAGGCTGCGTAGTATCCATTTGCCATGGCCGGGAGGTCGCAGCTTAAACCGGGCCGGAAGCCGCCAGGCAAACTCGACAACCCCGGGGTCGAGCAGAGGCACCCTGACTTCGAGACTCGCGAACGAACCGGCCCTGTCCACCTTCGTCAGTAAACCGTCCGGCAGCCCTACCGCAGTATCGTAAAACATGAGTTGCCCGGTATAATCGAGTTCGTGTGGGAAGAAGCCGGCAAGGCGGTGAGGGTATGGGGAAGCCTTTACTATGCCGCGGTCTCCCGAAGGCCAGTAAGAGTTGTGCATGCTTACCAGATCGAATTCCGATCCCGCCAAGAGGAAGTCGGAATGTGCCGTGAGCGAGCCGCCCACCCGGCGGGGCAGACAACCGGGAAACTCTTTTAAAACGCGGCCCGTTGAACGTGCCGTCACACCAGCCAGGAAGCGAAAAGGAAATGGCACGATCTCCGTCCTCCGGCGCATGGCCGGCGAGTCCCAGTAGTGCGTATAGCCGCCGAAAAGCTCATCGCCGCCTTCGCCGCTGAGGCATACCGTCACGTGTTTTCTTACCAGGCTTGAGAGCAGGTGCACCGGAATTTGGGACACATCGGCGAAAGGTTCATCATACATGGCCGGCAGTAGAGGAATTACCCCCAGCGCGGCATCGGGAGTGACCGATAGTTCCGTGTGATCTGTTCCAAAATTATCGGCGACCTTTGCGGCATGAGGCGCCTCATCGAAGCGCTTTTCCCGGAATGACGCGGTAAAGGTGCGTACAGGTACACTTGACTGATCCCGCATCAATGCCACGAGGATTGAGGAGTCAATGCCGCCCGAGAGAAACACCCCCAGCGGGACATCCGCGACCATTTGCCGCCGCACCGCGTCCCGCAGCAAAAGTTCCAATTCCCGGCAGGCCTCGACCTCACTCCCGTAAAACGGATCGTTGATGCCTTTCCGTACGGCCCGCGTCAGGGACCAATAAGCCCGAGGCACGGCTGAATCCGTTGGTTGACGGAAGGTGACCATGCACCCGGGCTCGAGTTTCCTCACCCCACGGTAGATCGACCAGGGGCCGGGGATAAATCCGTGGCGAAAGTAAAGCGCCATTGCTCCGGGATCGACTTCAGGGTGGAATGCGGTGTGTGCGCGAAAGGCCTTCAATTCGGAAGCAAAGAGGAGGGTGTCACCTGTGCGGCCATAGTAGAGCGGTTTTATCCCGAGAGGATCTCGCGCGAGGGTGAGTGTCCGATCCGCGCAATCCCACAGGGCGATTGCGAACATGCCATTAAAGCGGGAAACCGCCACCTCGACCCCCCATTCCTCCACGGAGGCGAGGATGACTTCCGTGTCCGACCTGCCCTGGAATCGATGACCCCGCCCCGCAAGCTCGGATCGCAGATCCTGGAAATTGTATATTTCCCCGTTGAAGATCACTACATAGCGGCCACTCTCCGATGTCATCGGCTGATGACCAAGCGGTGAAAGCTCCAATACGGCAAGCCTTCGGAACCCGAAGGCCAGTCCAACCGCCGGGTCCACCCAGACTCCCGAATCATCCGGCCCTCTGTGCGCCAGCGTGTCGCTCATGGCGGCCACAGTCCGGGACAACTCTTCAGCCTCGCCCGGTTTGCCTGACCAGAATCCCGCCAATCCGCACACTTTGCCCTCGCTCTGCCTCCACGTTCACTTTTGTATCCGGCCGGAGGGCATTCCCGAGCGCCCGACGGGGCCGGTTGTCTTTTCGGAGTAACCCCCGCATTCGCACGGCCAGGGTCGACGGAGTAACAACGTTCCGGTCTCGAATCCCAGGGCCGGTTCCACCCTTCAAGACCTTGAACACAGTGGCTCAACGCGAACGGGAGTGAACGCCTCGGCGCCAGAGGGGAAAAGCTGTTTCTTGCGAGGTGTCCAGGGATAAATCTACAGGCAAATGTTCGAAGCAATTATCTTGAATGCCAACCCCGCGTACTGACAACAATCACTCGGCCCCGCGCCTCATACGGCGAATCCGGGATGCCATCCACCCCCGCAGGGTATGGGTGACCTGACAGTTGAACTCGCGGACCACACACCCGCCGAATTGTTTCTTAAACCGGTTGATTCCAATCCTTGCTTTGTCCGTTTGCCCGTCATACCATCCGCCGAAATCATAGAATGCAAAACCCCCGGCCTTGAAACGAAGAATGTCTTTCCAGTGCAGATAGCGGTTGGCCCTGCCAATTATGTTGCGGTCCTCGATGTCTTCCCTTTCATGGAGCAACGACGCGGAATGAAGGAGTCGTGCCCTGCCGCGGGTGACGATATGGCTATGCCACGCTATCACTTTGCCGGACTTATCCCGGCACAGGGAAAGGTCGAGCATCCGGGCCGATGCGTAACGGACCACATCGGAGTGCCTGATGCCGGAGATTCCCTTATGCGCGGCAAAGTGATTGTAGAATTCACAAAGAGCCATTGTTGCGCGACCGTCACCCGGTGAGTGACTTTCCCGGGACAGGCCTTCCTTTTCGGCTCGCCGTATCTCGTATCTGGTATTGCCTTTCAAGCCGGTGCGAAGGTCTTTCTCGCTCCGTCTCAAATCCAGGAGGATAGTCTTGAATTCCTGGTTCAATGCGCCTGGTTCCGGCACTGGACGCTGAATCAGGTAGACCAGGTCAATTCCGCCGCTGGGCGTCGGTTCGTCGAACCATGCCTCGGCAATGCGGATGCCACATCTTCTCCAGGTTATCATGCCTTTGGCCAACCTGACATCGGGCGCAATTCATACTTTCCTCATTGGCGAAAGCCTTCCTCATGGTGATAGCCTCGGTGAAGGACCTCGAATACGCCGACCCATGAGATCAACCAGACTCCGGGTGGTCTCTTTTATCCGCGAGCCAGTCCCCCTCCGGCAAAAGAATACCAGTTCCCCGCCCCCTAACGAAAATCGATCGGCGCCTCGGGGCTCATCCGCAAATAGGCTCTGGAGAGATCGTGCCGGAGTTCGAGGCTGATTTGGTCGCGAGAATTATGCAAAACCACGGGCGTAGTTGAGCCGAGCCGGGAATTCTGGTGCTTGAGGACTGGCAAAATCAGGCCAAAAGCCCGGATGCGGGCGCAAAGGTTTTGTGCATGGATAAGTCTTTGGCTCGCATTATTCATGGCTTTCTGAGAAGAAGCGTAAAAAAACCCTGTATAGACCATGTGTTAGCTGGATTTTCCTCCTCAATTTCGACCGGCAGTCTGTTATCGGCCCAAAATCGCTTGAAACCCTGAGCATCGCATCCTTATTGGGCTTTACGGACGCGGACTGCGATTCATGAATAATCCGGGCTATTCCAGAT
>JBDKTY010000110.1:0-7266 GCA_039679945.1 Syntrophobacter sp. | reverse complement strand
GACTGAACGATAAAAGCGGTGTCTATGTTGGCGGCGATCATCTGGCAGTCGACGGTTTCACCCGCGGTTTTGCGCCGCA
This sequence comes from Syntrophobacter sp., assembly GCA_039679945.1. Lineage (GTDB taxonomy): Bacteria > Desulfobacterota > Syntrophobacteria > Syntrophobacterales > Syntrophobacteraceae > SbD1. The sequence continues at coordinate 7,187 of JBDKTY010000110.1, read as the reverse complement.
AGAACGTCTTGCGCGGAAACACCCGGTGGATGATGGCGGCCGTGCCGTCGTTGTAGTACTGGGACGTGACCCAATCTCCGACACAGGGCAGATCGACGGAGCTTTCAACCTGATAAGCAAGCTTCCCCGTCAGCTCGGCCGGGACTTCTCCCTCTTCATTCATGATAAGATATGAGCCGCGATCAACGGCGGAGATGCGGGCAAAGCCGCAACCCTCCAAGCCGAGCTCGGTGGAATGAGCCTCAAACCATTGATCGAAACCCAGGTCTCTTGTTTTCATATAGTCGTATCACCGACGGTACGCATCAGCGGCGGCTGCCACGGTTGGCCTTATAAAACGAGTTTCGTTTGAAGGCCTGCTTGTTCAGCAGCATGGATTTGTTTTTTATCAGATGAAACAAACAAGCCTGCTCCCCATTCGAGAGCACAGGATATGTGGAGAGCATCCAAGGCGCGAAGAGAATGCTTCTCAAGTAATTTTGTAGAAGATGAAATTACATCGTCGGTAAGGTTTATTATAATGATGTCTCGAACATCTTCGGATAAGGCACGCTTGATAATATGATAATCTTTCCGGGATAAACTTCTTTCCCGAACACGGCGGTTCAAGGCTGAAATAATTTCCGGTATGCAAATCAAGCTGATAGAAAGATCAGATGCTTCCTGACAAATAGTATCGACGTGCTGGCTGCCTTTCTCTTCGATATACCTTTTTGCGAAGGAAGATGAATCAAAGAACGTTTTCACGTTCCCGCTCCTCAATAATAGCTGAAGAAAGCTCCGCCCCTTTTATAGAAAGGCGTAAACCTTTTTTCTTCCATGATGGATTTTTTGATTCACTTGAAACCGGGTTTATTTCAGCAATAGCTTTCCCGTGCCTCATAATAAGAATTTTTTCACCATTCTCGACATCTGAAAAAAGATTCGAAGCATGCTTGCGAAATTCAGTGAATGAGACTGTCTTCATAAGGCACCCCCCTGCTTGCTGTACAATAATGTACACCAAACTGTACATAATGACAATGTATATGTATGAGGACAACGAAAAGCTAGGCCGGAGCGGCCCAGCGGGCTGAGATCGGCTTATGCAAATCACTTTTTAAGAATGCTCGCCACTGAAAAAGCTTGTTTTCCTGGTCTCCTTTTCGAGTGTAAACCATTGTCATAATTTTACTCTACCCATCTATTCCAAAAAATTGAGGTTCTTTCCGAGCACTGCAATTTTCATTTAACCAGTCGGCAAGGTTTTTCCACGTGCTGTCTTCCATGACCCTTGCACCTGTGGGACAGTTTTTGATACAGGCACAACAGCGAATGCACAGCTCGATTTTGGTCGCCACGCTCCCATGAATTGAAATGGCTGCAGTTGGACATACACTGGCACATGTACCACAAACCGTGCAGGTGTCTTTTTTGGTCACTGGTGAAACAGCCATTGATCGCGCTCCGGCTGCTTCATATGGAAATCTGCCGGGAATTTCCAAATCCATTTGGGCATCAGGTGACTGTAACGATCTGACTTTATGTTTAAGTTTTGCTCCAAAATCCATTGCCTTTTGAACGTCCTGGCTGTCCGGACGTCCATTTGCGATGGGGACATCCTTTGTTGCAAAAGAGTGCTCCCCAATGAATGCACCACCGGCAATCGGATTAAAGCCCAACTTAATTGCAATATTTTTCAATTCTAACAATGCATCTTCAAACTCCCGGTTCCCATATACAACCACGAGAATCGCTAAGGTTCTGCTTGCTTTTAGCTGCTTGAATCGATTGATTGCATCAACTGGCAGACGACCACCGTAAACAGGTGCACCTATAAGTACGAGCTCATCTGAAAAGGGTGGAATCGTTTGCTGAACCCCTTCCGGGAGTGTCAAATTAATATGCTCGACAGCTTCAGACGCGATGCCTTCAGAAATACTTTCCAATACTTTTTGCGTGGTTCCCGTGGGTGAGAAATAGATGAGTTTTAGCTGTTTAACTTCCATTGTTGTCTCCTCCTCAACAGTACAGCCGATTCATTTTGCCTCGTCAGATGACAAGATCCTCGAAAATCTACTGCTGCTGAAGGGTAGTCTTTTTGCATATACTCTAATGCTCCCAGAAATTGGAGACGTGCGGAAGGCGTAAAGAGAATTCTCAAGATTTTACACCATCAAGAATCTTGTCTGCTTCCTTGAACACTTCATCAAGCTCATATCCAACCCCTGCCTCTATCTCTTTTTCTCCTCGGGCGAGCAAGCGTAATATTTCATTCTCATGCTGAGCATGCTCATACTCTTTCATGCTTACCATGACAGCAGTTGCTCTCCCCCGTTGGGTAATGAACAGGCTCTCGTGATGATGCAACGCGTTTTATTGTATCGCTTGCATTCTGCCTGAGATCGGAAATGGGAATAATCTTTGGTGCTCTGGCCATTGGAAGTACCTCCTATAAATAATACTACCAACATCCCATCCTGACAAGATGGAGTATTGAAGGCGCATGACTGAGCGAAGCGGCCCGGCAGGGCCGGGTTTGGCTTGGGCGTATAGGAAGGCAATTTTTCGCTCGATCCGTGAAGCATGAACAGTACAAGTTCAAGAACAAACAGGCCTTGTTAAATGTGGTATAACATTAGAGACCAGCCGGGATTTTTGAGTGCATCATTTCCTTTCGGTCCAACGTGCGCCCATCCACGATAAAAGTTCCATTGCCGACTGCGTGGACAGTTCGCTTCTCCTTTCGTGAATTATCAAAGTACGCTGCAACGCCTTCGAGGACGACGATATTGTGCTTCTTGACGATGTCGACAACCTTGCACTCGATATTCGCCATGCATTCTTTTATCAAGGGCGCTTTGACATGCTTTGCCTTCACGGGGGTCAGCCCGAACTTTTCAAATTTGTCTGTATCAGCGCCGGAACAAGTTCCCACTCCAACGACCGTATCAAGCATGTCGACAGTGGGAATTGCAAGAACACACTCCTTCGTTTTACGAAGAGCAGCAAAGGAATAGTTCCAGGGCCCGGTGGTCATGGCAAATATCGGCGTAAAGTCGACCACCATTGTCCACGAGATCGTCATGATGTTGTTCTTCTTTCCGTCATGTGTCGTAACAAGAACTACCGGACCGGATTCGAGCAACGTAAACACTTTACCGATCTGCATTTTTCTCATGTGCGCACACGCTCCTACCCTTGCTTGCCCAATGTGAAGGTTCAGTCGCGCGCGAAGCGCGTCGGCTGGAGTGGCTTGTTGGGCCTATTCTCATTTGTTGTCTCTCGTTAATGGAGGGCTGTCCCCTGGTTCTTTCTTTATCATTTTTCGGTTATCGCTTGCATGACCGCGAGCATCAGTCCAAACGGTTTCGACTTTGATTCCGTCTGATTAATAGATCCTGCCATGTACAAATCCAGCTCCTCAGAATAATAAAGGAATGAGCCAGTAGAACCCGAATGACCCCATAAAGACGGTGCTTTGATCACCATATTAATGAACCGGGGCAGTTCAAAGAACATTGTTCCATACCCGTATTGAAGCGGAAACTGCAATTTGTGCCACTCGTGCATTAACTTGAGAGTGTCTTTGTGAATAATTTTCCCTTCGTTGAGGGCTTGCAGAAAAATGATGGCGTCTTCAGCTGTCGACGCGATGCCACCATCAGCCCAGTAAGATCCATTTGAACGGATATCCGTAATCTTCGTCTCGTTGAAGAAGACGTCCGCTATCTCCGCCGAGGGAGCAGCATCGGGGGTGGAGCGGCCGACCAGCCAGGTATGCTTGAGGCCCAGAGGGCGAAATATGAGTTCATCGTATACCACTTCCAATGGCTTACCCGTTATGGACTCGATTATTTTGCCCAATAACTGGTAATTGGTATCCGAATAGGACGAGTCCGTGCCTGGCTTGAACCTGGGCGTCATGTCGTTGCGCGCTCTTTTAACTGTCTCTTCGACAGTCCATTTGCGGTTCGGGTCTGCCACAAAGATCTCAAATATGGTTTTGCCGTCCTTGGCTTTCTCCGAGTAGTAATCAGCTATGCCTGATGTATGCGCCAATAATTGTGCAATCGTGATTTCGCTGGAGTAATCATGTCCCTGGTAAACATGAATGCCACGAATGAGATCATCGGGAAGATATTTTACCATCGGATCATCCAAAGAGAGTGCACCTTGCTCATACAATCGCATGATTACCGCTGCCGTATAGAGTTTTGTGATACTGGCAACATAAAAGGGAGTATCCTTACTCATCGTAACTTGGCCGTCCTGCCTGGCTATACCCGCTGCGCCCGCCCAAGTGAAAGATCCATCACCTTTCTTCACAAAGAGCACACAATTCTTGATTTGTTTGTTGCTCCTTACTGTATCCACGACAATGTATTCCAGTTTCTGATCGACGCTGCTGAACGTTGGACTTTTCAGTCGCCAAACAGTGAGGACAATTCCCACAGCGACAGTCGCAACTAAAATTGTGGATAAAATGGTTCTCGGTCTCATCTTTCGTCTCCCATTATCCTCAACTCTGGAATCATGGATGGGCATCCATAGTCTTTCTCTTGGTGTGCTCTGCTGCCCACAATGAGCGGCCTACCATTCACGTTAGGCACCAGCACTCCTAAATGAAGCCCCGGATCTTGGCCGCGAGCCAAGGTGAGATGAATGCGGCAACCAGCACGAAGGGCCATATGTTTCCCCCCCCGAAAGGTGTACGCATCAAATATCTCGGCCCATGTTCTGTGTTGCGCGAACCTTCCAAAGCTGAATTCAAACATCAAAGTGAGCAAGAGCCATAACAGACCGATTAACAACCATTGACTGGAAGCCAATGGACCGTACCAAGGCACTGCGGCGAATGCCATGAGAATAATGCAAAGAGAGAAAATGGTGCCGCTTGCCATAAATCCTGCAAAACTACCCGAGGCTGGAATAAGCATCTTTTCTCTCAGAATGCCATTGAGGATGGCTAACGCGTGGATTGCTAACCAAAGCGCCAGGGCCTTTAACCAGACTGTTTTTGTCATGTTACGTTCTCTGATGCCCAACGCCTGAATTAAGCCGCGCCGCCAAGCGGCGTCGGCTTGAATGAACTGTTCGGCATGATGGGATTTCCCCCACGTTCCGAGTCGCCCGGTAATCCCCTCATCACCGCGTCATCAGCGCGAACACGCCCCAGCCCAGGTATTCACGCGTGTAAGCGGCGTAGCGCGCGGGTCCCGAGGTCAGTTCGGCTCGAACCTCTTTGGCGAACTCGTCGTCGGGATTGGCTTTAAGCCATAGGCGCATGGTGAGCCACTTGGCCGCCTCGTATCTGTCCCAGCCGTCTTGGTCAGCCAGAACCATTTCCACGACGTCGTAGCCGAGGTGGCCGAAAGACGCGAGAAGTTCCGGAAGCGGGAGAAAGTCGGAGATTGAGCCGGCAAGACACCCTTTGGCAACATCTTCCGTCGGCGGGAACTGCCGCCAGTAGGGCTCGCCGATGAGGATGATCCCTCCGGGGCACAGGCTCTGTGCCAGAAGCTCGATCGTGCCTGCGACGCCACCGCCGATCCACGTGGCACCGACACAGGCTGCCACACCGGCCTTGTCGTCAGAGACGTAGCCCGCAGCATCGCCATGGATGAACGTGACTCGATCGGCGACGCCGAGTTCTTCAGCGCGGAGTTTCGCGTGCTCGGTGAACAACCGGCTCATGTCGATGCCGGTGCCGATGACTCCGTAATCGCGTGCCCAGGTGCAGAGCATCTCGCCCGAACCGCTGCCGAGGTCGAGCACTCGGGTCCCCGTTTCCAGACGCAGCGCCGCGCCGAGAGTGGCGAACTTTTCGGGTGTGAACGGGTTATGGATGCGGTGAGCACTTTCGGTGATGGTGAAGATCCGTGGAATGTCCATTTCAGGAAGTCTCCTTTCGGTTGTGAATAGATTCGGTCACGGCATAAACGACCGAGCTCAGCGGCCGGGGTGCAGCCCCAATCCACTGGATTGAATCGCTGGGCCATCCAACAATTTGCTTAAGCTGCTTCAGCATGCAATTTCAAGCCAAGTGCCTGTAAAACTTTTAGGACTGTGTCTAAACCTGGGCTTCTTTCGCCGGACAATGCTTTGTAGAGGCTTTCACGTGACAGTCCAGCATCACGTGCAACTTGTGTCATTCCTTTTGCTCGCGCGATATCACCAAGAGCTTTCGCAATAAAGGCTGCATCACCATGAGATTCTTCAAGACAAGCTTCGAGGTAGGCAGCCATTTCTTCTGGTGTTCGAAGATGCTCAGCCACGTCGTATTTTGTAGTTTTAGTTCTAGCCATAATAAACTCCTATAAGTTTCTCGCTTCCGCAAAGATTTCAGTTTTGCGGATTTCAATCATACACATACTGTAGCCACTGGGCTACTATTTGTCAATGGGGTCTATGACCGGGTATGAAGTCCAACGATTGGCTCAGGCACAACGGAGGAGGCAGGAATGGCTTGCCTGCAATAAAAGACCTCGAATCCCGCGGGCGCGTACCAGCAGCGGCGGAGCCGCTGTCGCCTGGAGCCAGTGTTAGGCGGTCCTCATGTCTTCCCGTCTGCTAACTCACGCTATCTGATACTCCTGCTTTCCTCAACAAGAAGTAAGTAGCGCCCAATGCGAGGACGAGCGCACCAAGGGCAAAGGCTACAATTGGCTCGCTTTTCGTCAAGTCAAGCGTGATTGCCTTTCTGGCAACTGCGATCATAGCGGCGAGTAGGACGATCTCGGCATGGACAACATGCTCTCTTATGTACGCGGTGATGGTATCCAGTAATTCGAGCCCAATGAGAACTAAGAGGAACACGCCAAAGATTTCAAGGAGCCTGTCGAGCGTAACCAAAACGTATGGCGGCGTAGAAACGGCAAGAAATATCGTCCAGACCAGGTCGATGGTTGCCAAGATCAGGACAAAAGCCATCAGAGCCATAAGGACATACAGTATCGCTTTCTCGGTGATCGACATCACTCGTTTCATAATACCTCCAAAATTGAATGTTACCGATATGGGATCAGCCCACGCATAGGCCGCCTAACGATTCAAGCTCAGCGGCCAGGACGAAGGAGCGCAGTGAGTGACGACGAGTCCGCTGAAGCGCGTTGTTAGGCGGCGACCGGGGTAAATGTCAGGCCCGACCTTACTGTTGCCTGACTATATCGACTGAGATCTCCACCGCCGGCGTCGTTCCTCTATTC
>JBDKTY010000109.1:0-17227 GCA_039679945.1 Syntrophobacter sp. | reverse complement strand
TCCCACGCCGCCGCTGCCCGCCAACACCTTCGTGGCGGCTGTAAACTCGTCCGCTAAGATAAAGAAGGCACGCTTACTGGCAAGACTCCATGCTTCGGATTTTGTAGTGCTCGATACCCGCTCCGATCCCGAATACCTCGGATGGCAACTCTACGGAGAAGTGCGCGGCGGACACATTCCCGGCTCCGTTCAGATTTCTTATCCCAGGTTTTTCAACGCTGACAAGACCGTGCTGCGGTACGGCGCACTCCGGACCATGTTTGAATCACGCGGCATCACCAAGGACAAGGAAGTCGCGGCACATTGCACGGTCGGCATTCGCAGCGGATTCGGCTACTTCCTGTTGCGGCTGATGGGATACCCGCTGGCGAAAAACTATGACGGGTCCATCGCAGAATGGAGCGCCGACTCGGCTTGCCCCATGCAGAAGGCTCCCCGCTTTTCGGAAATTGTTCATCCTTCCTGGGTAAAAGCGCTCATTGATTACAGCAGCGGTGCCTCGCTGACACCTCCGCCGGAATATCCCTATGATGCCAGCCATAAATACCTGATCTTCGAAACGCAATGGGGAACACTCGCGGATGCGACAGCGTATACAAGCGGTCACATTCCGGGTGCTATCCACTCCAACTCCGATACTTATGAAAACGGCTATCCAAGGTGGTTCCTGCTTCCGGATTCCGAACTTCACGCGGCTTTGGGCACCATGGGCATAACCGCGGATACCACGGTCGTTGTCTACAGCGACAGCCCCATTTTCGCCGCTCGTCTCTGGTGGATTCTGAAGTACGCCGGTGTTACCGACGTACGTTTTCTTAATGGCGGGTATGCGCAGTGGATCGCGGAAGGGTATGCGGGCGAGACGGCCACGAACCTTCCCACGCCGACCACATTCACCGGGACGGTCCATCCCGAATACCTGGCTACCACGAGCCAGGTCGCCAAATATGTACGAAAGGGCAGCCTGATGTTTCTGACTGATGTCCGGAGTCGGAAGGAATACGTTGGCAAGATCAGCGGCTACGATTACCTGGAAGCCAAGGGCCGCATCCCGGGCGCTATCTGGGCGCATGACGGCAGTGGCGACGAGTACATAGACGCGGATGATGGAACACTGCGAAGCTATACGGAAATCAAGTCCTTGTGGAGATCGTTCGGCATTACCTCCAGCCAGGCATCCCGGTTTGACAGGAAGGTAATCTTCTATTGCGGCAGCGGGTACAGGTCGGCATTGGCATTTCTGTATGCCCACCTGATGGGCTACGACAACATCCTCAACTACTCAAACGGCTGGGAAGACTGGAGTACCATCTACACCGAGGATGCTTCCTGTACCGGCATCACTCCGGGTTGGTGCCAGGAGCCTTCGAACAGGCCGATCGAGGTGGGCGCGCCCTGATGTGAGTTTTACGAACAAGCGGGAAACCCGGGTGCCGATGAGAAAAAGCTGTCTCGTGATGAAACGGCGCGGCTTATCGCACAAGCCTGTTATACGAGGTACCGGGGCGTGAACGTGTATGTTCGCCCTGCGCGACCCGAGGCCGAACGTTATTTTGAGCAAAGCTCGTTGTTACGGGAACGGGGGGAGCGGCTTAGCGCCCCTCCGTTCCCGTTCGTTTTTTATCACCTTCCATCCCGTAGGCTTGGCGGAGAAGATTCGTTATAATAATCGATCGGTTGTACAAATGGGAGGAGTGTGGCTAAAACAAGGGTCAATCTATACAAGCTAAGTAATAGATCGGTATTACCCATTTGCATGATAGATACATTCAATCTATATAAATTATGTTCTATCTAGTTTTTCCCCCCCATGCAGTTAAACTTTAGGAGAGTGCGGCTTTGAGAGTAATGGAAGCCTTGGCGAAGCTACGTGCTGATCGGCGGGCCGCGGCGGGATGGTCGTGGGCCAGTGCTGCCGAACTAAGAGCAGCCCCGTTCATTTCTCGACAGCAGGCGCGAAGGGGAGCATAAAGCCGGACGTAGGGGAGTGTTGCCGTGGAGCAGATTCGTGCATCTTTGGAAAAGTGCGTTGAGTGCAATCTTTGCGTGAAGGAGTGCGCTTTTCTGAAGAAATATGGAAATCCAAAGGCAATAGGGGAAGCTTTCGATCCGACGGACCAAGCCCGCGAGTCGATGCCATTCGAATGCAGCCTGTGCGGGCTGTGCACGGCGGTGTGCCCGGTGGATGTGAACCCGGCACGCGCCTTCCTGGAGATGCGCCGGGAGATCGTGCGCGCGGGCGGCGGGGATTATCCCGAGCACGCCGTAATCCTAAACTATGAAAGCCGCGGTTCCTCGCGGCGATACACCTGGTATTCCCTGCCCCGGGGATGCGATACCGTATTCTTTCCCGGCTGTTCACTGCCGGGCACCCGGCCGGACAAGGTGCTGCGCCTGTACCTGCAGATGAAAGCAAACCTTCCGAACCTCGGAATCGTTCTTGATTGTTGCGGAAAACCTTCCCACGATCTCGGGCGAGAGAAGCGCTTCGACGCCATTTTCGGTGAAATTAAAACATTTCTGATCGACCATGGAGTCCACACCGTCCTGGTTGCGTGCCCCAATTGCCGAAGGGTGTTCTCCGAGTATGGGGGAACTATCTCGGTCAGGACGGTTTACGAGGTACTCGCTGAAAACGGTGTGCCGGAGAACGGGAAAGTATCGGGGGTTGTAACGGTCCATGACCCGTGCGCGCTCAGGTTTGGGGAGCCAGTTCACGGGGCGGTGCGGGAGATCATAGGGCGAAAGGGCCTGGAGATCGCGGAAATGCCTCACAGGGGCGAGAAGACCTTCTGCTGTGGGGAGGGCGGATCAGTCGGCTTCCTGTCACCCGAGTTTTCGAAGAAATGGTGTGACCTGAGGAAGCAAGAGGCGCAGGGCTGGCGTATCGTCACCTACTGCGCCGGCTGTGCCAACTTTCTGGGAAGGGTGGCGCCCACCAGCCACATACTCGATCTCGTATATGAACCGGAGGCGACACTTGCCGGAAAAGTGAAAGTTTCCAAGGCGCCTTTTACATACTGGAATCGCATTCGGCTCAAGGCCCGGCTCAAAAGGATGCGGGAACCGTCCGCGGTCACATGGGAACGGGGAATCGCCGGAGAGAAAAAATCCAGTGTGGCGCTGGCTTTGCGCGTATTAATCCTGTTGGCCGTGGTCGGCGCCATAGCTGCCGTGCGCATGACGGGCGTGGCGAGCCATTTCGAGCCGGAAGCGCTGAGGAACCTGATCAGGAGTAACGAATTCCTGGCTCCAATCATCTATATGCTCATATATACGATTGCCCCTTCCCTGTTTCTTCCCGGGCTTCCGATTACGATAGCCGGGGGGTTGATCTTCGGTCCGTTCTGGGGAGTGGTATACACCATCACCAGCTCGACCGCCGGGGCTTGCCTCGCGTTTCTGATATCGCGCTACGTGGCGAGAGACTGGATCGAGCGGAAACTCAAGAGTCCCAGGTGGCGCAGGCTCGATGGGGAGGTGGAGCGTCAGGGATGGAAGGTTGTCGCGATTACCCGGCTCATTCCCCTGTTTCCCTTTAATCTCCTCAACTATGCATTTGGCCTGACCAGGATCAAGTTTGCCCATTACGCTCTAACCACGTTTATATGCATGCTCCCCGCATGTATTGCCTTCATCGTATTTTCGAGTTCTCTGGGGGACCTCCTCAGCGGGAGGCTCTCCTTCACTTTCCTTATCGGGATATTGCTGATCGTGCTCGTATCGATCTTCCCGATCTTCTACAGGCGCTGGAAACGGCCGGCCGAGGAATCCCCCGCCTTGAGCCCCGCCTCGCCCCATCCGGGAGGAGACGCGAAACCGGGAAGATAGAATTCCGCATGGTTTTCGTTTCAAGATAGCACGGCAACAGCCTGGTGCATGCATGCCGTCATTCCGGCATTGGCATGGGCTTCTCTATTCGTGAATCGGGCGCAACGCTGTCGCACGGCACTCAGGTGCGGTTCGCGTGGCCTGGCGCCCGCTGGACCGAGCGACATTTGAACTGGAGGGGCTGTTAAATCCCGCCCTTTGCTCAAAGGCCGGAATCCCGTGTTTTCTCCGCTTCGCTGTTCAAAAGACTGGTCCACGGCTTTCTCCGGGGCCACGTATCCGGGCTCCGGAAATACCGCACCGAAACGTTGCGTTCAAATACCCGGGACGTCCGGGATCAAGGCCCGCCCCGGGTATCGAACATAGTCGTTAATGCCTCGGTACCTCGGCACGAACGGCTGAGCACTATAGTTTCTCGAACGCCGGTTCGTATCTATTACTCACGCGCACGGGGGGATCTCATGAAGAAGTGGCTATGGTCGGTACTGTCTTTAACACTTATTGTCACGGCGCTTTCATTCCTGATGTGTGGCAGTTGCTCCGCGGCACTGCAAGCGTCTCAGCCTCAATTCCCAAACGCGGATCTGCTGGTATCGGCCGATTCCGTCCAGAGCACCACGGGCATAGTCATCATCGATGCGCGTGCCCCGGCGGCCTATACAGCGGGGCACATACCGGGAGCCATGAATATACAGCATTCGGATTTCTGGACGGCGGGCAAAGGGCTGCATTCGCTGGCGGCGCTGAACCAGCAGTTGGGCGCCCTGGGTCTCTCCAAGGAAATGACGTTCGTGATTTATGACAACACCACGGCATCCTGGGGAGCGGCGGGACGCCTATTCTGGATGCTGGAGTACCTGGGCTGCAAGAACGTGCACATACTGGACGGGGGCTGGGACAAGTGGGTAGCGGATTCACGGACTATCGTAACCACCGCCAGTCCCCCCCTTCAGGCGGCAACCTTCGCCGGGGTGAAAGAACCCGCCCGCAAGTCCACCAAGAGCATAATAGCGTCACAGTTGAACAACGACAATTACGTGGTCATCGACTGCCGCACCGACGAAGAATACCTGGGGTGGCAGCTCTATGGCGAGAGCCGCGGAGGGCATATCCCGGGGGCCGTGCAGATCCCTTATAGCTGGTTTTTCAACAAGGACAAGACCGTCAAGGACGTGGGGGCTATAAGCACAATCTTTTTGTCGCGCGGAGTCACAAAAGACAAGACAATCACGGCTCATTGCACCGCCGGCATCCGGAGCGGTTTTGCCTACTTCATATTACGCCTCATGGGGTATACGCAGATATCCAACTATGATGCCTCGATATTCGAGTGGAGCGCGGACGCGACTCTCCCAATGGAAAAAGCGAACCGGTATTCCACTATCGTTTATCCCGCCTGGGTCAAGGCGGTGATAGATTACCAGGCCCTGGGGGGCACGGAGCACCCCGCTCCGCCGCAATACCCTTACGGAAGGGATCACAAATTCATCATCTTCCATACCTCGTGGGATTCTACGGATGCTGATTATACGGCCGGCCACATTCCCGGCGCCATCCACATGGGCACCGGCGACTATGAAGACGGATACCCGACATATCACCTCCTTTCGGATTCCGAACTGCACGCAAAGATGGGAAGCTTCGGCATAACCCCCGACACGCCGGTGATCATCTACAGCGACGCGCCCGACGATGATGGAACTCCCTGGGGCATCGGCTGGTCCGCGCGCATGTGGTGGACCTTGAAGTACGCGGGACTGGAGGATGTCCGAATTCTCAACGGCGGGTATACCGACTGGCTCGCAAGTGGATACACGGGGGAGAGCGGGTCGAACGCTCCTGCCGCGGCGTCGTTCAGTGGATCTGTCAGGGCGGAACTCCTGGCAACCACTGACTATGTTGCCAAGAAGAGGTCCAAGATAGTCATGGGCGATGTCAGAAAGTATGACGAATTCATCGGTTCATCGAGTGGGTATCCCATCATCCAGGCCAGGGGACGTATTCCCGGGGCCGTGTGGTTGGCGGATGGCGGCAGTTCTTCATATATCTACCATGACAAGGACGGAACAATCAGCAGCTATACCCTGGCCCGTGATTTTTGGTTACGAAAGGGCCTGACCAAACAAGACACCGTGGCCTTCTATTGCGGCGGCGGGTATCGTTCTGCCCTCGCGCTTCTCCACGCATATCTGATGAAATGGGATAAGACCAGGAATTATGCGAATGGCTGGATCGACTGGAGCACCAATTTTGTCGCCGACGCTGCCCTGGTGGGCGGTCTCACTCCCGGATACTGGCAGAAGCCTTCTGACAGGCCGATTGTGGTGAGTATGCCGTCCGAATAATCTCCATATTATTTCTTGAACAACAAGCTTCTCTAAAGTGGTTCGCGACCAGGAGGTACCGGAGGGTGGGCATACAACGCACACGCTTCGGCGCCTCTTCTGATAAGCAGCTTTCCGGGGCTGGCAATATCGATGACTTACATGGCCAACCAAGTCATCCACCCCGTCATCCCGGCGCGAGAACTCTCGCCCGTTCGCCCTCAAAAAAACAACCTGCCCGATCCCGCTGCCCGGGCGGCGAAGGCGACACCTACGCGGGCTCTTGCGTGCCCGGTACCAGTTGCTTCACCACTTCAATAAACTCTATTGCGAGCACGATGAAGAACCCCAGAGGGAACATCCCCAGGAACGGCAAGGCCAGCCAGGTTTCCCGCTGCCATGCGAAATGAAGTGGAAGGAGGCTGTAAGCGAACAGCGCGGCGCTCAAGGCCAGGTACATAAGCTCCCTCTGCTGATAGATAAAGGCCAGGCTGGGGAGGCGGTCGCTTCCGCATATCCCGAACTTGGGAGTGCGCACGAAAATTCCGCCATGCCTGAGCGCTCCGTTGAGGACCGACAACGCTATATACGGCGCCATGCCGATGCTCAGCACGGGCAGAAGCAAAAGGGGAAGGAAAGAACCCGCGGAGGATTTGCGGTTCAGGGCATAGGACGAAAAGTAAATGATCATGGCCACACTGGTGCAGAGGATGAGGGGAACGTCGAGCCGCAGCAGTTGATAGGGGCCGATATCCACGCGCCACTGGATCGTCGGGTAGATGGTGAGGGCGAGAAGAGCGCACAGAAACCAGCCCAGGTTCGACAGGAGATGAGCCACGGATTCGAGTTTAACGGAAAGCGGCAAAGGCGACAGGAGAAGGCGTGGCAGTATTTTCCTCGCCGTTTGGATGGAACCCTTGGCCCACCTCTGCTGCTGGCTCCGGAAAGCCGCCAGGGTCACCGGAAGCTCCGACGGGACCGTGACATCATCCAGGTACACAAATCTCCAGCCGGCAAGCTGGGCGCGGTAGCTTAAATCCAGATCTTCCGTCACTGTATCGTGCTGCCATCCTCCCGATGAAAAGATGGCTTTTTTTCGCCAGACACCGGCTGTCCCATTGAAGTTGAAGAAGAGCCCCCGCCGGAATCTTACCAGATGTTCGATGCTGAAATGGGGGCCCAGGAGGAGAGACTGAATATTGCTGATCCAAGAGTGGTTCGAATTCAGAAAATCCCAGCGTGCCTGCGCCATGCCGATTCTTGGATCGGCAAAGCAGGGGATGATACTCGGCAGGAAATCCTTCGATGGAACGAAATCGGCATCAAAAACCGCGATAAAGTCGCCTTTCGCAAGGGAAAGACCGTTTTCCAGCGCTCCCGCCTTGTATCCTTTCCGGTTCTCGCGCCGGATTACCCTGATGTCTATCCCCTTGCCACGCCAATGCTCCGCGCGCTCATCGACGATGTGGCGCGTATCGTCCGTCGAATCGTCCAACACCTGAATCTCGAACCTGTCCCTTGGCCAGTCCAACTGAGCGACCGCATCCATAAGGCGGGCCGCTACAAATCTTTCATTATAAAGGGGCAACTGGACCGTTACGTGAGGGAGATCGGCCGGCGCTATTGGTTGAGGAGAGTGCGCCGGGGCAGGCTTTCCACGCTCGATATGCCAGCAAACAAGCATCCAGAGCCTGTGCAGGCCATAAAGGGCCAGCCCGGCCATAGATGCGAAGTGCACTATGATTAGTGCTCTGAAAAACATGGCTGCTTCCAGTTATTGTTATCGGATAAGAGGGTTAGTATGAACTTGCGTTTAAGAAGCTGCCGTGCACGACCCGTCGTGCAGGGATACCGGGTATGAAGGCAAATGTTGGTTCCTCGATACCTCGGCGCGGACGTAAGCTCTAGCGCGGCTCAGTGCAAAGCAGAGTCCGCCAGCCTCTCTTATAAATTACATACACCAAGATGGCATGATGAGCAATACCGAGTATATCAATTCACAAAGAATAGATATGGGTTGGCCTTGTCATAGACAGGCATAACTCAACTTTGCAGAAAATCGGAGATGTCTGAATTGGTATTTTCTATATATACACCAGAGCCAATTAATATAACCTATTTGACAGTTATACCTATCCATTGCATCTGATAAAATGAAATAACTTGGCGCTGAAAACAATAATGGAGGCTGTGCAATGTATGTATTGTTGAGGAACGTGCTGTGTTCAATTATAGTCGGGTTCGTCTGTTCGCTCCTGCTCGTCAGCCAGTGTCATGCCGGCGCCTGGACCCAGGCGAAGGGAAAATTCTATGAGAGATTCGGGGTCAACCGCTATTTTACCGATGAACAGTTCGACAGCAACGGGAACAAGGAGGATTTCCCCTCGGGTGGGAAATACAGTGAGAATTATCTCAGCAATTACATCGAGTACGGTCTTACGGACAGGATTACATTGATCAATGCGCTCTATTATAAAGCTGCCGAAAAGAAAGACAACGAGACGGACGTGAAAGCGGATGGACTCGGCGACGTCGACCTGGGGGCGAAGTTCAAGCTCTATGATGGGCGGCTGGGTGTCTTCTCGGTCCAGGGTCTCACGAAAATTCCCGGCGACTATGATAGTAGCGATACACTCCCGCTTGGGGCCGGGCAGTACGATTTCGAAGTGCGGTTGCTCTATGGCCTTTCTTTATACCGTTTCCTTCCGGGCTACTGTAACTTTGAAATTGCCCACCGCTGGCGGATGGGCGACCCTGCCGACGAGATCAGATACCTTATAGAGTTCGGCGTGGACATTACGAAACGCCTGTACGGCAGGGTCAAACTGGACGGGACCCTGAGCATGAACAACGGCAACAAGCTGAGTGTCTCCGGTAATCCCACCGTCAACAACAATTTCGACCTGGGAAAGCTTGACACGGCGCTTGGCTACAGACTCACCGACTCATGGATGCTGGAGGTTGGTTATACCCCGGAAATCTATGGCCGTAATACATCGTCCGGCGCGACCTACTCATTGGCGATAGCATACCAGTTCAAGTAGCGCGCGGTGGGGGGGCAATGCCCCCGTATTCCGGGCGGCGCGGCGGAGGACTCTTTCCCACGCCCCGGGTAATTTTGAGGTGGACGGCAGTGAAGCTGCTATTTCTTACCAGTGATTATCTCACCCAGCCCCTGGGAGCGGCCTATCTTTCGGCCGCGGTGCGGGAGAGGGGGCATTCCACGGAGGTTGCGGCACTCCCGGATACGGGGAGGCAGAAGATGCTGTTGCGAAGGTTCAGACCTGATTTCCTCTGCCTCTCCTTGACCACGGGACAACACTCCGCATTTCTGAGCAGAGCGCGACACATAAAAAAGGAATATCCACGCCTGCTGGTGCTGGCGGGAGGGCCGCATCCGACCTTTTATCCGGAATTTGTCCATGAGCGGGGGGTGGATGCCGTCTGCCGGGGTGAGGGAGAAACCGCTTTGCCGGCGATGATGGATGCATTTGCCCGGACGGGAGTATTGCCTGAACGCGCCGCCAACTGGTGGATCAAGCAGCCTGATGGCAGTGTGGCCGAAGGAGAGGTGGGACCGTTAATCGAGGATCTGGACATGCTCCCCTCCCCCGATCGTGATCTGTTCGACCGCGCCCAGGGCAATGTCCGGCGCCACACGGTTTTCGTCATGGCCTCACGGGGCTGTCCGTACAAGTGCAGCTATTGTTTCAATCATGCCTACCAGGAACTCTACCGCGGCAAGGGAACGATGTGCCGGCGGAGAAGCGTGGGCAACCTCATGGAGGAACTTCGCGCTCTGAAGTGCCGATACCCGTCGCTGCAGATCGTGGTCTTCCAGGATGACACCTTCAACCTGAACAGAGAATGGCTGCGCGAGTTCTCTGAGCGCTACCCCCGTGAGATCGGCCTGCCATTCCATTGTCATTTGCGTGCAAACCTGCTCGACGATGAGACCGCCGGTTTGCTCCGCCGCGCGGGCTGCCTCTCGGTTAAAATGGGGCTGGAGGCGGGCCGGGAATACGTGCGCAACGGTATTCTCAACCGGTCCATGAGCCTCGCCGATTTTGAAACGGCCAGCGGTCTGCTGCACAAGTATGGGATTCGGTTCGCGATTGAAAACATTCTCGCCATTCCGGGAAGCTCGACGGATGACGACTTTTACACCTACGAGGTTAACCGCCGTTCCAGGCCGCAATTTTGCTTTGCGTCGCTCATGCAGGTCTACCCAGGGACCCGCATTTCCGAATATGCGGCGAGGCATGGTCTTGCGGGCAACTCACGGATGGTTTTCCCCTCGACATTTTACCGTGATTCGGACCTGCGGATCGACGAGCAAAAGCTCCGTGGGAGATTGCGCTCCCTGTTCGCCCTCGGGGTCAGCCTGAGCTTGCCTGTGCCACTCATGAGAAAGCTTGCCGGCCTGCCCCTCAGAGGGCTGTACGAGTGTCTCGACAGGTTGTGGAAAGGCTACCGCCTGCGTTTCCGGATCTATCCCTATCGTCAGGACTTTTGGGGCTTCCTGCGAGACACTCGTCAATACCTTCTGAACAGGCATTACTGAGTGGCGTCCTGATTATTTTGAATCGCGGCGCTTCCACTGCTCCATGCCCGCGAGATAGTTGCGGGCCGGGGGCAAACCGCACGTGGAGTGGACAGTCCATGCGTATCCGGACCGCACGCCTCCGGCGCAGTAGTACACGATGGGTTTGCTCAAATCGACCTTATAGCTCTCGAGGAGTTTTCGCAGGGAAGCCTGGTCCAGAGCGTGACGGTCCTTGCCCGAGTAGAACTCGGTCCATGGAATATGGATGGCACCGGAGAGATGCCCGGAAAGCCATTCCAGGGTGGAGCGGGTGTCGATCAGGACCATTCCCGACCCGCCCTGCTCCAGTTCGGATGATTTGATATCGAGTTCCGGGCGAAGGGATACCTGGTAACGGGCGGTGGAGGATGGTTCCTTCCAGGGGTCTTTACTAATGGCATACCCGTGAGTCTTCCAGGCTTGAATGCCTCCGGCCACAAGCCGCACGGGACCCTTATGGCCAAGCCAGGAAAGTATCCAGCATGCCCAGCCTTCCCCTCCCCAGCTTTTATCCGCATCCCCATAGACGGCCACGGGCGTATTCTCGGTTATTCCCATCCGGGCCAGAGCATCCGCCAATTCCCGGGTCGGCAGAATCTGGTAGGGTATTCCCTTTGAGTCGGTTCTGGTGTAATCGTCCCACGAAAATGAGTTGGCCCCCGGAATATGGCCTTTCTGAAAATCCGCCTTTGACCGGGCATCCAAAACAGCCCAGGCGCGGATGTCCCGATTCAGTTCGGTGGACTGGATCATGGCCACATCGAGGGCCGCGGCGGGCCTGTCGAATGCCGGCAAGCCCCAGGCAGCCAGGACAAGAATGGAAAGAACCGCGACGGCAATGTCTTTGTTCAACCTGGTAAAGCGGGCAATACCCTTCAGCATTGTGTCCTCCTGTTGTGTGTTGGCCATGCAGCCGGACCTGCGCCTTGCCCAGCCCTTTATCGCCGGCGTGACGGGCCTGGTGACCATGCTGCTCGCCCTCGTACTGTATGCGGGAGAGAAGGGGGCGGTGTCATGGACTCCCCGGACCATCCTCATGGTAGCCGCATTTCTCAGACTGCTTTTCCTCTTTCGCCAGCCCGAACTCTCCGACGACATTTACCGGTACCTTTGGGACGGCCTGCAAACCCTCTCCTGGCACAATCCCTATTCCCTGGCCCCGACGTCCGTTCCGCTGACTTCCGAGGCCCTCGCGAGCCTGTTCGGCAAACTCAATCAACCAACGTTCGTGACCATCTATCCGCCGGCGGCCCAGTTCGTCTTCGCCGCGGGTGCTTGCCTGGGTGGCGGGGTGCTGGGGCTCAAGGTGCTGCTGACGGTGCTGGATCTTGGTACGTGTTACCTGCTCATCAGGCTGCTTGCCGCAATGAATCTGTCCCCATGGCGCGCGGTGCTTTACGCGTGGCACCCGCTCGCTGTCCTGGAAGTGGCCTCCGCCGGCCACATAGACGGGGCGGGGGTCTTCTTCCTTACCGCCGCGCTCCTGGCGATAACCGCCGCCGGCGGCCGGGTGCATGCCGTGGACCCGCGGCGGGAACCTCCCGCGCAATACCATTCGCCTGGAATCATGGCTTCCCTGGCGTCCGGCCTGCTTTTCGCCTGCGCGGCCCTGGTGAAACTCACCCCTTTGTTCTTCCTGCCCGGCTTTCTCCTGCTCCTGCCCCGGGGGAGGAAGGCGACCTTCTGCGCCGGTTTTTTAGCCGGCGGGATCATCCTTTCCGCTCCGTTCCTTCCAGACCTCTTCAAAGAGCTGGACACACTGGCTGTCTTTGCCGGCCGCTGGGAATTTTCCGGCTTTATCTACAGAAGCCTTAAAAAAGCTTCACTTAGCGGGTCAATGGCGCGGAATATTCTGTATGCTTTATTCCTGCTCCTGGCAGCCGTCCTCTATGGGTCGTTCCGCTCAGGGAGGAACAGCCCGCATTGTCCAGGCAACAAGGAAGATCGCCTGGCAGCCTCCGCGGGGAATGAGGCCATACAGGGCGAACCTTCCGCGTGGGGGCTCGGGATGGTGCCCGTAACAGGCGGGGAAACGGCGCCGCTCACGGGGTATGAGACAGTGGAACAGGCCCTCCCGGTTTTTCTCGACAGACAAACGAGGTGCAAACGCTGCCCCAAGAACCGGAAGCCTCGGGGAACGCGGACTGGAGTCCCGAGGAAGCTGCCGCTCCTCCTCATGAATACCTTCTACAAAGTATCCATGGCCTTCCTGCTGCTCACTCCCACACTCTATCCCTGGTATGCCCTGCCGTTCGCGGCATTGCTGCCTTTTGCCGCCGGGCCGTCCGGCCTGGTTCTCTCCTGGTCTGTTTTTCTTTCCTACCAGGTGCTCATTCCCTACACTCTGTTCGGAGTGTGGGCGGAACCGCCCTACAGCGCGGCTGTGATCTGGCTGGCCCCGGCCTGCGCCTTCCTCCTGTCGGTTCTATTCAAGCGCGGGACAAAAGGCGGAGCGGGTCTTTCAACTTCTGGAAACGGCCCCGGAGCAAACCTGGGCACCGGATCGAAAAAGTTCACTTCCGTCCGTGCCGGGCACTCACCCGAGAGCAACTGAGCGCGCGCCGGATCTGGCACAAGCGTCAAGCCGCCTGCCGGGTCCTTTTGGCGTTGAGGAGCGGCATTTTTTCCGCTAAAACCGCGCGTGCGAGGAACCAGAGGATCTTTGCCCCGGCCTGGCAGGAACCGGCAAGGGTGCCGCTGACCTTTGAGCGTCCCGCTTTCCTTTTATGGTAAAGAGTTGCCAGCTCTTTCACGCGCAGACCTTTCTGCAGTGCTCTTACCTGCATCTCAATTGTCCATGCGTAATTGGGAGCGCTCATGCCCAATTGCCCCAAGCCCTCCCAGGTGATTGCGCGCATGGGACCGAGATCGCCGTAGCGATGGCCCCAGAAGAGGTAAATAAGCTGAGTGGCAAGACGATTCCCAAACCGCTGCTGCGGAGTCAGGGCGTGGGGCTCGATGGGAATGCGCGCCGCGAGACAAAGCTGGGCTTGCTCCTTAACGATGAAATCGAGCAGTTGGGGCAGGCGGGAGATGTCATCGCTGCCGTCCGCATCCGCGAACGCTACAATATCGGGTGGGTTCACTCCGAGGGTGCTCAGACCGGCAAGGCACGCCCGGCCATACCCCGCTCGTGGCTCCGAAACGACCTCCGCGCCCCACTCCCGGGCCACGGGAGCCGTTTCATCCGTTGAACCGTTGTCAACCACCAGTGTCAAGTCCACCAGGGAGGGAATGGCCCCGAGAACGTGAGGAAGCGCGGAAGCCTCGTTTCTCGCGGGGATGATGAGTGCCACTCTCTTGCCGTGGTACAATTGTACTGCCTCCTCGACGATGCGTTTACATTTGCCGTGTGAAGTCCTAAGAGTCGCGGGATACCCGCCATTGGTCGGCCCTGAAACTATCCCTGATAATGGTATTGGTATATCCTCAATAGATCAAATTGATATTTTCTATCTCCAATGAGATTATTACTGATAAATTCCAATATCTAAACATTTCGAATACCGCGTAATGGAGGATGAAAGGTATCGCATCAGCATCCATGCACCGACGATTTTTGCCCGGCGCCGAGTCCGGAAATACGGATGTTGGCAAAAACCATGATGGAAAAACGGGCATTTAGCCGATAGAATCTAATGGGGGATCATGGATTTTCCGAAAATAGTACTAACCCTGATTATAAAAGACTCATATGTGGTAACAAAGCAGCCGGAGTCCGGATTTGTTCTTGCGGAAGGTCCACAAAACCCGGCATCCCGGTTTTCGTAGCTGTGCCGTGATCAGGTTCCATGCAATTTTTCCGGATCGGAGCGGGCCTCAGTGTTTGCATTATGCCCGAATAAGCTTCTCCACCTGCTCACCGGCCAGATTCCGAAGCTCGGAGCGGGGAATTGGGAATCCGCTTTGAATGGTGATGTCTTCCGTTTCATCGGGAAGACATGGACAATTGACCCAGCCGGTGGCGTAAGCCATTACTGTTGAACTTATCTAATACGGAGTTGCGTTCAAGATGAGTCTATCCCTAAATTGAAGATGCCGTTCAGAATTGACCCGTTCTACCCTTCGATACCTCAGGGCGAACGGGGGGATATCCTCTTGAACGCAAATTACTACAACTACCCGAAGCGCCGGGTGTATGCTCGGATTGAAACCAGGCTGCCATGAAAGATATAAGGACAAAATACGTTTGCATTCACGGCCATTTTTACCAGCCTCCGCGTGAAAACCCATGGCTCGAGGCGATAGAGCGCGAGGACTCCGCCAGCCCATATCATGACTGGAACGAGCGCATCAATGCGGAGTGCTACAGGGCCAACACGGCGGCGCGCCTGGTGTGCGACGACAACAAGATCCTGCGCCTGTCGCCGAATTACCGATACTTCAGCTTCAATTTCGGCCCGACGCTGCTGCATTGGCTGGAGCACAAAGACCCATGGGTGTACAGGCACATCATCGACTCGGACAAAGAAAGCTGCAGGGTCCATGATGGTCACGGGAATGCCATCGCCCAGGTCTATAATCATGTCATCATGCCGCTTGCAAACGAGCGCGACAAGGTAACCCAGGTTCACTGGGGCATACGCGATTTCGAGTTGCGTTTCGGTAGACGACCCGAGGGAATGTGGCTCGCGGAGACGGCGGTGGACCGTAAAACCTTGTCTGTACTGGCCGACGCCGGGATCAAGTTCACCATCCTTTCGCCTTACCAGGCCGCGAGTTGGCGCTTCATTGGAAAAGGAAACGAGTGGTGCGACGTCCGGGGCGGGAGAATACCCACCGGCCGCGCATACCGCTACGACTGCGGGGACGGCAAATACATCCATATCTTTTTCTATGATGCGGAGCTTGCGAGAGGGGTGGCATTCGAATGTCTGCTCGAGCACAGCAGCAGGTTCCTGGGGCAGATCGAGTGCAGGTTCGAAAGTTCGCGGGACGCCGCGAATGATGAGCCCTTCCTGGTGAATACGGCAACCGACGGGGAATCCTACGGTCATCATTTCAAGTTCGGGGACATGGCTTTGGCCGCTTCCTTCGTGGAACTGGATCGTGACCCGGGCGCCGAGGTCACCAACTATGCATCTTTCCTGTCTTCCTTCCCCGTGGTTGCCGAGGTCGAGATTTTCGAGAACACGGCATGGAGTTGCTCGCATGGGCTTGGCAGATGGTCGGCGGACTGCGGTTGCCACATAGGAGGAGAACCGGGATGGAGCCAGAAGTGGAGGGCGCCTCTCCGCGAGGCGTTGAACTTCGTGCGCGATGCCCTGGCGGCGCATTTCGAAAAGGAGATGAAGAAGCTCTGCAATGACCCCTGGAAGGCCAGAAATGACTATATAAACGTTGTTCTCGGGAAAAAGGGATACCTGGACGAATTCCTCCTCGAGCACCTCGGGACGGACCCTGGCGCGGCGCAAACGACCCGCATGCTCGAACTGCTCGAAATGCAGCGTTTCTGCCTGCTCATGTTCACTTCCTGTGGATGGTTCTTCGATGAGATCAGCGAACTCGAAGCGGTGCTTCTCCTCAAGTATGCCTGCAGGGCAATGCAGCTTGCGGAGCAGACGGGAGCGGAACCGATCGAGGAGGCATTTCTCGAGATTCTGGAGCGTGCACCCAGCAACGCGCCTGAGTATGGCAACGGCGCAAACGTGTACCTGAGGAAAGTGAAGCCGGCGATGGTCAACAAAGACCGCGTGGCCGCCAATTACGCGATCCATTCGCTTGTTTTTCCTTCGCAACGGCAGCTCCAGATGTATACCTACTCCATCATGCCCGAGCGCGAGGAAGATCTGGGGGCAAACCCCGTGCCTTGTCTCTACGGACACCTCAAGGTAAAGGACGCCAGGACTTTTTCCGAGGAAGAATTCCTCTACGCCGTGCTGCATTTCGGGGGACTCGATTTCCGCTGCTCGGTGAAACCGTACGCGGGCAAAGGCGACTACGGGGCGATTCTCGACAGGCTCCAGAACTGCATAGAGGAGCAGAGCACCAACCAGATGCTGCGTGTTCTCGATAAGGAATTCGGGACTGATTATTATGGCCTGAACGATGTATTCAAGGACTTGCGGTCTTCCATAGTCTCAGAAATCAGCAAAAGAACCATCGGAACTTATGCCGATCTGCATCGAAGCCTGTACCAGACTTACAAGCCGCTCATCAACTCCCTGAAACAATGGGGTATAGCGGTCCCGGCTGACCTCCAGGTCTCGAGCCAGCGCGTTCTGAGCGAAGAGGCGGACCAGTTGATCAGACGCATCCTGGCCCATGAAACGGAAGCCCCCTGTTCGCCCGACCCCTGGGATGCGACCGATTTCTTCTTCAGGGCGCACATAGCAAGGCTGAACGCTCTGTTGGAGGAAGCGAAGTCCTGGAAAGTCTCGCTCCAGCTCGAAGCGGTTTCACGGGACCTGGGGAAGGCCGCCGTGGAAAGCGCCACGAGGCTCATCGGTTCGCTCAAGGAAAAGGAGGCGGGGCGGCTTTTCAGATT
>JBDKTY010000108.1:0-2450 GCA_039679945.1 Syntrophobacter sp. | reverse complement strand
CAGGTACACCGAATAGGCCTCCATGAATGAGGGGAAGCCTGTCGTCGGGACCAGAAGGAGCAGGGCGTGCTTGATCTCTTCCTCGGTAAGGCCCGCCTGCCTGCCTTTGACGATGTGCGTTTCCAGCGAGAGGCGGTGGCCTGCGGCTGCCGACATGGCGATCTTGATGAGCCACCGGGTCTTCTCGGGGATGGGGCCGGACTTCTCATGGATCTCTCTGCCCAGGGCCTCGTGGATCTCGTACACCCTTGGAAAATCCTTTTTCAGGATCGTCAGGGTTTCATGGATGTCTTTCATGGCAACCTCCTTCCGCGTGCGCATTGGGTACATACAGGTATACTAGCCCCGGCGGCCTTCTGCGTCAAGCGCGCAAGTCCCTGATTTCTCTTGTGTACAGGAAATTCTTCTGTTAGAATTCTCTCGCATATATACGCTTAATGAGAGGTCACCGATCAATGAACATCCTTTCCGCCATCGGCAATACGCCACTCGTGGAACTCTGCAACATCAACCCCTACCCCAATGTAAAAATACTGTGCAAACTCGAAGGCTGTAACCCCGGCGGGTCGGTCAAGGACCGCCCTGCCCTTTACATGATCACCAGGGCCGAACAGAGGGGCGAGCTTACGAAGGACAAGACCATCCTCGAACCGACTTCGGGCAACACCGGCATCGCCATCGCCATGATAGGGGCCGCCAAGGGTTATCATGTCGAACTGTGCATGCCCGCCTGCGTAAGCAACGAAAGGCGTCTTATCCTCCAGGGCCTCGGCTCGGAGGTCTTTCTCACTCCGGCCAAGGAAAATATAGATGGCGCCATCAGGCAGGCCCATGCGCTCCTCAGCGATGAGCCCAAAAAGTACTACATGCCCAACCAGTACGAAAATCCCGACAACGCCCTCGCCCACTTCGAGACGACGGGCCCCGAGATATACCGCCAGACCGATGGCGAGATCGATTACTTCGTCGCGGGCATGGGGACTACGGGAACGCTCATGGGAACCGGCAGCTACCTGAAGTCCGTCAAACCGTCGGTGAAGATAGTAGGCGTCGAGCCCGTCATGGGTCACACCATCCAGGGCCTTAAGAACATGACCGAATCCATGATCCCGGGGATATACAAACAGGAGAACCTGGACATGAAAGAGATGGTGGAAGACGGCGAGGCCTTCGAACTTACAGGGCTTCTGGCACAGAAGGAAGGCATCTTCGTCGGGACTTCGAGCGGAGCCGCCGCGGCGGTTGCGCTCAGAATAGCCGCGAGGATCGACCGGGGAACGATCGTCGTCCTCTTCCCCGACCGCGGAGACCGCTATCTCAGCACCATGCAGTTCAGGTCCATCTGCGCAAAGTGTCCGCCGTAATAACGGCTGAGCCGGTTGAACGGGCCTGTCTCGCAAAAGAAGAAATACGGCATTAGAAGAGCGAGTACATCCAGCAGCCTGACAATTGTGGAACGCAATTGCACGCGCTGAATTTATCATAAGCGGGGATGACCAGTGGGTAAATGCAAAAAACCGAAAGAACCTGCACCATCGGAGATCCTTGCCTCTCTTGCGGCTTATCTTTCCTTCGGCAACGCCCTTGAAGATGATGATCTGCTGAGACTTAGCCTGGAAATTGGTGTCGGCATGATGAATGCCGATGAAGGTTCTCTCCTGCTCCTCGACCGGGTGAAAGAAGAACTGGAATTCATGATGACCCTCGGGTCGAAAGAAAGCGGCGAGAAGCTCAAGGGACAGCGTTTTTCAATTCATCACGGCATCACGGGACTTGCCGCCTCAACCGGCGAACCCCAGACAGGCAGTCCCTCCTATCACGGGATAAACCAGCCCGATCGGGCAGAGGGCAACCGCCGGGAACCCACGGCCGTGCTGGCGGCTCCCATGCTGGTGGACGACGAGGTCGTCGGTGTAATAACCGCTGTCTCATTCCAGGAGGGTAAAACCTTTTCATCAGGCGATGTCCGACTATACTGCAAATTTGCAAACCTGTGCGGGAATGTCATCCGCCAGAGACTGCGTGAGGCCGCGGTGCGCAATATCCTGCTCGGAGATACCGTTCCGGAGGGAGCAGTTCCCGAAATTCAGCGGGTCCTGGCTTCACAGGGACTGATCCCTTCCGACAGGGCAATCGCCGAAATAGCCGGAAACCTCGGACAGCTGTCGTCCGGGAGAGACGATGTATTGCCGATATGTTCCGCACTGGTGAACAACATCGTCCTGCTCGCTAAAGAGCTTGGCTGGAAGGCCAAATAATAAAGGCACTATGGTCACCGCAGGCACAGAACTACGGATCATTAATCCAGCCCTGACAATTGACTGGCTGACCGCCAACAGTACCGGCAAGGGGGTTCAGGTAGCCGTTATCGACAGCGGCATCGATGCGTCTCATCCTGCCCTCAGAGGCAGGGTAAAGCGCGCCTGCGTTGTTCACGACAAGGGAGAGGG
>JBDKTY010000107.1:0-7534 GCA_039679945.1 Syntrophobacter sp. | reverse complement strand
TCAGCGGGAAGCTCGAAAGGCTCTCCTTCGCTATTCAGTGCGTTTCTGAAGGTAACTTTGAATACGGCCATTGTACTTTCTCCTCCCTTATGATCGGTTTCACCGTTGTCCGGTCTTACGGCAATCCCCTGATAAAAGCAGCGGCCTGGGCTATAAAAGTCACAGATTGCTCCATGTATCCGCCAACACCCGGCGGCGTGGCAAGGTCGCTGGCTATTCTCTTTATATCTTCGCTCACCGTATGAAGCGCATCGGCATGCGTTCTCAGTCTTTCGGCCGTCCCGGCGGGAAGACTGTCGCCGGCCCCGTCCCGGGCCTGTGTCAATTCTTTCAGGAAGGCATCAATGGGACCAAAGTCGATGCCGATCTGTTTTACCGCCTCAGGGTCATAACCATGCGTCGCCTCAACCGCTTTGTTCAGATACTCCCTGGCCAACTGGATGGCGGCGGCGGCGTTTGATATGGCCTCTTCTGTTTTGGAAGTGTGATCCCCGGCTTCAGCGCACATACAATTCCTCCTCTTTATTATAGTGTTATTGTATCATAATGCCTTTTCTTTTTATTGCAAGGGACGTAGGATCCGGCAGCAGGTCGCCCCGGAGGTCAGCCCTTGTATTTGATTGTTTTTTGGGACTGCAGAGGCCTGGCAAATAGTGTGGAAGGTTTATTTTTTTGCGGGACGTTTTATACCGGCAGTTTGATGATGACGATCAATCCCCCATTTGCGGCGTTTTGCGCCGTTACCGAGCCGTGATGGAGAACCACAGCCCGTTCTGTTATCGCAAGACCAAGCCCGCTGCCCCCTGTTTGCCGCTCCCGTGCATTGGAGACGCGGTAGAAGGGACGGAAGATATGGGGAAGGTCCTTCTCGGGTACCCCGCATCCATGGTCGCGAATAGTGATCCGGGCGTATTCGGTTCCGGCCTCAACGATCCTGTCGAGATTTACCTCAATAGTCGTGTGATCGCGTGTATACCGTATGGCGTTTCGTATCACATTTTCAATGCCCCTCTGCAGCCATTCCTCGTTGCCCGACACGATGCACGCATCTCCTCCGGCAAACCGGACGGCCCGGTTGCGGGCGCCGGCCTCAAAATTCGCATCGTCCACGATCTCGTCAAGCAAGGTCACCAGGTCCACAGGCGCCATTTCAACGGCCTCCATGTTGCTTTCCACTCTCGTCAACTCGAGGACCTGGCCGATCATCTCGTTAAGTGCCGCTGTCTCCTTTTCGATCCGGTCAAGGGTTGAGGCGGCCACGGCGCTGTCCTGACGCCGGACAAGCTCCGTCGCTATCGTCAGCCGTGCGAGCGGGGAGCGCAGTTCGTGGGAAATGTCCTGTATCAGTCTGCGCTGCTGCTTCATGAGGGATTCAATGCGCTCCGCCATGGTATCGAAATCATCGGCAAGTTCGGAAAGCTCGTCCTTCCACCTGGCCTTCTTTCCGCCTATTCTCGCCGCAAGGTCACCATCAGCAAACCTGCGCGCTGCCTCACGAAGTCTGATGATCGGGGATGTCAGATAGCGGGCGAGGAGATAGCACACACCGCCCGAGATAAAGAGCGTGATAAACAGCCTGAGCAGCGAGAAGGGACGCGGACCCGGAGGGAAAAGAAAGCCGGGGCCGAAGACTAAAGGCGGCGGCGGTCCGACCCTGCCGCCGCTCATGTGTGGAGGTGCGGGCGGCGGTGGACCAAAAAGCTTCCGGGGAATGTCCCCCACAACGTAGTAATCCTTACCATCCTCGCCGCGCATCGGAAACGCGATCAGTTCCCGTGTCTTTGAGGAGGAAAACTCGGCCCTGCCTGTCCGCCTGGCTCTCCTGGCAATATCTCCGACGTTCTGCGGCATTTCGCCGCCCCCGAGGACAGCACCCGCCGAATCGACCAGATATGCACTGATTCCCGACATGTCCTTCAGTCTCCCCGCAGACAGGGCAATCGCTTCACGATCGCCCGCCTTACTGCGATCGATCACCGAATGGCCGTAGAGTACCAGGACGGGAGCCAGAGTCCGCTGCAGGTGCTCCCGGCCTGGCGGGCCGCCGCCGAAAGGCCCGGTGCTGCTCAACCAGTCGACGCCTACCTGGGCGGCGATAACAAGCAATGTGGCGAGCCAGAAACAGAGATATATCTTGAGAAAGATTCCCCGGACAGGCATCGACACCTTACCCCCGCATCCCGTAAGGACCGGCCGGGGTGGGGTTGGTCAGCACGTAAAGATAACCGATATTTCGTATTGTCTTTATGCGTTCCGTTCCGTCGACCTTGTGGCCAAGCTTCTTTCTGACCCTGCTGATGTGAACGTCGATGCTGCGATCATAAGGATAGGGGGAACGGCCCAGCACGGACCGTATCAAATCCTCCCGCGGGACAAAACGCCCGGCTTTGCGCAGGAGGATCTCAAGCAGACTGAATTCCATGCCGGTCAGGTTGACGGGTTTACCGGAAAGGAGCACCAGGCGAGTCGAGATGTGCATCTCAACATCCCCAACTTTCAGTACTTCGGGTATCGGCTGCGTCTGCCCCTCTTCCCTTTCCTGGCGTATGCGCCTCAGGATGGCGCGGATGCGTGCCACGAGTTCGCGCGGATTGAAGGGCTTCGCCAGGTAATCGTCGGCGCCTATCTCCAGACCCACTATCCGGTCGACGGTCTCTCCGCGCGCTGTAAGTACGATCACCGGCGTGTTGGACCTGCTCCTGAGATGGCGCAAAACCTCGAAACCGTTTATCTTCGGAAGCATCACATCAAGCACAATGAGGTCATATTCACCGCTATAAGCGGTCTCCAGTCCCTCTTCACCATCATGGGCACTCTCCACGCAAAACCCTTCCGAGGAGAGATACTCCGTAAGCAATTCACACAGCGCGACATCATCGTCTATCGCAAGTATTCGCTCCATCTCTGACACCTTCTTACTTTGAAACACAGGATGTGTACACTGCAATAATCTACATCACTTCAGTCCCGGGAATAAATCATGTTACGCGCTTTTTTCCGCTGCTTCACAATTCTTTACATGAAAGAAATGTCTCGTAACTTTATCAGGCGACAAATAGTACATCGTTTGCAATAGATGAATAAGGCGGCCAGCCTAAAAATGAGAAAAGGAGGTAAAGATGATCAGTTCAATCAGCAGCATGAACAGCCTCACGTCGATGGTTCAAATGCGCCAGCAAATGTTCAACAGGATCGACACCAACGGCGACGGCAAGCACGACGCGGACGAACTGGCACAGATGGTAGCGAACGGCCCCCAGGGAGGACCCGGCGTAGAGGATATTCTTGGGCAATTCGATACTGACGGCGACGGATCCATAAACGAAAGCGAATTTAACGCAGCGGACCCCGGGGCGTCAGCCCCGATGGGAGGCGCGGGGGCGATGTCGACTGCCGATTTCATCAAGGAGATGTTCGGTCAGATAGACGCAAATGAAGACGGTACCATCGACGCGGACGAGCTGGAGCAGATGGCGGCCATGGGGCCTCGGGGCGGGCCCGGTACCGAAGAGCTTCTCGCCGAGTTAGACACCGATGGCGATGGCTCGGTCAGCGAAGCTGAATTCAGTGAGGGTGCAGGTGCCAACCAGCAGGTTCAGGGGCCTCCCCCTCCCCCGCCTCCCCCGGGGCAAGATGAATCCGGGACAGAGTCTATCTTCAGCCTCCTCGATACTGACGAAGACGGGACGATAAGTGAAACGGAATTCGACACGGCAATGAACCAGATCGACAACTTCATAGCTTCCTCGTCCTCCCAGGAGTCCGTGGATACCATGAACGGGGTGATGCAGATGCTCAGTTCGGCATTGAATGCATATCAGGCAAGCAGCGGCTCCAACGGTGGCAGCAGTTATATGCAGGCCTCGCAGTACCTGGGTTCCTCGCTCTATGCCTGAGGAGTGAACGTTTCCGCGCTGGCCGTTCTTGAAAGAAGGGTCCCCCGAGATACGAGGGACCCTTCTTTTCTATATTTTCGACGCATTGCAGACTCATTCTTTCCGTGCGCACCCGGCAATAATTTCCGATTGCGGAATTTTTTTCCCGGCTCTACGAGAAACCGTGAAGAGTAAGGGGTAAGTAGTAAGTAGTAAATAACAAAAGCCAAGCGTGCTGGCGCACTACCGGAATCAACGGATTCCTTTCCTTTCACTCCTTACTCCTTACTCCTTACCCTTCACCCTTCTCTCTCCACGGCATCAAATTTGCTTTTATCATCTCATCTGACCGTGAAAAGGAGAGAGACATGATTGAGTCTATTGCTCAGGGTTACGCTGCCAGGCTTATTTCTTCCGTCGCCGGCAGGATGCTCACGTCGGACAAGACAGGTGATGATGCGGCCGGCTGCGGCGTCGCATCGTCAGGTAAGGCCGGGCCGGATACCATCTCAATTTCCGCTAAAAGCCGTTTGCTCTCCATGAACGACCTCCTGCTTCCCACCGCTGCCACGGTACAGGCGTTGTCGGCAACGCTCTCGCAGGACCTCAAGGCCCTCCTCGCCGGGGCGGGGATCGGTACTGAGCCGCCTGTTGAGATCGATGTAGATGACAGGACCATGGAGATCGCAGTCAAAGGAGACAGGCCGGACAAGGAAAAAATTGAAGCCCTGATAGACAGTGACGAGAAGATCAAGAACGAAATCAGGACCCTCGCGGCCATAAGCAGTCATGCCGCCGCCATGGCCCGGCCCATCGAGTTCCAGAAGGCTTACCTGGCAAGCACGAATCCCGAAAGTATCGTAGCCAAATACGCCGATCTGTTCCAACAGCAAAAGTCCTGCGACATCTCACTGAGTCTGGACAACACCGGCATCCACGTACTGGCAAACGGAAAAGAATGGAGCAAAGCCTAAAAAAACGGGCCTATCACCCATTACCTATTACCCATTACCTCTCTTCTACACCTCAAAATACCTTAGCCGGCGCAGCTTCACGATGAGATGGACAGTGCTGCCTGCAGTCAGTTTCATCTCGTCGAATGTCTCCCGTGACAATTCGGCCAGGAGTTCATTGCCGTCTACCAGCACTTTGACCCGCACGACGGTTCGTAGCGGGATTATTTCCGTGATGGTTCCGGTGTAGCGGTTGAGCGCCGGTCCGGGAGGCTTGCTATCGGAGATATAGATATCGTGGGGGGAGATGGCAAGCTTGCTTATGGCCGTACCTTCGTAGGGAAGAACGAGACGCATGCTTCCCGAACGCACCTCCACGAGTCCCGTGGAAAGAACGGTGCATTCATCACAGTTGAGAATGTTGGGCATGCCGATAAATTCAGAGACAACACGGGTCCGTGGATGAAAGAGGATATCGCCGGGTGCGGCAACCTGCTCGATGCTCCCCTGGTGCATAATGGCAATTCTGTCGGCCATCTCTTCGGCTCCGAGAAGGTCGTGGATGACAAAGACCGTCGTTATCTCGAGGCGCCTGAGAAAAACTGAAAGCTCCGATCGAAAATATTTCGCAGTCTGGGCGTCGAGGTTCGCCGTCGGTTCATCGAGAAGCAATATTTTCTGGAATGGCGCTATGGCGCGTGCGATGGCCACGCGCTGTTTCTCACCGCCGCTCAAGTTGTAGGGGAGGCGGTCCCTCAATTTAGCGATATGCAGCGCATTCATGAGTTCGTCCACCCTCTCGCCGATGACTGCCGGAGCATACTTTCGGATCTTCAGACCGTATGCGATGTTGGCGGCAACGTTCATGTGGGGAAAAAGAGCCAGGTCCTGGAAAAGATACCCTACCCCCCGTCTGTGCGGCGGAACGCGGTCCATGTTCACACCGTCAAAAAGGACCTCTCCGGAGTAATCAGTCAGCCCGGCTATCACGTTGAGGAGCGTCGTTTTTCCGGCGCCGTTGGGCCCGACAAGGGCCAGGATCTCCTTGTCCCCGACACTCAGGGACAGGTCCTTCAGGACCTTCCCGGTTATGTTCTTCACCTCTATCTTTGGCACGATTAATTTCCTGAAACAACAATCTAAACCGGCACGGCCCTGCCCGTCAACAGTCTTACTCCGTAGAGGATCCCCAGACCTATCCCGATGAGCATGAGGACAAGCACCACAGTCCCCTCTATATCGGCACTGGCAAGGCGCATAAAGATCGCAACGGGTATCGTTTCAGTCTTCATGGCCATCGAACCGGCAATGGTAATGGTGGCACCGAATTCGCCCAGGGCCTTCGCCCACGTCAGGATGGAAGACGCGATGATCCCCCTTTTGCACAACGGGAGGGTCACCGTCATGAAGGCCCTGGCGGGCGAAGCCCCGAGGGTCCTCGCCACCTCCTCGTACCTCACCGGGATCTCGTCCATGGCAGCTTTGATAAGACGGATGGCAATCCCGACTGTGACGATGAACTGGGCAAGAAAAATACCGTAAACGCTGAATATGACCCTGATCCCATGGTCCTGGATGAAGGTGCCCGTGGGGGTATTGAAGAAGATGAGGACGACGGCGCCGAGCGCCACCGGAGAGACTATCATGGGAAGCTCGAGCATTGTATCGATGAGCTGCCTGCCGAAGAACCGGAACCTGGACAGTGCATATGCCGACGGAATGGCTACGATAACGGCGATGATCGTGGAAACCGTTGCAGTGAAAAGACTGAGGCGGATGGAAAACAGGGTCCGCGACGACCTCAGGGTCTCGAGAAAAACGGCCCCGTCATAGTAATAGAAAAGGGAGAGAATGAGTACCCCATACAGGGCAAATACGGCGAAGCTCACCGAGATGGAGAGTTTCTTGAAATTCATTTTTTCAGCCACCAGTCTTTTTCAACGGCAAACTCGCCACCAATGGGCTTCGTCCCCCCTACCCACGAGAAGGCCTCATCGGTACTGGCAAAATAGTTATACTTGCGGAATATGGCCTGCGCGTCCGTGGAGGCGAGAAAGTCGATGAACCTTCCCGCTTCGGTCTTTTTCGTGCTGTACGTTATCACGGCGGCCTGCGCCGAACCGATCCTTAAGACCTCCGCCGGTTTGAACTTGACCGTTGCAACCTTGTCAGGATACCAGCCTTCCATGAAGTGCATGCCGATCACCGCGTCTACCTGCTTGAGAACGAGCATGGTGCTCAGCTTGTTAAAATCCTCGGCGTAGGTCACTACGTTCTTCCTGAAAGCCGCTTTCTCGTCGGGCGAAAGATTCTTCTCCACCATTTCCACCGCGAGCGCACCAACATACACGATCTGGGGGTTTCCGATCGCTATCCGCAGGCCCGGCCGCGTGAGGTCCTTGAGTCCCCGGATATTCATGGAGTTGCCTTTTTGCGTGTTTATGCAGGGGGCGACGTAGGCGATGTTCCTGATGGAGGCCCCCTCAACAGAATTCCTCTTCTTCGCACGGTCCATGATATCCGGCGAGGGCACAACGAAAACATCACCCTGCCGTGACAGGGTGATCTGGGTCAAGAGAGTCCCCACCCCCGCGTAGACGACGTTTATGGCGGTGCCCGTCTTCTGCTGATAGATGTTTATGATATCTTCAACGGGCTTCTTGAAGGCTGCCCCGCAGAAAACCATGAGAGGGTCCGCGGCATCCG
>JBDKTY010000106.1:0-7606 GCA_039679945.1 Syntrophobacter sp. | reverse complement strand
CAGAATACCGGACGTACTACCATGAAGGGTGTCTGGGCAGGGGGCGATGTGGTAACGGGCGCCGCGACGGTCATCAGCGCGATGGGCGCCGGCAAACGCGCGGCAGCCGACATTCACCGCCACCTTTCCGGTGAAACCCTTGATGGCGGCCTCAAATGAGCATTCCCCGGGGAGGCGCGGAGTCCGCTGAGATCATAAGGGGTTTATCCCTTACGTTCTCCGCGCCTCCCCGGTAGGACCGAACCGTCAAAACTCAAGAAGAACCGGAACCAAGGAACAGGGCTTTTGCCCGTGCTCTAAACCGGGTCCTAAGTCTTTGAAATAATATCATTATACCAGTTGCCACATACTTGCCTGGCGGAGTGGAATCGATAAACGGATCCCAGTCTGTCCGGCCCGGGGAGGAATCACGCGTCATGAAGACAGTCCCGGTACAGGAATCCTTGGGGATGGTTCTCTGCCATGATGTGACTCAAATCATACCGGGCAGATTCAAGGGCCCGGCATTTAAGAAGGGGCACATCGTTCAGCGGGATGACATTCAAAAACTGCTCGATATGGGCAAAGAGCATCTCTATGTCTGGGAGGTCCATGACGCGCTCCTGCATGAGAATGAGGCGGCAATGCGCATAGCCCGGGCTGCCGCGGGCCGTGGCATCATCCTTTCGGACCCCAGGGAAGGGAAAGTAGACCTGATAGCTGCCCTCGACGGCCTCCTCAAAATCAGAGTCGACGCTCTCGAGGAAGTCAATTCGGCGGCGGAGGTCATTTTTTCCACCCTTCACTCGAATCAACGAGTGCATAAAGGCAAGAACATCGCCGGTACCAGAATCATTCCATTGGTCATCGAAAAAAAGAAGATCGAACAAGTCGAGGAAATCTGCGGACGACATGCTCCCCTGATCGAGATTAAGCCGTTGAGATCCCTCGGAGTGGGGATCGTCACCACCGGCAGTGAAGTCTATCACGGCCGGATCGAGGACCGGTTTGGTCCGGTTGTCATGCGAAAACTGGAAGAGTTTGGGTGCCGGGTCCTGGGCCAGACGTTTGCATCCGACAGTGTCAGGCTGATTGCGGACGGCATTCTCGATTTTGTCCGCCAGGGCGCCCAGATGGTCACTGTAACGGGGGGCATGTCGGTCGATCCCGACGACGTGACTCCCGCCGCGATCAGGGCCGCTGGAGGCAGGGTGGTGACCTATGGAGCACCCGTTCTTCCAGGCGCCATGTTCATGCTCGCCTACCTTGGAGATATCCCTGTGATGGGGCTCCCCGGCTGCGTCATGTACCACAAGACAAGCATCTTTGATTTGGTGCTGCCGCGGGTATTGGCCGGTGAGGAATTGACCCGCCATGATTTCGTTAAGTTGGCGCACGGAGGTCTCTGCGTCCAGTGCGAACCCTGCAGATATCCCGATTGCGGCTTTGGAAAGGGCGTGTAGCCAATGTAGCAGGATCTCCTTCGGAAACACGGGGAACCCGAGAGGAGAAAAACATGGCTGCAGCTCCAGGCACATAGAAACCCGGCAGCCCTTTTTCCTGACCAGCATCGTTTGTTCGGCACGCAACCTCTCTCGCAAAGGCCGAAGTACATGCATCATCTACTGAAACCGTTTGGCCTGGATGAAAACGAGTATGTTCTTCTATGCCTCGTTGGAGGTGGCGGAAAGACCACGACACTCTTTAAGCTGGCGGATTGTCTCAAAGCCCGTGGTAAGCGTGTTTTGGTTACAACCACAACCGCGATATTCGTTCCGGGAGCGGAACAGTACGATGTACTTGAAGTGGCTGAGTTTCCGAGGTTTGAGGGCGTCGCCGAGGGCACCGTCACCGTGGCTGGAAGAGGGGTCAACGCCGATGGCAAACTCCTGGGGGTCGATCCGGATTGGGTGAACGCTATCTATCAGGAGCACATATTCGATTGTGTCCTTGTTGAAGGGGACGGATCGAAACAACGCCCGATAAAAGCCCCGGAGATCCACGAGCCCGTGATCCCCAGCCGGACGACACATCTTGTCGGTGTTGTCGGCATCGATGCCCTCGGAAAAGCCGCCGATGAAAGAACCGTTTTCCGTATCGATCGGTTCCGCGCGGTAACCGGTCTTCACTCCAACGGGATCATCGACGCTGACACGGTGTGCCGCCTGGTCTTGTCAAAAGCTGGAATCTTCAAGAATACTCCCGAAAACTCCAGGAAGATTCTGCTCCTGAACAAGGTGGACACGGAAAAAGATCTGCATCGAGCCAGAGCGGTCTTCCGAACTGTCCAGGACCGAATGTCCGATCCCATTCGGTTACTCGCCGGGAGCATGCAGGACGGCAAAGTCGAAGAAGAACCATTCTCAAAGGTTTCGGGGATCATTATGGCTTCGGGTTACGCCAGGAGGATGAATACCCAGAAGCTCCTCATGCCCGTCGACGGCATCCCGGTCCTGGAGCGGGTCATTCGGGCGGCTATAGCATCTCGGCTCAAGGAGACCCTCGTTGTATACCGGGATGATTCCATCAGAGCAATTGCCGAGCAATATCCCGTAAAGGCTCTACACAATCCAAATGCGCGGCTTGGTCAAAGCGAATCCATCAAAATTGGCATGTCAAAGGCAGACAGCGAGGCGGACGGTTTCATGTTTCTGGTGGGGGATCAGCCTTTCATGAGACCGGAGATCATCGACAACCTGATCGGCCTGTTCGAGACGAACCCTCAGAGAATTGTGCTGCCGAAATATCAGGACAAGAGAGGAAATCCCGTTCTGTTTCCCGTTAGTTTAAAGGGAGCCCTTACTGAAATACAGGGGGATAATGGTGGAAGAGAAGTAATCAGTCATAGATGCAACCTTGTATACGAGCATGTTATAGACGATGAAAAAGCCGGTTTCGATATCGATACATTGGAAGATTATGCTTTGGCATTGAAGCTCGCCAGATTATTGTGAGTTCACGCGTAGCGGGGGATGGCATGGAATAAGATAATCTGTTCCGAACAATGAACAGAGAAGACCGAGGAGTGGGCGTTTAGTGCGATGTGGTTTCTTTAACGGCGAGGGAGGGGCTTTATGTTTGGAAGAACTATCAAGCGTATCTCGGAGATTG
The DNA here is from genome assembly GCA_039679945.1 of Syntrophobacter sp. Lineage (GTDB taxonomy): Bacteria > Desulfobacterota > Syntrophobacteria > Syntrophobacterales > Syntrophobacteraceae > SbD1. The sequence goes on along the minus strand of JBDKTY010000106.1, from coordinate 4,516 downwards.
TGTTTCTTTCTATCTTCTTTGTGCTGATTGCTTCTTATTGTGCGCAAGCGACCGAAGGCGGCGGGACTATCTATCCTGGAGGAAACGAGGATTTCATGTTGGGAGCGCTGCCTCCACCCGGCTTTTATCTCTTGAACTACTTCGTCTATATCCATGCCGGGAGTTTTGATGATGCCAGGATTCCTCAAGGGGCTCCCGGAGCAGGGCACAAAATTTCGACTCTTACAAACGGAGTAGCTCCTGATTTTAATTTGGATGTTATCGCGAACACTTTTCGTCTCGTCTATGTCTCCCCTATCAAGATATTCGGCGCGGACTGGGGTATGCATGCCATTGCACCGGTCATGAGTGTTGATGCCAGTCTAAAACTTCCAGGCGGAGCGACTTTATTTTCGCAAAATGATGCCGGAATAGGCGACATAACTATCGATCCCGTGGTTTTGGGGTGGCATTTTGGAAAAAACTTTCATCTTATTGCCGGCCTGGATATACTTTTGCCATCGGGCCCGTACGACAAAGCCAATGCCGTGAATGTGGGCAGAAACTACTTTGAGCTTGAGCCGGCCCTGGCATTTACCTACTTGCATGATCGCGGGTTTGAAGCATCAATTAAGTTAATGTACGATTACAATTTCGAAAACGATGCCACCCATTACCAATCCGGCCAGGAATTCCACTTCGATTACCTGATAGGACAACACTACCGCAATTGGATGTTCGGCATCAACGGTCAGTTCTATCAGCAAACAACCGACGATGAATTTCCAGGACAGCCCAGTGATTTTGACGGCAACAAGGGAAAAGCCTTCAGCATCGGTCCGGCGGTCCTGTACCAGTATAAGAATATGGCCTTCACCCTTAAATATCAGCACGATACCTGGGCGGAAAACCGCTCGGAATGTCAAAAAATCTGGTTTAGATTCAACTATGCCTTCTGATACGGAGTTGCGTTCAAGATGAATCTACCCTGAGAATGAAGATGCCGTTCAGAATTGACCCGTTCTACCCTTCGATACCTCAGGGCAAACGGGAGTATATCCTCTTGAACGCAAATTAGTATGAGACTTGCACCAGGACTTCTCCCAAAATTGACCTTTAGGGATTCGCGCCGGATTTTGAGACTGATACGGAGTTGCGTTCAAGATGAGTCTATCCCTAAATTGAAAATGCCGTTCAGAATTGACCCGTTCATGCTTCGATGCCTCCCAGGAAGCAGCTTTCGAGAGTGCGCAATATCGAAGGCTTACATAACCGGTGGAGATCCGGGTCCGCCATTCCGGCACAGGAACTCCCCCCCCGTTCGCCCTGAGCGGGGGAGTGTTCCATCTTGAACACAAACCGGTATGAGACCTGGATTAGTAAACAAGGGGGGGGTGAGGTGGGGCGGCAGGGTAACCGGCCGTCCCACCTCAGGTAGCGGCGCGCGGTTTTGTACCCGCACGAGACTCCTCGGAATGTCTAAAATGGCATCGTAAATCGCTTTTACAGCGTTTTGTCCTCGCACGAAGCTCCTCGGAGTCCTCGCTTCCGCGGTCAGTTCAAGCCAAACTGGCGGTCTTGCCGGCAGTCACTGTACTATACTTAACGATGCTCCTTACTGGAGTTGCCGGCCTCGGGAACCGAGGATCGGCGCCGGGCGTTGGTCGCGACAATCAAATCGGCTGAGTACCCCGGCTCAGAATGTTCAGGTACTCCGAATAGGCAAAAATGCGTCCGCGTTTTTTCCCCGTTATCTCATTGACTATCCCGAGTTTGCGCAGGTTTTCAAGCGATTGTGTTATGGTGGGCACTGTAAGGTTCAAGGCTTTTGCGGCATGGGGGATCGGCAGCAGGGGCATTGTACGCAGCAGTTGGTAAACCCTCAATGCGGACCCGGCCGATTTCTTGAGTGTCTCAATCCTGGCACTGTCCGCCTCAAACAATTGCATAATCTGCCTGGCGGATTGGGTCGCCTGGCCAGCAGTCTCCATCACCCCAACCAGGAAGAAATCGAGCCATCCCTCCCAGTCGCCTTCGGTCCTCACTCTTTGGAGCCAGTCATAGTATTCCTGCCGGTGTGTCTTGAAGTACAGACTCAGGTAGAGGATCGGCGCACTGAGAGCACCTTCCGCGCACAGCAACAGTGTAATCAGCAAGCGCCCCATTCTGCCGTTGCCATCCAGAAACGGGTGTATCGTCTCGAATTGAACGTGCGCAAGCGCAGCCTTGATGAGTAACGGAGTAACCACGGGATCATTATGGAGGAACTTTTCAAAAGGCCCCAGGCTATCCATGAGAGACTCCGGAGGCGGCGGAACAAAGATGGCATTCCCGGGGCGGGTGCCGCCGACCCAGTTTTGAGACCGACGAAACTCACCGGGTTCTTTGTCGCTCCCGCGTCCCCTGGAAAGCAGAATCCCATGGGTCTCCCTGATCAGGCGCAATGAAAGGGGAAAGCCGCCTCGCAATTTGTCCAGTCCATGGTTCATCGCTGCAACGTAATTGGAAACCTCTTGCACATCCTCAAAAGGAACCCCTGGCATTTCTTCGCTTTCGTACAGCAACAGGTCGTTCAACGAGGATTGGGTTCCCTCTATCTGGCTGGAAAGCAGGGCTTCCTTCCTCACGTAGAAGTACAGGAATAACGAAGTATCAGGCAATACGAAGGTCATGCCGTCAAGTCTTCCCAATGCACGGTTGGCCTTCTCGATCAAATCATGGTGCCGGTTTGTCAACTTCAGAGGAGGAACCGGCGGCAGGGGTTCCGGTATGTATGCCTTGCATGTTTCCCCTGCGGTCGAACACACACGATAGAGACCTGTCTTCCGCTTCATTTGGATTCCTCCCGGGCAGCCGGTCTGAGAGCATGCTAAAGCATGCTTTACTTAGGAGGAGCGTTATTAAAATTTAGACCCTTATTTTTTATTTACATGCACGCAATTAAAGAGTGCTTTATCTATCCGGGAGCTTATTAAAAAATAGCATGCTTAATTTTATTAAGGAAGAAAATAGTGAAAAGACGCCTGCTCGGCCGGATCGGAACTCCTGGACCACTGCCGCCGCCTTCACAGCCGGGCAATGAAGCTGCTGGTGATGGAGGCCCGGCTGATGAAGATCACCCTGCCCGAGCTGATGGGCCAGATTTCGACTGCTCTTGCCAGGGAAAAGGCGGGAGCATGACAAAATGAAGGAGAACAGGCAAATGGCTAGAACAGCGGCGGCGAAAGAGACGGCGTATCCCACTCCGCACCACGAGCACATTGACGAGATGTTGTCGCGGGCCGGCGACCTCACCTCGCGAGTCCGGGCGGTCGAGACGCAATGCAAGGCGGAACTGGATGCACTCACGGCGAAGCACAAGAAGGCGGTAACCCCGATCAAACAGGAACTGGAGACGCTCGATGACTCCATCCGGGATTACACCAGGAAACACCAAGTTGACCTCTTTGAAGGCAGGGACCGCATCGACCTGGCCAACGGTGCCCTGCTCCACCAGGTGGAGCGCCGCGTGAAGCGCATCAGGAAGATGCCGGAACGCCTGGAGGCGATCAAAGCCGATGACGCGATAAAGACAGTCAAGTCGGTGGACTGGGACGTCATCGAAAAATGGACGGACGAGCGGTTGATCGAGGTCGGAACGGAGCGGGTGAAGAAAGAGACCTTCGCCTATGAACTGGCCGGAGTCAAAGAGGCAAGGAAGTCCGCACAGGGGGCCGTATGAAGCTGTCTCTTGCCGCCAACCCCATGCTGTCATTCGGCCTGGGTCCTAGGGGAAAGCGCTGCTGGGATTGCGATCACTATGGGGCTGATGCCTGTGATAAGCGGCCCGGCAGGAAGCACAGGTCGCATTGATGGGACTAGCCGGCATGCAGGTTCTTCAAGCTACGCCGATAGGGGGATGAATGGCCATGTGCCGGCTAAATCCGAAAGTAATGCGCGGGAACCACGGCGACGGCCCCGCGCGGCGAACGTGTGGCGAGTGCATCTCCTTCAGGCGATCCCGACAACTCGCCGGGGAGATCCCCGACGCCGGCCGCTGCCGGGTGGAGGCGCCGAAGCGCTATTGGATAGTGTTGCCGCACTGGGAGCCCTGCGGCCTATTCAAATCGCCCTGGCAGGCCGATCGCGAGCGCCTGGAGCAAATGGGCCAACTCGCATCGAATTTCTCAACCGGGAGGGGGTAACCCTTGTTTGATGAACGCCTTGAGATGACGGAAGAATCCTGCGGCGCCTGTGGCTTTCCACAGACTGAGTGCCGCTGCGACGAATTGGAACGCTACTGAGAAGATGATGCGCTCCTGGATTGAGCGCGGGAACGGCGCCCCGAAACAGAGCCATGCAACTGCACGCTATTTCGGGGCGGAGCAGGGGCGTTCTGATAAGAAGGAGCAAGCCCAATAAAAGAGAGGAACAGGCATGAGTGGAATTAAGGGAGTCGGTTACAGGGATAAAATGCGAGATGAGTGCGTCCAGATGTATGCGGCCATCCTGCCTGAGTTTCGTGTGTGTAGACACACAAGAGTTCTCCCCCCAAATA
>JBDKTY010000105.1:0-13114 GCA_039679945.1 Syntrophobacter sp. | reverse complement strand
TCTGGCACCCCTCGGCGCTCACCGAAGCAAGGTTTCGGTAGATCCCCGCTCGTGGTTCCAGCAAACTGAGCTTCAATTCGGAGACCGGAACAAATGCCCGGATGTAGGATAAACAGTTGAGCATGGCCTTTTCGACGTCGAGACTGCTGCAAATGCGCAAGGTAGCCTGCCGGAAGAATTCGTTTTCATCCAGTTTCATGGTTGCTTTTTCCTGCATCCGGTTCCAAATCCAAAGCCGAGCCGCCGATTACCGTATATGATAAAAATGTCATATTTGGCAAGATATTTGTCATATATGCTAATTCTCCCCCGCCCCTCCATGATTATCCAGCCGGTATTATAAGCAAAATTGTCCTGGCGCGAGTCTTGCCCCGCATTGCCGCGAAGGAGGAATGAAATGATCTGGCTAGAAATCATAAACGTTCGAACGGCGGGGTATGAGGATACCCTGGCTGCTCTCGATCTTTGCCGAAGGATCAGGCCCCATTGCTCAACCGTGATGCCCATTGAGCTGAGGGTATATAAAAGCGCCGGTTGCGAAACCGATCTTAGTGTCCATATCCGCTGGAATCTTGAGGGAAAGCAACCCGGGAAGAGCCCTCTTGGGCTGGAAGTGGGTTCAGCCTTCAGCGATCTGGGATTCGTGAACCACACCATCTGGTCGGAAGTGGTATCCGAAGGAGATGCTACCGGAATTCGGCCCGACAGCCCGATGCAATCGAAAGGAAGTATCCGATCATGACTTGTCCATTTACATCGACATTCGCGCGGAACCGCAATCCTCTTTCCGCGCGATTCCTGCTCCCCATGCTTTTGGCGGCTGTTTGTCTCATACTCGCGAGTTGCGCCGTAGGACCCGATTATGTACGGCCCACCCCAACGATGCCCCCCGCATGGAAAGCACAGGCCGATCCGGCGCTCGTCCCGGGAGTGGCGGCCATTCAGCGATGGTGGGCGCTGTTTGACGATCCTCAGCTCACGGAGCTTATAGCCGCCGCCGTTGCGAGCAACCTCGATCTGAAGGAGGCGGTGGCGCGGGTCGACGAGGCAAGGGCCCGACTCGGGGTCGCTTCCGGCCAGAGCCTGCCCCAGATCGATGCCGAAGGGGCGCTCAACCATGAGCGTCTCAGCGATAGCGGGCTGATGCCTTTCGGCACGAACACCCACTACGCTCCGGGGATCACGGCCAGTTGGGAGATCGACCTCTTCGGACGCATCCGCCGGTCGGTGGAGGCAGCCAAGGCGAGTTACCAGGCGAGCGAGGAAGACCGCGTCGATGTGCTGACAGCCCTTTGCGCCGAAGTGGCCCGGACCTACATCGGCATTCGAACGTACCAGGCACGGTTGGCCGCGGCCGCATCCAATATAGATACGCAAAGGCAGGTGCTCGAGTTCACGCGGGAACGTTTCAGGCACGGATTGTGCCCGGATCTCAACGTAGCCCAGGCAGAGCGGGTCCTGGCCACTTCGGAATCGGAAGTTCCCCCTCTTCGGATGGAACTCTCCAGGTCCGTCAACACCATGGCCGTGCTCCTGGGACGTCCCCCCGGCACTCTCCAGGAGGACTTGAGCACGCCGAAACCCATTCCCATTCCACCTGAAAAGGCAACTGTGGGAGTCCCGGTGGATCTTCTGCGCCAGCGGCCCGATATCCGCCGGACTGAACGGCAGCTCGCCGCGGCGACCGCCCGGATCGGGATCGCCACGGCCGATCTCTATCCGAGTTTATCACTCAAGGGGGCTCTCGGCCTCGAGTCCATCGACGCGGGGGATGTCTTCAACGCGGGGAGCAGGGTATTCGCACTGGGGCCTTCGCTGCGATGGAATATCTTCGACGGCAATCGCATTCGAAATCGAATCAAGGTCGAGGACGCCATTACCAGGCAGACCCTGCTGCGTTATGAGCACTCGGTCCTCAAAGCCCTCAACGAGGTTGAAAACTCATTGGTCGCATACATCGAAGAGCGCGTGCGGCTGGGCGCGCTGACGCGTTCCGTGGATTCGGCGCGCCGTGCCATGGAGCTTGCCATAGACCTGTATCGTCAGGGATTGGTGGATTTTCAGAACGTGCTGGATTCCATGCGAGACTTGTTCCTCCTCGAAAACCAACTGGCAGCCGCCAGAGGGAACAGCGCGGGTAACTTTGTGCTGCTTTACAAGAGCCTGGGCGGCGGCTGGAACCCCGATAAGGACTTTGGCAAACCAGCGGGGCGGGAAGAGGTCAACAATGCGGAAACCCCACCGGGTGAGAACTGATGGATTGGCGGCGGGAATCGCGCCGAAAATAACAAATCACAAACATTTCCTGGCGAAATTCCAGGAATCCGCGGATTAGAAGCACAGGAGTCGAGAATGGGGAAGAAACAAAGGCCACCGGGATTGAAGCTGTTTGCACTGATCTTGTTTTTTGCCTGCTTTTTTGCGGCCTGCGGGAAAGGAGACGCTCCCGGCACGGCCCCGCGGGTGCCGAATGTAACGGTGAGCCGGCCGGTCGAACAGGAAGTCACCGATTATGCGGAATTTACCGCTACGACAGAAGCGTTCGAATCAGTGAAAATCCAGGCCCGGGTGGAGGGATATCTGGAAAAGATCCTCTTCAAGGACGGCGCCCGCGTGGCAAAGGGCGACCTTCTTTTTGTCATAGAGCGCAAACCTTACCAGATCAGGCTGGAGCAGGCGAAAGCCAACCTCATGCAGTCCCAGGCCGAACTCAAACTGGCCGAGACGGCCCTGCACCGCAAAGAGGGCGCCTTGAAAAACAATGCCATCAGCGAAATAGAGGTGATCGAGGCGAGAACCAGGTGCGATACCATCCGAGCCGCCGTCGCGGCGGCGCAGGCCGGGGTTGAGACAGCTCAGTTGAACCTTTCCTACACGGAGGTCCGCACACCAATCGGAGGCAAAATAAACCGGCCCCTGGTCGACGTGGGGAACCTGGTTGGCGCGGGTGATAAAACCCTGCTCGCGACCGTTGTCAATGACGAACCGATCTACGCCTATTTCAACGTGAGCGAGCGGGACCTGCTGATGTATCAGCAACGGTTCGGCAAGAGCCTGTCGCCGTTGAACGGCAGCGGAAAGACCAAAATCCTTCTGAGTCTCCAGAAGAATATGGAGAGGCCTTACGAAGGTTTTCTCGATTACGTGGACAACCGAATCGACGCGGGCACTGGAACGATTCAAACTCGGGGGATTTTTCCCAATGCGGATCATGCCCTGCTGCCGGGGCTCTTCGGCCGGGTTCGCCTGCCCCTCGGTAGTCCCCGAAAAGCGTTGCTTGTTCCCGAGCAGGCACTGGGCGCCGACCAGAGGGGGCGGTTTCTGCTGGTTGTCAACGAACGCAGTGAAGTCGATTATCGGTCCGTCCAGGTCGGGCAGGAAGCCGGAGATTTCCGGGTTATCGAAAAAGGCCTGGGGCCCGGCGATCAGGTGATCGTCAACGGTGTGCAGCAGGCCCGCCCCGGCATCAAGGTAAATCCAACATTGGTGGAAATGAGGCCCGATGCCACCCTCAAGACCGCTGCGGGTACGTCTGTCATATACTCCGCGGATGGAGGCCGGTCCAAATGATCAGTCGATTCTTCATAGACCGGCCGGTATTCGCGGCCGTTATCTCGATCGTTATCGTCATCGCCGGACTGGTGGCCTACAGGTCCCTTCCCTTTTCAGCGTACCCCGAGATATCTCCCCCCACCGTGCGGGTTACGGCGATCTATCCCGGGGCCAATGCCCAGGTGGTCGCGGACACCGTGGCGCAGGCCATCGAAGAGCAGGTCAACGGTGTCGAGGGGATGACGTACATGTACGGCACCTGTGCCAACAACGGGGAGTATCGCCTGACCATACTCTTTGAGACCGGAACCGACCCGGATATGGCCGCGGTGAGGGTCCAGAACCGGGTGAGCATGGCGCTGCCCACCCTGCCGCAAGAGGTCCAGGCACAGGGAGTCACTACCAAGAAAGAATCGGTCAACATGATCATGGTTATCAGCCTGTCCTCGCCCGACAGGCGGTACGACGATCTGTTTCTCAGTAACTATGCAGCCCTGCGGATCACCGATGAGCTTACCCGGCTGAGCGGCGTGGGCAGCATCATGTCGCTTGGCGCCGACAAGTACAGCATGCGGATATGGCTCGACCCCGACCGGCTCAAGGCCCGGGACCTGACCACCACGGACGTCATCGCCGCCGTTCGCGAACAGAACGTACAGGTGGCCGCGGGCCAGATCGGTCAGTCGCCGGCCCCCAAGGGGCTGAAATTTCAGTATATCGTCAACGTTAAAGGCCGCCTCGACGATCCCGCCGAGTTTGAGGACATCGTATTGAAGAGCGGTTCGGACGGACGATTGACACGCATAAAGGATGTTGGCCGGGTGGAGATCGGGTCCAAAAGTTATTTCGTCTCATCCACTTACAGCGGCCAACCGTCCTGCACTCTTCTCGTCTACCAGTTGCCCGGCGCCAATTCAATCGAAGTGGGTGACAGGCTGACGGGCAAGATGAAGGAACTCTCGGCCGATTTTCCCGAGGGAGTCGAGTACAACATTGCTTACGATGCCACAAAATTCATCAGGGCTTCCATATCGGAAGTGAAGGAGACGCTTTTCATCGCGGTGGTCGTTGTTTTCATCGTCATCCTGGTCTTTCTCCAGGACTGGCGGGCCACCCTGATTCCCGCCATGGCTATACCGGTTTCGATTATCGGAACTTTCGCCGTCATGTCGGCCCTTCGTTTCAGCGTTAACACACTCACTTTGTTCGGCCTGGTGCTCGCCATCGGCATTGTGGTGGACAACGCCATCGTCGTCGTGGAGAATACTGTCCGCAACATGGAAGAGCATGGCCTGGAGCGCAGGGAGGCCACCATCCGGGCCATGGAAGAGGTTTCGAACCCCATCGTCGCCATTACCCTCGTGCTCATGGCCGTTTTCATCCCCGTGGCCTTCCTCGGCGGCGTTACCGGTGAGCTGTACCGCCAGTTCGCCCTTACCATTGCAGCCTCCACGGCCATTTCCGGCATCAATGCCCTGACACTCAGCCCCGCCCTGTGCGCACTGTTCCTGAGGAAACCGCGAGAGAGGCGGAACTGGTTCGCGCGCGCTTTTAACTGGACCTTCTCAAAAACGACCGGCGGATATCAGGGCATCGTGGAATCCACGGTCCGGAGGCGGGGGCTGGTGCTACTTCTTTACTTCATCATAGCGGGGCTGGGCTACTGGGGCGTTGTCCGCCTGCCGACCGGGTTCGTTCCCAACGAGGACAAGGGGGTCTTATTCATCAATGCGCAGCTCCCGGACGCGGCATCGAAGGAACGAACCGATGAGGTGATCAAGGCAATCGACCGACTGCTGGCAAATACACCGGGAATCGATCGCTGGACCCTTTTTTCAGGCTTTTCCATTCTTGATTTCGCGGCATCTTCCAATTGCGTCTTCGGCGCGGTAGACCTTGTCCCATGGGCGAAGCGCACCGATAGCAGCCTGAGTGCCTCCGCCCTCGCGGGGCGCCTCTGGAAGGAAATGCAGAACATCCAGGAAGCGAACGTCTTCATATTTGAAAGCCCGGTCATCGAAGGGGTGGGATTTTCCGGCGGTTTCGAGATGGCGCTGGAAGACCGAGGGGGGATCGGACATGCCGCTCTCCAGGAGATGGCATCCCAGATGGTTGCCGCCGCCGGCGCCCGCCCGGAACTGCAAAGGCTATTCACTACGTATAGGGCAAGCGTGCCCCAGAAACTCGTCGAGGTGGACCGCGGCAAGGTCAAAACCCTCGGCATCCCGCTTTCATCGGTTTTCGAAACATTGCAGGGCTATATCGGGGAACTCTACCTAAACGACTTCAATAAGTTCGGGCGTACCTACCAGGTGCGTTTTCAGGGAGAAGCCGAATCCCGAAGCCGCATCAAGGACATCGAGCGTCTGGAAGTGCGTTCCGCCACGGGCGGAATGGTTCCCCTCGGAACGCTTGTCGAGGTGCGGGATGCGGTCGGTCCTCAGACTATCCGCAGGCACAACATGTATCCGGCGGCGATGATCAACGGCGTGGCCGCGCCGGGGCACAGTTCGGGGGAGGCGATCGAGACCATGGAATCCCTGGCCCGCAATACACTGCCCAACACGATGGGAATCGATTGGAGCGGCATGTCTTTCCAGGAAAAGAAGGCGAGCGGCGGTGGGGCCTTCATTCTCACTCTTTCAGTAGTCTTCGTCTACCTGGTGCTTTGTGCCCTGTACGAGAGCTGGTCCCTTCCGCTCGCCGTCGTCCTGGTCGTGCCCCTGGCCCTGCTCGGGACCGTGATCGCCGTGACGATGCGCGGCATGGACATTAACGTGTACACCCAAATCGGGCTTGTTGTGCTCATCGCGCTCGCAAGCAAAAACTCCATCCTCATCGTGGAATTCGCCCGAGACCTCAACACCCGGGGAAAAGGGATCATCGAGGCGGCGGTGGAAGCAGCCAGGATTCGTTTCAGGCCGGTTGTCATGACCTCCCTTGCTTTCATTACCGGTGTCTTCCCACTGGTCATCGCCACGGGAGCAAGTGACGGCTCGCGTCGGGCCCTGGGAACCGCCGTATTCGGAGGCATGATTTCGGGCACGTTCCTCACGGTCATTTTCGTACCGGTATTTTGCGTCGTCATTTGGAAGGTTAGCGCATGGTTCCGGACGCGGGCCGTCGCCCGAGGGGGAGACAAGAGGGGGACAATGCACCCCGAGGGAGCGTGAGGATCATAGACGGGAATTGATCTGTAATGGCATGTACCGGGTGTTTCCGGCATGCATCTCCGTGGGAGATGTATGCCGGAAATGGGTAACTATGGGATGTCTCAGTACTTAACGAATGCCAAAATTTAGCTGACATATTCAAGAACCTGACATCTTCTTCCATAGAGAACTCACTCCCATCCAGATCTATCCGGAAATGATGCCCAACACTCTACAACTGTCCAGGTGGCTGGCATGTAGTCAGTCAACTGGAGTCTCCACGGCTATCAGGCCTGTAGTGGCAGAAAGCTTAATCGCCAGGAAAAATATCAGATGACAAGCATGGAACAAAAATACACCCAAGAGATTCAAACAAATGTGCAAACCAAAATGAGTGCAACCACACTCCTCATCATTTTAGGTGCTCTTTCCGCGTTTGGCCCCTTGGCCACGGATATGTACCTAGCCCAGCTTCCGCGGTTATAGGGGCTAAGTTATTGATATCCCGTGGTGTGGGATCAAAAGTCGTCACTACGAATTGTGTCTTTCAAATCTCCGCGACAGGACCAGTTTGAGTCTCTTCAAAAGGATTTGCTGATAAGTATCCGGTGTCTCTACATGGCGTGACCTGATAGCTGTGCTGTTGCGGGCCGGCAGAATCACATCGGTAAGTTTGATTTGGACAAGTTCCCGGAGGATCTTCCGAGGCTCGTCCGATTCTTCGCTCGCAAACATTCTCGGAATGCACCTCAACCGGTGAAAATCCACAATTTATTGGGTGACTGTTCTTGACAAACGAGTAATCCAAGAAGTATGGTAACACGATTATTGTAAGCTTTGTAACTGATCAAGTATCTTTATCAGCCAGGAGTATGAAAATATGGAAGACTATTTCAGCCCCAATATAACGGACAAGCCTGTCGGCGAGGAACCGGGCCGAAACGCGCTCTGCAAATCTGGCAGCTCCGCGGACGCATGTATCAGCGGCGGCAACTGCGTTGGCTGCAATGCCGGCAGCAGGGTATCCAACTGCGTACAGGGTTGATCTGAACTGACGCCCGGCACATGAAGAATACAGCGAGGCTGTCAGCGCCGACTAACGTATGCCTGTGCGTTACGTCGGAATGCAATTTAAACTGCAGGCACTGCTTCGCAAGATCGACGTCTTCCAGGGAAGACCTTTCTTCGGCTGGTATCTCCGGCATCATCAGGGACCTTGCCGCGCGAAAGGTCTTTTTTGTGTCGCTGTTCGGCGGAGAGCCATTCATACGCGGCGATATCATCAATATAATCGCGCTACTTTCCACATTCCCGATCGGGATATCAATCAATACAAACGCGACCCTCATTGACGATCACCTGGCAAAAGCACTCGCTGATTACAAAGTTTCCTTCGTGGTGAGCCTGGATGGATCATCCGCCGAAATTGTCGACAGGATCAGGGGGAGAGGGGTATTCGAAAAGACCCTCGGAGGAATACGCGCACTGAGGAAATACAATCATGATATCCTCATCTCCACGACGGTAATGTCCCATAACTACGATAACCTGTTTGAAATAGCAGCCCTCGGCAAGGAAGCCGGCGCCGTGGGAGTCAGGTTCAATAATGTTTTTTATATCAATAATGCCGAATGCTATCTGAAAGATATATTCCTCACTCCAGGGCAAAACCTTGAGTTATACGATACCTGCGAGGAACTGAAGGCCCGATACGGCGGGTTCGTATCCGGATCTTCCCTGCAGACGATGGATTTGATCAGGGCGGTCCGGCGCAACGAAATTCCGTGTGACGGCGCGCCAATCCAGGTGCCGCCCTGCGGGGCGGGGATAGACAAATGCGCGATAAAACCGGATGGCGAAGTCACACCCTGTGAGGTCCTGTGGAATACCACCGCGGGAAATGTCCGGGACAAGCCGTTCGGGGAGATCTGGGCCGACTCGCCCGTGCTCAATGAGTTCAGAGCGAGTCTCTGTCTGAGCGATCTGGAGATCGGGGATTGCATAAGCTGCCGTTACAGGTTTATCTGCTTCACGGGCCACCGGTGTGTTCCCTATTTCTCCGCCGGGGGCATCGGAAACCGCGATCTCTACTGTATAAAAACCTGGATGCCTTAGGAAAGTCATGAACCGTCAAGGTTTGGAAACTCTCTACTATTATAACAAGACATGCAACCTGCGGTGCCGCCACTGCTGGATAGAGCCTGATCTCAATGCATCCGGGGCCGGGGAACTGACCCTGCCCGAGGTCAAGGACCTGATTTCGCAGTGCGGGGAACTGGGAATGGGAAGCGTTAAACTCCTGGGCGGAGAACCGCTGCTGTTCCCGTATTTCCGTGAACTCATCTCGTTTTTGATCGATGCGCGCATCAAGATCCTGATAGAAACGAATGGGACGCTCATAGATGATGCGATTGCGCGGCAACTCGGAAGCGCGAATCCATTCGTTTCAATCTCCCTGGACGGCTCGAACCGGAAAATCCACAGCATCCTGCGCGGTAATCCCGAATCTTTCGACAAGGCAGTCAGAGGGATACAAAAGCTGGTCGAGAACGGAATCCGGCCGCAGGTCATTTTCTGCCTCCACGCGGCCAACAGGAACGATCTGGACAATATAATCAGGTACGCCAGGGACCTCGGCGCCGCCAGCATCAAGATAAACTTCATAACGGCCGTGGGACGGGCTCGCGACATTCCATCGGAGCGTCTTTCAGTCGCCGACTTCATCGGAATATACAAACTGCACGAGAAGGAATCCTACCAGGATTTCAAGGTCCAGTTCGACATCCCGCCCGCCTTCCATGGCATCGATTGCCTCGTGAAAGGCGATAACCAGGGTACCTGCGGTATAAAGGGAATACTCGGTGTCCTGTCGAACGGCGATATCTCGATTTGCGGGATCGGCAACATCAGAAAGGATCTCGTGCTTGGAAACGTCAGGACCCACCGCATCGAGCCGATCTGGAACGGAAATGAGACCCTCCGCACGATTCGGACCAACGTCCCGGAAGGCCTGGGAGGCATATGCCGGAGATGCATCTTCAAGGCATCCTGCATGGGCAGGTGCATAGCGAATACTTATTATGAAACGGGGTCCCTGTTTGCCGGCGACCGTTTTTGCACCGAGGCCCATGAACTGGGCCTGTTCCCTCAAAGCCGCCTGCTCTGAGAGCACGGAGTGTATTGGAGACGACAATGAGCTGCTATGCGTTGCGTAAAGACGTAGTCTACCGGAAGGAAGCCGACGGCGCTTTGATATATGACCACTCCACGGGCAGGGTCATCCCTTTGAATGGAACCGCCGCCTTTATGTGCGATTCGCTCCTTATCGAACACCACGGGGTGGAGGAAGTATTGAACGGCATAAAAAAAAGGTGGAGAGTATCCGATGAAGAGCTTGTCAGGTCGGATATAGAAAAATTCCTGATAGGAATGAAGAACCTGAACCTTATAGAGGAGGTCCAGACAGAAGAGGTCCAGTCCTGACGCTCCGGCGAGGGCCGGAACAGGATCACACGCGGTCCGCGGGCCAGGCTTTCCAGCCTGCCGCTGAGGCATCGCGAAACGATCACTCCATGACCCGTTCATGCTTCGATACATAAGCACGAATAGGTGCAAGTCCGCTTCCAGCAGCATCTTGAGCATAACCCCGAACCGACCGGATTGCCGGTCAGAGTATCCGCCATTCCGACGGAATGATGAGTTTGCAGTCCCTGTAAAGCGAGGACATCTTTTCAAGAGAGCGCGACGACCAGGATACTTTCAGCGGCTCTTTCAGCATTACGGAATCATGGAAAATCCCCTCTTTTGGTCCCCCCAGTTTGGCGATCACCTTGTATTCCCCGGGCCCGAGGTTGAGGTACGGCAATTCGCATTCCAGCACAAGGCTGCCCCCGGGCGGTATCCGGCCTTTCTTACCTCCAAGCCCGTGGCTTTGGATATTCACGAACAGGTTAATCATCCCCGGATCGAGTATTAATATGTTCACCGTGGGCATCTCCGCCGCGGTGCTCCGGTTATTCGCGACCTTGATGGTGAATGTGGCCGGGTCCGGTGTCGATATATTCAGGCCCTCGGTTCCCGACTGGTCCACGACCATCAGGTGCTCGACCGACAGATCCCGGGGGCAGTCCGGGTGGTGGATCAGGGTCTGGCCGGAATCGTCCGCGGCGGAAGCTTTGTCATTGGCCATGGACGACTCATAGTACCTGGAAATAGCCTCCAGGGTGTCTCCATGGAACATGGCGGCGCCTTTATCCAGGACAAGCGTCCGGCCGCAGAGCTTTTGAACCATGCCGATATTGTGAGAGACCACCACGGCCGTGATACCTCGCTCCGCCACCATCTGCTCTATCCTGTCGTAGCAGCGTTTGATGAAGCTCACATCGCCGACGCCGAGGATTTCGTCGATGAGCAAAATCTCCGGGTCGGTGTGGATAGCGATGGCAAAGCCAAGTCTCATGCGCATGCCGGTGGAGTAGGTGGACACGGGAGTGTCGATGAAGTTCTCAAGGCCGGAGAATTCAACGATCTTATCGTAACGAGCTTTTAATTCGTTCTTGGTGAGGCCGAGAAGCGTGCCATTGAAGAAGATATTCTCGCTGCCCGTGAAGTGCGGGTGAAAGCCGGCCCCCAATGTAATGAGCGAGCCCACTTTGCCGTCCACGGTTACTTTGCCCCTGTCCGGTGAATAGATGCCGGAGATCAGGCGCAGGAGTGTGGATTTTCCCGACCCATTGGAGCCTATGACCCCGAGGGATGTCCCCCTGTCCACGTTCAGGCGGATATCGGACAGAGCCCAGAATTCTCCGGGTCTGAGCGCGCCGGTATCACAGCGCATCCCCGCGAAGATTCTGGAAACATCCAAGAACCCGTAGTAGAGACTGCGTTTCAGGTTGCGGCAAAACTTCTTCCCGACCTGGTCGAATATTACAGCCTTGCTTGAATCCGACATAATTCCGCAAACTCAGTAAATCTTCTCGATTACCTTGTCTTCGCTCAGGTAAAGAAATCGCAGCCCGAGCAGAAATATCAGCAAAGAGGCCAGGGCGCTCAGGAAAAATTTGCCCGGATCGTCGAAGGCGCCGCCGACGAGCGTGGCGCGACCCCAGTTCACCAGGTACGACAGGGGATTGTATCGTATGATCTCCCTGATGACCGGATTGGTGACATTCGGGGAATAGATCACGGGCGTGACGAACATAAGAAGCTGCATGCCGAAATCGATCCACCTCTTGGAATCGGGTAGTACGACGGAGTACACGGAAACGAGCAGTCCGACTCCCGTGCCAAGCAGGATCAATGGCAGAAGCGCCGGGGGGCAGAGCACCGCCGTCCAGGAAGGATAAATCCCGTAGTAGACCAAAATGATCGCCAGGAATATCAAGCCGATGGCAAAGTTCAAAACGTGCAGGATGATCTGCTTGGCTATCAGCACCTGCCGGTGGCATTTCACGTCAAAACCGAATGAGACGCTTTCAAAGAATATGTTCGATATACTCTGATAAATGCCGACGAAAAGCCCCCATACCATGGTGCTCACCAGTACGTAAACGGGATACGGTATGCTCAACTCGCCTGGATTCAGGACGCTGGTGTAATTGATAAGGACCCATGAGGAGATTGCCAGGACCGGGGATATCAGGACCCAGCCCATGCCGATAAAAGAGCGTTTGTACTCGGACAGAAAGTCCCTGACGATAAGATAAAAAAGGAGGTCCCGTTTCTGGAAGACTATTTGGAAACAGTCCCGCCATATACGAAGACTCCCCAATCTGCTCCGGTAATGGGGCTCATATATCATGAAATCATGCATCAAAAACGCTCTCGGCAAAAGTGTATCGGGTTGAATCCGCTGGTCTGTCTCCAGAAAAGTATACTCCAGGAAGCTAATCCTGCTATAAAAATAAATGCTGGCAAGGCGTGGCAAAGAAATACATTGCAGCCACGCAATCCCCGGTCGCTTCGACCCGAGCGCGGTGAGCCTCGCGCCGGCGTGGCAAGACACATGTCGGGAAGCAGTGCGCACCGGCCCGTCCTACCCTTCGACACGCTCGGGCGAGCGGGGGAAAGTGCGTGTCTCAACCGGCCGAATGCGGATCTTGCCGGTTATATGAGCCTTCGATATTGCTCACTCTCAAAAGCTGTTTCTTGAGAGCGTAGTAAGCCCACGCTTTCGCGTGGCAAGGCGTTGCGGAAAAAACAGCATACGCCGGATTGATGAAAAGCCGATGACGAAGCAAGTTCCGTAAGTCATTGAAATTACTAACTCTCAAAAGCTGCCTGTTGATACTAATTTGCGTTCAAGAGGATATACCCCCGTTCGCCCTGAGGTATCGAAGGGTAGAACGGGTCAATTCTGAACGGCATCTTCAATTTAGGGATAGACTCATCTTGAACGCAACTCCGTATGA
>JBDKTY010000104.1:0-8724 GCA_039679945.1 Syntrophobacter sp. | reverse complement strand
TATTGGAGAAGGGAACTACATTTATGTTCACAATTTCGAAGAATCTGTGAATTTTATATTACCGCAGATTATTCATCCCAAGCACCCTCACTCGGAATCCACAACCGGCGGTCCCGCCGCCCCCATGCCGGCGTAGACCTTCCTGCCCCCATTCGGATAGAGGCAATATACCGTGAAATAGTGAGAACTTTGGCCCGGCGCCCCGGTTGCGGTCCTTTACGGAGATCGCGAAAGGCCTACGCCGGGAAGGGCAGAGGCAGGACCGTCTCCAGTCCCGCCATCGATGCCCTCGCAGCCCAAATCTCGATTTTTCATCAATATGGTGAAGGAGCGTAATAATCGGGAGGGGCATAATAGGGATTCCCATATGCGGGGGGAGGCCCATACTCGCGGTTTCTTTCCACCGAATCCTTGATCGCCCCGCCAAGTACCCCGGCCGCGCCACCGATGGCCGCTCCGGCTGCCGGATTGCCATACGCCGCGCCAATAGCCGCGCCAAGACCGGCGCCTATCGCCCCGCCGCCCAAAACGTTCTGTTCCGATCTGCTCATGCCGGCGCAACCGGACAGCAGAATCAACAATGCCGCTAATGCAATCAGTTTTGCAGGTTTCATTTCAGCTCTCCTCGCTGGAAATTCATAATCCATATCGGACGTATTTGGATAGCATGGTTTGTGCCAGGCATGACCGCAACGCGCGGCTCCCATCTCGCGCGGGGCTGAAGATTTCGCATCCATTGCCCCGTTACGGAAATTGCGCTTCCGCACCCATTTTTTCACCTTCCCGACTGCAATTGTTGAAAGTAGAGGGCAATTGCCTTCGTGGATTCGTGATCAGGAATTCGGACGCCTGGGGTTTGGAGATAAGAGAAGTTTATTCTACACGGGGAAGCTCGGGAAATCGGCGGTATAAGACGGCATCGGGGCGAGGCCTTCGCCGTACTGCCAGTACGCTGTGCCGATCGCCGCAAAAAGCGGGAATACATTGTTGGATGCAAGAATTACGGGCACCGGGAACAGGCGCAAAACCGGAACGGCACAATTGACGGTAAACGTGTTGGCGGCCGATTTTATCGGAATACATGATGCCTGTGCCGCGGCATCGAAACATGGCAGGTTGCCCGGTAACGGCCCTCCCTGGCCTTATCTGTTCGCGGGAGGAAAATCTTCCTTCAGGATCTTCTTGCCCGAGGGAAAATCTTCTTTCAGAATTCTATCGCCGGCCGGGACGTCTTCCTTCAACACCCTGGACCGAGGAGGTGTTTCCTGGCGCTGAACCCGCGCGCGGGGTTTCGGAACCGGTTTCTGCTTCGGAGACTCCGAGAGGTTTTTCAAAATGGAACCCGTTTCGGCTTCATATTTGCGCATCGAGGCCTGGTACTGTTTCAGTGGCGGTTTAGGCACGACCTGGAGGATTTTCCGGGCCTGGTCCACGAGAGACCGCGCTGATGAATTAGCACCTTTGCCGGCCGCGATTTTCGCCCGGCTGATACTCTCCTCCACCGTGGAGAAGATGCTCGAGTATATTTCGTCGCTCTCGCCGTTGAGCGCGAATGCCTGCTTATAGAAGTCGAGAGCATTGTCTCCTTCCGGTGACGATAGCCGACCTTCGTGAACGGCGCTTTTAGCTTTGGCAAGCATTGCCCGGGCGGCCGTCAGCCCGTCATCTCGTGGTTTGACCGGCTCCACCGGGACTGCGATCGAATCGGGCGCTTTCAGCGGTCGGTCTTCACTCGCGGCGCTTTCGGCGCGGTTGCTTCCAGGAATGCCAGCCGTAGCGACCTCGAGATCCGCGGGAGCACTTTCCCTGCTCGCCGCGGCCTCCTGGACAGGCGCCACCGAAGGAGGAGAATATTCAATTACCGGCGGGGCGGGTGTTTCCGGCATCTTTTCCACGAGCACCGGCTCCGAAACAGAGGGTGGCCCGGTATCATGCGGGGCCGGGCCTTCCTGCCCGGGTAACGCAGACGATTGCGGAGGAGAGACTGCCTGAGTCCCATGGACGGAAGCGGGCGGCGTAACGGTTGGACTTCTCATGTAAAGAAACAAAGCAAGAATACCCGCGCCAACGGCCAGCAGCACGGCAGGCAGGATTAACCTCCCGGCGCCTGAACCGGTCCGGGGCTGGTACCCCTCCCCGGTTTTCGGAACAATCCGGCCACCCGGCGCCGTTGTGGCTTTCCCCGCCGGCGACCGCACGATTGTCGAACCCTCGTCTGTACCGGCTTGGGATGAGGATTGCCGGGCAGTGACGATATCAGCAAGCATCTCCTCCGGAGTTTGATATCGCAGGTGAACATCTTTCGAAATAGCTTTAGCTATAATGTCAGTCACGAAATCAGGAATTCTGATGTTGTGCGTGCTTATCGGGGCAGGTTCGGAATTCACTATCTTGTAAATGACCGCGCTTACCGAATCACCATCGAAGGGCTTCACCCCGCTTAGCAGCTCATACATCACTACCCCGGCGGAGAAGATGTCGGACCTGATGTCAACCTGCTCCCCTGAAATCTGCTCGGGGGACATGTAATGAGGAGTTCCAAGAATGGTGCCGCTGATGGTAAGTGAGGAGGCGGCATTTAGCCTTGCCAGGCCAAAATCCGTCACTTTGACCCTTCCGTCCCTTGTCAATAAAATATTGGACGGCTTTATATCCCTGTGAACGATACCTTCTCGAGAGGCCTCGACCATGGCGTCGAGAACCTGCTCCAGTATCTCGAGCGATTCCTCCAATCCCAGTTTCTGTTTTTCGGCGACAATTTGAGCCAGATTCCGGCCCGCCACATATTCCATCGAAATATACTGGAACTCATCTGTTTCCCCATAGGAGTAAACAGTGACAATATTAGGATGGGAAAGCCGTCCGGCGGCCTGGGCCTCGCGGATCAACCGTTTCCGCGCCTCCGAGCTTATGGGCGACTCATCGCCCTTGAGTATCAGCTTGAACGCAACCGTGCGGTCGAGAATGGTATCCGTAGCCTTGAATACCGTTCCCATGGCGCCTCTGCCGATTATTTCATCAAGTATGAAATGATCGACTTTTCGCCCGAGCAGATATTTTAAAGATCCCATGGCATCTGGCTTCGAGTTTCGGGAAAATCAATAAACCGAACCCTTACATCCTGGTAATACGAAATTGAATCTCATGTGACAGCTTCCGGAACGTGAACTCTATGCAAACAGCATTGAGGGTATATGGATCAGGGCTGCAATGGTTCTCTCACAATACGAAATCCTCGCGTGGGGGACATAAGGTTCTGTTCACTCGATCCCCGTTTGGCACAGCGCGCATAATTGTCATCCGAACGCCAGTCGCTTCCCCGGATTACCCTGAATGGAACCGGGTTTTTATCAATCGGATTCCTGGGACTATGTTTCATATAAGCTATCGGGCTGAACGTATCCTCGCACCACTCGGTCACATTTCCCAGCATGTCGTGGAGCCCGAATTTGTTAGGCTTAAACTGCCCAACCGGAGCGGACTCCGCGTAACCATCCTTGCATGGGAAGCTTCTATCACTGTCATGGAGACGTTTACCGTCTTCATCCATTAAGTTTTCGTACAGGCAGGCATCCTTGTCTTTTTCACCCCAATAATAGATTGTCCTGGTACCGGCGCGACATGCATATTCCCACTCCGCCTCGGTCGGAAGTCTGAATTTGTCTTTTTTGCCGCCGCGTTCCTCGAGCTTTTGAGCGAACTTCTTAGCATCATTCCATGAAACCATATCCACGGGGTAATTTTCACCCTTCCTGGAAAAAATCGAGGCACTGCCGCCCATAATCTTTTCCCATTGCCCCTGCGTCACCTCATATTTTCCCATCCAGAAGCCATCCAGGCAAACCTTGTGCCTCGGACTCTCCCAGAGGAGTCTTCCGTATTCATTACCGGGACTCCCCATGTCGAAACACCCGGCCGGAACCCACACGAATTCGAGCCCGGCAATGGGGTCGCGCCATACCTGTCCTGGTGTTGGAGCCGCGGCTTGTGGAGTCGAGGGTTGCGGGGGTGGAGGCGTCACACTTTCTTGTCGCGGGGGTGGAGAGGGTTGACTTACGGACGGCTGGGCTGTCTTTGCGAGTATTCCTTCCAGTTTATTAATGGAAGTTTTTGCCTTCCTCGCCGCATTGCCATCGGGACGCAGCCGCAAATACTCCCGGTAGTTCTTTATTGCGTTTTCATATTCTTTCAGTTCGACCTGCGCCTCGGCCAGGTTGTAGTAGAGAGGCGCAAAATCATTCACGATTTCTATCGCCTCTTCATACTTCCGTGCTGCTTCCCGAAATTTCCCTTTCTCAAAAAGGTCATTGCCGATCTGATATAACCTCTTTGCCTCATCCTGGCTTGCGTCAACTGCCGCGGGCAACATCACTCCCGAGATCGAGACCGCCAACAGAATCCTCAAAAACCATTCAACCGCTCGTCCGTTCCTAACCGTCACTCTTTGCCTCCGTCCCTGCAATCCGCCGCCAGTCACCCCGGGCCGGACAATTCGGTAGGAATTGACAGCCCCGACTGCTTTAGTGGTACGGCTTCAGGATTCGTTCCCTCCGGAAACATGCGGCTACCGCGTGAAAGACGGGGCAATCAGCGAGAAGAAGGATTGAGGCGTTGGGGTGTAGCCCCGAAAGCTCAGTTCAATTGTTTACACGGGTTTCAGTTTAATTATTTGCACGATTTAAAGTAATTGTAAAGTGGATCTCCCGACAACTGCTCTCGCGGGCTACGGCGAATGGTTTCTCGAAGGGGCGGGTGACGACGCTGGGTGTATTCATGCGGAGCGTTATTAATCAAAATCTGGTATCTACAAGGACTTTCCTGGTTTCCCGCGCTGTTCCTTGTAATCGTAATCGGTATCGTAGCCGACGGAACGGAACAGGTCGAGGATTTGGATCTGTTTTCGACGCTGGCTGTATTCCTGGAGCGCTTGAGTAACCACGCCTTTCTTCGTCGCGTCTTTGCCGGGATTGGGCAAAACCAAGAGCTTAGTTGAACTTCGCCGAGGGGGTTGCGTTTGGGAAGCGGGCCAATCAGTCCAAAAGCCACATGCGAGAACAAAGGTTCTATTTACGGGCAAACCCTGAAGTCCGTCAGGCAGTGCTTTCAACTGCGAGTTGTAATAAACGGGACCGTCCAGGCAAACGTAGCTTGTTCCGATATTGCACCGCCCGCAGATGCCCACTCCGCACTTCATCCGTCTTTCCAGAGTGGTGATTATCCGGTCGTCCTCGAAGCCAAGCTCCTTCAGCGCCTGGATGGTAAACTTGATCATGATGGGAGGTCCGCAGGTCACGGCGACGGCATTGTCCGGGCTGGGCCGCATTTCCTTGAGCACGGTGGGAATAAGTCCGACTTTATGCTGCCAGCCGTTGGATGCATTATCGACGGTGAGTGTCGTTGACATTTCGGGGCTCTCGAGCCATTCGGGTAATTCGGACTGGAATGCCATGTCCGAAGGCGTGCGGGCTCCGTAGAGAAGGGTTATATCGCCGTACTCGGATCGGTTGTCGAGCATGAATAGAAGCAGGGTGCGCAACGGGGCCATCCCGATCCCGCCGCCTACAAAGAGTATGTTCCTGCCTTTCATGCTCTCATGGGGAAACCAGTTGCCAAGCGGGGCGCGCACACCGATTTTGTCCCCGGCCGATAGACCATGCAGCCCCGTGGTCACCTCGCCCGCGCGCATGACGCTGAACTGGAGATAGTCCATCCGAGTCGGGGGAGAGTTGATAACAAAAGTGGCTTCTCCAACACCGAAAACGGAGAGTTGCCCCACCTGGCCGGGCTTGAAGGAAAATGCCGCCATGGCGTCCGGATCATCGAGCCGCACGCGGAAGGTCTTGATGTTGGGCGTTTCCGGGATAACTTCCAGTACGGTTGCCACCCGGGGCAGGTATGGATTGGCTGCTGCGGTTGCGTTAACCATTGGACACCTTCTGAATCCCGTTGCCGGCGTGCTCGATAGCCTTGAGCACAATCTCCCGGATATCGAGACTTACCGGACAGCTCTTTATGCAACGGCCACAACCCCGGCATGCAATGAGCCCATAATGGAATTTTGGATAGTAGCTGAATTTATGCCCGATGCGGTTCCTGAGGCGGTGAGCCTTTGTGGGCCTGGGATTATGCCCGCTCGCCTCCAGGCAGAATTGGAAAGACATACAGGTATCCCAGGATCGCAGCCGCTTTCCGGATAGTCCGTTCGATTCATCGGTTATATTGAAGCAGTAACAGGTCGGGCACAGATAGGTGCATGCGCCGCAGCTCAAACACTTGGCTGAAACATCTTCCCAGAACCCCATGTCACTGAAAACGGCAAGAATGCTCTCGGGTGCACCGCTGATGTCCGGAGCTTCACCCAGGATCTTCCTGCTCCGTGCCATGACGGAGGCCGCTTCTTCCGATTTGTCTTCAGCCTCGCGAAGCATCGGGTCTTCCATGAGCCCCCGGCCGCGCTCGGAGAAAGCTTCCAGAAAGTATCCGTCCCGAACCGGGGTCATCAGAATGTCCGATCCCGTAGGATCATCGGGGCCCCCGCCGACCCAATGGCAAAAGCAGGTATTCTCGGGGTGGTCGCAGGCGATGGTAATAAAGAGCGTATCCTCCCGAGCCGCCTTGTAGTAGGGATCGGGATGGCTTTCCCCCTGGTATATACGGTCGAGAACGGCAAATCCTCCGACCCCGCAGGGCCTCGCCCCAAATACGATGGTCGGTTCCCCATCACACGCGCGCCCCTCCGCGGGGGACACAGCCGCGGTGGGCTCGCCCTTTCGCTCCTGGACCATCCCGCCCCCGGTATCGGGGACGAGCCTTAGCTCCTGACGCTCGGGACACTCCGGGTCCCTGGTCTTTTCAAAGCGAAACAGTTCCCGGCTGGCGGGCAATATTGCCGCTTTGGGAGAAGCGGTGGAGTCCACCGGCGTCATGGGGCCATCACCCTCGGCGTAAAGCCGATAGACCACGCTCCCGCCTTCTTCACGGGGGACAAGCAACCTGCCGCGCCGGCTCAAGGCAGTGAGCCACTCCGGAAGACGGGCATATTGAAGGAACCTCCGCCGGTTCATTAAAAATTCCTCTCCATAATATTTGTCTCTTCCGCCTGAAACGATAATAAAGGCGGTACAGCCTCGGGACTGGTCCCCGCATGGTAGTCGAAAAGCTCCCGGATAATCGCATTCATGTGGCGCTTTAATTCCAGCACGGGAATGCCCATCGGGCAGGCGCGCTGGCATTCACCGCATTCGGTGCAGCGTCCGGCAAGATGCATGGCGTGGATGGCCTGGAACATGAGCTTCTCGCCCACCGTGTGCTCCTGGCTTACCCACTGGGGATCACGGCTCCCGGCTATGCAATGATCACGGCACACGCAAAGCGGGCAGGCGTTCCGGCAGGCATAACAGCGGATGCAGCGCTCCATGTGAAAGCGCCAGAACGCCATCCAGTCCTCCGGGCGACCGACCTCTTGAATGTTGGGTCCTTTATCGGAATCGCTGAGCGGCATCCCCCCCGAAGAAATTCCAGACATCCCGCCGGACGAGTTGCCCGCGGGTTCTTCCTGTGTCGCGGCATCCACCGAAGCTGCATCCGTTAAACCGGAAATCCGCCCCTCATCGGGCGCCTTCGGTTCCGAGGGCTCACCTATTATGACGTCGGCCAGTAAAGCCCTTGGATATTGACAGTTGAGGCACTTATCCGCCGCCGCTTCATCCATGCTCATGTCGTGGGATTGTCCGTCCGCCGTGACTGTCAGCGTTTTCCCGGAGACAGTGAATGCTTCGACCCGGCCGATGCTTGCGCCCTTATCCCTGAGTATCCGGCCGATCCTTGCAAGATCGACCACCCCGGTGCAGGGCATGCTGAAAATCATCACGTTCTCACGCTCGATGAGGTTTTCCTGCAGCAGTTCCACTATCGAGCGGCTGTCACAGCCCTTGACCACCACGCCGACTTTTTTGTTTCGAAGCGCGGGCAGATAGGTTGCCAGGTTATGAACGTTTAGCGGTCCCCAGACCAGTTTGTCGACATCTTCCGGAGTGCGCATGAAAAGCGGTGTGGCATGCAGGGGATCATAGCCCCGCCCCCAGCCGATGATGAGATCGAGGTTCGGCAAATGTATCTTCAGGGCTTGCTTGAGCTCGGTAAGACTGGACTTACCTCCGCCGTTTTCTGCAAAATCCAGGCAGTCTTGGAGTGAAAAGACTCCGGAGTGCAACTCTTCCTTGCTAACCCCCTCCGCGGATATGTCGCGCCCCTTACTGCCCTCGACACCAGTGTGATACCGGCCGCGGCCTGCAACCAGGACGGGTCCGCCTCGAGAGTGAGACAAAAGATCACTGCCACCCCGTTCAGGCTTCGATGCTTCAGTCTGATCGGGGGCGTATTTTTCTGGACGCAAGTCTTCGCCATTTCCCGGTAGACTCTCTCCAAAACGGCGCTCACCACCGAGCAAGGAATCACCGGACAGGTTCCGATAATCCTCCAGCCGTGGCGCTCGCCCCAGGGCATGAATCCGCTCGGTAAACGTCTTCACCACCTTTTGCCACCGCTGCCCCTCGGATGCCGATACCCAGGTGTACTCGAACCGGGCATCGTCAATTCCAAGCACGGGAAGGAAGCGCTTGAGCACCTCGAGTCTTCTGCGCGCGTGGAAGTTGCCCTGGGCATAGTGGCAGTCGCGGGGATGGCAGCCGGAAACCAGCACGCCGTCGGCCCCGTTCAACAGGG
>JBDKTY010000103.1:0-9074 GCA_039679945.1 Syntrophobacter sp. | reverse complement strand
TTTGCACTTCGCGCGCACGCCTCGGTTCTTCCCTGATTTCCGCGGCTTTCTTGACGACCGGCTCCCTGACCGGTTCCATGCGCGGCCGGTAGGAATCCAGGGCGGCGGGAATGGTGGTGCCCATCGTGTAAACGACGTCCTTGTCCAATACGTTTCTCAATGCGAAATGGAGCTTTCCGTGGGTGGCGGTGAGGGAAAGCTTTTCCGCTTCTTCCGGGCCGACTTCAAGCGTGAATACGTCGACCGGCGCCGGCTTGCCGTCCGCGTTGTTCTGGATCTGCGTACCGGTGGCCAGAACCGGTATGTCTTCCAGGACGACCTTGGTGATGCTTTCGTGCTCGTTTTGAGTGCTCTTTAAAGTGCAGAGCACATCCACGCGGTTGCCCGGCTGAATGAACCCGGCGAGGCCGATCACCTTGTCCCCCGCAACGGCGATGGCGCGCTTGCCCGGAGTCACGATGGCGCATACTCCCCCCGTCGAAATTTCAGTAGGGGCCAGCTTGCACTCCAGGATGGTTTCATTCTGCTTGACGGGGGAAACGAGCACGCGACCTTCCAATACGGATGAGTCGGTGAAGTGGCCCGGGGGAAGCGCGTCCTTGGGGAAGGGAACGGTCTTTACGCACCCCGCGTTCAGTTTCGTGCCCCAGGGGAGGTCGGAAGATGCCAGCGCGATATTCACCGAGTTTTCCTTTACCACGGGGGACGTTGGCGCGACAGCCTTTGTCTGCACCCATCGGTAGATGACCACCGTTGCCAGAAGGGCGAGGATTACAGCGAGGAAAAGAGGGATGATCGTCTTGAATCTGCCCATGGTTTACCTTCCCGTCGTTTCATAAGCTAGATAAAAATAAGGCCCAAGAGGGGTAACCCGCATATTCGAAAAACATATAGGAAATGGTTCCGGCGGCTATGGCGACACCATAGCAGAGTTTTACTTTCTTCTCTTCTTCGGCTGGTGGAATGTAGGCAAAATGGCCGGTGGTGAATAAGGTCTTGAGCATTAAGGCGAAACGGTGAAAAAGGCGCACACGATGTGCATGATTGAGCGCAAGTATGATCACGGCGTAGATACCACCCGCTATCGCAGAAAACAGGAATGATTTTACTGCACCACTGAAGCCGAGGGCAGACCCTATCGATCCCATGAGCTTTACATCGCCAGCCCCCATCATTCTGAGTAGATAAAGTGGCAGGAGCAGCAGGATACCGGTTGCAAGGCCGGAAAACGCAAATAACATACCATTTAAGCCATTGCTTACTGAATGAAAGGTTAGGAACACAAGTATAGCGGTAAAGGTGAGACGATTTGGTATTCTAAAGTATAAGAAGTCGTGGATACTGCAAGTTATTAGAAGCATAATTAATAATGTCTGTGCTAAGAAATGGCTCATGATGATCAACCGAATTTGTATAATGGCTTAATGAATGGTTTATATTTAATTTACCATCTTTGACTTTGTATTAAAACGATAATTATTAGCATTGAAATAGCCAAAAGCCAACCTTTTCTGACTTATGTATTTTGTCAGACTGGAAGGCTTTTGGAGTAGAAAACAATATATGGGTAATAGCTTAAAGTGGCCAATCCTGTTAGCTTTATGGGATTATAGATGCTGGAACGATGCTATTATTAAGTACCACTACCACTACCACTACCACTACCAGTCGCATTGACGCCAGCCTCGATCTTTCCCCAGAGGGCTTCAATGCTAGTACCCAGTGAAGTTAATGCCGTTATGCAGACTACGGCAATTAAGGCGGCAATGAGCGCATATTCAATCATAGTCACGCCCTCTTCATCTTTGATAAACTTTGTCAGCATCTCTTTCATGGCACATTCTCCTGTGATTTGATGTACTTGGGATTGTCTTGCTTTTAAGGTGCTGTTTGGATGTCTTTGCAAGGACTGTGCCAGACATAATGGAATTGAAACGGACCAGCAAAGAAAGAGTTTCTATCCCTAAGAGAATAGTGTTATCTTGGAAACATACAGCATTATCGAAAGAAGGGCTTCTACCCTTAGTAGAGTTACACTTGTTCCGTGGGGCATGAAATTATTGTATTTTAAGTCAATTTGAGATTTTCGCGGACTATTTGAGAATTATCTCCAAATTCTACTGCCAGTAGATAATCGGTGTATATTCCAGCTCCATAATTTTACATTAGAGGATAAAGGCTTTCGTCTTTGGTCTTTTGTGTAGTTCTGTTTATTTGTTTCTGCTGGGGTTCGGTATTGGGATGGAGCTGCCCATATGTAATTACCGTGTAAGCCCATCCAAAAATAACAAAAGTACTGATCTGTACTGCAATGTCGGCGAGCCCGAGTAGCCTAAGTATTTCCAGTTGAGCCTTTGAAAGAATTCCTCCGATAAAGCAAAATATAAAAAGTAAAAAAGAGGCGGAGAGAATGATTTCTCCATCAAGTGGTTTATTGTTACCCCCTTTGGGGTAATGGTTCCAAATAATGGCTAATGGGAGCAACAGAAGCATTAGGTCATAGCTAAATAAATGTGGGCTTATGAGTAGTCCAACTGCAAAGGTTGATGCGAGTAGCGTATCCCATTTCCTTGATGGGGGATCCCATTTACGATTCAAAGAGATAAAAAATATAAATGAGATCCCTGCAATAGTTAGCAAGCAAGTTGTCCAATTGGCTAAAGTTACACTGATGCTATCAAGAAGGAGAGATGAGAATCCAAAGAAACTATGGACTCCCCACGTAGGGTAACCGATTCCAATTCCATGCAACCGAATAATATCCATCAGAGAGGGCGCAATCTCCAGATATTTTATCGTTGCTGCCTTGCTGGCCGCAAAGCAAACGGCAACGCATATGCCTGCGCTCAAG
Organism: Syntrophobacter sp.; assembly: GCA_039679945.1. Classification (GTDB taxonomy): domain Bacteria; phylum Desulfobacterota; class Syntrophobacteria; order Syntrophobacterales; family Syntrophobacteraceae; genus SbD1. Next base: position 6,223 of record JBDKTY010000103.1, on the reverse strand, counting down.
ATGGTGCCAGCTACAGCAGAGAATCTGGATTTGAACAAAAGCAAGCAAGTAATCCCGATGCCCAACTGGGGCTTGTATATCAATAAGCCTAAAAAGAGGCCGGCATAAAAATCTTTTCCTCTACGTAAAAGTAAATAACCAACTGTATATAAAAAGAGTGAGATACTTGTATTCTGGCCATATATAAACCACAACCAGGTTGGAGGGAACAGAAAAGCAATATGCATAAGTTGGTATGTATTGTATAGATTTAATGAACGTAACTCATATTTAATTATTTTAGTAGTTGCTAAAAATAAGCAAAGGCCAAATAGCCACCATAATATTAGCCCAAATATGTAATTATGGTGTGAAAATAAAGAAAAAAATATCGCTATGAATGGTGGGTTGATAAAAGGCGAAAAATTATCACTCCAATATGGATATGTTATGCTTTTCTGAAAAACGATTTGATCGTTTATGTTGTAAATGTTGTCTAGTTGCCCCATTAAATAGATTTTTCCTGCATTATAGAACGCTAAAAAATCTGAACCAATTATGCATCCGCTCGCATCTAGCAGCCCTTTACCTAGGCATTGGCTAGTTATCCAAGAGGTGACTGATATGGCAAGTATGGTAATTGGATATATGGTCAAACGGTCTGGTGTAATGACTTTGACCAATGCTGTGGAACAATTTGAGATCCAGGTGCTGATATTAACTCTTAGCTTGAGCATCTTGTACTGTTTTCCGTAGTATTGTGGAAGCTTATCCATTTATTGGAGAACAACATTTCAGCTTTCATCCAGTGCAAAGTCCATGACCTTCTCGATCCCGTGCTTACGAATCTTCTTCCAAAGGTTTTTCGGGTTCAAGCCAAGCAGTTTCGCGGCGTCGCACTGCCTGCCTTTGCATTTTCGGAGGGCTTCGATGATGAGATTCTTTTCGACTTCCTCAAGAGTCTGGCCCAGAGAAATGGCGGCATCGGGCACCTGATGGCCTGCATCTCCCGTGGATTTCTGGAAGGCCATTCGCACATCGTCACCAGTCAGCACGGTTCCGTCGGCATGAATGCATGCGCGTTCCAGGAGATTGGACAATTCGCGGATGTTTCCCGGCCACGGGTGATGAAACAGAAGTTCCATGCCTTCCCTGGAGACGCCGGAAACGGCCGTGCCGATTTTTACGTTGATTCTCTCGAGGAAATACCGGACGAGCAGGGGGAGGTCGTCCTTCCTCTCCCGAAGGGGAGGCAGTTGGATCGCTCCCACGTTCAGGCGGTAATAGAGGTCTTCGCGAAACTGCTTTTCCTTGATGCGCTGGAAAAGATCCTGGTTGGTGGCTGCGATGATGCGGGCATCCACATCGATGCTCTTTTTTCCGCCCAGCCGTTCCACCTGCTTCTGTTCGACGAGCCGCAGCAGCTTTGCCTGGAGGCTGAAGGGCATGTCGCCGATCTCGTCCATGAGAATCGTTCCGCCGTCCGCCTGCTCGAACTTGCCCTGGCGCTGCGTATGCGCCCCGGTGAAGGCGCCTCTTTCATGTCCGCAGAGTTCGCTTTCCAGGAGGGATTCCGGGATGGAGGCGCAGTTGATTTTCACGAGAGGTCCCGTCGCTCTCCCGCTCAGCGAGTGGAGGACGTCCGCGATCAGTTCCTTCCCGGTGCCGCTCTCCCCGGTGACGAGAACCGTGGTCTCCAGCGGAGCGATCCTTTGGACCATGTCCTTGAGCCGCTTCATGGGTTCGCTTTCCCCGATGATCCTCCCGAGGGCGCCTTCATGGTGGATCATGGGCTTCAGGCGGGCGATTTCCTCCTGGAGCTTCTGCCTTTCGAGGGCGCGCCGGATGACGACGTCCATTTCCTTCAGGCTGAAAGGCTTTATGAAATAGTCGTAGGCTCCGCTGTTCACGGCTTCGATGGCCGTGTCGCGCGAACGGTAGGCCGTCATCAGGATGATCGCTCCCCGGAAGCCCGTCCGGTTGATCAGGGGGATGGCGTCCAGGCCGGACATCCCCGGCAGCTTCACATCGAGCAGCACGAGATGGTAGTCGTTCCGCGCGAGCATTTTCAACGCCTCTTCGGCCGAGAAGGCCCCGTCCTCGTCGTAGCCCCTGCTCTTCAGGAACTCGCGCAGGGCGGCGTGCATCCCGGGGTCGTCGTCCACAACCAGAATCCGTTCATGCATGGCCGGCGTCGCTCCATCGGTCATCGATCTGCGGGTCGCAGAAATGATGCTTTTCGGGCAGAAGGACCTGAAAGGTCGCTCCCTTGCCCGGTTCGCTGTCCACTTCGATCAGTCCGCCGTGCGCGACAAGAATGCTCTGCGCGGTGGGCAGGCCCAGGCCGGTCCCGGACGGTTTCGTGGTGAAGAAGGGCTCGAACAGCCTCTCCCTGGCCTCCGGGGAGATACCGGTTCCGCCGTCCGCGATGCTGACGCGAACGGTCCTGCCGTTTTTCGGGCCGTCGTCCGCGAGGCAGGCGCCGACCGCGATCCAGCCGCCTTCCCCGCATGCCTCGAACGCATTGACGATCAGGTTGAGGAAGGCCTGGGAAAGCTTTTCGGGATCGCCCCGGATGGCCGGGATCCCCGGCTTGTAGTCCTCGCTCACCGCCGGCACCTTCCCGGTGAACTTGAACCGGGCCAGGGCGACCGTCATGGAAAGCAGTTCCGGCAGATCCACGTCCTTCACGGAGATGACGGGGTCGCGCGAGAAGGCCAGGGCATCCTCCACCAGCCGGTCGAGCCGCCGGATCTGCTGGAGAATCTGGCGGACGTAGCCGGCCTTCGTGTCGTCTTCGGGAATTCCCTCCTGGATCAGTTCGGTAAAGGTGCGGATCGCGCCCAGTGGGTTTCGGACCTCGTGGGCGACGGTGGAGGCCATCGAGCCGAGCGCCGCCAGTTGCTCGATCCTGCGGATCTGGTTCCGGACGGCGGCGATGCTCGCGTGGTCCTTGATGCTGATGGAGACCTCCGTCGGCAGGCGCCTCTCCTTTCTCACGGGGTGCAGGCTCACCCAGTAGCGCCGGTTTTCGTTCTCGCGGACGGAGAAATGCACGGTCTTCGGGGGAACGGGAAAACCTTTGTGTGCCTCGTCGATCAGAAGGTAAAAACTACGGCTCATGGGCGTATACGGAATGAAATCGCGGAGGTTTTTCCCCGTGCCCTCCCCGGGGGCGGCCCCGAGCAGCCGGGAGGCGTTGCTGTTCATGCGCAGGATGGTCCCGTCCGGGCCGACCAGGAGGACCGCTTCGGGAAGATTGTCGATGATGTAGCTGTCGTTCACGAACTTGCCGAGGGTCAGGCTGACCCGGTCGAGCATGACGCCCAGGGCGCCGATTTCGCTCGAGGCCTCGAATTCCGTTTCGAAGGAGGGTTCGGGCCGGATGGTGCTGTCGAGCTTCATGATGAAGGTGTTGAGCCGGCGGCTGATGTAGAGGGCCGCCGCGAGGCTGCCGATGAAGGCGAGGGCGGTCATGACGGACATCGACCGGATCAGGACCTGGTGGAGACCACCTTCGGTGAATTCGGCGGGGGCGAGGGCCCCGGGAAAAAGGAAGGCCGCCAGGGCGGCGGAAAGGACCATGAAAAGAGAGAGCAGGGCCGGCAGTGCGACCACCAGCCGCAGACGCAGCTTCGCGCGAGTCTTCTGTGCCGGGCTCATGGGAAATCCTCCCGGAATGTTGCGGGTTGAAGCGGCATATTCATGAGACACTCATAACGTTCATGTATGCCTGTCCAACTGTCTTTCAGGTACCGCCGCGGGATGGAGCGGCGGCTTCCGAAGGAACCGGAACCGCGGGCCGCCCCGCAGCGGTTGCGAATATCTCCTGCCGGACGGTTGCTTCATCCCTGGATCCGTTGCACACCGGCTGGCATCGATTTTGCTTTTCGAATGTGAAAATGGACATCCTAACCAGATATTCCGGTGGAACTTTGGACCGGAAGAAGGATTCGCGACGAGCATGAACGACGTTTACGGATCCAGAAGTTTTGAACCGTTGATTATAGTTATTGTCTTTAAATCTGTATAGATCGAGAATATATATTGAATTCATGTCTATATCATCGAAAATAATTTGTTAAAGCTGCTGGTGCCGATGATGGTTGTACAATCGCTGACCTTATTATGTTTCCATGCTCTCATAATATACTTGCCTTTTGCAAGAATAAATATGATGGAGGATTGAAATATTCCTGGAAAAGGATCTTTGCCGGGGGCGGGATATTCCTGCCGGTGCCGATTCGGTTTCGGCATGCCTGCAAATAGCGGCGCAGCGGCCGTCGTGGTATATGCTGCGGTCACGAAGACGGGTTTGGTTCCGCGGTATGAACAGTTCCCGAGCGGGAAGAAAGAAGCCGTGAGCATGGATGAACTCAAAGACTACTACGAAGTGATGCAGCTCAGCCCCAACGCCGACCGGAAGACCATCGAGAAGGTCTTCCGGCTGCTCGCCAAACGCTATCATCCCGACAACGCCGGTTCGGGGGACACGGAACGGTTCAGCCAGCTGACCGAGGCCTACCACGTGCTGGCGGACGACGAAAAGCGCGCCGCCTACGACGCCAGGTACGATGAGGTCCGCGCCGTGAAAGCGGGGGTGCGGCGGGCCGTCTTTGCGGAGGGAAGCGTCCGGGACGGGGAACATATCCGCCACGGCATCCTTTCGACTCTCTACATCGCCCGCAGGCGAAACGCGCGCAGTCCGGGAGTGGGGATCGTGACCCTGGAGCAGGTGCTGGAGTGCGTGGAGGAGCAGATGGAGTTTCACATCTGGTATCTGCGCGAGAAGGGGCTGATCGAGCGCACCGATACGGGGACCTTCGCCATAACGGCCGAAGGCGTCGACGTGATCGAGGCGAAACAATATATCCTGAGAAAAGACCGACTTCTCCAGGAGCCGGAAAGAACGGGCGGGGACGGCTGCGGCCGGGGCTGCGAAATAAGCGGCGGACCGGACCTGCTGCCCCTGAGGAAGGGGTCCTCGGCGCGCTGAACGGTCGGGGGCCGCCGTTTTTCCGAACGATCCGCCACACGCCTCAACGGGCAAAGGAGCTTCCATGAAAAACGCCGACGAAACGATTTCTCAGCCGGACCGCTTCGCCTTCGTCCCGAAGCCGCCCGCGAATCTCCGGGAGCTGGACATCCCGGAGGCGGTCGCGATGGACATCCTGCTGGCACGCCTCTACAGGGAAGGGGTGGGCAGCCTCAAGTCGCTCAGCCAGGGCCTGAAGCTTCCTTTCGCGGTGGTGAGCGAGCTTTTCCAGAAGCTCCGGGCGCTGCAGATTTTCGATATCACGGGCATCGAGGGGAACAACTACGTTTTTTCCCTCACCTCCTCGGCCCGGGAGACGGTGGAAAAGCAGCTGGCGCGGAGCGCGTATTCCGGTCCCGCACCGGTATCGCTGCGGGCGTATTCCGAGGCGGTCCGGGCCCAGACCGCGGAAGTGTGCCTCAACCGGGAAAAGCTCCGGGAGGTCCTGTCGGACCTGGTGCTCACGGACGAACTCCTGGACCGGCTGGGTCCCGCGCTCATTTCGCAGAACTCGGTCTTTCTCCACGGACCCACGGGAAACGGCAAGACCAGCATAGCCGCCGCGCTGCCGGGAATCTACGGGGACCTGGTCTTCGTCCCCTACGCCGTGGAGTTCGACGGGCAGATCGTCCTCGTGTACGACCCGGCGGTGCACGGGAAATCGGACCTCGACGTTTCGGGGCACGACGGGCGCTGGGTGCTGTGCGAACGCCCCTGCATCACGGTGGGCGGCGAGCTGGACCTCGGGATGCTGGAGCTGCGGCGGGACGAAACGTCGGGCACCTACGTCGCTCCGCCGCACATGAAGGCGAACAACGGGATCTTCATCATCGACGACTTCGGGAGGCAGATGGTTTCCCCGCAGCATCTGTTGAACCGGTGGATCGTTCCGCTGGACCGCGCCGTGGACTACCTGACCTTGAGCTACGGGGTGAAGTTCGAGATCCCGTTCCGGGTGACCATCGTTTTCGCCACCAATATCGAGCCGGACGAACTCGGGGATTCCGCCTTCTTCAGGCGGATACGGAACAAGATTTACGTCGGGCCGGTGCAGGACGACGTTTTCGACGAGATCTTCCGGCGTCTTCTCGCCCGGAGACGGCTCGAATGCGATCCGAAGATCCCCGGAGTCCTGAGGGCGTTGTGCCGGGCGGGATCGAACGGGGAAGGGCTGTGCGCCTGCTATGCGAAGGACATCCTGCAGATCGT
>JBDKTY010000102.1:0-38892 GCA_039679945.1 Syntrophobacter sp. | reverse complement strand
TCTAATACTCATTTGCGTTCAAGAGGATATACCCCCGTTCGCCCTGAGGTATCGAAGGGTAGAACGGGTCAATTCTGAACGGCATCTTCAATTTAGGGATAGACTCATCTTGAACGCAACTCCGTATTATCAATAGATCAGAAAACTCACGGGCATTTAGATAATTCGCCATACCTGCTGAGTCATCGGCGTCCGTGGCACAAACTCGAAGCCACCGATCGACCGGGTTGCAATCCTTTGCCCGGACACAGGTTTTTGGAGTCTGTCATGACGATAAACAAAAGCAAATGCATGTGGATCATTTCCCTGCTGGCGATCGCATTCGCGTGGTTCGCCGGCGATAGAAGTTCACGTGACATTTTGCTCGTTCAACTGCACGAAATGGAACCGTCCCTGACGAATATCGAAAAGGTCAAAGACAATATTTTCAGGGCTCAAAGCGTATACGGGGAAGTCTACGTCGCCGTGGACGCGGTTCCCGGCTATGGAGGGCCGGTAAAAGTCGCCGTGGCTGTCGATGAGGACAAACGGATCTGCCGCCTGGCTATTTTGGAAGCAAAAGAAACCCGAAGCAATTTTGACGATGTGATCAAATCCGGACTGATTGATGCCTTCAGCGGAAAGCATACCGATAAAATGCCCGTCGTCCATGCCGTTTCAGGAGCAACGATGACCTCGGATGCAATATTGCAGGGCATCGATAATGCGGTGCATCGCATCGATGCAGTCCGGCTTGGGGCTGATTACACAGAAACGTCCGGGCGCATCCCCCAAAAACAGACAGCTAAGACCGCCGTGGCGGCATGTCTTTTTATCCTGGCGTTGTGGATAAATTCCAGCCGGTTCCCCTGGTCCAAGAAATGGGGGCGCAGAGGATGCCTTCTTCTGAGTTTTGTTATACTGGGAGTTATTTTCGCCGCGCAACCAAGTCTCTCGACCGTGGTGCTTTTCCTCGGCGGCTCGTGGACAAACGGTCTGGCCTCGTACACTACTCTGCTCTGCCTCTTGCTGAGCGGATTTATCGTCCTGGTAACGGGTAATAACCTCTACTGCCAGATGATCTGCCCGTTCGGTGCAATTCAGGAAGGCTTGAGCAGCATCTTCAGACCGAAAGCGCCGGCTTTGAGGCCCTGGGCGCGGTGGATTCCGCGTCTGCTGGTCCTCGCGGTCATTTGTTTCGGCCTCTACTTCCGTGCTCCGGGAAACGCCTCGTATGAACCGTTCAGCAAAGTTTTCTCCTTCGCCGGTTCCGGTTTCATGTTTGCCGTAGCCGTAGTTTCAGTGCTCGCTTCCTTATTCTTCCTGAGACCCTGGTGCGGAACGCTGTGCCCGATGAGATCGATATTTGAATTCATTCGCTTCGGGAGAAACTGGTTAACCGGGAATCATTCGAAGGAGAAACAATGAAAACGCGCGGATTTGCAACATGGGGGCTGTTGATTTCTTTACTGTTTCTATGTGTTTTGGAGCTGTGGACGTCATACGGGACCATCGTAAATACCGGTCTTAAGTCAATACGTTATGTCTGCGGCGTGTCGGAATCGGGAGAATAGCAGCAATGGAGCGCAGAGACTTTATAAGGGCTTCAGGGATTATCGCCCTCGCGGGACTGGCGGCAAGCCATTTTACAAGTCCTGGAAGCGTTCTTTCTCGTGTGCCGCCAAACGGCCGCGATGCTTCCAATGTTTACACGGAGACAAGGCATTGCCTGGGGACATTGGTTGACATTACCGTTTCCGTGCCTGAATCGGTGACATTGAATGATGTGCATAGGCTGCTGGACAAGGCTTTTGCCGAGATCGACCGTCTTTCAGGCATACTCTCGAGGCATGCGGCCAGTAGTCATCTTTATGAATTGAACCGAAGAGGCTTGCTCGAATATCCCCCCTCGGAACTTTCGAAGCTAACAGAAACGGCACTCGATTTTGCGCGGGACACGAATGGATACTTCAATCCTTCCATCGGTCCGATCATAAATGCCATCGCGCATCACGATACGAATTATTCAGATATTCATTCGATGGCGGTAAACCGAACGGATTGGAGAAAGATACAGATTACCGATTCCGGTATCCAGTTCCTGGCCGAGGACATGTGTATCACCCTCGACGGTATAGCTAAGGGTTACATCGTCGACCGTGCCTCGGATCTATTAAGCGGGAATGGAATCGACAATCATTTGATCAACGCCGGGGGAGACCTCACGGCAAGAGGCGTTGCCGGCCCGGGCAAAGCCTGGCGCATAGGCATCCAGGATCCTCATCGCCAGGGGAGAGTCTTTGCTGATTTTTTCCACGGTATCTCGGGACAGGCGATTGCTACATCCGGCAACTATGTAAGCCTCGCCGATCCGCGGCGCGGCTATCCTCATTTGATCATTCCCGGTACCGGGAAAAGCCCCGAGAGTATCCTGAGCATGTCCGTGAGTGCTCCAACGGCCATTGAAGCCGATGCGCTGGCCACCGCACTTTTCGTGATGCCGCTTGAAGATGCCGTGCAATATGTATCCGGTAATCCGGAAATCGGGATGCTCGCAATACTTTCAAATGGAACCTGCCGCGAATGTGGAAAGTGGCCGAAAAAGACTGCATGAACTCTGCGATGCGGGTGCCGCCGTTGGGACCGCGGTTTCGATATCGGGCAGGCAGCTACGCTTTTCCGGTCAAGGAACCGGAAACAAACCCTGATTTTGGTTCTTACCTGATTATGATATGCTTAAGCGCTGTGCAGGAATACTCTGTTCCGCTTCGCTATATCCGGGGAACGAAAATTGCTGGAAAGGGTTGCAAATGTTGGTCGAAAAAGAATCCTGCGAGGGGTTGTATTTAACTGATTACTCATCGGGGAAACTCTGCGAGATAAACCGATGGGCCTGCGAAAACCTGGGTTATTCCAGGGAAGAGTTCCTGAGAATGCCGATAAGCCATGTCGACATAGAGGTGACCACGAGGGATCACCGAAAGCGATTCTGGGACGGACTCGGCCCCGGGCAGCACGTAACGTTCGAAGGCGCCCACAGGCGCAAGAATGGAAGCATATTTCGGGTCGAGGTCTTTCTTATTCGCATGGATATCGATTCGGATCGATTCATCCTGGGTTTTACGCACGACATCAGCGAACAGAAGAAAAGCAGGGAAAGGCCGAGAGAGTCTTTTTCGAATATCGAAGCGCTGAAGAAACAGCTTGAAACCGAAAATCTCTTGCGCCGGGAAAATATGAAGCTCCGGCATGGCAATGAGGAAATCGTCGGAAACAGCGACAAGATGATTGCGGTTTTCAACGCGGCGGCGCAGGTTGCGGGGACCAACTCCACCGTGCTCATCCTGGGGGAAACCGGCACCGGCAAGGAGCTGATTGCCGATGCCGTCCAACAGGTCTCGGAGCGACGCGACGGTCCATTTATCAAGGTGAATTGTGGGGCTATTCCGGAGTCCCTCATGGACAGTGAGCTCTTCGGGTTTGAAAAGGGCGCTTTTACCGGAGCCAGTAGCGCAAGAGCGGGCTTTTTTGAACAGGCAAGCGGCGGCACCCTCTTCCTGGACGAAGTGGGCGAGCTGTCTTTGCAAGCTCAGGCACGTCTTTTACGTGTATTGCAAAACGGCGTGGTGCAGCGGTTGGGAAGCGCCAATCCAACCTCGGTGGACGTCCGTATCATCGCGGCTACCAATCGGAATTTGGAGAGCATGGTCCAGTGCGGTAAGTTTCGCGAGGATCTGTATTATCGACTCAATGTTTTTCCTATTCGCATCCCGCCGCTACGCGAGCGGTGTGAAGACATCCCCCTGCTCGTCGGCCACTTTGTAGCCTCAATTTCCGCCAGGTGGGGAACGCCCGCGCGTCCTCTGGATGTGGCATCGCTTGACCGGCTCATGGCTTATTCATGGCCGGGCAATGTGCGGGAGCTGGAGAATCTCGTGGAGCGGGCGTTGATCCTGGAACCTCTAGACCCGCTCAATTTCGCCAAATACCTTCCGCAGGGTCCCGCCCCATACCTGCACTCCGAAGAAGGAAATGACTATCTCCGAAATTTGATCGATGATCGCCTGAAGGTCGTTCTCGACGGGTATTTCGGGACGCGCTCAAAGACCGAAGAACTTAATCCGAACAAGGCCTGGGGCGAAAAGAACCTTGCGCGGGGAGCACTCCCAAGTCTGGATACTATTATGATCGAGTACATAAACAAGGCCCTTATAATGAGCAAGGGCAAAATCAACGGACCGGGAGGCGCCGCGGAGATTTTGCAAGTCCATCCCAATACTCTGCGCAAACGGATGGTGAAGCTGGGAGTGGGCAGACCACACCTGAGCGGCACCCCGCAATAGCAGTGAACATCAAGCGTTGAGACGACCAGGCGCCGGCGCTTTCTCGTGCCCGGCGCTTAGCCCGCGCACGTTGATCTCATCGAACCCCTTCCTTGTCATCCTCGAAGGCGACTCTGTAATACGGAGTAGCGTTCTGGATCAATCAACTTCCGAGATATGACATCCAGATCAATCTTGGCCCATTCATGCCTTGATGCGTTCTCAATAAACAGCTTTTAAGAGTGTGTAATATCGAAGGCTTACACAACCGGTGGAGATCCGGGTCGCGCCATTGCGGAACAGGAACTTCCCCCCGTTCGTCCTGGGCGTAGCAAGCCCCGCTTCCGCGTGGCAAGGCGCTGCAGAAAAAACAGCATACGCCGGATTGATGAAAAGCCGATGACGAAGCAAGTCTCATAAGTCATTGAAATTGCTCACTCTAAAGAGCTGTTTCTTCAGAGCGTGCCGAAGGGTGGAACGGGCCGGAAACCAGCGGATACAGCGCTGTTTCATGGCTACGCTGCACGCGAAAGCGGCGCTTACTCCCGCTCGGCACGAACGGGAGCGTATCGTCTTGACCGCTGATTAACATAAGAACCACTTTTCTCGCGCTCCACTCTTCCCGCAAGGCTCTGCATTCCCTCCTGCCGGTTCGGATTCACGCTATAGCACCAGGAAACAACCCTACGGGAGAAGTCCCCTCCACCACGGCGTCATCCTGTTTTTCTTAGATCATAACATGTTGAAATATCTATTTAAATTTCCAAAATATGCCTGGCACGCTACTTGGATTCACAAATAGAGTCTTCGCTTCCATTTAAAACCGGTTTTGGCGTCATCCGGACAAGGCTGAAATCGCAACCGTGCCTCGGCCCTTTCTATTGAGGGGCACTGCCGGTGCGCAAATCCGCCGTGGTTGAACGGTCATCGATAGCGGTTCAACCGGTGGTGGAAGGGGAGAGTGCCCGGGGACGGCTCGGCATGGGGGCGGGGCGTGAGACGGACCGGGGCGGGTTGATTTTCTTCTGTTTGCCGCATGTTGAACGTCACTCAAAATTCGAGGAGGGAGAATGAATCGAGGATCCATACCAGGTTCATCCACGGGGGGATGAACATTCCAGTCAAGACTATCCATGGAAACTATCAGAGGCAGATTGGTATCTCTTAATCAGTAGCGGAGGGGCTTGTGTTTAGAAGAATTCTGATAAATATATCACGGATGGCATTGCTCTCGATGTTGGCTTTATTGATTATTTCCAACCAGGCACAAGGGACCGAGGGCGGTGGGACTTTATACCCGGGAGGGAATGAAGACTTCATGATGGGTGCGTTACCTCCGCCAGGCTTTTACTACCTGAACTATTTCCTCTATGAGCATTCCGGTGACTTCAGTGATGTTCGGATTCCGCAGGGCACCCCGGGAGCGGGAAGGAAGATCTCGTCTCTCACCGGCGGTGTTGCCCCTGATTTCGATTTGAACGTTGTCGCGAACGTCTTTCGCTTCGTATATGTCAGCCCCTTCAAGATATTCGGAGCAAACTGGGCAACGCAAGCCATCCTGCCGGTCTTGAATGTCGATGCCAGGTTGAGAATGCCGAACGGCGCGACCCTGTTTGATGGCAGCGATGCCGGATTGGGCGACATCACAATCACTCCCGTCGTCCTCGGATGGCATTTCGGGAAGAACTTTCACCTCACAGCCGGCGTGGATATCAACGCGCCGACGGGTCAGTATGACCAGACGAGTGCCGTGAATGTGGGCAGAAACTATTTTGAATTCGAACCGGTCATGGCGGTCACCTATTTGCACGATCGCGGCTTTGAGGCATCCATCAAGCTGATGTACGACTACAACCTGAAGAACATGTCCACCGATTACCAGTCAGGCCAGGAATTCCACTTCGATTACCTGATAGGCCAGCATGTCTGCAACTGGCTGTTCGGCGTCGGGGGCCAGTTCTATCAGCAGTCAACCGACGATGAATTCCCCGGCCAGGATATCTATTTCGACGGCAACAGGGGCCAGGCCTTCAGCATCGGTCCGGCGGTGCAGTATCAGTACAAGAACATGTTCTTCGGTATCAAGTATCAGCATGATGTTGTATCCGAGAATCGCCCGGACGCCCAAAAAGTCTGGGTGAGATTCATGTATGCCTTCTAAGGCTTTCAGACAGGTTTTCCCGGTACTGACGCCAATTCGCGCTAAGATGGGACATTCCCTCCCGTTCAGCACGAGCGGGGGGAAGTTCCTGTATCGGATTGGCGTGACCCGGATCTCCACCGATTATGTAATAAGCCTTCAATATTGCTCACTCTCAAAAGCTGTTTCTTGAGAGCGTGTCGAAAAGTAGAAGGGTCAATCCTGATCGGCATCCTCATTTTCAGGGTAGATTCATCTTGAACGCAACACCGCGTGAGAAGGTGTCACCGACAAAACAAGGCCCGACTGTCCGGTCTCTATGTATGCCCGGGCAGACGGGCCTTTAAATATGCTTTGGTAACGTGCAAAACGGTTGCCAGGGAACCACCGCGCGAAAAATGCCGGGAACCGGAATGGAAGTGCCACAAATGACAAGGCAGGGCTGATTGAGCCCTGCCTTGTCCGTCTATCTCCCCACCTCGGCCCTTCGGGTCGCGCCACCCGGTCTTGTCCTATCCTCCATGCGGGCAAATTGATTATAATATTACTTCCTGTTCATTGCCGGGAACTTGTCTTAACCCGCATTATTCATGGCTTTCTAAGAAGAAGCGGAAAAAGCCCCGTATAGACAATGTGTTATACTAATTTACGTTCACGAGGATATACCCCCGTTCGCCCTGAGGTATCGAAGGGTAGAACGGGTCAATTCTGAACGGCATCTTCAATTTAGGGATAGACTCATCTTGAACGCAACTCCGTATTAGGCGTACTTCTTTTTAGTATTCTTAAGAACAAATAACTTCACGAGTGCCGCCCCGGCAATAACATGCATTACTCCGAAGGAACCGATCATATACCAACCGGCATTGCCTTCATACTCGCCTTTTAATGTAAATCCTGCAAATACAACAATGAAGAATGAGAGCACACAACAATACAACAATGCAACTTGCCACCATTTGCTGTTGGGATTATATCGTTTAGTCCAATAATTTATGGAATTGTAGATACAGATTTGGAAAATGCCTATTGCCATCCAGAAAAGCATGTAAACAACAGTACCATTGGGGTACATACATCCTCCTAATCGTTTCCGTAATATGTCCAATCCTTGTTTACCTTGAAATACTCCTCAGTACGCAACCACTTCGGAGGGTTATGATATACCGCTTCCTTCCCGCCATCCCAATCCGACTTAAAGTCCTGAGCATCGGGAACATGGAAAAAACCCTTCTGCATAGCGAGCAAACCGGAAGATATAATGCCGGTTGGGTCCCGGGAATCGGCGGCCCGGGAAATTGTATGCAGCCATGTGTTCTTCCTCGTGTAGGGACAAACACCAACGCATACTCTGCAGCCGTGAGGCATTCGCAGTGAACCGCTGGCCCACTGTAAAAAACATTTCTCTCCTTCCACTTCCCACTTTTTGAAGCCGCGAAGTTGTGTGTCCGGTTCATCCGATTTCGGCAGCGCGCCGGCCGGGCAATGATCCGCGCAGATCTTACATTTCTTGCAGAACCTGATAACCCCGAAATCAATCGGCTTGTCGTACTCGAACTCAATGTCCGTTATCACGCCCGCCAGGCGGATGTTCGCGCCAAGTTCCGGCGTTATAAGAAGACCCATGCGGCCGATCTCACCGAGGCCGGCCAGCGCCCCATATGGCGGCATGACACATTCATAGTTGGTGGGCGGATTCTGGGGCCTTGAAGGGTATCCAAGCTCTTGAATGAAACGTTCCAGCTTTGTAGCGATGCTCGCGGCACGCGAATAGGCATCGTATGAAGTGCTGTAACCTTGCGCGCTCAACAGCGGGTCCCAGTGCATCGGGACACCATACACGATCATGCTCTTCCAGTGACTCGGGACTTCCGTGCCCCAAACCTCACGTCCTTTTCTATATTTCAGTCCTGGATTGATACCGGGACCATCACTCCATTCATCTTTGATACCCCGCATGTAGTTTGTAAATGTGAACGTCGGATCGAATTTGCATATTCCAACCAGAGTCGCGCCAAATTTATGAGCGACTGTTTTCAAAAGATCACTTGCATGCTTTGGTGATTTGAATTCAAGAGGTTGCTTGCGACGAATAAAGCGGAAGTCCCACTTGTCGGGCGTGCTGTCCGGAGAGGTTACAGGATTCTGCGGGACGGTCATTTCACCCCAGATTTCATCCAGATCAGGGTACATGGTCGACATACTTGACCAGACATAGGCATCGGCAATCGCATATCTGGCGTCTTTCTTTTCCTGATAGATCTTGGCCTGTTTCGGCAATGTTTCGAGTATTTTTAAAAGTATCTTATAGTTTTCGGGCCTCTTCCTGTAGTAATCGCCAACAGGGCCCGGCATAGCATTCAGACCCATTCCGGGATTCCATTTACCCTGCGCGGCAATGGTGCCGACAACAGACAGTCGATCAATGAAAAAGTTTATCCAGTGCGGTCTTTCGACCTTCGAGACAGGCTTAAATCCAGGGGCGATATCAACTTCGAACGGTGTACGGTCGAAGAATTGTTCGTTGCCCGTATAATCGCTTGCTCCTATGTAGGCCTTATCCGAGTGTCCGAGCTGATATCCCGCTATCCCAAGTCCACCGACTGTCAGTCCCGCCGCCGCCGCGCCTCCGAATTTCAAGAAATTCCGTCTGCTCCAGTCAATCAATTCTTCACTTTTCTTGATAACACTTTCCCTTGGCTCATTTGCATTTGCTTCACTCATAGAACTCTCCGTTTCTCAACTCATTGAATCAATTGCTTTCATCGGGAAATTTATCTTTATACTCCGGGAATCTTTGAGTTATTGCCCTTGCCAGCAACTTGCCTTTTCTTCTATTTTTCAACGAAACCTGTTCGTATTGCCACATCATATAATATATCGCTTCATACTCTATTCTCGCGGCTTCTGAATAATATTCGATTGCTTCATTATAGAGTTCGAATGCAATGTGCGCATGTGCCGTGAGCAGCTTTGCAATATAATCACATGGCTCCCACTTCAGGAGATTGAAGCACATCCTTAAGCCGGTTTCACATTGTCCATTCTGTACCAGACAGATTGCCAAGCCGCGATATGAATCGATATGTTCAGGTTCTAGTTTTAAAGAATTGGAAAAATATCGTTGAGCTAGAACATAATTTCGCATTTGTAGATATATCTCGCCAGCGGTATATTGAAGCAAGGAATTATCCGGTTCGCTATCAGCACGCTTAATATATTCTACCAACTTCTGTTGGATAATAATTTCCTGTGCCTCTGATATACCTTCATCTGAAAGTATTGACTGGTCTTTATTCAAATCCGTGGAGACTCTTCCAATAGACACGGTACTTCGGTCAAATGTATTCATGCTGGTTCGTTGTAATCCTTACCATCTACACTTCCCGCACTGAACCTGAGATCTATGTATTCATGTTGCCGGAAATCATCCGGGGTGGATGATTTTTCAGCACTTATTTCACTCTCGGGAAAGTGAGTTTTAGGTTTTCAAAATCAATATCCTGAACTTTCAACGTGCAAATTGGTAACAATAAGCGTGCCATATAAAATGATATATAAATTTCAACTGGTTATTCAAATTTAGCGCAGCGTGTGCACGCTCTGTCCACGCCCTGGCGTAAATTACGTAACGCCGGGGTTTGGCTTTATACCAGGGTGTGCATCAGTCCACGCGCTTCAGTGCGGGCCCGGATGTCTCACCGGCTCCCCTGCCCAGCATCTCTCGTGATTCCCATCTGGAATAGCCCGGATTATTCATGAATCGCAGTCCGCGTCCGTAAAGCCCAATAAGGATGCGATGCTCAGGGTTTGAAGCGATTTTGGGCCGATAACACACTGTCGGTCGAAGTTTAGGTGGAAAATCCGGCTAACACATTGTCTATACAAGGTTTTTTACGCTTATTCTCAGAAAGCCATGAATAATGCGGGATTAGTGGGGATAGGATGCAGTGACCTGTCCTCCGATCTTTCGGGATGAGATGTACCACGAGGCTCATGCTTCCCGAAGCGAGGAGGTAATCGTTCACCCGTGGGCTTGCGCGCGGGTCGCCAGTGATGGGATGGGGGCGCCCTTGGAAGCAGCCTCCATCAACTGAGCGAGGTAATGCACGAACGCGGTGCCGTGAAAGATGCGCGGGACAATCAGGGAGGGGATCGTTCCGGCCCAGTTGTAGGAGAGGAGGGCGGCCGGGAGCATGACCAGGGCCGGCACCATCATCCTGGTTGCATTGCCGAGGTGTACCCGCGAGATGATTGTGAGTCACGGCGCAAAGGCACTGATGGACTCGAGTCCCACCAGGAAGCCCCGCCATTCCGGGGGGATGTGTATCCGTTCGAGGTAACTGAAGAAGGTCTAGAATACGGGCATGTTGCAGAAGGCGAAAAACACGACGCGGCAAAGGGAGACAAATTCGAAGGTGAACAGTTTTCCGGGTTCCGACATAGCGGGTTTCGTTGCCTCGCCACTCCGGCGGAAGGAGTCGGGAGCCCTATCGATGGACTTCGTTTATCGTTTTTCCCCTCCAGGACCATGGGGGCTCGGTATGGAACGCTTGTCTCGCTGGCCGGTTTGCATTGCCGGATCTCATGTAGAGGCAGGCGGTTCACTTTCGAGCAGGGCGTCGTTGGGAGAGAGAACGCCGATGCCGATTCTTCCTACCTTCCTACGGGCGGGGTCGTGGAATGCCTCGGCCGGCGTTTTCCGGGATTTCATGGGCCCCTCACGAAAGCGTTGTACTGGGGCGGCATTGAGCAATCTTGAATCGACCGTTCTTATAGACTCACAGACGGCGCCGCCTTTCACGGCGGCGCCCCGAGGTCTGTTTTGTGGGTGCGAAGCATTCTCCATGACAGGTGCCTGATGACGCTCATCCCATCACTGGTGCCCCCCGAGTAAGCACCCGGGTGAACGATTACCATTCCGATGAGCCCGAGCTTTCTTACAGCGGCAATCCCCGGGCTGAAAACCGCTGTTTAATACGGAACTGCGTTCAAGATGAATTTACCCCGAGAGTGGAGATGTCGATGAAAACTGGCCCGTTCCACCCTTCGATATCTCTGGGTGAACGGGGTATGTATCATCTTGAACGCGAAAAAGTTTAAGCTTCACACGAGGCCCGATCATTTCCTCTGACGCGCATTGACCTGCTACTGCCAGGGGCCCAGTGTGATGGTCGCCGTTGTAGTCCCAGCCGGGGTCGGGTCGAATTTCGAGGGGACAGGCGGCTGACTTCCGATCTTTTGAAGGACGGCGGGACTCTCGTCATAAGCGAAGCCGTAGGCCTGTCCCATGAGTTGTCCGCGCGCGTTCCTGGTGGCTGGGTTCGGCCTGACGAAAATCGGTGTCTTGGCGATACGCCCGGTATGCATGAATAGCGAAAAAAGGTTTTGTGCCGGGCCTTCGGGATACCATTTGGCTTCCTTGTACCAGTAGTTGGAGGTACGGCCGGCGGGGCCGGTGGCCGGCGCAAGATTCGCCACTCCGCGATTCAGAGCGGAGACGATCTGGTTTTCAAGGTTCCCCAGGACTGCCTGGCTATCCCCATCGGACGGGAACTGCACAGCCGCGTCGGCAAAGAGGCCATAGTTGCCGAAAACCATCGCGCCGCTGGTCATGAACAGGTTCGGGACCTTGGAAAAGAAGTACTGGGTGTGTGGCGCGGGTTGTTGCAGGTTTTTGTTCAGAACCACCCCGCTGAGGCCGTTCTCGTTCACGACAAGCGATTGAATTTGAGTTTGAGAGTCAGTGCCGGCGCCGTTGACAAACATCCCCACCTTTAAAGCTTTCTTTGGCAGGGGAGTGTCGAAGGTCAGCGAGGTGCCGTTGATGGTCCCCGTTATCGGCCCGTTGATCTTGGGATTGGTCGTTACAGTCAGGCCCACGGGGTTGAATATGTTGAAGACTCTTCCATGTGTCTGGCCCCTGAACTGGAGGGCCGGAATGGAAAACGCGGAGCCGGGGTATGGTTGAGGGCCGGTAGAGACTACTGTGTAGACATCCGCGGCGATGCCGCCGGAGGCAACTCCATTCAGGCTCAAATTCGTGTTTGAAAAGAGTTTTTGCAGAGCATTGTCGAAAGTCGTGTTCAAGGGGCTGGTCAGATTTTGGAATTGGCCTTGAGCGTCCGTCGCGATCAGATAGTAGAACGGGTTTAACAGTCCGCTGCCTGCATCCGTGAACCGCAATTTCTTATAAGGTTGCCCCGCGGCGCCCTGCGCCACCATAAAGGTCTTATAGGCCGCGAAAATAGATGCGCGGTTAACCGCTCCCGCTGGGGAAGGCTGACCTACCTGCAGGCCGTTGTTGAGCGTGATGGTGAGCGGAAAGATGAATCCATCCACCGTCTGAACGTCGACGACGGGTGTCGTGGAGTATGAAGGGTCTTGAGTAATCTCGAAGAAACTGTATGGGGGATAGCTGGCATTAGGCGGATTGCCGGGCTGGGTCACACTTGCGCCATCATTCGAATAGGCTAGTGAAGGGGCCGGCTGGGAGGCGCCGGCGATGAAAAAGTAAACCCTTGCCCCCAGAAGCGGCGTGTTCTCATCGATGGTAATCTGGCTCAGCATGCCGGAGCCGACAGGATAGCTCTCGATCGTCCCGCTCCCGGAGGGTATCGATCCGAATGTCCCGTTGTTGAGGAGCATCTGCTTGGATGCGGTGCTGAAGCCGAGCGCATAAATCGTATATTGCCCTGAATCAAGCCCTGTCTTGTTGTCCAAGGGGAGGGTGATAGCAGCCATGGCCGACTCGAGAAATATCCCGAAGACAAAGATATATAAAGCCAAAGCACATGCGCCGGCCAAAATGATAGTTCTCTTGCCGGTTGTTTTCTCGCGGACATCGGGAAGCATTCTCGTAGAATTCATTTTTACCTTTCTCATTGAGTCTTCTCCTGTTGCGAAGTGAGATGTAGTCGGCACTGGTATGGAACGGGTCGGATTCATAATTCTTCACTGGGAAAGAAAGGTTGTATTACCCGGTGCATCTTATCGGTATTCTCGATACATAAGATTAGGGAAATATGCTCCTCGGAAATACGTGATGGAGGTCGCCATATGACATCACGGCTTGGGAGTGTGCTTCCGATCCCCTCCGCGCCATTCCGGACTCCATTTCTTTGATGAGCTGCTTATTTATCGCTTCCGGCGGACTCACTACTCAATTGGACAGGAAAGGACGAGGCACGGCGGCAACTTCCCCGGGTAAGATTCCCCTCCTTCTCGGCGGGGCGAAACCGGACGGAGACAAATTGTAAATAGGTACGGCAGCGGGGGCGCCATGGCCCCGGCCATACAGGATCGTGGGATCGGATGCTGGGTTCCGATCCGAGCGTGCGGCCGCCCGCGCCAACGCCCCCGGTCCGCACCTGTCAATCCGCGGCGGCATTCCATATACCTCCGCGAATCCAACCCAGCCGACTATTGGAAACTATGGGATTTTTGAGGTTGCGATTTTCTGTAGGTTTTTAATAGGTTAGCTTTTACCTTCCCCATTTGGCACGCGAAGCCGAATCCAGCCGGACTATCGTCAACCCTTCAACAGCGGTCGGATATCGTCCGGGTCCAGGCATCCATCTAAGCAATTTCTCTTTCAGTAGAATTTCGGTTCTCTCCATGCATGCACGGTCGTTTTCTGTCATGGCAAGGTAATTCGTTGTTTTTATTATATTTCGCGTGCCAGATTATTTCCAGCACCAGCCCTTTAGCATCACAATCCGATCTACTTGGATACCGGATTAAGAGAATTAGGCAAGAAATGGATAGGATCGTATCTACTGTTCGGAACTCGTCATCGCTATAAATGGGGCATTGGAAAACTGGAGGGCTCGTCTAGTCAAGAGTCCTTACCGAAGGAGAATACGTATGAATGAGGCACTTGGCAATCGAAACGGAGCAAGCAACACCTTCGAGCTTGATCGCCGTGAATTTGTCATGACAGGGTTTGCTTTGGCAGTTGCGTTGATGTTCCCGCGCGTAGCGGCCGGTGCACCGGCGACACAGCCCACTGTGAGTGCTCGCCGCAAGCTTGGCCCGCTGGAGGTCTCAGCTCTTGGGCTGGGCTGCATGAGTATGAATGGAGGACAGTACAATCCGCCCAAGGATAAGATGGAAATGATTCAGCTCATCCATGCAGCCGTGGATCGAGGCGTAAACTTCTTCGATACGGCCGAAGTCTATGGGCCATTCATCAATGAAGAGTTGGTCGGCGAAGCGCTCGCTCCATTCAAAGGAAAGGTTGTGATCGCAACCAAGTTCGGCTTTGAGATTGATTACGCCACCGGACGGCGCACAGGGGGATTAAATAGCCGCCCGGAGCACATCAGAGCAGTTGCGGAGGCTTCCCTCAAGCGCCTTAAGATTGAGGCGATCGATCTCATGTACCAGCACAGGGTTGACCCGACTGTGCCAATCGAAGATGTGGCTGGTACAGTGAAAGACCTCATTGGTGAAGGGAAAGTAAAGCATTTTGGTCTTTCCGAACCTGGAATGCAAACGCTGCGCCGTGCTCACGCTGTTCAACCGGTCGCAGCCGTTCAAAACGAATACTCGCTTTTGTGGAGAGGCCCGGAAAAGGAAGAGCTTTCCATTTTCGAGGAACTTGGAATCGGCTTAGTTGCCTGGAGTCCACTGGGTTCGGGTTTTCTTACAGGCACGATCAACGAAAACACCAGGTTCGACGGCCTTGACTACACTGACTACCGCCTTACTAACCCGCGCTTTACCCCCGAGGCGCTCAAGGCAAACATGGTGCTGGTCGACCTGTTGCGCGAATGGGCTCGGCGTAAAGAAGCTACTCCGGCACAAATTGCCCTTGCCTGGCTACTTGCTCAGAAGCCCTGGATTGTGCCCATACCGGGGACCACCAATCTTCAACACCTGGATGAGGATCTCGGAGCAATAGCTGTCAAATTCTCTCCGGAAGAACTCAGCGAAATCAATGCGGCTGTCTCGAAAATCGTTGTTCATGGGGAACGACTACGCAAAGAACTGTTGGTGATGTCGGGACGCGAAGCTCCGTCAAAATAACAGTGGTGAACGAAAAGCAAAGGTCATGTCATGAATGAAGGGATAAGATCTCTAAATAAAGTTGAATGGTCCAGACGGGACCTGTTGAAATTTGCCGCTACCGGACTGCTTGGAGGTGCCGCAAACTCCTTGCTCTCCCATCCGCAGTCGGCCCATGCCGCCGAGACAAGTAATCTCAACACAAAGATCCTGATTATCTACTACTCTCGTTCCGGCAATACACGCGAAATCGCCAATCAAATACACGAGAGAGTTGGCGGCGATATTGTAGAAATTCAAACTGTCGAGCCATATCCGGACGATTACAATGCTGTCACGAAACAAGCGCGGCAAGAACTCGACTCGGGTTACAAACCTCCCCTGAAAACAAAGGTTGAGACTATCCGGTCGTATGATGTCATTTTCGTGGGCTCCCCGAGTTGGTGGAGCACGATAGCATCTCCGGTTAGAACATTCTTGTCGGAACACGATTTGTCTGGAAAGACCATTGTCCCGTTTATCACGCACGAGGGAAGCGAACTCGGGAGAAGCGTTACCGACATTATGACAATCTGCCCGAATTCAACCATTCTGGATGGCCTTGCCGTTAGGGGAAGAAATGCGAAAACCGCCCAACGCGAGGTGTCGGAATGGCTGAGCAGACTCGGAATGAAAAAGTAGAGCTTTCGCCCTTGATATCTAAAGGAGAAAAGCATGGAAAGTGAAATTTCACGCCGCAGTTTTTTGAAGAACAGCGCCATTGTGCTGGGTGCCGGCGCTTTGTCCGGTCTTTATGGCACAGCCGGCGTTTTTGCCGCTGGACCGGACAAATCCAAAGTGTTCTTTACGAAGGATATCAGTGCTGACGGATTGTCGAAGATCTACTCCAGGATCAATCAGGATATCACGGGCAAAATAGGCATCAAGCTGCACACCGGCGAGCCGAACGGCCCCAACATATTGCCCCGGGACATGGTGAAAGCCCTGCAGCAGCAAATTCCCAATAGCAGCCTCGTGGAAACAAATACCCTGTATAAGGGCAATAGATCTACCACGGCGGACCATCGCGAAACCATCAGGACCAACGGCTGGGATTTCTGCCCGGTGGACATTATGGACGAGGACGGTGCGGTGATGATCCCAGTTAAAGGGGGAAAGCATTTCAAAGAAATGTCGGTCGGCAAGCACATGCTGAATTACGACTCGATGGTGGTGCTGACCCATTTCAAGGGGCACGCGAGTGGCGGCTTCGGCGGTTCGTTGAAGAATATCGCCATCGGCTGCGCGGACGGGCCCATAGGCAAGAAAATGATCCATGCCGCCTCTGATATTGATGACTACGCCAGCTGGCTGAAAGGCGAACCCTTCCAGCAAAACATGGTTGAGTCGGCAAAAGCCACAATAGATCATTTCGGCAAGAGGATCGTTTACATAAATGTGCTGCGCAACATGTCCGTCGACTGCGACTGCGCCGGGGTCAGGGCCGCTCCGGTCAAGGCGCGCGACCTTGGTATTCTGGCCTCCACCGATATCCTGGCCGTGGAACAGGCTTCCATCGATATGGTGTATCAGCTTCCAGAAGTGGAACTTCACGACCTTAAAGAACGCATCGAGTCCCGTAAGGGCCTGCGCCAGTTGTCGTACATGAAAGAGATCAAGATGGGCAATGATCAATACGAGTTGGTTGCGCTCTAAGTGTGCAGGCATTCAGAGTATGATCCCGGATTCCCAATCAGGAGTATCCCAAAAATGGGATGCGAGATTCTCAATTAAATAAGGAGATGCTGTTGTGCCTGCGTCAGTATACTTTGCGGGACTCACCGTAAAAAATCCATCGGATAACCGCCTGGCCAAGATCAAACGACTTTGTAGTGCCGTCGGCCTTGCGGAGAGGGTAAAACCGCTCGGAACAGGCGGTGAGGATGAGGTGGTCGCTATCAAGCTGCACTTCGGCGAAACAGGCAACGATACCTATTTGCATCCGACCTTAGTGCGGCAGGTCGTTGACTGTGTTAAGGCGGCGGGTGCCCGTCCCTTCCTCACAGACACCTGTACGCTCTACAAGTCCACCCGGCACAATGCTGTGGACCATCTGGAGACAGCTTACCGGCATGGTTTCACCCCCTACGTAGTGGACGCTCCTGTAATCATCGCCGACGGCGTGACGAGCAAGTGTTACGAGGAGGTGCCTGTCAACCTGAAGCACTTCGCCTCGGTCAAAATAGCTCAAGCCTTCCGATCCGCGAATTCCATGGTGGTGCTCTCCCACTTCAAGGCTCACATGATGGGCGGCTTCGGCGGTACCCTCAAGAACCTCGCCATGGGATGCGCTCCACAGGCAGGGAAAATCGACCAGCATGGCAGGAACGTGGTGATTTACCCAGGCTGCATTGGCTGTGGCGAATGCATTAAGGTCTGCCCCCAGTCCGCACTTTCCCTGAAAAGGGCTGAAAAGGGCCGTCGAGCCGCCATCGACAAGTCACGCTGCATAGGCTGCTACGAATGTGTGACAGTGTGCAAGCAGGGGGTGATCAGTGCCGACGCCCCCGCCGAATATAGCTCCTTTGTCGAGCGCATGATGGAATACGCCTATGGCGCGGTGCAGGGCAAGGAAGACCGCATATGCTACCTGAACTTCCTGATGAACGTGACTACGCAGTGCGACTGCGCCGGATGGTCGGAGCCGGCGCTCGTGCCGGACCTGGGGATACTCGCGTCAACTGATCCTGTAGCGCTGGATACGGCCTGCTTCGATTTGGTGAATGATGCCCCCAACCTCGTTCATTTGGACGGGCATGATCTGCATTCCTGCGGCTACGATAAGTTCGCGGCACTTCGTCCTAATACAGTCGGTCGGCATCAGGTGGAGTATGCTGAAGCAATCGGCATGGGTTCGAGCCAATACGAACTGATCAAGGTGTAACCGATTAAAACAAGAGGTAATATGGATCACGGAATTCTTTTTGACCATTGCCGCCAATGGAACTCTCTTCGCAAGCGGTTCGAAGTATGCTGTCTAACCTTCATCAATGGAGAGAGTATGTCATCAGTGCCTGACGCCTTTGGGAAGTTCACTACCCGATCATTCTGCTATTTCCCGGCAAACATTTTCAAAGAATCGTGAGGAGACAAGAATGAAATACAAAGCGCTTTTAGCGTTAGTTCTTCTCAATTCAGTACTCGTTCTGGCTGGCCAGATAATAATGGCCGCTGAAGCTGAAAGAAAGTCCCAGACAATATTTCGGGCAGGGTCTCAGGCTTCGGCCAAAGGACCTGCCGAATACTTCACCGGCAATGTCCGCGTTGACCCTCTGTTTCCTGCAAAGGATTCAGCGCAATTTTCCGGTGCGTATGTCACATTTGAGCCAGGCACCAGATCTGCTTGGCACATCCACCCGGCAGGTCAGCATCTAATCGTCATCTCTGGAATTGGCTGGACACAGGAATGGGGAGGCCCAATAGAGGAAATCAAACCAGGAGACGTGATCTGGTGTCCGCCAAAAGTAAAACATTGGCACGGAGCCTCACCAACTACGGCAATGACACATATGGCCATCACAGGAACCATCAACGGCAAAAACGTTGAATGGCTCGAAAAGGTCACCGATGAGCAATACAACGGTAAATAGCCACCTTACGTTCATCAGATGCCTGGCAACTGGTTGGCCAGGCTCCTATTTCAGATAATAGGGAGTTTGATATATGCAAAAACGCAGACTTGGAAACAGCAATTTAGAAGTTTCAGCTCTCGGCCTCGGCTGCATGGGAATGAGCATGGCCTACGGCCCGCCTGCGGACAAGAAGGAGATGGTTGCTCTCATAGGAAAAGCCGTGGAAAGGGGCATCACGTTCTTTGACACCGCAGAGTTGTACGGTCCTTACACGAATGAAGAACTCCTGGGCGAAGCTTTGGCCCCATTCCGCGGGCAGGTAATGATAGGCACCAAGTTCGGAATCAAGCTGGATGCTAATGGACAGCAGGTCCAGGACAGTCGGCCCGAGCTCATCAGGCAGAGCCTTGAGGGCTCGCTTAAGCGGCTCAGAGTCGAGGCAATCGACCTTTATTACCAACACCGCGTCGACACAAATGTACCGATCGAAGATGTGGCTGGAACGGTGAAGGACCTGATCCAGGAAGGAAAGGTCAAACACTTCGGCCTTTCCGAACCTGGAGTGAAAACGATTCGTCGCGCGCATGCAGTCCAGCCTGTCACCGCGATACAGAGCGAATACTCATTGTGGTGGAGACGCCCCGAAGAGGAGTTGTTGCCAACGCTTGAGGAGCTTGGGATAGGGCTAGTTCCATTCAGTCCTCTCGGTAAAGGCTTCCTCACGGGAAAAATTGACGAGAAAACCACGTTCGATAAATCCGATTTCCGGAACATAGTCCCCCGTTTTACGCCAGAGGCCCGCAAAGCGAACCAGGCATTGATCGATCTGCTCGGCAGCATTGCGGAAAGAAAGAATGCCACACCTGCCCAGATCGCGCTGGCATGGCTGCTCGCCCAGAAGCCATGGATTGTGCCGATCCCCGGCACCACTAAGCTGCATCGCCTGGACGAAAACATGGGCGCGCTTGGCGTTGAGCTGACGCCCGAGGATCTGCGTGAGATCGATAGCGCGGCCTCAAAGATCACTATCCATGGCGAGCGGTACCCCGAAGCCCTGGAAAAGAGGACCGGCCTCTAACCAGGAAGAGATGAGGGAGTTGGTCATGAGCACAAACGATCTTAACAATAGCGTGATTTTCCCCATTGGAGAGAAGCTTGAAAGCGATCATTTTAAGGGAACGGTGTGGCTCAATATGCTGACGCCTTTCGGCTCGGCCTGCCCAATCGGTAATGTGACCTTTGAGCCGGGATGCCGTAACAGTTGGCACAAACACGCGGGTGGGCAGGTTCTCCTTGTGACGGGCGGCAGAGGCTATTACCAGGAATTGGGAAAACCGGCACAGGAGCTTCATGCAGGGGATGTTGTCAGCATTCCTGCCGATGTCAAGCACTGGCATGGCGCTGCCAGGGATAGCTGGTTTGTGCACCTTGCAGTTGAAGTCAATCCCGAAAAAGGTCCGGCAACATGGTTGGAGCCAGTCTCAGATGCAGATTACGATAAGCTGAACTAAAGAGACACTCCTTGTGGTCATCGGTGAATAGCACTCAAGAAAAAGTGCTGGTCGCTGAGCGGCACGCGCGGAACGAAATGGAGGTCGAATCCGGTGAGTGAACTTGCTAGTTCAGCATTGTCCGCCTGGCAAGGCTTTTACTATATCATTGGGTCTTCCGGTGCAGCGCTTATAGGAATTCAATTCGTAGTGATTACGCTTATCGCCAATATGCGCCTGCGCCCCACATCTGACTCGATCAGCGCTTTTGCTACGCCGACAGTGATGCAGCTAGTCAGCGCCTTGCTGGTCTCCGCCATCATGAGCATTCCATGGCCTTCGCTCTTCCCGATGTCGATCGCGCTTGCGATGTGCGGTTTTGGCGGGCTTGCGTACTGTGCAATCGTAATCCGCCGCGCTCGTCGCCAAACATATTACAGGCCGGAGTGGGAAGATTGGCTTTGGTATGCGGTATTGCCGTCCAGCATCTACACTGTGCTCATGATCACCGCAATATTCCTGCGAACTATTGGCTTGGTCGCAATGTTTCTAATCGGAGCTGCGGCCTTGGGCCTGCTGCTGGTCGGAATTCACAATGCCTGGGATTCCGTAACGCATATTGTTGTGAGATCAGATGGCGACGCGACGACGCCATCAGCCGGGAATTAACCGTAATTTGCATTGTCATCAACCAAACGGAGAACCATCATGAAAGCTATAGCAATTAACGGCAGCCCCAGGCCGGGCGGCAATACTGAGATTATGTTGAAAAAAGTGCTCGAACCTCTGGAAGCCGCTGGTTGGAGCACGGAGTACCTGCGGATTGGTGGAAAACCAGCTCGCGGCTGCATAGCCTGTTACAAGTGTTTCGAGAAGAGAAACAACCGGTGCGCCGTCGAAAAGGACGATATGAACGATTACCTGGAAAAGATTTACGCGGCCGATGCGGTTATCCTCGGTTCACCGACCTACGTCACTGATGTTACCCCGGAGTTGAAGGCACTGATCGATCGTGCCTGCCTCGTTTCAGTGGCAAACGGCGGCGTCCTGATGGGGAAAATCGGGGCAGCAGTCGTTGCAGTCCGGCGCGCCGGAGCGACCCACGTTTTCGACACAATCAATCACCTGTTTCTCATGTCTTCCATGATCGTGTCCGGCTCCATTTACTGGAACCTGGGCATAGGCCGCGAAAAAGAGCAGGTGCTTGGCGACGAGGAGGCCATGCGGAACATGAAACATCTCGGCCAAACCATTGCTTGGCTCGGAAAGGCCATAGCCTCCTCATCCGAAACATTTCCCACTCCTCCATATCATGTGGAGATGCCTCGATCTCAAGAAGAGGTTTCTGCTTAGGCACAACCCATAAATCCATGCCCAGGCAACATTTTGAGCCGAAACGAAAGTATAGGAGATAGGCCATGTACACGGCCAAAGCATATTCTGCTGTGAGCAAGACATCGCCTCTTGCCCTACAAAAATTGACCGGCGCGATACAACAGATCATGATGTTCAGATCGAAATCCTTTTCTGCGGTATCTGCCACTCCGATCTCCATCATGTCCGTGACGAGTTTGCCAGCTTAATGCCGACCATCTACCCCATCGTCCCAGGCCATGAGATAGTCGGGCGTGTCACGAAGGTCGGCGCCGCAGTCACCATGTCCAAGCCTGGAGACCTCGCCGGGGTCGCCTGCCTGGTTGACTCCGATGGCATCTGCCCCGAGTGCCAGGCCGGTTTGGAGCAATTCTGTCCAAACATGACCCTCACTTTCAACTCCCCGGATAAGCATCTTGGTGGCGTAGCCTACGGTGGCTACTCCGATAGCATTGTCGTTGACGAACGCTTCGTCCTGCGAGTGCCCACCAACCTCAATCTTGCCGGAGTCGTTCCCCTCCTCTGCGCCGGAATCACAACATATTCGCCCATGCGCCGCTGGGGTGAAATCAAAGGGAAAAAAGTTGGCATTATCGGTTTAGGCGGACTGGGCCATATGGGCGTAAAGTTTGCTCATGCGCTCGGAGCCCACGTCGTTGTTTTCACCACCTCATTCAGCAAGAAGGAAGACGCGCTCCGTCTCGGCGCCGATGAGATAGTGGTGTCCCCCAATGCCGACGAGATGCAGAAGCATGCAGGCAGCTTCGACTTTATCCTGGACACCGTCTCCGCTGCTCACGACATCAATGCTTATCTCGATTTGCTTCGCCGCGACGGCAATCTGACTCTCGTGGGGGCTCCGGAAAAGCCCTTCGCAGTCTCCGCGTTCGGCCTCCTGTTCGGACGCCGCAGCATCTCAGGTTCACTTATCGGTGGTATTCGGGAAACCCAGGAGATGCTTGATTTTTGCGGCGAGCATAACATCACCGCCGATGTCGAGGTCATCCCCATCCAGAAGATCAATGAAGCCTATGAGAGAATGCTCAAATCCGATGTAAAGTACCGCTTCTCCATCGATATGGCTTCTCTCAAATCTGAGTAAACGGTCAGATTCCGGAGAAGCTCGGGGTAGCATGAACAGTATACAGGTTGTGATTTTAACAGTATTTTTCTTTGGGTCCCTCTCCGGAGGAATAGAAGCGTTTCAGGCGAGTCTTTTCAAGAAAGGAGTTAGCTATGAGCAATGTGATCGTCGTCATCGGTGCCGGATCAATCGGTCAGGCGATTGCGCGGCGTGTCAGCGTGGGCAAGCACGTCCTGCTGGCCGATCTGCGCCGGGATAATATCGAGTCAGCCGCGAAAGTCCTCAGCGACGCCGGGTTCGAGGTGAGCATGGCAATAGTTGACGTCTCCTCGCGCGAGTCGGTTCATGCCCTCGTCCAGACGGCAACGGCGATCGGTACAATAACCGGCCTCATCCATGCTGCCGGTGTGTCCCCCACGCAGGCGGCGCCGGACACGATTCTGAAGGTCGACCTATACGGCACTGCACTAGTGCTGGAGGAGTTTGGCAACGTCATCGCGCCTGGCGGAGCAGGCGTCATTATCGCATCACAGTCGGGGCATCGTCTCCCGGCGCTGACGCCCGAACAGAACAAGGCATTGGCGACCACACCCGCAGACGAGTTGCTCGTTCTGCCGATGCTCCAGCCGGACAAGGTGACGGACCCGCTCTACGCCTACCAAGTCTCCAAGCGCGGGAACTCGCTGCGGGTCATGGCCGAGGCGGTGCGGTGGGGCAAGCGTGGCGCGCGGGTGAACACCATCAGCCCCGGTATTATCTTCACGCCGCTCGCCAGGGACGAGCTTGCCGGTCCGCGCGGTGAAGGCTACCGACGCATGATCGAGATCTCTGCGGCCGGGCGTGGTGGCACCCCGGATGAGGTGGGAGCCGTTGCCGCGCTTCTGATGGGACCGGACGGCACGTTCATCACCGGCAGCGATTTTCTCATGGACGGCGGTGTCACCGCTGCCTACTGGTACGGCGAACTCGCGCCGAAGTGATCGAAGGACTTGTTCATCAGGCCAAAACTACTTTCCCAATCGATAATGGATTGCCTTGCCATGACAGAAAACGACCGTGCACGCATGGAGAGAACCAAAATTCTGCTGAAAGAGACATTGCTTAGATGGATGCCTGGACCCGGACGATATCCGACCGCTGTTGAAGGGTTGACGATAGTCCGGCGAGATGAGGTTAATCAGCCCGAGAATTGCTTTCACAAGCCGCTCGTCGGGGTGATTGTCCAAGGCTTCAAGCGCTCTATCATAGGCTCTGAGGAGTATCGCTACGGGGAGAATCAATGCCTGGTAGCCGGTGTGGACTTGCCGAGCGTAAGCTACATCACTGTCGCATCTCCCGAGCAGCCGTTTCTGGGGCTTTCGCTCAGCATGGATAAATACCTCATCACTCAACTGGCGGCGGAAATCCCACCTTCCTCAAGGACTGGTAATGGTTCCTATAAGGGAATCTCAATAGCAGAAGTTGATCCTGACGTGCTGGATGCATTCCTGCGCTTGGCTGAGCTTCTCGAAAAGCCGGAACAGATCCCCGTTCTTGCACCGTTGATTATCCGTGAGATTCATTACCGTCTACTCGTCGGGCCTCAAGGCGAACGCTTGCGAATGGTCAACACGCTCGGCACTCAAAGCAACCAGATTGCCAGGTCCATCACTTGGTTGAGGGATAATTACAAAGAGCCTTTGCAGGTTGATGAATTGGCCAGAACTGTGAATATTGCGACTTCCACCTTCCATCGGCACTTCAGGGAGGTAACGACCCTCAGCCCTTTGCAGTTTCAGAAGAGGTTACGCTTATATGAAGCCCAGCGGATGATGATGGCGGAGAATGAAGATGCTGAAATGGCGGCACTAGCGGTTGGATATGAAAGCCCGACTCAGTTCAATAGGGAGTACAAGCGGCTGTTTGGAGAACCGCCGCGCAGGCATGTGAGCCAATTGAAATAGGCTTCATGTTTCGCTCAAACAGTGTTTTTTCGGCCTGCATCAACTCCTGGCAGACCGCCTTGCTCGCCTCTGGCCCGCAATTCCTATATGGGAACACGGTCCAGCCAAGGAAAGCCCGAGATAGAGGCGCACGCCGGATCATACCATGGATTCTCTTTCAGGCATCCCTCCTCTTAGTGGATGCGTTTCAAAGAGTAGCCCTCCGGGAAAAACACAAATTTGCGTTTTCACAAATTTTGAGTTTCTTGCTTCCAGTGGTCATCCAGCTATTCAGGAGTATATCATGTAATGTAGCGGTATTTAGTATGTCATTAGATTTGAAACCGGACGTGCCAGCCGACTTCCCAGTGTGACTTTTACCCCCTCTGACCCGTCTTCGATGATTGCAAGTCATGGAATACCCTGTGGACAAATCTGGTGTGCTTTCACGTTGCTGCATGTCTTCTCAAGGTCCTCGGTTTTGCTGTCCCACTTGTGTTGCGTATCGAGCAGAGGTTTATAGTGTTCGGGTTCAATTCCAAGCCGCCTCATACTAATTTGCTTTCAAGAGGATATACCCCCGTTCGCCCTGAGGTATCGAAGGGTAGAACGGGTCAATTCTGAACGGCATCTTCAATTTAGGGATAGACTCATCTTGAATGCAACTCCGTATCATAAGTTCAACATAGAAAACTTGCCATTCCAGAAGCTCCGCCGGAATCAGGGGCAAGGGGCATTTCTCGCGGCCTTTGATCTCACGCATTCTTGGACCGGCCTTATGCCAATAGCAGGCGTAATGGCGGGAAACGAGTGCCGTCTATGCGGTGCGTTCCGTAATCAGACCGCATTTTCGCTCCGCAGATTCCACATCGACATAAATCATGGAGCAGGAACTCTTGTGCAGCATTCGATGGCCTGACGCCCCTGGAATTGGTGCTATGAAGACGCTCCTTGTAACCGCTCCCATCGGGTTTTGGAGATTAGCGGTGGAGCTTCGAAGACGATGTGTTCGCTTTCCGGGCGAGGACCAATCACCTTGCCTTTGGCGTCCATGAGATACCTACTCCTACGTGGCATTCTCGATGGGCCGATTATCATCAAGCCTTCCACACCCAATCCACACGTTCAGCTCGATCCTGAAGATGAAATGGTGAAGATATTGGAAGGCATTGAGATGAGCATTCGACATAACCATCCGTTATTGTTGGAACTCATTCCTGAATAAATCATTCCAAAACCGTTGTGAAGGTCGACACCACGTAGGACGGGTCGAAAGCGCCGGGATAAACCGGCATAGAATAGGGGATGCATGAGCCCCACATGAAAGGAGAAGCTGCTCCATCATGGCCCCGAGTCATGTGCGGGTAGCCGCGAGGCTGCACGTGAAGCCGTTGACAGGTAGCAGGGGGTCGTCACCATCATCGCGGGGCATCAAAACAGTGGAGCCTTTGCTTTCCGTTTGACATTACTTTTGTTCGGATTCCGCCCTGCGCCTTTCAGTCACAGTTTCTCCGCCAATGCCCCAATTGTCCGTCTCCACTTCGTCTATCAATACCATCGTCGTCTTCGGGTTCTTCCCCAGGACGTCGACCATCATCTGGGTGGCGCGCCTGATGAGTTCGGCTTTTTGCGCGGCGGTAGCGCCGTCCCTGGTTATCTTGATGTTGATAAATGGCATGTTGTTTACTCCTTTCATTTCCTGGTGTGTGCGGGCAATCTCGCCAGCCGGGCATAGGTGAGACAGTCGGCGCCCCTTGCCCTCTTCCATGCGTGACCTCACCGGAGCGAAGACGTCACTGTCTCCTTCCTGAAGAGAAATCACGAAACGATCCCCCGAATGCCGGCATCTCCGGGAGGGATCAACGGCCGAGACAGGAGCAGGCGACGACACCGTTTGAGAAATGCCCGGCATACGGGGCGAGGTGACCGGAAAGGCGGGAGAAGTCTTTGCGTGCTCCCCGCCTACTGGTCAGCAATATCCAGATCCCATGCATCGTCATCCCAGAAGCTCTTCGAGATTGTTGATGCGATCTCGTACCAGTGATCGTCGTCGGCTTGTCTTTTGAAAATGGCAACACCAAGGAATGCCGCCAACAGCAGGTCGTATTCCTTGAACAGGCAGCGAATCTCTTTGGGACTCTTCACCGGATATACGGAGAAGCAGATGAGACTGTCGTCTTCGGCAATCGCCAGGAGTTGGCGGGCGATAACACGGCCGGCCGCGTCTCTCGCGTATACAACCTGCTTATTGACATCGAGAGTGATTGCAGCGGCGGAATAGCTGAGCCCGCCACCGATTCCGAGGCACGTGCCGAAGTAGGAACCCAGCCTCAAGACTTCGAGAGCATCGCGTTCGACGGATAAGGTGATGACACCTTGGCCGTTAACCTCGCTCCTGTGAGCAATACCGTGAAGCCACTTCTCCGGGTCGATCCTGGGGTGCCTGGACAGCCATTCCCTGTTCCTGGGGTGCTGTTCCGAATAGTCCCGATGTCCGCTTAAGTAGGCCTTCAGCAATCGGCGCAAGCATCTTCGGTGCTCCAGGACCATCTGCTGAATCATAAATGCATGCCGGATCTTGCTCGTTCGGTGCACTGGCGGCATCTTAATCGAAATCTGGTCAAAAGCAATCTGATTGAGTACATCAAGCTGGAAGGCAAGCCAGCCACCGTGGACCAGGGACATATCTCTCGCAACCTGGGCCTTGTTCAGAAGTCTCTTGCCGCATACGTGCTCTTTTAAGCGCCTGGGAATGGGATTTTCGACTCCGGACCCCAGGTGTTTTTCAGCAAGGGCCACCAAAGCTTCGGCGCTGTACCCCGCTATATCGATGCTCGCAAGAGGATGTCCGGTGAATGCCTTGATGATTTCTCGCCGGTAAGGAACATCCAATGCGCCCAAAGTGTGGGCGGTTTTGAACAGTTTTTGAGGATATCGCGAGAAACCGGAGGACACTAAACGGGGATAGATGTCACACAGGGACCATAGGCCCTGCCCGATGAGAAAGGAATCGTTTTTGCGAGCGGTGGCCTGTTCGAGCCTGGCGAATGATGCATCTCCAGCCTGCCGGATGCGGGACCATTCTTCCTCGGGCAAGGCTGTGAAGGCAGTTAACGGGCAGGTGCTGAAAACTCGTTCCTTGAATTGCGATGAACTCAAACGAATGAGCAGGTCAATGAATGGTTTTAATACCGAGCCCAGTTTTTTGGGATCATCCCAGGCCCAGAGAACTTCACTCAAGCCTTCCAGGAACTTTGGGCAGTAGCTGACCGGGACCCGTGCGACAGCTCCGAGCATTTGATGGGCCGATTGCCTGATAGCATGCCATTTAGTCTTCCGCTTCTTTTCGCCCAATTCTTCATAGACAATATCACCAAGTATGCGGAAAAACGTGAACGCGCTTCGCGGATCGAGGCTCCGCCAATCCAGGTGCTCAAGAAGTCCCTTAAACCCTTCCAATTCGGAACATCTCTTCCATAAGGTCATAGCGGAACCGCGCGGCCAATCCTCGAAACCGGCAACGTATTCGGCAAAAGGTCTGACCGCCGCGGCAACTCCATGGAGTGATCCTACTTCTTCAAATTCGTAATTCTCGTAATACTCATTTGAGAGCAGAAAGCCGTCGTTTGCGTAATTCAGGCCGCATTCCTGCTTGAGACTGGTAAGGGCATAGAAGATGCGATGCCGATAGGCGGCGTCACTGGACAGGGCATCCGAGCGCACGAGGTCAGAAATTGTCTGCTGATCGGGCATTACCGTGCACGCTCCGGATTCAATCAACAATTCGGTAAAATCCATTCTTCTGGCGGGCGGCATTCGGGAAATAACATGGCACCAATCAACCGTTTGCCTTTGCGGTCTTATGGAAAGGAATGCGCTCACACAACGGCGCAGGGCATCATCATATTCGAGCCCCAGTGCCCAGTAGGCCGACAACGCCGCCGCTATGGTTTCCCAGTCACATTTTCTAACACTCCAGAGCATATTCCGCCGGAAGTGGGCAGGAAGAGAGGCAATCCGCTTCCGGTATTCCGAGGACCGCCACCGTTCAAGGAATTGTATGGGATCTTGTTCCCCCGAGGATGGTAATTCACGTAAGAGGAGGCTGCTCCTGATTTGTCCCGCCGCTCCTTCGAAAAATGGATCGAGTCCGGCAAGGAGTGTCGCGGTATCGGAATCCGAGCAAAGGCACGAGTGCGGATCAACGAGGCTTGCTCTTTGATGCTTTGGCGGCTTGTATTTCGTACCGCTGTAAGCGCGGGGGTGCGCGGCCGTGGGATGGGGCGATGGTGGCGGCTCTTCCGGGACGAGGATAGGACCATTTGGTAATTCGATTTCCGGATCAGCTACAGTTTCTACCAATACGCGCAGCACGCAAGCCGCGACCTCGCTGTTCAGGGTTTCGGCCGATCCAAGCGTTTCCCAGGCATGAAGCAGTAAATCCCTCCCATGTGCCAGGGCATTGGGAACATCGGCCAGCGGTACCATTTTCTGGCAATAAGGGCATTCTTCTCCCGTTGAGAGACGGGAAACACCTTCTACTCCCGCTGGTCTTGGCGGCATTGGGCGCTCAAACGCGCGGCAGCGTCTGGCGAGGATCGCAAACAACCCGTCCGGTCTTCTCACAACGGCAATCAACTTACTTTTCTGATCGATCAGAGGCTTTCCTGATAGATTCTTTCCGGCCATTGGTTCTTCCCCAAGCTGAAAAAATCCTTTACGAGAACGCCTACTTACACGATGGGAGCGCCAATTGGACTTTGGCTTCGAAGGGCCGAGCGGCACTCCTTCATTGGCTTATATTCTGAATCCGGACTTCTCTACCGCGTCGGTAGGCTGAACTCGGAGGTTGCAAGGCTCATGCCCGGAGGGGATAGGGAGGATGATTCCTATTTTCTACTCAACATTAACGGCCGGAGACCCCAAATGGCTTGCCGGCACAACTTACCGGCCTCAGTGCGAGGACCGGGAGCCGGGCTTTCCCCATCATAAACTCCATCGCGCGCTGATCTGGCGCCGACGGACAGCGGCGCCCGGCACGGGAGTCACCGAGGCTGCCACGTCGGCATGGCTTGGGATTTGATAGTGCAACCGCTTGTGGAAGGGTGGCTTTTCGAGAAATTTCCGGGTTTATGAGGGACGAACGGGTCCACGGAGTCAAAGACGCGATCGCTGTCGGGGCCATGCGAGACTTGTTCCGGTACTGAACCGGTCTACAGCTCGGAGTAACGTTTCTCGAAGTGCTTTACATGATCCCGCAAGTGCCGAAAGTAATCATTTACCAGCCATTCCAGGGAGACCGGCCCATCAGGGGACTGATAAGTGTGTTCGAGACACTCTCCGGGAATGCCCTCGATGATGTGAAGCAGCAGGCTGTTCATGAGGCGCCACAAGGAGACGAGATCCTTCCAGTTCATGCTGTTATATCTCTGGATTCGAATCCAGTTCTCCTGGTTATAACCCGGAAGGGACAATGAGCGTTCTTCCTGCAACCTGACAAATCGCTGCTGGTTGTTTGAAGCGGAGTCGATGAGGTGCCCCACTATTTCTTTCAGTGACCACTTGTCCGGCCCCAACACGATAGATGTTCTTTCGACGGGGACGGCCAAGAGCCGTTCGTGGAACGAAGATACGATTTCTTTGAAGTTTTCCATATCGAAGTTCATTCCGGTACTCCGAGTCAGATTGTGTGGGCTTGAGCATGCACGGAGCCGTACGTCCACGGTGATACAAAGTTGCGTTCAAGATGTTGCTTTTCAAGTTCAAAAGAGCGGGGGAGTGATTCCCCGCCTATCACGAAACTCCGCCAAAGTGAGCCGCGTAGCGGAAATCCTGGCGACAAAAAAGGGGCAGGCCGGAAAGCCTGCCCCACATGGATGGTCCGCCCTGTTACGGCTGAAAGGCCTGTACCCTACAAAATCACCTGCTTCACGAAGACGATGCTCGGATGCTTTCGCAGGACCTCCAGCGCCTCCGGAGGGGCTTCATTATCGAGACGGACTATGGCGATTGCCTTGTCCCGTTCCTTCGACCGGCTGAGGTGCATATTGGCGATGTTGACGTCATAAGCGCCGAGAGTTGTGCCGATAAGGCCGATCGTGCCGGGCTTGTCGAGGTTCTGGATGATGAGGTTGATCCCTTCCAGTTCGGCTTCCAGGCGATAATTGTTGAGCTGGACGAGACGGATCTCCTGGCCCTGGAGGACGGCGCCGGAAGCGGAGTATTCCTCGTCTTTCCCCTTCACGCTGACCCGGATTTCACCCGTATAGCCCTTCGATTCGGACGTCGTTGACGTGGTCAGTTCGATCTGGCGTTGCCGCAGAAGAAGCGGGGCATTGATCAGGTTGACCTTTTCCGCCATGATGGGGTCGAGAAGGCCCTTGATGACCGTCTGCGTGAGGGGCTGATTCGGGATTTCCTGCAAGTCGGAGCCGCTGTACGTGATCTCCAGCTTTTGAATGGGGCTGCAGAGCTGGCCCTGCAGGTGTCCGAGTCTTTCCGAGAGAACGAGATAAGGCCGGAGCCGTTCGTAGTCCTTCATGTTGATGGACGGGAAGTTCACCGCGTTGCGTATAAGGCCGCGCTGGAGGTAGTCCATGATCTGCGAGGCGATTGCCCGTGATACGTTTTCCTGCGCCTGAAGACTGGAGGCGCCCAGGTGAGGCGTGAAAATGACCTGCGGAAGTCCGAGCAGGGGGCTGTCGGCCGGGGGTTCCTTTTCGAACACGTCCAGGGCCGCTCCCGCCACATGCCCGCTCTTTATGGCATCATAGAGGGCTTCCTCGTCTATCAGTCCGCCGCGCGCGCAGTTGAGGACGCGGACCCCCGGCCTGGTTTTCGCCAGGGCCTCGCGGCCGAGTATCTTCCGGGTTTCCGGAGTGAGCGGCGTGTGCACCGTGATAAAATCGGACCTTGCAAGCAGTTCATCCAGCGGAGCGTACTCGGCGCCCATCACCGCCGCCATTTCGGGTACGATGTGGGGATCATAGGCGAGCACTTCCATCTTCAGGGCAAGGGCGCGGTCCACCACGATCGAGCCTATTTTTCCGACGCCGATCACGCCGAGCGTCTGGTGGTATAGTTCCGTCCCCATGAATTTCTTCTTCTCCCAGAGCCCCTGCCGCATGGACTGGGTGGCCTGGGGGATATGGCGGGCGAGGGCGAGCATCATTGCCAGAGTGTGTTCGGCCGCCGCCATTGCATTGGCGCCGGGCGTGTTCATGACCAGGATGCCGCGGGCGCTTGCCGGTTCGACCTCGATATTGTCCACCCCGGTGCCGGCCCTGCCGATAACCTTCAGCCGTGGGGCATTTTCGATCATGGCCGCGGTCACCTTGGTCCGGCTGCGCACGATCATGGCATCATATTCCGGAAGAATGGCCGTTATCTCGGCAGCGCTCAACTGGTCGGGCACATCTACCCGGATACCGGGCGCCGAGCGAAAAAGAGAAAGACCGCTTTCGTCAAGTCCATCGCAGATCAGTATATTGAGTGTAGTCATTGGGGGAAACCTTCCTGTGTTTCCCACCCGAGGCGGAAGGCCGGGGATGGAGTGAACCTCGATCTATCAAGGATGCCGGTAGCAAGGGCGTGCATTCCACTGATCGTCACCCCGGAGGCCCCTGGACCGGGTCCGGGGCGTACGCCCGCGGCCTGATCCCGACGTTGCGGATGGCTGAAAGAACTGAATTCCGGTTCTTCACCGGAATGACACCGGTGGACAAAGCACTCAGCTAATAAAACAGGCCCATTGATATCGCTCGGTCGAAAAGCTTTCTCGAAAGAGATATCACGCGCCCTACATGCCCGCTCGTGCTTCGTACCACGGCGTGAGCGGGGTCAATATAATACCCCAAAAACAGCTTGGCCTGAAATTGCTTTTTAGCAATTCAAGCCAATGAATAACCATATTCGTCTTGAATGATGGTCCGGGGTTTCAATCCGCGGCCCATCAGCCAAGGTATGCTTTCCTGATCTCGGGATTCGTCGCCAGGTCCTGTGCCGCGCCTTCCAAAACGATCTTTCCGGCTTCGAGCACATAGGCCC
Organism: Syntrophobacter sp.; assembly: GCA_039679945.1. GTDB lineage: Bacteria > Desulfobacterota > Syntrophobacteria > Syntrophobacterales > Syntrophobacteraceae > SbD1. The sequence goes on along the minus strand of JBDKTY010000102.1, from coordinate 5,915 downwards.
TGTGTGCGTATTTCAGGGCGATACGGGCATTTTGCTCGACCACCAGGATGGTTGTCCCGGTCTCATTGATGTTCTTGAGGACCCTGAAGAGTTCCTGCATGAGAAGGGGAGAGAGTCCCATCGAAGGTTCATCGAGCAGAATGAAGCGCACCCCGCTCATGAAGGCGCGCCCGATGGCGAGCATCTGCTGCTCGCCGCCGCTCAGCAGCTCCCCTCTCTGGGTACGGCGGTCGGCCAGGCGCGGGAATAGCGAAAAAACCCGTTCGTAGTCCTTTTGGAGCTGCTCCTTGTCGGTGCGTGCGTATGTCGCCAGTTTAAGGTTTTCGAAAACGGTGAGATTCCCGAAAATGTGCCGGCCTTCGGGAACGAGTCCGATTCCGTATTTTGCGACCACTGTGTGCGCCGGGACAGGCAGCAGGTCGGTGGCGTTGTAGGCGATGCTGCCCTGGCTGACCAGCGGGCCCTCGGGCGGGGGCAATCGCATGATGCTCATGAGCGTCGTGGATTTCCCGGCCCCGTTGGCGCCCAGAAGGGCGACAATTTCCCCTTCCTCGACGTGAAAGGAGATCCCGTGCAGGGCCTCGATATTGCCGTATTTTACGTGAAGATTAGATACCTCGAGCATGTGCGGGTTCTTCTTCTCCAAGGTATGCCTGGATTACGCGCGGGTTCTTCTTTATCTCATCGGGCGTGCCCTCGGCGATCGTTTCGCCGAAGTCGATGACCTTCATACGGTCGCAGACACCCATGACCACGCGCATGTGGTGCTCGATGAGCAGGATGGTCAGTTTGAATTCATCCCTGATCCAGCGGATGAGATCGATGAGCTGTTCGACTTCTCCCGGATTCATTCCCGCCGCCGGTTCGTCGAGCAGCAGGAGCTTGGGCCGAAGGCAAAGAGCGCGCCCGATTTCGACGCGGCGCTGCAAACCGTAGGGGAGGTTCTTTGGAAATTCCAGGGCAAAGTGGCGAATGCCGAGCAGATCCATTATCTCCTCGGCGGTTGTTTTGACTTTTTGTTCGCTTCTCCGGAACTGGGGAGTGCGCAGCACCGACTGCAGGAAACCGTATCCGAGATGATCATGTTGCGAGATGCACAGGTTGTCGAAAACGGTCAGGCTGTTCCACAGCCGGATGTTCTGAAACGTGCGGGCCATTCCGAGCCCGGTGACCTTGTGGGGTCTCAGCCCGGATATGTTTTTACCCTCGAACCAGATGTCGCCCTCGCTCGGCTTGTAGAAACCGCTTATCAGATTGAACGCGGTTGTCTTGCCGGCGCCGTTCGGGCCGATCAGGCCCATCAGCTCACCGCCCCGGAGCGTCAGGCTGAAATTGTAGACAGCACGCAGGCCGCCGAAAAAATGTGTCACCTTGTCAACCTTGAGAAGCGCCATCAGGATATCTGCCTCTCTTTTAATCCGAGCCAGCGGCGCAGTCTCGGGAAAATGTCGGTGAGTTCGCGCTGCCCCATGATCCCCTCGGGCCGGAAAAGCATGAGCAGGATGAGAATGAGGGGAACCACCACCCACTTGGCCACCTGGAGCGGCCGGAGGGCTTCCAGGGCAATCGTGAGTCCTATCGCGCTGAGCACCGAGCCGCTGAGCGATCCCATTCCACCCAGGTAGACCATAACGAGCACTTCGGTAGATTTCATGATGGTGAAGGTACCGGGGTTGATATAGCCGAGCACGTGCGCGAAAAGGCCGCCCGCGACCCCGGCTAGTCCCGAGGAGAGCATGAATGCGACAACTTTCATCCGCTGCGTGTTCACGCTCATTATTTCGGCGGCAATCTCGTCATCGCGTATGGCGATGATCCCCTTGCCATAGGTCGAGCTGACGAACCGCTGCAGAATCCAGACAGTGAGACCGGTGGCTATGAAGACCCAGATCAGGGTCCACGGCAGGTCCACGACTTCCTGCATCGAGTTTATCACGTTGCGCATGCCCATGAAACCGCGCGCTCCGCCTATGACCTGGATGTTTTCTATTGAGCTCTTGACGATATAGTTCACCGCGAGGGTAATGATCGCGAGATAATCGCCGCGGGTGCGGAAAGAGGGGACGGCTACGAGAAGCCCCGCCAGGGCCGCCGCGATGCCCCCGGCCAGTAGAGTCACGGGAAAAAGGAATAGGGCGCTGGACGGCGCAAGAAGCGGAGGTCCAAAAAGCGAACTCGTGGTGAAAAGCCAAACATTGAGAACCGAGGTTACATAGGCCCCCACGGCCATAAACCCGGCGTGCCCGACGGAAAACTCGCCCATGTAGCCGTTCACCAGGTTCAGTGAGGTGGAAAGAATGACGTTTATGCCGATAAACATCACTATGAGCTGCATATAGGCGTTCAGGATGTCCGCCTTGGCGGCGGCAACCGCCACAACACTCAGAATGACGTAGCCGAAAACGGGAATAGACCTGCGCATAATTCGGTAGCCTAAATCTTTGTAGCCCGGGCAACCCCGAAAATTCCCGTTGGCTTGATGCTCAGGAATACAAGGAGGATGCTGAAGGCGATGAGGTCCCGGAGCGTTGACGGGAAGAATGCAGCGACGAAAATCTCCACAAAACCCAGCAGAAAACCGCCCACGAAAGCTCCCCGGATCTCTCCGATGCCTCCGAGGACAGCCGCGATGAATGCTTTCCAACCCACCAGCGCGCCCATGTAGGGCTCGAGCACCGGGTAGGCGGTGGCGAAGAGAACTCCGGCCAGCGCCGCCATGGAAGATCCGAGGATGAATGTGAAGACTATTACCGTGTCCGCCGGTATCCCCATGAGCGGGACCGCCATCCTGTCGTACGAAATGGCGCGCATGGCCATGCCAAGTTTTGTCTTGGCCACGATCGTCTCGAGTAGAATGAAGACGAGTATGGTGGCCACGATCACCATGATTTTAACATTGCTGAAAGTGATTCCCCCGATGTGATGGACGGTATTGGTGAGCAACTCGGGGAAATTGCGCCGGCTGGCGCCGAGGAGCGCCAGGTTCCCGTTCTCCAGGATAAGGCCGCACATGAGGGCGGTTATGACGACATAGAGACGGGAAGCGCCTTTTCGCCGAAGAGGCCGGTAGGCCACCCGTTCGATTGCAACACCCACTCCCGAAGTGATCACCATGGTCACGACCAGGGTAATGACGAAGATGACCGTTGGCGGTAATCCCGATGCGAAACCCGCATAGTGCCCGAGCAGAAGGGTTGCCAGAAAAAAGCCTACATAGGCGCCCACCATGAAGATGTCGCCATGGGCGAAGTTTATCAGCAGGAGGACGCCGTAAACCATCGTATAGCCCAGGGCTATCAGGGCGTAAAAGCTTCCCCACTGAAGCGCGTTGAGCAGATTTTGGATGAACGTTTCAACAAACAATCGAAATTCCCCCGGAGAATCGTATTTGACGAAAATTGGGTTTAACAAACGCGGTCAAAAAAAAAAACCGAAAAAAGCACTGGTGATGAGAAATAACGATCACCATTCCGGCAAGGCGGCAATAACGATGGTATGCAGGAAATGGCCTTGAGAAACCGACGTCATTCCGGTGAAAACCGGCAACTCATTCGTGCCGGAGTATCGAGGCATGAACGGGTATATCCGCCCTTTGATGCCCGGGGCGGAAGCCGTGCCGTCAAACGACACCGGCGCCCGGCCGCTGTCTTGTAACACCTACTAAAACCCGCCCCCCTTTTTTAAGGGCGACACGGGTCACGTTAACAGAAAGGCGGGAATTGCTTCCCGCCTCCCTCAAATCAGATCTGTATCCGAGACTCAGGGGCAAACCGACTTGAAGAATTCGAATTCACCCTTGTCGCTGATCTTTACGATGACCGCACACTTGGAGGGGTTCCCGCCCGGCGAGAAGGTCATCTTCCCGGTGATGCCCTCGAAGTCCTTTACCGCTGTCAGCTTGTCTTTCACGGCGTCGCGGTCCTTGGACATGTTGCCCGTAAGCCCGCCCGTGTTCTGGATAGCCTGGCACATCAGGTTGATCGCATCCCAGGTCAGGGCCGCGACATCATCGGGAACATAGCCGTATTTGGCGGTGTACTTGTCGATGAATTCCTTGGTGGCGCCCTTGGCGCCGGCAGCGGCATAGTGGGTGCTGAAGAAGTAGCCCTTGCAGGCATCGCCACACAGCTTCATCAGTTCAGCCGAACCCCAGCTATCGCTTCCCATGATCGGGTTCTTCCAGCCAAGTTCGCGGGCCTGTTTAACAATGAGGGGAACTTCATCGTAGTACTGCGGGGTAAAGATTACTTCGGCGCCGGATTTGACTATCTTGGTCAACTGGGCGCTGAAGTCCTTGTCCTTCGTGGTGAAGGTTTCGAAAGCGACCACGGAACCCGGTCCGTTGATCTTTTCAAAGGATTCCTTGAAAAATTCGGCAAGTCCCTTGGGGTAGTCGCTCGCGATGTCATAAAGCACGGCGGCTTTCTTGGCCTTGAATTCCTCGCTTGCAAACTTCGCGGCAACCGGTCCCTGGAAAGGATCGAGGAAGCATGCCCTGAATACGTAGGGCCTGTTTTCGGTCGTCTTCGGATTGGTTGACCAGGGCGAAATCATGGGCGTCTTGTTTGCGTTGCAGATTTCGCCGGCGGGGATTGCCTGCTTGCTCGACTGAGGACCAATGATGCCGAGTACCTGGTCCTGGGTTATGAGTTTGAGAGCGGTGGCTGTCGCGGATTCCGCCTTGGATTCGTTGTCTTCGTAGATAAACTGGAGTTTGTAAGCTTTGTCGCCGACTTTGAGGCCGCCCGCGCCATTGATTTCGGCGAGACGGATTTCCGCGGCGTACTTGGAGGCTTCGCCAACCTTGGGAATATCGCCTGTCAGGGGGATATTGAAACCAATCTTGATCGTGTCGGCGCTCCAGGCCATAGGCGCTAGAGCCAATGCCGCGATAAGAAACAATCCCATAAAAACGGTCGTTTTCCGCATACTACTGCTCCCTTCCTTTCTGGTTGTCTCCAAAACTGTCTCTTATACCCGGAAACGTTTGCTGAGATGCCCGATTTTTTTGAATGAAACAGCCTTTCCTTACAACACAGAAAATCCAGGCTGTCAATCTCGATAATTCAAGAATCCGGTTTGACAACATTAAGGGCTTATTTACGAACAAGCCCTTAATCATGCCGGGCCGCTTATCCTCGCCCTGAGGGACTTCACCGCCAGCGCAATGTCCGGGGCCTGGGTGATGGCGGTTACAACGGCGACTCTTCGCGCGCCTGCTGAAAGCACCTGCTCGATGTTGGATTCCTTTATGCCTCCCATGACGGTGAATGGGATATGCAGGTGTTTCGAGATTTGCGGGATTGCTTCAGGACCAAGGAAATACCCCGCGTCCTCCTTGGTCGCGGTCGGGAAGACGGGACCGATGTTGACATAGTCAGCGCCTTCCTCCTGCGCCTGGAGGGCCTCTTCCAGGTTATGGGATGATGCGCCTATCAGCAGTTCCGGTCCCAGTTTCCTCGCCGCGGGGACCGGGAAATCCTCCTGTCCCAGGTGCACTCCATCCGCTCCCACCGCAAGGGCGATATCGACACGGTCATTGATTATGAGCAGCATGCCGGCCCTGGCCGTCAGTTCGCGAAAGTCCATGGCGAGGCGGTAAAAATCACGCTCACAGAGCTTCTTTTCCCTCAGTTGGATTATCCGGGCGCCACCTTCAATAACGCCTTTGAGCACCTCGATGTCGGACCTGCCGTTCGAGAGCTGTTCGCAGGTGACTGGATAGATGTCAACCTGTTCGAAAAGACTTCTTCTCTCCTGTCTTGTATCCATTCTTTTACACCCCCGACTGGACAAATTTCGAAATGGTAGAGCATCTCCGCCAACCTTGATTAGATTACCTTAGCGCGGCACACCGGCGACGGAATACTCTACCGGCTTCGAGAAAAAAGACCCTGTCGGACGCGAGGAACAAA
>JBDKTY010000101.1:0-6091 GCA_039679945.1 Syntrophobacter sp. | reverse complement strand
GCGTTCAAGATGAGTCTATCCCTAAATTGAAGATGCCGTTCAGAATTGACCCGTTCTACCCTTCGATACCTCAGGGCGAACGGGGGTATATCCTCTTGAACGCAAATTAGATTTGTGCCAAATGGCATATACTCAGATTGCGGTTCGACCGTTGGGAATGGTAAAAAGTTGCCGGACACCCAACATGGAGGTCGAGCCGATGATCTTCCATTCTAGAGTCATGAAACCAGCGCAGCTCCATTCCCAGAGGACAGCCTGCCCGGTCAAATTGCATGTATGTGTCAGCTGGCACTATTTAGTATTAAACCCAGCGCCCGGTTGTTTGAAGGCCCCACTCCCCAGAAATGCAGGAGGAATATCCGTGGAGTCTCGGTGATCATATGATTACGGACCGCAACGACTTCGACACCGTGCTTTACCAGGGCATCAATGACTGGAGCAACCTCCTCGGCCAACATCGTGAAGTCGCCAGCGACGGCAGCTTTGCTCTCGGTTCCTTGAAAAGCCGCCCATGTATTGATACCCACAAAGCTTGTGACCTCAACCTCGTGGTCTTTGGGGGAAATGTCGGGACGTCCTGGAGTGATTCAGAAAACACCGGAGTTTGATTCCCTTTCCGACCAAAAACGGATTCGATCTTCGCGACGTCGGGCGTTCCCCCTCTCTCGACGTCAATGGCCCTCATCCCACCACGGATTGCATCGAGACGCCGACCGCCTGAAATTTGACGTTGACAATGCCGCGGAGGGTTATTACGAAAAGTATTGGGGAGTTACGAAGTCTGGCGGGAGACTTATGATTATTCGGACAAAAGTCATTGTGTTGGAAGGCATCGAATTCCTGGTAATAGCACTGGGGCTCTTTATACCGGCGGGGAAGATCACCTGGACAGCCGGTTGGGTCTTCCTCGGTTTGCTCTTTGTCACAAGCCTGCCTATCACCTGGTGGCTTCTCAAATACGATCCGGATCTCATCGAGGAGAGAATGCGGTTTCGCCCTGAATTATCCTGGGACAAGGCGTTCATCGCTATAATGTTCTCCTTCACCCTGTTTTGGCTCATACTGATGCCGCTTGACGCGGTGCGATTTAATTGGTCGCGGATGCCGGTCGCGCTCAAAACCGCTGGGGCGCTGGTGCTTCTCATCTCGCTCTACATCTCCTTTCTTACCATGCGGGAAAACCCGTATTCATCGGGAGTGGTGAGAGTCCAAAAGGATCGCGGGCAGACTGTGATCTCAACCGGACCCTACCGCTACGTTCGCCATCCCATGTACACGGGTGCGTGTCTCTTTTTCCTGGGGACAGCTTTATTATTGGGGTCCTGGTACGGGGTGCTCTGCACGCCGGTCTTCGTTGGTTTCTTTGCCTTCAGGGCTGTTCGGGAGGAACAAGTGCTCCGGGAAGAACTGGAAGGCTATGGCGATTATATGGCCAGAGTAAAATATCGTTTCGTTCCCTGCATTTGGTAGACGGAGAATCGGCTACACCCGCACTATGCCTCTTCTTTGCCCGCGGGCCCCCTGGATGGCCCGCCGCCGGTGATCACTCCCCCCTTGAGCGTTTCTCTGAACCCGCCTTTTTCCCGGATACGATCAACCGGGTTTCCGGTGTGGAGTTCATGCCGGAAACATCCCACGATGTTATGCTTTCGGCCTTATGGGTAATCACTGCCGCCTGCTCCTGAAAACCATCGACGACAGTCTCTCCGTGGGCATGAGGCACATCAGCGGGGTCTACACCCAACACTTCAATCGCATCCATCACCAAGTGGGCCATGTGTTCCAGGGAAGATTCAAATCGATACGGATAGATCGAGACATCTATCTGTTTGAGCTATGCCGCCACATCGTGCTCGATCCCGCGAGGGTCGGCATGGTCGAGCGGCCCGAGGTTTATACCTGGAGCAGTTGCCGGGCCCCTGCGGGGTTGCCGCTGAGACCGGCTTTGCTTCATCCGGCTTGGATACCGGCGCGGTTTTCCGGGGAAACAGGCGAGGCACGGAGGCGACAAATGGAATTTGTGAGGGCCGGGTGAAGGTCAAAATCGAGTTTATCGAAAGGGCATTCGGGAATGTAGTGATGATCTAAATATTAATGCGTTGGAGGTTTCTCTCCGACCTTACGAGAGTCGGATCACTTTTTCACTGTCACTTTCCAAAAACACATCTACAAGGGGGGCGAAATGCCTTTAGGAGGGAAGCGTTTCCACGAGCGCGGAATGTCATTTTTTAACTTTTCCCATATGCTGGCGGCGGTAGTCGGGATTTTGTTCGTGTTATCGGCGTCCACGATGGCCCTCGCCGAATCCGAATCCAAATCCGCGCCACCGAATCCGGCTTTTAAGAACTACGTGGATACCAGGGCCGAGGGGAAACTGCCCCAGTCCGGTGACGGGCGTTGGCTGGGCCACATCCCTTCCACGGTTGACCATTCCTATCTCAAAGGAGTGCGGTTGTCGCTTACCGGGGAGTCCCTTCCAGCTTCTTACGATCTCCGTAAAAAGAACCGACTCACCCCGGTCAGGAACCAGGCATCCTGCGGCAGCTGCTGGATCTTTGCGGCTGTAGCTTCCGCTGAATCCAGCCTGATGCCGGAACTCAATGTGGATTTTTCAGAGGGAGCCATCAACGAATTCAGCGGTTTTGACTCAGTACCTTGCGAGGGCGGCAACGGTGATAAGATGACCGCGATTCTTACGAGGTGGAGTTCGCTTGTGCCCGAAAGCCAGTTCTCTTACCCATACCTCAATCTTTCAGAATCCTTCCCAAATAATAGAGCGACACCTGGCAAATCCTACCAGGTTCGACATGTACAGTGGATTCCCTGGGACCATGACTCGATAAAGCAGGCTGTGATGACCGGAGGAGCCGTTGATGTCGACATAGCCATGGACGTCGACAACTGTTACAACGAGACGACCCATGCCTTTTATTGCGCCGATTCTCTGTCGACCGACCATGACATATGCATAGTGGGATGGAATGACAACTATCCCAAGGAGAACTTCAAGACGCCGCCGCCGGAAGATGGCGCATTCATCGTCAGGAACAGTTGGGGAAAGTCCTGGGGAGATGAGGGCTACTTTTATGTCTCCTATTCCGACAGAAACCTGGGCGGGGATGGGGTAGGCTACCAGTTCAAAGTAGCGGAAAATGCGACGTTCGACTGGGTTTACCAGTACGATGCCCTGGGGCACACGGAAAGCCGCGGATTTGGAAATCCCACGGGGTGGATGTCCAACGTATTCCTGGCAAATCCGAAGGCTTCCAAATTGAAGGCAGTCGGATTCTATGCATTGGAACCCGATACCGCCTATGAAATCTACATTTATGATCAGGTTACCAAGGGACAACCGGCGAGCGGCCATTTAGCGCGGACGATAACCGGAACGATGGCTGTCCCTGGATATCACACGATCAAATTCGATACGGTAGAACTTGAGGGGCCTCTTTTCTCGATAGTTGCCAAGGTGACCACGCCCGGTTACGAATTCCCGATCGCGATGGAATGGCCCAAGGCCAACGAGTCCAGCCGCGCTATCGGTCTGCATGAGCAGAGCTATATTTCCAGCGACGGCAGCGACTGGAAGGAAATCTGCGCGACGGCGGCCTCCGGAGAGATAACCTGTGATAACGCCACCAACCCGCACGCATACGTCAACGTGTGCCTGAAAGCGTTCGCCGATAGAGACTAGCCCGATGACGGCTTTCAGCTCCCAAATACCGGCGGGCACGGGAAATCCGTGCCCGCTTCCGTTCCAAGTCACTGACACTGTCAAACTGATTGGAAAGCTCCCCGAAGGGGTCTATCCGGCAACCTTCAATATCATTCCCAACTCTTTAATATGAAGAGGCGTCGTGCCGCAGCAGCCTCCAGCCAGGTTGATCCTGTTCGAACCTAAAAGCGTTTTGAAATGAGCGCTCAAGTCTTCCGGCTTCATCATGTAACAATCCTGGTCACCGATCCTTGTAGGCAGGCCGGCATTTGGCTGGCAACCGATGAGCCCCTTCCAGTTATCCTGAAGGAATCTCAAAGGCAATTTCATGCCTTCCGGCCCCGTTCCGCAATTCAAGCCGAGCAAATCGGCACCCCGTTCTTCAGCCAATCGGGCAATATCGAGGAGTGAGTGGCCCATGGAAGTGCTGATCGGTCTCTGTCCGGTGGGATCAACTTTCTCGATGGTGACGCTCACAAAGAGCGGGGCCTTGTACCCCTTGGCCGCCCGGGCTTCTTTGATCCCCTCCAGGGCCGCATCGATCTGCAGGATATCCGAACTTGTTTCAATCAGGAAGGCATCCACGCCACCTTCGCATAAAGCCGTGGCCTGCGCGGCATAGGACCGAATGAGGTCTTTTTGATCGACAGCCTGCGACTTTATAAACTTTCCCAGGCTCGGTTTGACATGACCGGGGCCGATAGAGCCGAAAACAAACCGGGGCCGTTCCATGGCCGCAAATTCATCCGCCATTTTGCGGGCAAGCCGGACAGCTTTCAGATTGAGCGCGAAAGTATCCTCCCACGATAAGCGATGCTGGGCCTGCATCGCCAGGGGCGATGCATTGAACGTATTCGTCTCTATCGCATCGGAACCGGCTTCGAGATAGTCTCCATGAATCCGGCAAATAAGATCTTCGTGCTCCAGAGTCAAAAGATCCGTGCAGCTTTTGCATTGTTTAAAAAGCTCAGGTTCCAAGGCAGCGGCATATGATCCGAGCGCACCGTCACACAACAGCGTTCTTTCTTTCAAAATTTCAAGAACATCAGCCATTACACGTCCTTAATGTGAATAGAACGGAACGCCCCGCATATTTTGCATGCAGCAGTCCCGTTATGTTCATCGCAAGCATTTCTGTTTCCACCGGCTTCATACCGCTCCGGACCACCGCGCGGCCGTTGAAACGCAACGCTCCAGCCTGTTGGAAGGATCGCAATTAGAATGCCTGGTTCCGCTACCGGCCAATAACAAAAAAAGTATCGGAGGCCTGACGGTTCTTCTTCCCAGGTCCGATCATGCCGTCGCGCCGTAACGGCCGCGGCGCCGGCGACTGTCGTTCCGACCGCCCCGACCCAATACTTGTATCAAAAAGCGTAAATTATCTCTACAGCCTTTCTTTCGCTTTTTCGGGCACATCCCCGACGAAGTCACCATTACCGGGGACGCGGCCGCCGCTCTTGTGTCTCACGCCAGCCCGGCGTGGGACCTCATCCTCATGCCACTTGCCGGCGTCGTGAATCGATCCGCTTCAATATGATTCAAGCGCTTCGGGCGCCAGCTTCCAAATTCCGCCAACCTTTATGGCCAATCCCCTCTTTTCGAGTTTGGGCGCCAGCCGGCGGATTCGACTTTCGTTAAGCCCTTTCTTCCTCGCGAGACTCCGGAGAGTTTCCGTGTAACGCATCCTGGCTATATAGCAGTCGTAGTACTTTGAGAGGTAGCGGTCTTCCATGGCCTCCGCGAGAACGTCCAGTTTCCTCCCATTGACCAGCATTTCCCGGTAGCCTGAGTGCAAAGCGTGAATGAGGATGGCGCGGAGCGCCTCCATCCCATTCATACGGAGTTGCGTTCAAGATGAGTCTATCCCTGAATTGAAGATGCCGTTCAGAATTGACCCGTTCTAATCTTCGATACCTCGGGGCGAACGGGGGTATATCCTCTTGAACGCAAATTAGTATCAGTGGGAGCATCACCCGTTTGTTAACGGAAAACCAGGAAGTTTTCACTCGCACTCAAGAGACTGAAATGGGATGCGATTCTGGCCGGTCGCCCGTCCCGCGTCAGGTCCAGGGCATGAACAAATGGGTAATGCCCTCCTTTTCAGTTAATTGCCGGTCTTAACCAATACGCTTTTTTGCCATGGGGCAAAAATATCCCATAGCATAGTGCATTTTACCCCAGGGGACAAAGTATTAAACCCGACGGGCTAAGATCCTATTTAGCTACTTGAAATATCAGCGATAATTCTATTGGCACGTCATTGGCTTAGAGAAATGGCGAAGCCAAGGAGAATTCTCATGAAATGGATCGAAATTATCACGTTGCGTTCTCTTTCGGGAGGCAACCGGCAACTGGTGGGGGAACTCCTGCAGCAGT
>JBDKTY010000100.1:0-7363 GCA_039679945.1 Syntrophobacter sp. | reverse complement strand
AAATACCACATAAAATCGTAATTCCATATATTGAATAATTCCTAAATGTGGACTGGATGAACTTCGCTGAAGTGAATGACATAGCGCTTCAGGTCGGCAAGTACGAACCGGGGAGCGAGCAGGGCTGACGTTGCAACCACCCGGGGGACAGCACAACCGCAATTTGTTAACCTATGTTGCTCACTGCCCAGCCATTTCCTTTGCCTTTTCCCATTCCCTGACGAGACCGTAGCTGCAAACCTTTTCTTGGAGCCAATCCGTGTTCAGATCATCGGATGACATTTCCAAAACTCCGGCTATGTCCCTGATGTGCTTATCGGACCCTCCCTCGCGGTAGAATTCCAGCTTGCGCAGGATCACATATTCCGGCGGAGCGAACCAGACTTGTTCCCCTTGTATCTCGAATGACTTCCTGTTTGCCATCGCCCAATGATGGAGAGGGTCCTCGCCGACAGTGTAGACGTCCGCTCGGAACCCCGTCTCATGGTGAATCAGGTTGAAATGGCCGCGTATGGGGCGCCTCGCTTCGACCGTGAGGGTCTCAAGGGGAAGGCGGTAAAAATCGTCCAGCGGAAAAGCCTGTTCAATTTTTACGGCATTCCTCGATCCCACCTCCAGTACAAGGTCGATATCATGAGTCATCCGGGGCTCGCCGTAAATGATGCAGCCGACTGACCCGGTGATCATGTACCTGACACCTGTCCGGTTCAGCCGGGAAACAAAGATGCTGATGAAGTCAAGTTCGCGCACGGAGAAAGATCTCCCTGACCGTGTGGCTTATCCGCTCGTCGGTCCATTCCGGATGTAATGACCGGAGCTATGCCTCCCTGGCATTGAAGAGTTACGTGTGACACAGAAGGGATGCAACGCTTCCGTTGCATGTAACACTTCTTCTGCTCAAATCCACAGCCTTTATAGTAAACGTACTGACATAAGTGTTTATATATATTCATGCAAATGAATCGGGTACCTTTCTCAACCTGCCTGGCATGGAACATGCTGAAATATAGTGTCATTTGACTTATTCCAACGTTGAGAGGTGGTGAAGATATGGAGACTATCCTGATAATAGTTTTATTGATTGTGCTCTTCGGCGGTGGTGGAGGCTACTGGTGGTCGAGGCGGGGTTTTTATACTGATTTGCGTACAAGAGGATATACCCCCGTTCGCCCTGAGGTATCGAAGGGTAGAACGGGTCAATTCTGAACGGCATCTTCAATTTAGGGATAGACTCATCTTGAACGCAACTCCGTATTAGTAGACCAGGCCCTGGGCGGATCTCAACTTTTTAACTCCTTAGCCAGCCTTGCCGTTTGGCTGGGTTGTAGAAGGGTGGCTCGAATATCATGATACAAGACGCGATTCTACTATTAGGGAGAGAATCACCGTTGACCGAATCCTTGAATACCCTTAAGGGGTGTTTAGGTTAGTTTATTATAATGTTTCAATAATATAGCGGTATGCCAATGATTATTGGCAATAAGGAAATAAAATGAACAGGATTATGAGTGTATCCCTTTTTGGAATAGTTCTTGCCGTTGTGCTCGCCCTCGGCATCCCCGGCAAGGCAAACGCGTTCGCCAATGACAATTGCACAAACGGTTGTTCGATCCTCGCTGGGGATCTGGGCATAAGGATAGGAGAAGGGGGAGTAGACGTAGAGATCAATAAAGATCGGACTGACCGGGAGCGTGAGTATGACCGCGAGAGAGAATATGATCGGGACAGAATGCACGATCAGGATCATGACCGAAGGCGAGATTATGATCGCAATGGAGAAGAGAGAATCTACGATCACGATAGAACCTTGAACAGATACTGATATTACCGGTAAGACAGCACCTGTGGATAACGAGCAGGCGCAGTCCTGCAATTCCGCAATCCGGTTGATTGAATGCAATAAATCTTTCGAAGTCAATGCAAGCCGCAAATCGCTTCCGGCCCGGGGCTGGAGGCGCTTGTGGCCGGAATTTGTTGTGGTCGGAAAGTTCACCAAATTGGTGAAAGCAAAAAGACGTGACCGCGCCGGATTTGAAGCAGCCCAACCGATGAACGATTCAGAATAATCCTCTCTACCACCATCGGCTGGTGGGTCTTGCCCCCATCAGACCAAGTATGCCGGTTACAATCAGATAGACCGCCACAATGATACTCAACAAAGCTGGTTGAATCAGGATTAATATCCCTGCAACTAAAGCAACGACTGGTCCGAGGTAAGGATGGTATGGTAACATTTGAGTATCCTTTCATCTGAAACCATGAAACAGGAGCGGCTAGAGTTTTCTAGTAGCCGTAAAGAGGTTTGCAAGAGCTTTGGCTGTCTCGCCGATGACCATGGTGTACGTTGCGATCTGGTCGACGGTTTCAACCGCTTTGCTCGTTGTACCAAGATCTTTCTGTAAGTCGGTGGTGATGGCCACCACATTTTCCGATGCCATGGCGATGCTGGGAATAAACCGGTTGAGGGCCTCCTGATTTTCTTTCAGGATTGCCCCAATATGCTTAACCGTGGCGTTCACGTTTCTGAGAGTCATAATAGCATAGCCACCGGCCACCACTACCACCAGAAAAACTATAAGCTGGCCCAGTTGATCGAAGGTGATGTATCCTTCCACAAAGAATTCCTTTCCTAGAGGTGGTTCCTAGTTTATTTATCCGTTCCTTCGTCCTCCTTGGGGGGGGCTTCTAACGCTCCCTTGGCGGCGTCGGCGTGCTTCTCGGCCACCTTTCGCACGCGAGAACTTTTTTCCTCTACCGCGCTTGCTAACCGGTGTCCGGTGTGGGAGGCATTTTCCTGTATTTTCCCCCATGCCCTGCAACCCCGCCGGATTAAATCCTCACGCGTTTCTTCTCCGGCTCTGGGAGCGAAAAGAACGCCTGCCAGCGCACCGACGCTGCTGCCGATGGTAAGGCCGAGCGCCAAGATTCCAGCCTTTTTTAGACGCGGTGTTTTCTCGCGATCGATTCTTGCCTGTCGTACTCGGTCAGCTATTTCTTTCACAATTATGGCCGACCCTCCCGCAATAATAAGACTCTTTAACATGATCACGCTACCTCCATCAAAAGAACGAATGCTTTATCAAATGGGTTCTTGAATCAGGCTCACTATGTTCATCCTTGCCAGATTCTTGTAAGGTTTTCACCCACTGGGATATTCCAACGACAGTCTTAGGTGACTCCCCAAGCATCCACGATGATTCCTCGTCGTTGATGGACCATGGGAATAAAAAGGATGATGAGCAAATCTCGACTACCTCAAGGAAGGTTCCCCAAAATTGAGGTCCTTTTTTCCCTCATCATCCGCGGAGTCGCGGATCCCCTGTGTCTCGCAGAAGAGTATGTCGCCTTTTCCCGCAACGACGTTCATTTCGTCGTCGGTGAGTATGCACCACCTCTTTTTGCTCGTTTCTATGAGTCGATGACAGCTCAATGACTTGTTCCTTTCCTCCTAAAGAATTTTGAAGTTGCAGTTGCCGGATATGCCACATCGCAAATGAGTACTGTTTACTGCTGTGCGATGTTCTCATTTGGCGTGCCACATCTCCTGCAGCCTGCCTGGCAAAGACCCCGGCACTCCAGTCCCGCCTCTAATAGATGTGCCATGCTGTCTAATACTTAGGCAAAATCGATGCCCGTGTGCCAAGAACCGGAATATTCTAATTTTAGGTAGTATATGTAGATACTTACGGAAGGATTAGCGCCGTCGATGACCGGGGACTTGAAGAGGAAAACCGTTGCATGCAGCGGAAACGTTGCTTCGCTCCCATGTCACACGTAACACTTTGATGTCAGGGAGTACCTTTTGGGCCGAAATGGGCCAGACGGGCAGAGAGGCTGCCGCACTGCTCGGTTGGTCAGGGCTGGGGTCGAGGTGCTCCATGAGCGTCGAATCCTGGATCTCAATGGCCTCCAGGCATGGGCTTTCTCTTGGAGGTTGGTGAAAGTGCCCACGGATACAAACAAATCAGTCCATCAGCCAGGACTCCTTTCCGCAATATCATGCCGTATTCACCCAGCAGCGCAGCACCTCCGCAACACTCCACGCCTGCGCCATGCAACCGCGCGGCGTGTATGGCGCTTCGGCATCAAAGACCTCGCTGACCGAACCGATACAGGCGTCGTCCAGGTGTGCCACGAGGCCTGCCGGCAATCGCCGGGCCTCCGCCTCCTTGCCCGGATTGAGCTTGAGCCACGCATCCACGTAAGGCCCGATGAGCCATGCCCAAACCGTGCCCTGATGGTATGCGGCATCTCGAGTGCGCAGGTCGCCGTAATACCTCCCTCCAGCAATACTTCCACTTTCTTCGGACCAGGCGCCCAGACGCGAAAATGCGTGCCCCCGCTCGGCTGCAATTCCGCACCGATGGGATATCGTCGTTGGACGTTCATGATCGTTCTTCTCCGCTCCGAACGACCTGCTAGCGGCCAAGCCGCGAAGTTCTCAAGCGAATGCGCCTTGCCAGACGACATATAATAAAAGATCGAGAGGCAGGACCGTTGCCGATCCTGCCATGAGACTGTCAGGGACCTCGTGCGGATTAATAGGAATAAGCTCTATCCGGGTTAGCTGTCTGATGCGTATGGTGCCTGTGGTGTTTTCTGTGTGTTCTGTGTTTCTTGTGATGCTTCTTGTGTTTCTTAACGTAATGGTGACTATTTCTGGAGCCTTGTCCATATGATTGTTCCTGGCTCCAGGCCGGATCGCCCTGGGCGAATATGGGGGCGGTGACCGACACTGTGAAAAGGAAAAGAATGCCAGTTAGTAAAAGAATAATTCGTTTCATCTGTACCTCCTTCTAAGATTTGGGTTTGGTTTTTGTTTCCTCCCTGCATGACGGAACTCACCCTCATTTCGCAGCTCAAAATTTATTTCCGGGAGACTGGTCGATCAGGGCATTGCCGCTTCCACCCCCGTTCACGGGCTCACTACCGGGATCTCGGCCGAGTCATCAAGCAGGAATTGGATATCAATGCGGGCGCCGTGCCAGCGCACGCCAAAGAACAGGTGTGGCCCCGTGGATCGACCCGCCGTGCCGACCATGCCTGCAGTGTCGCCTTTGTGGACCTTTCGATCCACATTTACATTGATCTCCGATAGATGGAAGGACATCGCGATGAGGCCGTCACCATGGTCGATGAATACGGCATTGCCATCGAAGAATAGATCCTCGGCAACCATCACTGCCCCGTCGGCGACAGCCAAGACCTTCGTGCCCGCCGGCGTGAGATAATCAGCACCAGTATGGGGCTGAGCGGCCGGCTTGCCGTTGAAGATCTGCTTCATGCCGAAGTCCTTGCCCGCGGGCAGCGGTTTGGCCGCTTCCCAGGGGGTAGCTCGAACATCGCGACTCCCTCCTTGTGCGGCCAGACCTTTTTCAGCAGGTTCCGCTCACGTTTGTCGCGCACGAGGTCCTTTGGCGATGGGTTGGATTGTTGAACGAGACCGGAGTTCCGATAAAATCACAGCACCGGAAATTTCTTCGATCAAGTGGCCACTATCTGTGTGATTTGGTGCAAATACGGAGATAGTGTC
Organism: Syntrophobacter sp.; assembly: GCA_039679945.1. Taxonomy (GTDB): domain Bacteria; phylum Desulfobacterota; class Syntrophobacteria; order Syntrophobacterales; family Syntrophobacteraceae; genus SbD1. Next base: position 1,830 of record JBDKTY010000100.1, on the reverse strand, counting down.
GGAAAACCCCGGTTTTCCCGCTCCACTGAGCTGCAAGTAGTTGATTCTACAGGACCGTAAACTAATGGAAAGGGGTTTGCCGACGGTATCACGGAATTAATAACCCAAATCACTTATACCGATCTTCGCCCCTGAAGGAAGCCGATCAACATCACGACGACTGCAACGACCAGCAGAACATGAATAGCATAGCCTAATGTATAACCGGTCACCAGCCCCAACGCCCACAGCACCAGCATTATGACAGCGATCGCCCACAACATGTCATTCTCCTCTCTGATTGCCCGTTCCCATTGCCTGTTATCAAATCACCATACGAGCCGGCCGTGTTAGCCGGGATAGAACTCCAATACGCCAAATTGCATCATAATTGAGCAAATTCCATGCCCGGCATGCCGAGACCCGTAACGTCTCCATTTTGAATAATGTATGTAGACACTTACGGCAAGCTGAGTACTGTCGAGGGTTGCGGACTTGAAAAGAATAAATGTTGCATGCAACGGAAGCATTGCATCGTATCCATGCCACTGGTAACGCTTCAGCATCGGGGGATGCCTTCCGAAACGAAAAGTTTTTCGCGATAGCGTAAAGCTTAACTGGAACAAAGCGAGAGGAGCCCGCTTGCTGGGTGTCGTCATACTTATCCGGCGCTTTGCCGCGGAGTGAAGTTGAGGAGTGAGCCCTTAGCCCACCTGCAAATCTCGAATATTCAAGTCTCCTTAACCCTCTTTACTGCGTCGCGCGACGCTTTATCCTTGCGAGAAGACGGGGACCCTGAGAAGCTGGGAATCCCCCCTTCGCGGGAAAGATGTTTCGATTGCTTTGGGGCGTGGCCGATCACGTTGGATGGGTTTGACAAGCGCTCCGGTTCGGCGCCCCCCCTCGACTTCCAGGGAGGGGTGTAGTCGTGGTAGCCGTAGACGCTCTCTCCCCAGAGTTTGTTCGAAAAATCGGGCCACATAACGTTCTTTTCAAACCCGGGTGCGGTGTTCGGCTAGTCGTGCCTGCCATGGCCACCGCCCCGGATCCGGGCGCCTAACGGCCCCGTCTCCTCCAGTAGTATCCTCCGCCACCGCCGAAGAGCAGAAGCAGTACGACTATTAACAGGATAGTCTCCATATCATCACCACCTCTCTAAATTGGACTAAAAAGCAGATTGTCCACGATCTCACCTGCATTTACTTGAAAACCGCCTGCTTGCCCGTGCATCATAAAAGGTCCCGAACAAGCCCACTTGTTCGAGAACGGCAAGTACAACCTGGATGCTATTGGTTGAAGACCTCCTTTATTTCGCCGACCTTTTTCCGCGCCTTGCCCTTGAATTGGTCGTCCTTTCCCTCTTCTTCGAGGTCGCGGTTGCCTGTAAGATTTCCCAAAACTTCTTTGATGTTTCCTTTGATCTTGTCTGTATCACCTTTGATTTTGTCTTTTGTGCTCGACTTCATGCTGTTTCCTCCAAAAGTAGACTCGTCAGAGTGGACAAAACGGAAGCCCGCTGCCCCCTTTGGGTTCGGGCAATTTTGCCAGATCAGCTCATCGGATCTACTTGGGTTTAGAGCAAGCTTTATGCCCAGCGAATTGAGAGTGGTTTCTTTGGATTTTATATTATAATGTCGGATACTTATGGATAGGCTAGCGGGATGGAGGATTGCAGATTGAACAGAAGAAGTGTTGCGCGCAACAGAAGTGCTGCATCACCGGTATGTTATACTAATTTGCGTTCAAGAGGATATACTCCCGTTCGCCCTGAGGTATCGAAGGGTAGAACGGGTCAATTCTGAACGGCATCTTCAATTTAGGGATAGACTCATCTTGAACGCAACTCCGTAT
>JBDKTY010000099.1:0-10618 GCA_039679945.1 Syntrophobacter sp. | reverse complement strand
CTCGATACCAGATGACCGCTTAGGCGCATGGTTTGCAGGAGCCGGGCGAATAGGAAACTGGATAGTTGCGGATTCCCTTCCTGTTTCCGAACCATCGACATTATCACTTGTGCTTTTATCCATGGGTCTCACGGCGCTAGCTCGTTGTAAACCGCGCCATAAATAAAATGTCCATGTTTCGATGGACTTGAATTTAAGGAATCTCAGGCAAAATATCTGAAAATGTCTGTAAAAACGGAACGTTATGGCTAGGATATGCGTAGACCCAACCGAGATCTCTGCAGAAAATAAACGAATTAAGCACCTTATAACGAATACTATTTGTAAGCCTATGTGATTGTTAAGTAAATTATCAAGTAGATTCTTGGGTCAGTAGGGTCTACCAATTTGGTTGGTGTATTTACTCGCAACTATTCAGAATTTCTATTTTGACAGGTTCTATTCCTTAAATTCCAGATGGACTCCCTACACAGGAGAATTGCCATGACTCGCAAGGTCCTTCTTGCCCTATGCCTTTTGATAGTCGTCGCTCCAGCCCATGCGTCGCTTATCCAGATCAGCGACTATGTGATTTATGATGACGTCAACAATCAGTATTGGGAACGAAAATTGACCGGATCTGATTGGGCCTATGATCTTCAACACGTAGCATCGCTAAACTCCGATCCCAATTACCAAAGTGACGCATGGACCCAATGGCGCATTGCTACAGCAGCCGACATGCAAAATCTCTTGGAAAATTCATTCAAAAACATCGAAAGCACCTTCCAGCATACAGAAGATACTGGAACAGCTAATATATTCACAGCTAGATACAATGAACTCCAGCCAGGAACGACAGACAGTCACGCTTGGTTTTCTTTAAAGGGCCAGTATTATTATGACGGCCATAACGTCGATCCTGCGTACTGCGAAAAATATGGTTGGGACTGCACTGAAGTATATACAGTCCTAACGGGGTATGTAGCGGACGACGTTCATTGGATAACAGCATGCGATGCTGGTGGATTTGGCACCTGGGTAGTGGCTGACGCTGTATCAGTGCCTGAGGCATCAACGTATTTACTATTAATAGCAGGTTTCGCATTCTTGCTCCCATCCCTTTATCGGACAGCGCTCCGACCGCGAGACTTATAAGGAATAGCCGGAGCCGATTTTGTGCGCTTTTTGCTCTTTTGATGTGCTTGTGCATCGAGCGGTCGGTTCGCGGCTGGTCTGAAGCTTGGCCGCCAAATCAGGCGCGGTGGCATCCGCATCCCGACGGAATTCTACCGGATCAATCTCAAACCAGCGGTTATAACCGCGACCGCTCCTCCCGATCGTAGCCCCGCTTCGAGTGGAGCCCTCTCCAAGCGCGAAACGATGACGATCGATCGCTTCGCCATGCCTCTTTTTCTTTTGATTTCCCGCAACTTATGCTGTACAAACCCGAGTGGGGGCGCTGAAGCTGGCCGGATTCGCCCTCCGCTTCGGCTTTCCGCCGGCATCATGTGATTCTAATCGGGGCTGAGAAGAAATGCGACCTGTCCAGCCGACAATCCGGCCTCGGCACTCAAACTCGTCGTTCTCCCGCCTCCAATGCTCCCGTGAGCGTGAAAACCCCTCCCGGTCCATTGCCGGCACATTCAAGATCACGTTCCATTTCGAAAAGGTATCGCCATGCTCACTCGGGACAGGGGAATAAGCCGAATCTTTATCCTGTTGGCTGTTTTCGCCGCGTTCCTGCTCACCATTCCTCCCGCGATCGCCGGCGAGAATGAAATCGACCACATAAACCGGGCGATCCGGAACAAAGGGGCCAGGTGGGTGGCCGGGGAGACCTCGGTTTCCAGACTGCCGGCCGAACAGAGGCGAATGCGACTGGGGTTGATCGAACCAGCCGGTGGCGCACGCCTGATGCCGGCAGAAACGGGACTGGCGGCCTCCGCACCCGCGCCGACCCTTCCGGGGCGTCTCAGGTACAAATCCACCGTCGTGACGCCCGTAAAGGACCAGGGAAGCTGCGGCTCCTGTTGGGCCTTTGCCGTCACGGCCGCCCTCGAATCGCACGTGGCCATGACCACCGGCGAGTTGACCGATCTTTCCGAACAGGTTCTCCTCTCCTGCAGCGATGCCGGCGTTGACCGAAATCCCTGCCATGGCGGATTTCCGGTTAAAGCCTCGGATTACATCCGGGACAACGGACTCCCCCCTGAATCGTGCCTTCCCTATGATATGGCAGCTTATCTGGGTAGCAGCAGGTGCAACAACGCGTGCGTGCAAAACAGCTCTAATTGGAAGATCCCAGGTTGGCGTGATGTACGGCCCAAAGTGGCCGCCATGAAACAGGCGCTGTACGCCTACGGACCGCTCGTCGCCACCCTGTATGTTTATGACGATTTTTACAGCTACACGGGCGGGGTTTATTCGTACGCTTACGGCCAATATCAAGGCGGACATGTGGTCGAAGTGATTGGCTATGACGACGCTCAGCAGTGTTTCATAGCCAAGAACAGTTGGGGCGGATCCTGGGGGGAGGCGGGATATTTCAATATCGCTTACAGCCAGGTCAGCGCATACGGGGGAGTCGCATTCGGGGGCACCACGATTGCCTATGATGGAACCGGCACCCTTCAAGTGTCCTCGTCATACCAATGCGGGGATCTGTGCACGGACCCGCCCGACGCTCAATGGCGGGTGGATGGGGAACCATGGAATTCCGCCGCGGTTACCTTCGTGGACCTGGAAGCAGGCACTCACACACTGGAGTTCATGGACAACGAAGGCTGGACCACCCCCGCCCGCCAGACCGTGGTCGTCAGGAAAGGAAAGTCCGTTCAGGCCGGGGGCAGTTATGTTCTCACGACCGGCGCCCTCAAGGTGAAGATTCGTCCACAGGCCGCCGCCGACGCCGGGGCACAGTGGCAGGCGGACAGAGGCGACTGGCGGGACAGCCTGTCTGTCGCCTCTCTTTTGCCGGGCAGGCATACTGTCCGTTTCAAAACTATCGACGGCTGGATAACACCCGCGAAAGCGGCCGCCACAACAGCCAGGGGCGGACAGACCACACAGGTCAAAGGGGTTTATGTACGGCGCACAGGTTCGCTCACCGTAACGATCACCCCGCCAAAGGCGGTCAGGAAGGGTGCGCGGTGGCGTCTCGATAACGGCGACTGGAACGCCAGCGGCGCTGCTGTTACGACAGGCATAGGCCAGCATACTTTATCGTTTTCAACAGTTTCCGACTGGTCGGCCCCGGCGGACCAGGTCCTGACAGTGCGGGAGGGGAAGACCAAGTCGGTGTCGGCGGCATATACCAAGTGAGACGGAATTGCGTCCGAGATGGATCTGCCCTGATAGTGAAGATGCCGATTAAAATTGACCCGCTCTACCCTTCAACACACTCAGGGCGAAAGGGGGATGTATCCTCTTGAACACGGTTTAATATGAGACGTGGGGCGGGCTGGGAAGCCCGCCCGCGTAATGCTGTCGCTACATTCTGAAACCGAATAACCCAATCCGGGAATTCGCACCCGCCATGGGGTTGCCTATGTGATGAAGCGCTCCTCCCGCCGGAGCGGAGGAGGCGGATTGTGAGTGCGACCCCGACGACCCTCAGGTGATTCGCAGCCGGATGTACTCGTGATCCGGGAGGTCCCCCGCGAGCAGAGCGCCCGGACTGACCGACTTCCCATCCAGTTCGGCCCCGATGATTACATTCTCGAGCACTCTGCTCCTTTTTGTAAACTCCTCCCGGAGATCAGACCGCTTCACGGTTATGCCATCGCGCATCAGGGCCGGGCCCATTTCTTCCGCGACAAGGTTGAACAGCTTCAATGTGGCAAATACAGTCTGAGTCCGCTCGCCGGGAGCGTCTTTTCGTTTTTCGGTCCGGGAGCGCAGTGGGGCTACGGCACTCTCTTTTCGGAATATCGCGCCCGCCAGCCCGGGAAGGGCGGCGGATAGCGCAATGACCGATCCTCCGCCGATGGTTTCGGCATTGAGGTCATCGACCGCGCTGCCGTCGAGAAAGATTGTCTGCACGCGATCCCGCAGGTACTCCCGTGAGAAACCCGCGCCGGAGAGGACTTCCAGCAGCGTCGCCCCGGCTGGAGTCTCCACCATAAATCCCCGCCGGCAAAGCGGAAGGAACATCGCTATTTGGCCGGGGGCTGCGTGGAGCCAAAGGATGGGACGAGTTCGATTCATGAGAGTCCTCTTCTGTTCGAATTCCAGGTCGCCGGCACGTGAATTGGGCCGGGGTGGAACTCCCGTGGCAGGGAGCACACCGGCATCAGCCATTGCCATCAACCGTCAGCACCTCAATCCCGCGCATCCGGAGTTCAAAGAGTATGGCGTCAAGCTCTTCCTGAATCGCGCTGAGACGTGCGCGGTCGCTCACAACGAGTCGCGCCACACGATCGCGGTCGATATCCATGAAAAGTTCTTTCCTGCTGGTATAAACCGTTACCCCGGAGACCGGATCGATGCCTCTTTTCTCAAGCAACTCCAGGCAGGCGCGCTTTTGCTCGGCGAGCAACCGTTCGTAGCTGCCGCGGTCTTCGGGGGTAAGTTCCGATTGCCATGCCAAAAGGTAAACAGCGGTTATTTTTTCTTCCATACTTTCTCCGGTGGATTTTGTATTTATCATGTAATCTACTAAGATGAGCAACCCGTGTGAGTAGTCATCCCGACGCAAGCCGGCACTTGTTCCACACTATTTGACTACTGGTCTTCACCTCAACGGCATAAACTTTCTTGTGTCACTAGACATAATAGTATCTTTGTTCAAGTTTAGCAGCACCGGCACTCATTATAAAAGACTATTATCTGTCCGCGCAGCGGCATTGCGGGATACTTGGGATCAAACCCCCACTCCCGAGGACCCGGCAAGGTCATTGAGTCAAGGGTCCTCGGCGTTGCGAAGAGGCGGTCCCATCGCGTGAGCGAAGACCGGGATACGGCCCTGGAAGTCTTTTCCGCCCCCGGCTTAATCGGAGAACGCGCCCAAGTCCGGGAGGGTGGTCTATTCAAAAGGTTTGAGAGCCCGGGTAACGGGCGACAAGGTATGAAGATGAGGAACATAACCTTTGAACAAGGTCCGATACGGCCTCCCAGCGAGGCAGGAAGCCTTCTGCTTCGGTTTACGAGAAACTGTCCATGGAACCGATGCACATTCTGCGCCGTGTACAAAGGGACCCGGTTCAGCAGACGGTCCCTCGGCGAGATAAAGCAGGATATAGATTCGGCGGCCGATATAGTCGCGGAACTGCGCGCCATCTCCGGTGACCGCGGACAAGCGGGCAGACTGCCGCAGGAGGTGCTGAACAGTGTGTACTCCAGCCCGCGTTTCAATAATTATTACAAGCAGATCGCTCTCTGGCTCTACATGGGCCATGGGAGCGTTTTTATCCAGGATGCCAACAGTCTCGTTCTCCCCGCCGGGCAGATAGCGGAGGCCATCCAGTACCTCAGGGAGAAGATACCGGGAGTGGGCAGGATCACCTCTTATGCCCGGAGCAGCACGCTTGCGAGGAAAAGCATCCAGGACCTCATTCGAATCAGGCAGGCCGGACTCGACCGCATCCATATCGGTATGGAGAGCGGGTCCGACCGGGTTCTGGAGTTCGTGCAAAAGGGCGTGACCGCGGAGGAGCACATCGAGGCGGGCCGCAAGGTCAAGGAAGCCGGAATGGAGCTTTCCGAATACTTTATGCCCGGACTGGGTGGCCAGGCGCTCTCACGCGATAATGCCATCGAGTCGGCACGCGTCTTGAACCGAATCAACCCGGACTTCATAAGGCTGAGAAGCCTTCGCGTACCGCGGCGGGCTCCTCTTTTCAACGACAGGGAATCCGGGCGCTTTACGCTGCTCTCCGATGATGACACGGTACGGGAGATACGGCTTTTCGTGGAATCGCTCGAAGGGATCGACAGCCGCCTGGTATCCGATCACATCATGAACCTGCTCGAAGAAGTCACGGGAAAGCTGCCGGAAGACAAAGAGGCGATGCTGGCGGTGATAGACCGTTACCTCGCACTGCCCGACGAGGAGAGGCTCCTGTTTCGGCTGGGACGCCGGGGAGGAGCTTTGAGGTCGCTTGATGAGTTGAATGATCCGGTGATGCGGCAGAGGTTGCAGACCGCGATGCGCGAACTGGAGTCCGAAATGGGCGGAAATGTGGAGAAGGTTATAACGGAACTCGCGGACCAGTATATCTAACCGGTATCTTGAAGAAAACGTAGACTCAGCAGCGACAAGTCGCCTTGGAACTTCAAAAAGAGCCCACCGCTGATGTCCTTATTCTACTGTTATTATTGACAATCTCCCCTTCCAATAGTATTCCTGTCATAATGACTAGGTTGGACACCTCTGAACAGAGGTGCGCGCGGACTTTTCAAATCCACTGTAGGGCATTCGAGGTATGAAAGAAAAGATGGCACTGAAAAGTTGTGCCCGCCTTAGCTGGCCTATATTCCCGCCAAATGTTGTGGGCGTAGACTTTAACCGACGGAGGCACTCATGACGACTAGCCGCTCGCTTCCCCTTCCCCAGGAATGGAAGGAACGGCTTGGCCTCGCAGGCCGCAACTCTCCCGAGTTGTACGAGTCATCCGAAGCTGTTATCGATGTACCGCACGCACTCGCTATCCGAACTACTTTTGACGATCTCAGGCTCTCGGCGATGTTTTGCGTGCAAGGGATCCCCACTGTCGCCATTCTATCGGTTGAGCAGTACGAAAGAACACATGTCATTGATCTTCATGCAGCACTCTGGAACCAAGGTTTGGGAAGCCTCCTCCTGGTGATTGCCGGCAGCACGTTACGCGCTTTTTCTCTCTCGCGGAAGCCCTACAAGGATTCGGAAGGCTCATTTGACCAGCGATGCCTCGTTGACACGCTGGAATACACGGCGGACGCTTTACAAATCAGGAACATGATTTATGGAGTTGAGTCCGGCCGGCTATGGAAAGATTATTCCGAATTTTTTCAGACCAAGGAAAGAATCGACCAGGTTCTTCTCGATAATTTAAAGGAGGCGCAGAGACTACTCTGCCATGCGAATATCACGTCGAATGCTGCTCACGCCTTACTCCTACAGGCCATGTTCATTGCGTATTTAGAAGATCGGGACATCATTACGCCGGAGTATTTCCATGCAGTGGCAGGCAATGATATTGACAGCTTCATGTCATTACTTGCCACCGGTAATGCAACGCTCCTGAACTCACTTTTTATGAGCTTGAGGAACGACTTCAATGGCGATATCTTCGTGGCGCCCTGCTCTTTTGAACCTGGAGGAATAGCACCAAAGATCGAGGCCGCGCATCTCGATATACTTGCGCGCTTCCGTGCTGGCCGGGAAGAAATGGGTCAAGGTGGCCAGTTACGGTTACGGGGATATGATTTCCGCTACATACCTATCGAACTGGTTAGCGCTGTTTATGATCGCTTTCTCGGTGAGCAGAAAGAGGTACGACGCGAGCAAGGCGCCTACTACACGCCGATGTTTCTGGCCGACACGGTCGTCTCGCAGGTGTGGGAGTTGTTACCCCCTGAAGCAAGAGAGCAGGGTCGTTACCTAGATCCGGCATGCGGTTCGGGGGTCTTTCTGGTACGATTGTTCCAACGCCTCTGTGAGCACTGGCGGGCAACACACAGGTCTCGAACCATTCATTGGGACAACCTTTTGATGATTTTGCAAAGGGTTCATGGATGGGACATGAACGGTAGTGCCGTCCGCGTTACGGTATTTTCACTCTATGTAGCATTGCTTGAGGAAGTCTCACCTCCCGACATTCGCCGCCTTATCAAAGGTGGAAGGATTTTGCCGGAGATTTGGAGCAAAACGCTCGTTTGCAGAGATTTTTTCGATGTGCCGGAAACTGAGGCATGCTTCCATGTCATAGTAGGAAATCCACCTTGGGCAAGCCGGCGTGGTTCCGGCCGAACATCGGTGCGCTGGTGCGAGAAGAACCATCTCCCTATGCCTAGTGGAGAGGACGCCTGGGCCTTTGCGTGGAAGGCAGTTCGGCACCTCGCCAGCGACGGTGTGATTGCGTTCCTCCTACCGGCAATGGGGTTTCTACACAATTGTGCGGCAAATGCAGTGGACGCGCGAAACCAGTTCATCCTCGAAAACCGCATTCGTCAGATCATCAACTTCGCCGATCTACGCTTTCAACTGTTCGAACATGCACATCGGCCTGCGGCACTCATCATTTATGGCATGGGCGGCCTTACCCAGTTTCCATATCGTTTCGATTATTGGGCTCCAAAAGCGGATTTGAATCTTCAACTGAAACGCCGGATCACATTGAGCAGCACCGACAAACTGTCCATGAGTGCGACAACCGCAATGGACTACCCATTGGTATTTAAGCAGCGACTTTGGATGCGTGAGCCGGACGGAAGACTTTTTGCCTACCTTTCCAGGTTTCCGAAGATTGGCGACCTGATAGAAGACTATGGTGGGTTAAGGCGCCGAAAACAAAATTTATTAGGACGGTGGATCGTTGGGCAGGGGTTTCAACCATTCAATGACCAGCCCGGCCGAGAGGAACCATCATCCTACTCGGAAAGTCAATATGTTGGGAAATTACCCTACCTGCCTATTAGCTTGTTTCGGCGACTGGCACAGCCTATTTCTGGCCTTGCGCCGTGGCCGTCGCGAAAGGTTCGCCGCCATGGTTTCGAAGCCGGCTTCAAAGGCGCGCGAATTCTGATACCGAGAGGTGTGGAAACATCGCGAACGCGATTGCGTGCTACCTACTCGGAAGACGACCTGACGTTTCAGGATATCATTCAGTCGGTCACGGTGCCTCCCTCTGAAAAATACCGTGGCATGTTATTAACCGCTCTTTTGAACAGCCGGATCGCGATCTGGTATGCATTTCATGGCACTGCTTCATTCGGCTCGGACCGGCCGGAAGTAAAGCAAGCGGAACTCCTCCATCTGCCATTTCCCAGTCCAAAGGATTTACCCGAACCTGAGCTGGCGGAAGATGCAGCAAGAAGTCTCGTTGCAATTGTCGATGGTGCCTTGCAGTCTGCCAAAGAGCCTATCACCTTGGACAGCGACAATGCGACTCTCTTAAGGATCGATCAGCTAGCCTATCAATATTTTTGCCTGTCTGACGACGAAATAGTTCTGATCGAAGATACGGTTGAGAAGATCATTCCGGCTGTTCAGCCACACAAGGGGAGCTACCCCGATCTCTGGAGATCTCCTACAGAGAGTGATCGGCGAGCGTATGCGTCGACACTGGTCGCAAGCATCCGTAATTGGCTCCGAAATAACGCAAAAATAGGGGCACGACTTGAAGCATCCAGCGCCGATCTAGGGATACTGCGCCTTTCCTTAAATGGCATATCGGGCACCTACACCGAAGAAAAGCGTGTCTCTCTTGCGGATGCGCTTTCACGCATTTCTGACCATATCCATCAGCCGCTCGACGGTAACTTTCAGCTTGTGCCCGATCTCAGGGTGTTCATCGGGAAGGACCTTTATCTCGTCAAGCCGATGCAACTGCGATTCTGGCTACGGTCAACAGCGTTGGCAGATGCTGATGCCATTGCCATGGATTTACAGGACGCAGTATCATTTGGACGACAATGGAGCCAGTCATAATGGCGCTAGGGGATTCGCTGGTTTGGGCGAGCCAATTTATATCCGTGGATGAGCGCATTCTTGAACGTATTGCTGTTGTCTGGCCGGCATGTGTGGCCATCCTTCCTTCACTTCCAGAAGAAGACACGATTACGTTCAATCTAGTTCACCTTCTCGGGAAAGATGCAGTTATTCGACGTATTTGCCATTGGGTCGAATTTCAATTTGAGCCATCCGGAACCCATCCGAACGGCAGAAAATACAGCAAGGGAAAAATTGATATTGCCATCCTTCTGGACTGGGAGCGCGAGCGCTATCTCGCTTACGAGTGCAAGCGACTGAATGTCACTCACGGATTCAAGCGAAGTTCTCTGGCGACAGCCTATGTCAAAGAAGGCATGATGAGATTCATGAGCGATCAATATGCCGAAGGATTACCGATTGGGTTTATGCTGGGGTACGTGATAGACGGCAACACAGCGTTCGCAATGAGCCGGTTGACTAATGCGATCAGCTCGCACAAACCACTTGGCCTCGTGACAGGTCCAACCACAATAGCTCCGATACAGTTCATCACTCGGTTTCTCACTACTCATGACCGGATAAGTGCTACGGCGCTGGAATTGCGCCATGCATTACTGCCGCTTTTGGATGCCGGGCAGGAGAGGAGTTGATCAAGGGCTGAAGACGGACCATGCCGTGGACATAGGCCGGGATCATGCAGGCCAATTTGTGAAATGGCCCCCCAGTACGTTAATTGAAACCCAAGTAGAGTACCTATAAAGTGCATATATAATGAAGCTGCCGAAAGACAAGGAAGCGATGCTCGCTGTGATAGACCGCTACCTTGCGCTGCCCGACGAAGAGAGGCTCCTGCTTCGTCTGGGGCGCCGGGGAGGGGCGATGAGGCAGCGGTACGAATCCGTGACGAATGAACTTTCGGAGGAGACGGGGGCCAGATCGAGAAGCTTATAACCGAGCTTTCGGACCAGTACCTTTGAATGGAAGTTGGCGGGGACGTTTCTTAAT
>JBDKTY010000098.1:0-3096 GCA_039679945.1 Syntrophobacter sp. | reverse complement strand
GTAGTATTCGACCTTCTTGACGAAGACAAGGCGGGCGAGCAGAAACAGCCGGTCAAGGTCCGTCGCCATGCCCCGCTGCAGAGCCCTGTAAAATTCGATCACGTATTGCACGCTTACCGGCACGCCGGCGTCGCGCAGTGCATAAATGAAGCCGATCATGGTTGTCTCCCGGTCGCACCCTGGGTTGGATCAGGAGATCAGAAACGCGACGGTCCGCGAACCCCTTTGAACTTCAGCAGATCCTGGGTGCGCTTGAGAAGCGTTCCGATGTTCGGAATGGACCGTCCCGCGCCGGGCGCCTTGATGTCGGCCGCCCGCATGGACCCAATCCAGTCGAGGAGTTCCGCGGTTGCCGGCGGTTTCTCGAAGCTCTCTTCCCTCAGTTTGTAGAAGGTTGTAAGAGAGGCGTCGAGAAAAGGCTCCGGCACCTCCGGATAGTGGAGCCGCACGATCTTCGACATTTCCTCCATTTCGGGAAACGGGATGTGATGGCAGAAACAGCGCCGAAGGAAAGGATCGGAAAGCTCCCTCTTGGCGTTGCTGGTGATGATGATGATCGGTTTTACCCGGGCGGACACCTTGTGGTTGATCTCGCGAATGACGAACGAGCCGTCTTCGAGCACGTCCAGGAGGTTGTCCTTGGTATCGGAGTCGGTCTTGTCGATTTCATCGAGCAGGAGCACGCGGCGGTCTTCGGACCGGAACGCGCGGCCGATGGGGCCGAAGTTCAGGTAATCCCAGATATTGTTCACGTCCCTGTCCGACTTGCCGCTGCCGAAGCGCGAATCGTTCAGCCGGAGCACGGTATCGTAGTTGTAGCAGAGTTCTTCGCCCTTGAAAGTGGACTTGCAGCGAGCCTCCTCCATGGCCAGGCCGAGGGCCCGGGAGACTTCGAAGGCAAGCTGCGTCTTGCCCGTTCCCGCCTCACCGGTCAGGAGCAGGGGCTTTTCCATGCTGATGGCGATGTGGACGATTTCACGGAGTTCGGGATTCAGATAGTAGTTCCCGGTTCCTTCAAAAGACATTATCGATCTCTCCTCCCGGCATGCCCGGGGCACGCGAACGACCATGATGGGAATGGGCGGCAGCCTTTGCTGCACCCTGTTCAGACAGTCATAACATAGTCAAAAGGCGCTCCTTTGGCAATGCGCTTGAGCCCGTGAGGAAAGGCGACGGACTTTGCGGACCCGGTTGCTTCATTCCGCGTTGCGGCACTCGCCACCCCTCCCACCGCCGGCGCACCCGGATACCGCAGGCTGCGGCCGCTGACGGGCCTCGGAGAGAATCGGCACTGGAGCCGTTTGCCGAGGACAGTTGCAATTCACGGGCATGTTTGCTATAAGGGCAGAGTATTTCAAGGTTTCCGGGAGACAGTAGGAAACACCGCAGCGCGCCCGTAGCTCAGTTGGATAGAGCGTCGGACTTCGAATCCGCAGGCCCCCCGTTCGAGCCGGGGCGGGCGCGCCAAGGAAATCAAGGGCTTAGCTCACAAGGCTAGGTCCTTTTTCCGTACTTGGGTAACGAAATGGGTAACATTTGCGGATTGGGTAACATCGTCCTGGACCTTCACACGGCTCTGCTTACTCCGCTTACAATTGCTTACGGCTGCTTACTTCCTGCTTACTCGCTGCTTACCATTGCTTACTTCGATTACGCTGCTTTCTCTGGGCACGGGACAGCCCAAAATATTGGTTGATTGGCTAGGTTTGTTGGTCGATGGCGAACTGCGGGAATTTATAATTCCCAGTATAAAAACTCTTTCATTTTGACATGGAGAGAATTTGCTTGCCGACACGGCACCGAGCAGGGTTGTCCAAAGAATGCTTGGGGGGTGCTCATTGTGATTCGTTCACGTGGCAAACAGAAGGCGGTTGGAATTTTCCAGAAAAAAAGTACCCCCAAATGTTGGCAAAACTGCGCGTGAATGTGCCAGCCACGGTTGCGCCTGGAGATGCCCAAAGAATCAAGGGGCGGCTAGGGTCACGCCTCGATGTTACCCATGTTACCCAACTCGGCCGTCTGCCGTGCCGCTCGAATCTGTTCATCCAGCCATGCAGTGTATAGTTCCATTGCGGCCTTCAGATCCCCGTCGGATGGATTGATGTAAAAGGCATCCATCCCCTCGAACGAGTGGCCGAGTATTAGGTCTCGATACTCCTTCTTTACGCCGGCGCTCAACATGTTCGTCTTTACTGTGTGCCTGATGTCGTGAAAGACGAATCCATCCGGATCTGATCTGCCCTTGACGATACCAGCCTTATTACATGCGGTCGTAAAGGAACGGCGCAGGCCACACCTGTAACTGATCGGTTCCCCGAGATAGGTGAACACAAAATCATGATGCAAGGCGCGTGGAAGCCCATCCAGAACGTCTTTGACATTCTGGTTGATGGGAATCACCTTTTTCTTCCGTTCTTTCGTCTTGGACTCAGGCAGGCGGATGAAACCGGTATTTTTATCGACGTCCGTCCACTGGAGTAATCGCAATTCCCCGGCGCGCATACCGGTGTTGAACGCGGTGGTTAGGACTGCTCGCAGGTGTGGGGGTGCCACATCACAAAGCCGAAGATATTCACAGATGCTGAGCGTTCGCTTGCGGGCATTCGCGGACTTCTTCAATTTGCGTTTGATGTTACGGAAAGCCTTGACCGCACGTCCATCGACCAGATCGTTATCGAAGGCCTTTGTAATCATGGTTTTGGCAATGCTGATTTCCATGTCGATCGTTGCAGGCGCCGCCCCATCCTTTTCGCGCTTCGCTTGGTACTCCTCGATTTCCATTGGTTTTATGGAGCCGATTTGCTTCTCTCCGAACACCTGGTTGAAGTTCGCCAAGACCTGCTTTACTCGCCGATAAGATGCCAGTTTCTTCACCGGCGCAAGCTCAAGATACCATTTCGCCAGTTCCGAAAAGTTCATCTTCCCTTCCGGCAGCATATCGAAAATGCGGTTCTCGTGCTTCTGCACCTTCCGTTTCCCGTCCGCGGCCTTCGCCTCCTCGATGGACATCCCGACGAATTCTTTCCGCTGCTGGTTCGTCCCGGGTATGCGAAACTGGATCCAGTACCGGACCTTTCCGTTCTTCTTGAATTTGAC
>JBDKTY010000097.1:0-2651 GCA_039679945.1 Syntrophobacter sp. | reverse complement strand
ACCTCTGCTCGTTATCTTCTCCCGGCGGGGAGGACCGATCATGAGACGGCCTCCTTTTTCCATAATCTTACTGCCAACTCTCAGGTGCGATGCCGCTTGCGATTACTGCTTCGAGAAAAAAACCGAGGATCGCCTCACCTTCGATCAACTCTCCATTGTGGTCCGGAAAGTCATGGACCATATGGAGCACAATCAAATCGAAACCCTGTCCATTTACTGGCAGGGGGGTGAGGTCATGACCCTGCCTCCCGAGTGGTTCGAAGAAGCCAACAGCATTATCCGGGAAATAGCCCACCGGCGAAACCGCCAGGTTGCTCACTACCTCCAGTCCAACATGATCGCCTACACCAGCGGATGGAACCGGGTGCTTGCCGATATGTTCGGCAACAGCGTGGGTTCATCCATGGATTTCCCCAATCTTTACCGCAAGCTCAAGAGCGGCGGCCCCAACGAGTACGACCGAATATGGGCTCGCAACGTTCGGGAGGCCACCGAAGCGGGAATTGAAGTCGGAGTCATCGCGATCCCAAACGAACGGACGCTTGAGTTGGGCGCACAACGATTCTACTCATATTTCGTGGATGAACTGGGAATCAGGGATTTTCAGGTGAACACGCCTTTTCCGGGGGGATCGGCTAACGACGTAAAAATGGGCTATCCACTGGATACCGCGAGGCTGAGCGGCTTTCTCGCGGATCTTGCCGCAGTCTGGATGGACCGCGGTTTCCACGATGGGGTGAGGATCGGTCCTTTTAACAAGCTGATGGATTATTTTGTCCACGGCAGCAAGGACTTTATGTGCATCTGGCGGGAGAACTGCGTCAACGATTTCATTTGCATCGATCCCCTTGGCCAGGTGGCTCAATGTGACTGCTGGGTTACCAGCTACCCCGAATTCCGGTTCGGCAACGTACTGGATGAAGGCAGCCTCTCGGACCTGCTGCGGAACAGCGAAGCCCGCCGGCGACTTCAGGACAGACCGGGTGTGCTCATCCGGAAAGAAGACTGCCTGGACTGCGACTACCTGGCCCTGTGTCATGGAGGGTGCCCGGTGCGGGCTTACAGCGTCTACGGCGATATCTCCAGGAAAGACCCGTATTGCGAACTCTACCGAAGACTTTTCCAGAATATGGAGGCGACGGCGGCAGGACGTCTAAAGGAGGACAGCGCCATCAGCAAAGATCAACCGGGGCGGGGTTGACCCGTATTCTCAATTTTGTCTTTTTGGCGCGGCCGATCCATGCGCCCTGCCGGATGAGCTCGTTTCCAGTCCGAACTTCATTAATAAAATAGTGTTTTGATATCCGGCTCCTCCTCATTATCCGCTTCCTCCTTAACCGGAACCGGGTCTTTTGGCTTTAGAGGAGTCTGGTTGATTACTTCGCCGGGCGTTCCAACTTCCGCCCAGTTGTACACGAAAACCATGTTTTCATAGATCACCCTGACACATCCATGGGAAGCGGCATAACTCGGAAGAATGCCGGCATGCAGAAAGTAATTCCCAAAAAGTCTCATGGAATACGGCATCCATGCATTGTCGTATTTCGTCGAGTAATGATCTGTTTCCTTGGATAATATGACGAATTTTTTCGCGGGTGTTCCGTTCCTTCCGGATGAAATCGGAAACTGATGAATCAATTTTCCGTATGCATAAAGCCCGAGACACTGCTGGCCGAGGTCGACCAGAATGAATTTAGGCAAACGGGAAGCAGTCGCGATACGTTCGGGAAGGATCTTCGGCCGTATGGAAAAGTTGAGCGGGACATAGATGAATTTTACATCGGTGCTCAGGCTGTCCCCGCCCTCGATTATGGCCATCGGTTCCAGCCGGTTTATAAGAGCGATTTGCTGGCGGTAGAAGTGAAAATTGTCATCAAAGTGCTTCACGAAACGACAAAAGTAGCTGATGGACTGCCCCTTGGGGAGGAATACTTTTATGCAGGGTACGCCATCAACTTCGACGATTTTTCGGTCAGTATGAAATCTTAGAAGCTCGGCGTAAAGTCCACCGTCGATTGGAGCGGAAGAGGATGCAGCGGCTGCAATTTGAGAGAAACAAAACGGGATAGTCCAAATAATCCATAATAGAAGCCATCTTATCAAATCATGTTTCATGTTTTCCAACCCGGTACAGTACTGAAAATAATGCGCGTTCAGGAGGGATACACCCCCGTTCGTGCTGGAGTATCGAAGCATGAACGGACCAGTGACGATCCACATGCCGAGTTTTTCAGCGCGGATTCATCTTGAACGCGACTCCGTATGCATGGACTGAACACTCTTAGACACCAAAACCAGGATTATCCACGAATGTACGATGCCACGAGGCAGCATGCAACAATATTTACACATAATTAGCGCTTAATAAAATTTGCCGTCTTTCTCCCGAGCCTCAAAATCTCGACACAAAGGGCGCCGTGCCAACAGAACAACAAGTTCTTGCGGAGGGTCTGTATCCTTTTCCGGCGGCGGCATCTTTGGGAAGAGGTTCCGGCAAGGTCGGGAAGGAGATCAGGAAGGCATCGGGCATGATCTCGCGAAAGTCATGCAATTGCCATGTTCGAATGGACCTCTTTCGGCCGGCGGGCGCGGCGGAGCGTGGCATGCTCCCCGCGGGGACCTGGTGCTGACTGCCGGGATGTCTACAAGCG
>JBDKTY010000096.1:0-9000 GCA_039679945.1 Syntrophobacter sp. | reverse complement strand
GTGGGCTGTGGCGGAGATTCGCCGCGGGCGGCCCCTATGCCTCTTAACGGCACGGTTCCTGGAAGATGGGCAGGGGTCGTGCCGTTCGCTCTCAAACCCTTCGCGCCGCGCGCGGACAACAAATTGTCCCTGCCGCCCATCGGGAGACTGCTTCATCGAATTTGTGAACAGAACCTCTCAGATACGGGTGGCGGCCATTACCCTTTGCACATTATCGAGTACATGGGCTTTAACGCGCCGGATGTGTTCGGAGAGTGTATGCCGCGCCCCTTCGAGGTCGCGCTTCGCGATATTGTCGAAGATGGTGTGATGGTCGGTGTCAATCGAGCCCATGATGGAGTTGAACAGGAACTTGGCGCCGTATTTTAGATAAAGAAGGTCAAACAGGTTCTTGAGTGCCTGCTGGTGGACTATGCGTCCCGCCATCGAGGCGAGGGTGAGATGATATTCCATGTCCCTCAGCAGGCGATCGTAAAGATATCCATCGTTAAACGCCTTCCGGTGGTTTTCCAGTGCAACCGCCAGGCGATGGAGTCCTGATTTGTTAAGGTGCTTGATCGTTGGCTCCAAAAGGTCCAATTCGATCAGGCTCCTCAGATCGTATACCTCTTCCACTTCCTGCGCATTGATGTGGGCGATGTAATAGCCGCGATTGGGCTCGTGGCAGACGAGTTGCTGGAATTCAAGCCATTTGAGCGCCTGGATGACAGGCGTCTGGCTCATGCCCAGCCTCTCGGACAAGTCCCGGTAGGATATCTTCTGCCCCGGCACGATCTCATTGTGGAACAGCAGCCTCCGAATCCCCTCGTAAGCTATCTGTGTGTGCCCTGACAGACCATCGAGTTGCGCCAGGGCTGCTTGGGGTTTTGCCATGCGGACTCTCCAAAACTGGAATTTTGATCGGATTTATTACTATCCTCGCTAATTAGTTTATATCGTGATGTTCGTCAAGGTGCGATGAAGATCCAGCCCCGAGCAAACGGACCGGGAGTCTATTTTTTCTTGACAGCCGGACCGACCATCCGTAGGATCGAAAATCCAATACAGAATTTGATCAAATCCGTTCCGCCGAGTCACCCATGCATCTCATCATTATCAGGAAAATGGTTCAAGCAGAGGGATCAATGGGTCCTGTTTAAGCAGATATAGTTCCGGTCCAGGGACACATGAACTCTCGATAATCAGGTAAGGAGGGGAAGAGTGCAGCGTGAAGGAAAGCTGATACAGGGAAATCAGGCCATTGCCGAGGGTGCCATCTACGCGGGAGCGCGGTTTTACGCCGGCTATCCCATAACTCCCTCCTCTGAAATCGCCGAGGAATGCTCCAGGACACTGCCAAAGCTCGGGGGAGTATTCATCCAGATGGAGGATGAGATTGCCAGCATGGCCGCCATAGTGGGCGCATCCCTGGCCGGCGCCAAGGCCTTCACGGCGACCAGCGGACCGGGTTTCTCGCTCATGCAGGAGAACCTGGGAGTAGCGGTAATGGGTGAAGTGCCCTGCGTCGTTGTAAATATCCAGCGCTCCGGCCCCAGTACCGGATTGGCCACGAAGCCATCCCAGTCGGACATAATGCAATTGAGGTGGGGGCGGCACGGAGACCAATGCGTGATTGCGCTTTGCCCGTCTACCGTGAAGGAGTGTTTCCACCTGACGGTGCAGGCATTCAACATGGCCGAGAGGTACAGGGTGCCCGTGATATTGGCTGCTGATGAGATAGTGGCACATATGAGGGAGAATTTCGTTCTTCCCGAGCCTGGCGAAGTGGAGGTGGTGGAGAGGAAGAAACCGTCCGGTTCACCGGATCAATATCGTCCCTTCGAGGTGGATGCGGATGGGGTGGCGCCCCTTCCCGCTTACGGCGGTGAGTATGTCTTCCATGTAACGAGTTCCATGCACGGCCCCGATGGCTACAGCAATAACAACCCGGCGAACGCGGCCTGGAGAGTTGCCCAACTGCACACCAAGATAGAAAACCACCTGGACCGGATAGTGCTCACCAAATCGTTCGATACCGAAGACATGGACGTATTGCTTGTGACATGCGGCGCCACGACCCGAGCGGCCAGGGCGGCGGCCCTGAAGGCACGGGCGCGGGGAGTTCGTGCCGGAGTTCTCCAGCTCATAACCCTTTGGCCTTTCCCCGACAAGGAGATAGCCGTCCTGGGAGAGAGCGTGAAGACGGTAGTCGTGCCCGAGATGAACTACAGCGGTCAATTGGCCGGTGAGGTCCAGCGGGTGCTGGGCCCCGGTAAGGGAATCAGACGGGTGAACTGCTACAACGGGCAGATAATCACTCCCGCCGAGATCCTGGTGGCTGTGACCAGATAGATCAGAGACTCATGAAAATTACCAGGAAAGGGAGGTGTTAGAGTGACACACGCTACGGGAGCCGGATATCTGAAGGGGGGAATTCTGCCCCACATGTGGTGTTCCGGTTGCGGCAACGGAGTGGTGCTGTCGGCGTTGCTGAGGGCCTTCGAGGAACTCGGGTATGAGAAAAACGAGACAGTGGTGGTGACCGGCATCGGCTGCTGGGGAAAAGCGGATGACTATCTGCTTACCAACGCTCTTCATGGAACCCATGGCCGCGCATTGGCGTTTGCCACCGGTGTCAAGGCCTACAACCCGAAGTTGAAGGTGGTCGTGCTGATGGGTGACGGGGATGGCGTCACCATCGGCGGGAACCACTTTATCCATGCGGCCAGAAGGAACATCGACCTGACTGCGATACTGGTGAATAACCTGAACTACGGCATGACTGGAGGACAGGTCTCCGGCGCCACGCCGGCGGACAGCCGCACCAGCACAACAGCATTCGGAAATCCTGAAAGGGCTTTCGATATCTGTGCGCTGGCCGGAGTCTCCGGCGCCAACTATGTGGCCAGGGGGACCGTGTATCACGGCCGAAAGCTGCAGAACTCCATAAAGGAAGCCCTGACCAGAAAGGGATTCTCTCTGGTGGAGGCGGTGAGTCCCTGCCCCACCCAATATGGCCGGAACAACAAGATGAAAGACCCCCTTGATATGCTCCGGTGGCTGAAAGAAAAGGGCATCTCACGGGACAGGTTCGATCGTATGGAGGAGACGGCAAGAGACGGTTACTTCGCGATCGGGACGCTGGTAGACAAAGATGCCCCGGATTTCAATACCCGTTACGAGGAAATCCGAGCCAGGGCTTTGAGCGGCGGGGAGGGTGGTCGATAGAATGTCCGAAACCAAAGACAGCTACGAAGTGGTAATGGCAGGGTCGGGCGGCCAGGGGCTCATAGTCTCCGGGATAACACTGGCGGAGGCCGCCATGCTGGAAGGGAAAAACGTTGTCCAGACGCAATCTTACGGGATAGCCAGCCGCGGGGGATTTTCCCAGGCGGAGGTCATCATCGGTAAAGGCGAGATCATTTTCCAGCAGGTGCAGGAACCCGATTTGGCGCTCGCGCTCACGGAAGAAGCCCTGGAGAAGTATTTGCCCCTGGCTCAATCAGGTACACCGGTATTCTATGATACCTCCCTTCTTAAGGCCCGCGTTGGGAAGAATCTCCACGGATTTCCCTTCACCGCGATGGGCGGAAAGCTGGGACACGTGGGTACCGCGAATATGATCGCCCTGGGGGCGATGAGTGTCCTGACTGGAGTGGTGAGCATCGAAAGCCTCTCAAAGGTGGTAAGCGGCAGGTTCTCCGGAAAAGCGGCGGAGATGAATGTACGGGCCTTGCATGCCGGCGCGGCGTTGATCGGATCGGAAACGGGGGAATGTTTGTCGCGGCAGCCCGAGGAGACCGGTCCGGAAGCCGCTGGGGTTGCCGCGGAATCGCCCATTAGCCATGCCAGCGACTCCGCGCCCGCCCAGTGTGACTTCAACGTGACCGTAAATTATCTGGTTTGCAAGCAATGCGGCTACTGCAGGGAAGTCTGCGTCAAAGACGTTTTCGAGATGTCCGAGACCTTCAATCCTTCCGGGTACAGGCCCATGGTGGCCGCTCGCGGTGAGAACTGCGCGGGCTGCCTGCGATGCCTGATGGCCTGTCCGGACTTTGCCATAAGCATTGAGCCTTCCTCTTCTCAAACTTCCGCGCTCTGAAATAAGCCGAAGGAGAATGCCTCGTGAAAATTGTCGTGATCATAAAGCAGACGCCCGATACGGAAACGGCGATTCGGATCGCTCCCAGTGGCGGAAAGATCGAAACCTCCGGTATAAAATGGATCATCAATCCCTACGATGAGTTCGCCATCGAAGCAGCCCTTCGCCTCAAACAAAAGCACGGCGGGACGATTACCGCCATCAGCCTCGGGCCTCAGCGGGCGGTGGAAGCACTCAGGACCGCTCTCGCCCTCGGTGTCGATGACGCCATGCTCGTGGAAGATCCCGCGATGAAAGGCGCCGATTACCTGCAGGTGACCAGGGTCCTGGCGGCCGCCGTCAAGGAGCGGAACGCGGATCTCATCCTGATGGGCTCCCGAGCCGTTGACTACGATCAGGGCCAGCGAGGGGTCATGCTTGCCGAGCGGCTTGGATGGCCCCACCTGCCTCTGGCCGTTTCTCTGGAGTCCGACGGCTCCAAAGCCACAATAGAACGGCCCATAGAGGGTGGAAAGGTCACCCTGGAGGCTCCTCTTCCCGCCTTGATCACCTTCGGCGGTTCCCACGCGGTCTGGAACCCGCGGTATGCTTCCCCATTGGGGATCGTGAAGGCGAGGAAAAAACCGGTGGATGTGAAAAAGCTCGCCGACCTCGGATTCGATCCCGCTGACTTCGGCATCGAAAAGTCGAAGATCCGTATTACGTCCATGGAACTGCCCCCGCCGCGCAAGCCCGGGAAGATAATCGATGGAGGACTCGATACGGCGGGAAAGGCAAAAGAGCTTGCGAGACTGTTGCGCGAAGAAGCCGGAGTGATCTGAAAAAGGAGTTTTCTCAGTGGCAAAGAATGTCTGTGTAATAACGGAGTTCCGAAACGGTGAGTTTCGCCGGGTTACCAATGAGGTCGCCAGCGAAGGGAGAAGAATTGCCGATGCTCTCGGAACAGGGCTGGTTGCCGTGTCGCTTGGGCACGGCATTTCGGGCAAAGCCGCTGACTTGGGCCGGTTCGGCGTGGACAGGGTATATGTCGCGGACGATCCGGGGCTCGAATACTACCTGGCCGAGACCTTTGTCCCGATTATCGCCGAGTTGGTGACAAAGATCGATGCGGCCGCAATCCTGCTCCCGGCTTCCATCGACGGAAAAGACCTCGCCGCGCGGCTTAGCGCAAGGCTTGAGCTTGCTCTGCTTCAGGATGTTGTCGAAACAGTCGTTGCCGATGGGGGCAAGCTCCAGGCGAAATGGCCGCCATACGCCGGCAAATGTTTTGCCTGGGCCGAATGGGTTGAGGGTGAAATTCCGCTTCTTTCCATTCGTCCGAACGTCATGCCATGCCGGGTGGTGGATGAGGACAGGGAAGCGGAAATAGAGAGAGTCGATCTAGCGATAACCGCCCCTCGCGCGAGTGTTGCAAAATATGAACTGGAGTCCTCGGGTAAGGTGGAGTTGACCGAGGCCGACATAATAGTATCCGGTGGCCGCGGAATGAAAAGCGCCTCCAACTATACGGTCATCGAAGAACTCGCCGGGGCGCTCGGGGCGGCGGTCGGGGCGTCTCGGGCCGCCGTCGATTCTGGCTGGCGGCCGCATTCCGACCAGGTCGGGCAAACCGGCAAGGTGGTGAATCCAAACCTCTATATTGCCGTCGGGATCTCCGGGGCAATCCAGCACCTCGCCGGGATGGGCACTTCCAAATATATCGTTGCGGTAAACACGGATGCCGAAGCGCCGATATTCAGCAAGGCCGATTATGGGATCGTCGAGGACCTGTTCAGTTTTGTGCCAGCTTTTGCCGAAGAGGTGCGGAAGCTCAAATAGTCATAGCTTTGGGGCAGGGCGCCGCCCGTGCCGCGTCAGTCATTCGTCCCGCCAGACAAACACTGTAGAGGAGTCGGTTGCATGAGCGATGAGTATGATGTCGAGTTGAGCGAGGATCACATAATTCTGCGAGACATGGTCCGCAAGTTCGCGGACAAGGAAATTGCTCCCCATGTCGACCAGGATGAAAACGACCACCGTTTCCAGCGTGAACTCGTGGAGAAGATGGCGGAGCTCAATCTTTTCGGCTGTCCCGTTCCGGAAGAGTACGGCGGCAACAGCATGGGCTATCTGGCTCATGCCATTGTTACCGAAGAAATCGGGAGGGTATCCGGGTCCCTCAGGGTCGCTTTCAATATGCAGACCATGGGGACGGCCATGTCCATTCTAAAATGGGGTAGCGAGGAACTCAAACAGCAATACATTCCGGACCTCATGGCGGCAAAACAGATAGGCTGCTTCGGAATCACCGAACCGGATGCCGGTTCCGACACCGCGGCAATGTCCACCACCGCGGTGCGCGATGGCGACAAATATATTCTCAACGGGCGGAAAATGTGGATCACCTGGGCGCCCGTTGCCGACATGTCCGTAATATTCGCAATGACCGACAAAGCCGCCAAGCACAAGGGTATGAGCGTTTTTGTAATAGATATGCATGCGCCGGGCGTGTCCACCGTGGCCATCAAGGACAAACTCGGCCTGTGGGCCTGCCCGACCGGCGAAATTATCCTGGAAAACGTCGAGGTGCCCGTGGGGAACCGCCTCGGGGAAGAAGGAAAGGGATTCGGGTACCTTATGCAGGAACTCATAAGCACGCGTCTTTCCGCCGCCGCGGGAGCGGTGGGGACCTGTCAGGCGGCTCTCGATGCCGCCGTCAGGTATGCGTGCGAAAGAAAGCAGTTCGGTCGTCCGATCGCGGATTACCAGATGGTACAGGAGACTATCGCGAGGATGGTTGCCGAGACGGAAGCAGCGAGGGCGCTTACCTGGAGATGCGCCATTCAGAAGGACCGCGGACTGGTCAACAATATGAGAGAGACCGTTCTGGCGAAATTCTTCGCCTCCCGGGCGGCCGACGAAGTCCCGAACCTGGGTTTGGACGTCCTGAGCGCGTACGGCTATTCCAATGAATATCCCATGGCGCGCATCCTCCGTGACGGGAAGGTCTACAAGATCCTCGAAGGGGCCACGAACATCATGAAGATGATGCTCGCGACCGATGCACTGGGGATCAAGAAGGCCAATAGATAGGGTACTTCCATGACCCGCGACCCGTTCAATCCGTCCATACCGGGAATCGGCATGCGAAATCTTAGGAGAGATACATGAGAGAGGTGGTCATACTGGGTGCCGCGCGTACTATTGGCGGGCAATTCGGAGGCTCTTTTCAGGAAGTGCCCGCCCCTGAACTTGGCGCCGCCGTGGTGCGGGAGGCGGTCAAACGCTCCGGCATCGCTCCCGAGATGGTTGAGCAGACCATATTCGGGAATGCCTGGCAGGCTGGAGTGGGCCCGAATGCGGCCCGGCTGTGTTCGGTTATGGGGGGAGTGCCCGTGGATGCTCCCGCCGTTTCGGTCAACGTGCGGTGCGGATCGAGCATACAGGCGCTGATCTTCGGCGCCCAGGCGATCAAGGCCGGAGATGTGGACACGGTATTGGTCGGGGGGACGGAAAACACCAGCCTGGTTCCTTACGGACTCCCGCGCGCCCGCTGGGGTTACCGCATGGGCGACGGAAAGCTCATCGATCTGATGCACAGGGACGGATTCCACTGCCTGCTTGGAGGAGGCCTCATGGGCGAGATCACACAGTGGCTCGCCACGGAAAGAGGGATCTCCAGGGAGGATCAGGACACGTTCGCCGCTGAATCGCATAACAAAGCCGAGGCGGCGGTAAGGGAGGGGAAGTTCCTGGATGAAATCGTTCCAATCCCCATCAAGGGGAAAAAGGGCGAAGTGAAACTCGTACAGGATGAGGAAATTTACCGCGCGGGGGTAACCCCCCAATCACTGAGCAAACTCAAGCCGGTCTTTGCCAGGGAGGGAACAATCACCGCCGGTAACGCCTGCGCCCTCTGTGATGGCGCTTCAGCGGTGGTGCTCATGGACCGCGCCAGGGCGGAATCCCTGGGGCTAAAGCCGATGGCGCTCCTGAGAGGGTATTCATTCGTGGGTGTTGATCCGAAGCGGTTCGGCATTTCCCCGGTGAAAGCGATACCCGCCGCGCTCAAGATGGCTGGGCTCACACTCGGTGATATGGACCTGATCGAACTCAATGAAGCTTTTGCCGCGCAGTATCTCGCCTGCGAGCACGATCTCGGCCTGGATCGTTCCATTGTGAATGTCCATGGAGGAGCGATCGCCCTGGGTCATCCGGTAGCGGCTACCGGCACAAAGCTCCTCACGACTCTGCTCTATGCCCTACGGCAAAGAGATGTGAGCCTCGGGGCGGTCAGCCTGTGTATCGGCGGAGGTAATGGCGTGGCTGCCGTAGTCGAGCGGCTTGACTAGCTTCATTTGGGAATGCCTCACGCGGGGACGCGAAGAACAGGGTGCTCGGGGAAGTCTCCCCCGAGCACCGGATGATTTCCCGATGGAGACCGAATAGAACAGCGTGAATGGAGCGGAACATGTCCAACAAAAAGATACTCGTTGTCGGCGCCGGTAACATGGGCGCCGGGATCGCCCAGTTATGCGCTCAACAGGGATTCGAAACGGTGATCACCGACATCAGCGCCGACCTTTCCGATAAAGCGAAATCCCGCATTGAAAAAGGTCTGCGGGGGAGGGTGGAAAAAGGGAAACTGACCGAGGAGGAAAAGAACGCAATCCTCGCGCGCATTACGGCAGCCGGAGATTTGAAGCCCGCCGCCGATTGCGATTTCATCATCGAGAGTGTTCTCGAAAACATCGACATCAAGCGGAAGGTCTTTTCGGAACTGGACAAAATCGCGCCTCCGGATGTCGTTTTCGCCACCAACACCACTTCCCTTTCCATCAGCGCCATGGCGGAAGCTACCTCACGGGCTGAAAAAGTGGTCCAGATGCACTTCTTCAATCCGCCTACGATAATGAAGCTGGTGGAGATCATGCCAGGGA
>JBDKTY010000095.1:0-3458 GCA_039679945.1 Syntrophobacter sp. | reverse complement strand
TTCAAATTCCCCCAGGAGGCTCCCCCTCCTCTTGCGGTAGAGGAAATCATCGTCCTCCACGGCCATCACCAGCGCCAGGCAAGCGGCGCCATCGGCCCGCCACTCCTCTTCATCCTTCTGGAGCGGCCGGAACTCCCCGCAGCACTCACAGGTAAATCCCGGCCAGTTCTCCCGGCAGGCAAAATCCAGACAGGCATCGTATCCAGCGCACATCACCCGCCGATCGCCTTCAGGTCTTGGCCGCGGATTCATGTGCCTCCTTTATGGTTTGTCTTTTGGGGACAGGGTGGCTTGGACGGTAGTCCAGAAGAACGCCTGGGGTGTTTCTCTTATCAGGTCTGCCGGCTCTCGAGTTCCTGAGACTTCATCAGCCTGCGCCGGATTCTCCGGAGTTCCGCGACCATCATACAGAGGTCGGACAACTCTTCTTTCATCCTTCGCCGTTCGGCTTTCAACTCCTGGATCTCTGCCGAGTTCGGGGTGCCGGTCGTGTAGCCGGCCAGAAGCTTTCCGGCAATGTCACGGTCCAGCACCCCAATGGCCTTCTCCAGATCTTGAGCACTGCCTTGAAGTTCCAGGGAGAGATTACGATTGCGCTCTATTGCTTAGAAGTCCATCACTGAATCTCACAGGTGTACTGCACGACGAAGTTCTTACCACCCGAAACGCCTGTGCCCCCCACCACCCTGAAGACGACCGCCGTGGGAGTTATCACACCGGAAAAATCGGTGTGAGCCGGGTGCCCTTGCTCGATCTGGTGATTCTGGAAGAAGAAAGCACTCTCCGGGACAGCACCGCCAAGGGTCCGCGTTCCTCCTCCGGATAGATTGGCTGTGACGGTTACCTCAACGTTATCGCTCGTTCCATTGGTCAGGGTTGCAAGGACTGCATTGAAGTCGTCTCCGGATGAGAGCGTAACTGACGGCCAGACACCGTTTGTCTGCACCAAGTCCTCGTCAAGGACGGTTGTGGACCCGATCTTGAAAACGATATGGCCCCCGGTGAAGGTCTGGCTGGCGCACTCGGGCAAGCCACTTTCAACGGTCTGGATACGGGAGCTGCAGAATACATAATTCCCGAGGCAGGGTGTGACTGATACGAGCACTGCAAAGATCATCAAAAACGCTGTGAATCTTTTCATTTCTATCCCCTTTTAAATAGAAATGGCGCCCGGGGTAGACTCGGGCGCCATTCAAAGGACTGCAATCCATGCCACCCTCAATTTGCTGCCGCTTTCAGCATCTTTAACGCTTCGGAATTCGCCAGCATGGAACCCACACGGGTGGCCGTGTAGAAGAGAGTATACGGCTTCTTCGAATACGGATCGCGCAGAACCGTGGTAGGCCGGTCAAATATCCAGTAGGCTGCCTGGAAATCTCCGAACATGATCGGATAGGCATCCGCCGCCACGTCGGGCATGAAATCGTCTTCTTCCACAGGATACCCCATGAAGGTTGCCGGCTGGCCGAAAATGAGTGAATCCTGCCACAGGTAACGGCCGCTCCCGTCCTTGTACTTGCGAAGTTCGGCGATGGTGAGCGAATTTGTGGACCACCTTGCATTCTTACGGTATTTCGGCTTGAGTGCATAAATCATGTCGAAAAACTTATCAAACGATGCAGGAAGTTTTCCAGCCAGCCCCGAGGCGATATACTGAATCGTCCCGAAGTCTCGGACGCTGTCGCGGTCGGTACTCATGGGGAAGGTTGTGATACCGCGTGGCCTTTTTACTCCGCTTCCGGTAATGAACGCTTCGCCTTCCTGATCCGAGAATTCACGCGCAACTTCACCTTGAAACCACTCGGCAATGTCGAAGGCGGAATCTTCGATTAGATCCTGGGATGCCGCAGGGTTTGCATACAATCCGCCCCACGCGGGCGTCAGTACGGCAATCTGTGAGGTATCGGTTTCGGAACGTTCGTCGATTTCCCCCACCCATCCCGAGGAAGTACCGCCCGTGCTCACCAGTTTCTTGTAATCCGGCGTTTCGGGCTTCAGCACCCTGCATATTCTCCGCATGGGAGTGTTTTGCTGTCTGATGAAATCGATCGTACTGTCGATTTGCTGCGGGACCATGTATCCGCCACTCGGATCGCTGCCGACCGTTGCGGCCTTGCTTTCCACCTTCATATTCGTGGTGTCACCGGTCCGCATGAAGTCAACCAAAGCCTGCTTCTGCTCGCCGGAAAGAGATTCTCTGCCCGGTGCTCCGGGGCGATTCGCCTTGACTGCAAAATTCATGAAGTCCCTTTCGAGAGCCTCGTATTTCTGATTTTGGCTCGACTTGAACGCTTCGAAAGCTTTTCCCTGTTCTTCCAAAAGCATTCGGATGTCACTCATGCTCGTAACTGTATTTTCGTTTTCCATCACTTTTCCTCGACTTTCGTTTTCTTGAAAAGACCGGTGGCAAAGTTCCGCCAATATGATTTCCAATGCTGCGAATCATCCTCTTCAGTGTCGTGTCCACCAAGAAACGCTGCGAATTTTGAAACTGCAGTCTTTGCTTGCTTTAGACTGAAGCCGCTTTCACAGAGGGAGCGCTCAAGGCCTCGTTTCTCCAAGGGTGTGAGACTGATTTGCATGGTTTATTCCTCTGATTCGTCGGCGAATTCAAAACTTCCGTCATCCGGAGTATTCTCGGCCCATCCAACTTTGGAAGGTTTGTTCAACCGAATCCACAGCAGGTCTAAGAAGGATTTGTGGACCGTAAAATCTTCCCACAGGAGGTAGCGTTTCACGTTCTGCTCCCTGAATATGGCCTGCCTTTCTGTTCCGTCAGAGTCCGTCCAAGAAATCCTTCCTTCAGGCCAAGTTCGGCAAACGGATATGCTCTTGATGTTGTGGTTGGGGAAAGCCGATTCCGACATGGACAGAATAGATTCGATGGCTTCTCCGAATGTCTCAGCTGCGCCATAGCTATCAATGTAGCGGTCGCCGAGTACGGGAAGAGCGTTGTAGGCTACCACGTCCCTTACCACCGATGAGACATTACCGCCGGAAGCCATGACTCCGATGAGCAGGTTCTTCGCATCCTTGCAGTCCATATCCACAGTGTACCGTCCTCGCCCCCCGGACCGAATAAGGTCGGCACCGGCGAGTGCTATTCCGATTCTGTCGAGGCCTGCCTTGTTCATATTGCCTTGGCTCATAAACATCTGAATCAGTCGATTTCTGCTTGCCATTTGAGACCCCTTTCTGTAAGTGACAGGGGTAGAATAATGCTTAATTTTGCCAATTGCAATATAAAATTTTGTGTGCCGCTGAATTTGCCTCCCCCCCACCTCATTTCCGCTGAAATTTTACAAAAACCGCGAGGCTGTATATGGCACACGGTTGCACCTGGAAAGCCGTGAAGAATGTCAGGGGGCATAGGGTTACCCATCCTACATGCAGGGTATGTCGTCAAATGGTCCCGGCGGTTTAGGCTGCATTTTCTTTCGGTTTACCGGATCGATACC
>JBDKTY010000094.1:0-3191 GCA_039679945.1 Syntrophobacter sp. | reverse complement strand
CAGCCCTGCTCGCTCCCCGGTTCGTACTTGCCGACCTGAAGCGCTATGTCATTCACTTCAGCGAAGTTCATCCAGTCCACATTTAGGAATTATTCAATATATGGAATTACGATTTTATGTGGTATTTTAGGTACTTAAATGTAGTGCTCGAAATGGCTGTTTGAGTTTGTGTTGGTTCACGGCTCTTTCATCATCCATATTGCTACCGGTAGCAAGCGTACGCTTCACTACTCGGTGTTGATCAACAGACGGAACTTAGATGTGCAGGTCGATATCCTGTCCAGGATCGGCCCCGATATTCTGCCGCGGTAGACCTGTACCCCTTTGGGTGAGCACGTGCAGGGCCGTACCGGATCTCCCGAATAACCGCACGGGCAGGGGTTCATCGCAGCAACGATCATGAACCGGGCGGGATACGTGAGGGTGACTGCCGCGCGGGCGATCGTAACCCGGCCGTCTTCAAGCGGCTGGCGAAGCAAATCGAGCACGTTTCGCCGAAACTCCGGGAACGCGTCCAGAAAGAGCACCCCGTTGTGCGCGAGACTCACCTCGCCGGGCCTCGGGATGTGCCCGCCTCCGACCAGGCGGCATCGGATATCGTGTGGTGCGGCGAGCAAAACTGGCGCCGCACGACGAGCGGATCGTTCCGGAGCATTCCGGCAACGATGAATACCTTGGAGGTCTCCAGGACTTCATCGAAGCTCAGGGGAGGAGGAATTCCGGACAGGCGCTGGGCCAGCATCGTCTTGCCCGACCCTGGCGGACCGATCATTAGAATATTATGATTTCCCGCCGCGGCAACTTCCAGCCCCCGCTTTGCATGCTCCTGGCCCTTTACGTCTTCGGAATCGAGATCGTCCGATACACCCGCATTCCAGATGGAGTCGAGGTTTGTTTCGCAGGGCGGCAGGTCGGACCTTCCGTTCAGAAATTCCACGACTTCCGAAATGTATAATAAAGACGGGATGAATGCATCTGATTGGTTGTGGCGGTGCTGTGAACAGATGAGGACCCGATCAATATTTCCTTAGAAACATCAAAATGGCCCAAAAATGAGAACACTGGCCTTGTTATTTCAACTACTCAGCCAGATGAGTATTGGGGGCATATCAATATTTCCAGATAATTACTTTGGGCCGAACCCTTTTGCGAATCAATCCCCCAATTTTGAAAAATATAAAATTCCAAGCTGTTTGCGTGGCCCGACCAGATCCGACCCCAAATCCCAACGCAAGGCGCTATCTCATTGCCGGGGAGCGATGGCGATAGGATCCGTTGCAATCGGTCTTGGCGCTTTCGGCTTTGGATTCATTCCGAAAAGAAACCGCATAGCGTTGAATCGTCTTACCAGCAGTTCGTATGGCGCAAGAACAAGAATAAGCGAAATCGGGGTAATGATAAGAAACTTTGATAGAATACCCATATCCCATTTAATGACAAAATAGCCTACGCAAAGGATTATCGTCTGGTGTATCAGGTAAAAGGGAAGCACCGCCTCATTGCCGTAATCCAGCACCCTGTTTTCGGACTTTAAATATACGGCCCCGAAGCCAATCAAAAGAGCGACCGCGCTCCAGCCGTTGATGGTCCATGTACACTGAAAGAGTGTATACATGAAGGACATGTGCTGGTGGGGCGAGAGCGAATAGTTGAGTATATCCATGAGCAGATACAGGTGCAGGACGGCGCTCGCAAGCCAGAGAACCAGACAGATAGGCGCACTCTTCCTGAATGCTTCGGTGAATCGCTTTTCGGCCGCAATGACATAGCCCATTACAAAGTAGATCAGGTACCACACGAAGCCGCCCCAGCATGATTGAGCCTGCAGAAACCCACCCGAGAGGATGCGCGTCAGGAGCAATGGTATGGCGAACAGGAACAAGCCTCCCGGGCGGTTGCTCCAATCCGCGAGGGTCGTTATCCATTGCCGTCCCCGATCGTTTTTAAGCCAGAGCAGCAAAGGCAGGGTGAAAAGAGAAATCAGGAAAAGACACTCGAGAAACCATAAATGGCCGGCGAAAGGAAGGGGCAGCATCTCAAACCACTTTGTTATGCCGGGCGGTCTGAAATGGGTGAAATAGGCCGGAAGAATTTCGATGAAGGCGCCGCTATACCCCGAATTGGTAGCTTGATCGAAATAGAACTGGGGCGGCAGTAAAATGAATAGACCGACGGTATAGAGAGGTATCAGAAGCCTTTTTACCCGTTCCAGGAGGAACCTTCCGGCAGTCCTCGATTTTAATGCGTACCAGGCGCCAAAACCCGAAACGAGAAAAAAGAGCTCCATAATCCATGGCATAATCAGGCTGATTGTTACCCGGAACAGGGCGCTACTTTGCTCGGCGTTTTTCAGGTGCCACCCATGAGGGTCGAAAAAGCGCGTACAGTGGAATATGAAGACGGCCAGCATTGCAATGATTCTCAGCCAATCGATTTCGACTCGCCGCTCGCTCATCCCGGTTTCTCCCTGGTGAGATTCTCATGTTGCAGGAAGCGACCCAGATTTCCGGTCATTAAATACGCGGCCAACACTATTGGCATAAAGGGGAAGGAATGGCAACAATAGTGGGGAGCCAAATGGATATAATGATTCTGGCTCAGTGCGGGGCACGGTTTTTTGTTATCTTAAACTTGAAAAGGCACATCGACGCGCATGATGCGCGCCCTCGTATCGTACTCCGCCGCGCTGGCTAAAAGGCCTCGGTTCCACCCGATCCCGTCGATCTATCCCCCCAGGCGCTTCGCCGGATATGCCAAACTTCCGACGAATTCCAGGCAGCTTGCGATTTGGTCCGGCCGCAGTTCCAGCGTTATGGTCTCCCGGTAATTAATGGCATGCAATCTTTCGAAGATTTTCCGAAAATCGATTCTGCCCTCGCCCGGAGGAAGATGGAGATCATCCTCCGGGGAATTCCCTCCATGGTTGTCATGCAGGTGGATGTGCCTGATCCTCTCGGGACAGTGATCAAAAAACCCGAAGCTGGTATTCTCGCCGGTGAGAAGTTCGGCATGTCCCAGGTCAAGCGTCAGGCTCAGCTCCGGCAGGGCAGCGAAAACCTCCGCCAAATGAACATCGCTTTCGCTCAAGTTTTCCAGGCAGACAAGAATCCCTTTGCCGCCGGCCCTTTCAATTACCTTTTCGAGAAAGCCGATCTTGTAGGCCAGTGCCTTCGCGGATACGAACCGGGGGT
>JBDKTY010000093.1:0-5600 GCA_039679945.1 Syntrophobacter sp. | reverse complement strand
CGCGAAACGGGATCTCCCGAACGATCGGGATGCGGACCCTGTGGCTCTTACGATCTTGGCCAGAGCCAGGCCGCGCCGCGGACCCCGCTGGAATCCCCATGCCTGCTTCGGATGATCGGCGTCTCGGCCTCGCCGCCGAAGACGTAGGAGGGTAACCTCGGGGGCACCAACTGGTAGAGTTCATCCACGTTACTCATACCCCCGCCGAGAACGATTACATCCGGGTCCAGGATGTTGATCGAATGGGCGAGGGATCGAGCCAGCCGATCGGCGTATCGCTCCAATGCGCCTCTGGCGGCGCCGTCCCCGTTACGTGCCATGGCAACGATCCGTGCCCCATCCAGCCTGGCGGGCCCACGGCCCGGCTGTTCATGCATTGTTCTGGCGTAGTCGTCCGCGAAACCCGTTCCGGAGATCCATCTTTCGATGCAGGACGACTTTCCGCACCAGCACGCGGGGCCCGGGTATTCCTCATCGTTCATCCAGGGGAGAGGGTTGTGTCCCCACTCGCCGGCGACCAGGTTGACTCCGGGCCACGGCCTTCCATCCACGGCGATGCCAGCCCCGCAGCCGGTCCCGAGTATAACTGCGAATACGACGCGGTAGCCCGCGCCGGCGCCATCGACCGCTTCGGATAACGCGAGGCAGTTCGCGTCGTTCATGCACCGCACCTCGCGTTTAAGGATGCGACCCAGGTCACGGTCGAGGGGGTGGCCGTTCAGCGCGTTCGTGTTGGCGTTCTTCACGCACCCCGTTCGAGCCGATATCGTGCCGGGGATGCCGACGCCGACAGTTCCGTTCCGGCCCAGCGCGGATTCCGCGTCCGTAACCAATTCGGCAATGGTGGCAACGATGGCCTCGTAGCCGCCGGGGTCGGTATCGACCCGTTTCCGGTAGATTTCGGTCCCGTCCTCGTCGAGTGCGAGGATTTCGGTCTTCGTGCCTCCCAGATCGATCCCGAATCGCATCAATATACCCTTCGCCGCCTGGAGAATAAGAGTCTGTGCGCCGATCGACCGTAACAAAAGGTCGGGTGGAACTCAAGCGCCAAACGCCCGAGACAAGGCAGCCGGGAGCGGACCATCCACCTCATAGCCCTCTTTTTTCCAGCCAGGCGAATAATGCCAGGGAGCCCGCGATGAACGGGACAATGACGAGCCAATGACCGACTCCCAGTACCTGCGGGAGCGTGATCTTCCCGAAATCGCCCCAGGTGAGCACTGTCGTTTTGAGCAACGGGAAAGCCTCGGCGTGGAGCGCGGCGCCGAGCAGCATCCCGAGCATCCCCCAGATTGCGTCCCATCGTCCCTCGCCAAGCGCTCCCCCGGAGGTCCCCGGGCAGTATCCGAGGAGTCCCCAGCCAAGGCCGAAAATGAGTCCACCCAGGATGTTCGCTCCCAGGATGGTCGTTTTCACCGAGAGAGTGACCAGCCCCAGATCTTTGAGCAGATAGACCCCGACCATGCTCACAAGGATGGTGCTCAGCATGAATTTAACAATTGTCATGTCCTGGAAACGCAGCGCTCCGAGTTGCCGGTCATAACGCAACACGCGCCCTTTCTGGAGAAGGAAGCCAAAGGCCACACCCGTGATGAATCCGTACACCAACATCCGCATCAGCTTTGCCTCCCGTAAAGTACACGCGCCGTTACAACTCCGCCCACAAAGAAGCAGATAAGAGCGATGAAGCCGCTCACCGAAAGCTGAAGCGAACCGCTGAGCCCATGGCCGCTTGGGCACCCGTCCGCGAGACGAGCCCCAAACATGGCTACTGCTCCTCCCAGGAAGGCCGCTGCCGCGCGCTTTGCCCGGCTGGGGCCAAACCGGAGTTCCCACGAATCCGGGAGGGCCTTCCACTTGAAGCTGCCGGATTGCAGCGCGGAAAAGAGTGCGCCCGGAATGATGCCGAGCACGAACATCCATTGCCAGTCGACAATGGGCGCTTCCTTGACGAAGTATTCCAAGGATTTCACATGCTCGGGGGAGAAGAGCGATTCGATCATGCCGGCCGATCGCGTGTAGGTGGTTGAGGCGCCGACATACTTGCCGCTCACCCAGGTCGAGGCGGCAAGAAGGAGCCCGGCAAGCCCTCCGGCCAGGTATGGGCTCCAGCCTTTATCCAATTCATTTATCATTTTCATCGTGTTCCCCATTGAAAGTCAGAGTGACGGTTCTCCGCGACTGCACACGGCTTCCGCGCTACAGTCCAACTGTCGCCGATGTCCTGTGCCGCCGTAGCGCCCCCGCGGAGCCTCGTGATAGGCGGGGAATCATTTCCCCCGCTCTTTTGAGCTTGGAAAGCAACGTCTTGAGCACAACCGCATATCAAACAGTTCTTGCCTTGTGACTCGGAGCAGTTGATGAGTTCACTTCCCGGATTCTCTGGGTCAGGAGAAATAGTGACACTCTTTCCGAGTGATCCGGCAAGACCGAAGTCAAGGTGATGGTCATAACAAAACTGTGCCCGAACACTTCAGATGAACAAATGTATTGGGACGCACCTCACCGACAAAACGGGCGGGAATCGGGCGATCAACCGCGGGAGAGGGAGCCCAACGGCGGTCTATTGGTCTAGAAACGTCAACAACGCTTCGTGGAAGCGTTCAGCGGCTTCAAGATGGGGTATGTGGCCGACCCCTGGAATTTCGATGAGTATAGCTCCGGGTATGATCTTAGCCGTTTCCCTGCCTAACTCGGGGTACTGGCCAACCAACGGCAAAAGCTCCTTCTTTACCCTGGCCTTCCCGACCACGGTTCGGTCTGCCTGACCAATGACCAATAAGGTCTTGCTTTTTATATTGGCAAACTCGCGACAGACGGGCTGCTCGTAGATCATCTGGTATGTGAGCGCGGAAGCCATCGCCAAACGGGGATATTCGGCGCTCAGTTTCCAGCGGGCGGCAATCATGACATATTCATCATACTCCGCTTTCCATGGGCCATAGTAACTCCTGTGGTAATTGCGGATATTCTCCTCGGAGGTGTTCATTTCAGCATGGTAAATATTTTCGAGCGGTTCGTAGGGCACGAATTCGCGGTAATCTTCCAGCCCGATCGGGTTTTCAAGGACGAGGTGGCTAACCGTCTCGGGATACATCAGGGTGAAGCGGGTCGCCAGCATACCGCCCATTGAATGGCCGACCAGTGCCACCTGTTGTATTCCAAGGGTATCAATCAGCTTCCTGGTGTTTGCGGCCAGCAGGTGGAAACTGTAGTGGATATTCGGCTTCGATGACTTCCCGAACCCAATCTGGTCTGGAACCACCACTCGAAAGCCCTTCCGGCTAAGCAAACGGACTGTATCCTTCCAGTAATTTCCGAAAAAATTCTTGCCATGGAACAGCACGACAGTTTTGCCTTTCGGTTCTCCCTCGGGCTGAACATCCATGTAGGCCATGCGAAGATTCTGGCCTTCGATTATGAGGTCCAGAAACGCAACCTTGTATGCATAGTCGTAGCCTTCCAGTGAGATGGAGAGAGGCTTGACTTCTCTTTCATCCGCAACGGCCGTAGACAAAACATATGGCATCAGCAGCAAAGCGAGCGATCCGCCCATGACCGTGATGAGCTTCACTGTGAAGCGTTTCATAATTTCTCCTTTCAAATATTTCAGTTCCACGGCTCCAGAATAAAAAGCATCTCCGTCAGTCGGATTCCATAAGCATATGGTTCGGGAATGGCAAGGAGTCCGGCGCGGGATTCCTCGATGTTCGGGAGAGAAATGTTGGTATCCATTGCGAGATTCTCCACTGAGGATTCAAACAGTACGTCTCACGTGGCAAGCTTTGGCGATAGCGTCCCTGGAAAGGCATGGAATACGGTAAAGAAGGGTAGTAGAATCAGTTAATACTATTTCGAGTTCAAGATGATACATCTCTCGTTCGCCCCGAGGTACCGAAGGGTAGAACGGGTCAATTCTGAACGGCATCTTCAATTTAGGGATAGACTCATCTTGAACGCAACTGCGTATAATTTGCGTTGAAGAGGATATACCCCCGTTCGCCCTGAGGTATCGAAGGGTAGAACGGGTCAATTCTGAACGGCATCTTCAATTTAGGGATAGACTCATCTTGAACGCAACTCCGTATAACACATAACGTAGCTCGTCAAATGTTTACCTGACCTCAAGTACTGGACCTGCTGCCTCTCGGAAATCGCGGCAGGGATAGACGCCCTCGGACCGGATCCGGGACTAGGGGGTAAGATTGAGACTGAAGCTTTTAGTGGCATCTTTATTGATCCTGTGTGCGGCGATTCCGGTGTGGGCCGCGTCACTCGTGCTGGGTTGGGATGCGAGCAGAGATCCTAAAGTGGTGGGCTATAGAATACATTACGGCACCGAGTCCGGGAAATATACACAAGTGGTTTGGGTGAAAGGGAGACTCACTACAGAGGCTGCTGTTGAAAACATCGAGGAGGGGAAGATCTACTTTTTTACGATAACATCCTGTGATGCAAATGGCAAAGAGTCAGCATACAGCCGCGAAATAAGCAATGCCGCCGGCGCCGCCACGAACCAAGCGTCCTCACGTCCCAAAATACCCGCTTCCAAGAAAGTTGTCAAAACCACCGAAGGGAAAATACTCCCAAGCCGGTAGTATGAGGGATTCTTGGGTTTAAAACGTGAGCAACCCACGCCCATGAGCTAACTTATACTATTTCGAGTTCAAGATGATACATCCCCCGTTCGCCCTGAGCGGGAGTAAGCCCCGCTTTCGCGTGGCAAGGCGTAGCCAGGAAACAGCGTTGTGTCCGCTCGATTCCGGCCCGTTCCACCCTTCGACACGCTCAGGGCGAACGGGGGAAAGTTCCTGTTCCGGAATGGCGTGACCCGGATCTCCACCGGTTATGTAAGCCTTCGATATTGCTCACTCTCAAAAGCTGTTTCTTGAGAGGCACCGAAGGGTGGAACGGGTCAATTTTTATCGGCATCTTCACTCTCAGGGGTAGATTCATCTTGAACGCAATTGCATTTTATATATCAGATCCGGGGATTTTCAACACACCTCGCCACTGTCTACTATGCTGATACACTACTGTCCGGTTCATTTTCGACTGAGTTAAACAGGGCCAGTTTGGCTGATTATGGCAGTATCCCGCGATCTTCAAACCCGCACCCAGCTTGATAGGTCGATAAGGGGCTGAGCCGCTACTGAACTCTTGACCAGTTCCCCAAATTCAAACCAAGGACGAATAATTGTGTGAAAAATCATTATAAATCAGTTAGTTGCGGTCACAGGTCCGAATTTAACCGGACACCAGTGATGCTGATAATCAATATATTCTGTGGTGACACACGGAAGTCACTCGCCAATAATCTTCACAAGCGCGCGCTTTCGCCTTCGCCCATCGAATTCGCCGTAGAAGATCCGTTCCCACGGGCCGAAGTCAAGCTTGCCGTCAGTAATGGCTACCACTACTTCACGGCCCATGATTTGGCGTTTCATGTGGGCATCGGCATTGTCCTCGCCGGTGTCATTGTGGCGGTACTGATTGACAGGCTCGTGCGGGGCGAGCTTTTCAAGCCAAAGGGCGTAGTCGCGATGGAGACCGTGCTCATCGTCATTTATGAAAACAGAAGCAGTGATGTGCATTGCATT
>JBDKTY010000092.1:0-1887 GCA_039679945.1 Syntrophobacter sp. | reverse complement strand
AAAAGGTAGAGCCGGGCGCCGGGAGGTATCTGATACGATGTGGTTTGCTTAAAGGAACACCCACTCAAGAGCCTATCGTTATGTAGCCTGATATCGATTTTAAAAGGTTGCCGGAAAGCAAAACATTTCAAGACACGGATGAACACTGATGGACACGGATGGAGGGAGCAGCAACAGAATCTATTACCGTGAAGACATCGAATACCTCCAGAAAAAGCCCGTCCACGAAAGATGCGAAAATCGCGAAAGAAAAAATGGGAAGCATCTGCATCCTGTTTCCATTCGGCCGAGAGTCTTTCTTCGTGAACTTCGTGTCACCTTCGCGCTCTTCGGTACGCCAGGCCAAGCCTGGCTGATCTATCCGACTGAAAGGTGTCGGACTTGTTAATTGCTCGTTCAACATGAAGCTGCGGCCTCCCGTGCAGGGCAACCGAACGCGGGGAGTTGGCCGGTCGAAAGGAATTAGACTTTCTGGCGAAAGGGGGTGACTCCCTCTGGACAGCGAAACCGCGAGCCCTAGCGAAAGCAAACCCGATTCGGCCTCGTTACGCGTAAATGGCAGTGGCCAGCCTCCCGGAGATGGTGAAGCCTGCAACCGGCGGAGAAGAAACGAGCGAATGCATCTGACGGACTGCTCGGGGTGATTGGGGAGAGCGCGCGGTGAAAGATCAGTCAAGGAACCTGGGAGACCCGACGTGGTGTCCGCAAATGACAACGCGGGCAGGGAATCAATAACTTGCCTGACGGCCGCGGTCGGGAGTCGGCGCGGCTCATAGTAGCGAGGAATCGGGGTAATGCCCGTGGAGCGAAGGGGCCGCACTTCAGTCATGCTTCGATCAAAGAAAGGAGATTCCGATTGAGCGATAAACGCTCTACTACGGAAGGAATGCCGGAAGGGTTTAGCCCTGAACCCGGCATGCCGGAAAAGGTCTCGCTTCTGAGATGGAAACTGGGCCGCAAGGCCAAGCAAGAATCGTCGTTTCGGTTTTATTCCCTCTATGGCCTTATTCTTCGCCCTGATGTGCTGGCAACAGCCTGGGAGCGGGTAAGGGCGAACAGAGGGGCGCCGGGTGTGGATGGCAAGAGCATCCAGGATATTGAAAAGGGGGAAGGTGGTGTGGCTGTTTTTCTCGCGCAAATCGAGGAAGAACTTAGACAACATATCTACCGGCCTCTCCCGGTGCGCCGTGTCTACATACCCAAGGCCAACGGCAAGCTGCGCCCGCTTGGAATCCCGTGTGTGCGGGACCGGGTAGTGCAGATGGCCACGCTTCTGGTACTCGAACCGATCTTCGAGGCGGATTTTCTGGACTGTTCCCATGGGTTCCGTCCGGGACGAAACGCCCACGGGGCCATGAGGCAGATACGGGAATCCCTCAAGGAGGGCCGCAGGGAAGTGTACGATGCGGACCTTTCGAGTTATTTTGACAGCATCCCCCATGCGAAGCTCATGGATCTGATACGGCGGCGGATTGCCGACAGGTCGGTCCTCGGGCTCATTCGGCTCTGGTTGGAAGGGGAGGTGGTGGAAACGGACCGTAACGGGCACAAGAAGATTACCAAGTCCCGTAAAGGCACGCCCCAAGGAGGAGTAATCTCGCCTCTTTTGGCCAACATCTACCTTCACGCATTCGACAGCGCTTTCCATGAGGATATGGGCGGACCAAAGAGGAAAGCTAATGCCCGGCTCGTCCGTTACGCGGATGATTTTGTGGTACTGGCTCGATACGTAGGTACCCGCATCAAGGGATGGATAGAGAGTAAGCTTGAGGGAGACCTGGGGTTGGAGATAAACCGGGACAAGACGAGCACCGTACGGATGGAACAGTCCCAAGCAAGCCTGAACTTCCTGGGGTTCACAATGTGTTATCATCAGGACCTGCACGA
>JBDKTY010000091.1:0-2500 GCA_039679945.1 Syntrophobacter sp. | reverse complement strand
GAATAAATGGCGCCTATGAGACCGATCCAATACAATAGGGTGATACTAGCGCGTCCTTCTGTGAAGAGCTTTT
This sequence comes from Syntrophobacter sp., assembly GCA_039679945.1. Lineage (GTDB taxonomy): Bacteria > Desulfobacterota > Syntrophobacteria > Syntrophobacterales > Syntrophobacteraceae > SbD1. The sequence continues at coordinate 2,427 of JBDKTY010000091.1, read as the reverse complement.
TAACCGGCGCACCGGCCCGCTTCACCTGGCTGGGCTTGAATCGGTAATCCTGGTCCATAGCTAAGGCCGGGACAATCTTCATCAGAACCTTGCGGATTTTCTGGTCTTTGTCCCCCTTCGCTGCGAGAAACTCAAGGGATTCAGGAAGATAAATGAACAGAAATATCAGCAGTATAAGGGGAACGATGCCACCAAAAGCGTACTGTGACTGCCAGCCCCATTTGGGTAGCAAGAAGGCGGCCGCCAGTCCTCCAAACAGGGAGCCGGTCGATGCACCGGCGAACATGGCTGCTACAAAGGTCTTACGCAAGCGGCTCGGCGCAAATTCAGCACCGTACGCCATGGCCAACGGTACCGCACCGCCCAGTCCTATACCTGCAATAAACCGCAATAACGCCAGTTGCTCCACATTGGTGATAAACACGGTCAGCAGGGTAAAGAGGCCGAAGAACAAGGCTGAAAGAACCAGCGTACGCTTTCGACCGAAATGATCCGCGGCCATGCCCAAAAGTATAGCGCCGACCAGGGGTCCGAACTGGCCGGCACTCATCGCCAGACCAAGGGCGCTTGGCTTCTCTTTGAGATACTCCGCAATTTTCGGCACCGTCACACCTATAATCGTCAAGTCGAAGCCGTCAAAGAACACTACCAGGAAACATAGAAAACAGATTGCGTACTGGTATCCCGTTGTGCGTGCAGCTGTATCAAAAGCTTTCTGAATAGTTATTTCTTTCGTTTCCACGCTTAATCCCCCTTTGGAATCAGGTCCAGTGTGTTGGACCCATTTTACCGTCCTTATCTCTCGTTCTCCAGTTGTTCAAAGGCGAGGTGTAGTGTGAGCAACTCTTTCGACCCTACCGGTACCGAACGAGGAGTCCTCGTTCATCTCCATAAAATACCGTCTCGTCTTTGGCCAAGTCTCCCTTGCACGTACTGCTTGTGTACCGTCATTTCCTTCTTTCAAGCACAGAATACAGGGGTCTCTCTCTCACTAAAACTGTCCCGCCATCATCCACCTGCGAGGAGGATCAATTCAAGTTCTATGAGATCCCCCTCACGCATCTCGGTATCCAATCCCTCCTTCAATGAATGAATCGATACACCGTTGTGCTTAATATCCCAGATATCGGGGTCATCCATCAGTTCGCCGGTCACCCGGTCTACCATGTGGGGAGTGATAATGGACAGTACGTCTCGAAGATAGCTCCCGTCGACAATCTCGATCACGTCGGGTATCTCCGGCACAGTGATATTTGGCTTGATCAGGATTTGCATCTTGTCTCCCAATACCTTTTTAATCGTTTCTCTCTTCTACGGATCACAACACTTCTCAGGGCCCTCAGCCCCTCATCTTTTTTGGTTTCCAAGGCACCACCCTTTATGCCCTCAGCACCTCCTGCAATTCCCCCCACTGGGGTCTGAAAATGCCACTCCGCATTTGCCTGAGATCAGCGGAAATGATCGGCTTGAACTCCATATGCGCCATTATGTCCTTATCGAGGTCTATGCCCGGAGCAATCTCGGTCAGCATCAGACCATCTCCGACAAGCTTGAAGACAGCTCGTTCGGTAACGTATATGACCTCCTGGCCTGCCTTCCAAGCGCGTTGGCCGTTGAACGCAATCTGGTCCACCTTTTCCAGGAACTTCCTGGCCTTGCCTTCCTTGACGATCCTGAGTCTGCCATCCGCCACCTCAATCTCAAGGGAACGGGCCGTGAAGCTACCGCAAAAAACAACTTTCCTGGCGTGCTGGGTCACGTTGATGAATCCCCCGGGGCCCGTAGGCGTCGGGCCAAACTTCCCAACATTGATATTCCCCTGCCTGTCTGTTTGACTCAGACCTATAAAAGCCATCGCAAGACCTCCGCCATCCATCCAGACACAGTGGTTATCCTGCCGTAACATTGCCTCACCATTGTAATGGGCCCCAAAATCGACCCCGGCCGCGGGGATGCCGCCGATGTTTCCCACCTCGGAAATCAGAGTCAGCGCATCGCCGCATCCCTCCTCGGCAACCACGTTTGCAATCCCCTGGGGCATGCCGAGGCCCAGGTTGACCGGCCCCGGTTTCAACTCCATAGCCGCCCGGCGCGCGATTATCTTCCGCTCGTCAAGGGGCAACGTTGGAATGGCAGCCTCGGGCACCTTTATGTCCCCGCACAGGGCGGCATCGAACTGCGTGCCCGATGTTTGCATCTGCGGCTCTCTGGCCACAACAACATAGTCCACACAGATGCCCGGTAATAACACTTGCTGAGGGTGGAGCGTCCCGGCTTTCGCCAGATTCTCCACCTGTACTATGACGATACCTCCCGAGGCTTTGACAGCCTGCGCCACCGGCAGATTCTCCATGCCGATCGCTTCTCTCCCGAAGGTCACGTTTCCCTTTTCGTCGGCGGTGGTCCCCCTCAGAAGCCCCACGTTGA
>JBDKTY010000090.1:0-25035 GCA_039679945.1 Syntrophobacter sp. | reverse complement strand
CAGCCTCCTCCGGCGCTCCGCATCCGACACAAATGAGGCGTTAATAGAATATAATTCCTCGAATTTTATTGTCCTTAGTACAAGGGCATCCCTGAACTGGAAATAATCCTCTTTGTTGCATATTTGTTCATTGCGCCTCATAGAAGTACAACCGGACGGGGGCCTCTCGATGGAGAAAGCAGTGTAGTAATAAGCAGGGGTAATGGCCGAAGGGATGGGCGATGGAAATATACGCATGGTGTGACCTGCCATCGATGGAGATGAAAAGGTCACTCAAGGGGTTTTCTTCACACAGCGTCACGATTCATGGTGAAAGGCAGCGTTCCCTTAGCCCTGTCGCTAATTCGCGGGCTTTGATGCAAGGTTTTTCGAGGATAGACCCGCCATCCCCGCTACGGCATGTGAAAATCTGTGACTGCTTTACTGCTCGCCTGTCGCTTGAGCCAACAGGTACCGGGTGATTTCGCCTTTTGGCGCCTCTCGATATATAGCTTTTGATGGTGCACAATATCAGGGACCCGCATGCCAACAAGGCCACCCATTCCGTTACTCCGGCGAAAGCCGGAATTTAGAGCTTTTTCGGTTGTGTGCGTCAAGTTCCGCAAATTCGATCAGGCATATGAGCTGCCAGGTTTTTGGGCTTTTAAAAAGCCTCGTTAATCAAAGATCAGAGCATAGGGCCGCCGAGAATGGGTCCACGCGCGGCTCAGGCGGCTGGCCCCCTGTTTCTTAACCCACGCCTTGCCATGCGAATGCCGGGATTACTTCGCACCGGGCCAACCATCATTGCCGTTTAGTGACCACAAGTATCCTCGCGCCACTCCCGGGGGTAAAGGAACCTGGCCTGTCCTTTGCCCTCGGGTCATTTAACGCGCACGTCAAGGTATTTGATTCCACTTTGTAGATGGTGAGAGACGTCTGTCCGGCGGCCGCGGGATCGCCGGATTCCTTAATATACAAATTGAGCTGTTTTGGCTCCTGGCTGCTGGCACACGCGAATTTTCCCTTATACCACTCATTGCCGGGTCCCTTGATTTCGAATGTGCCGGCCTCTGTGAAAGAAAGCGACCACTCTCCGGCACGCTCCACCTCGTGCCCGACCCAGGTCCCCTTGAGTTCAGCCTGCCCCGGGTTGATCCCCGTGGAACTCTCATGGGCGACTCCGTCGCAACCGTAAATAATTATCTTGCCGGACTCGCCGGCATCTTCTGAAACGTACCGGATCATCGGAGCGCCGCCGATGTATTGGCTGCTCCCGGGCAAATAGACGGCCCTGACGTGGCCGCTACTGGCATAGCCGGGGGTGGGAGGACTCAAAACAGTCAGGTAGCCCGTGAGGATCAAAGAAAAGACCACTGAATTAACCACTGCGCGTTTCATGCCCGGTCCTCCGCTGGAGAATGCCGTGTTGTTGGAATTTGAACTGGATTTGTGAACATCCGGGTCAATCTCCCCGGTAGTGCGTAACTGCTCAGTGAACCGTCCCAATGGTTCAAGGCTGAAATCATTCCGGCTTGACGACCTTCCCGTCCGCAACCCTGGCGATCGTGCCGCGGTACCAGTGGCACATTTCGCAAACGGCCGCCGTTTCGCCTTCAGTGGATCGGGCCGGGTTTCAGAGGCCGGGACGGACGGCAGGGGGCCGCCGGCTCCCATCCCGCTGCCCGCGACCTTGATGAACCCCCTTCGGGTCACTCCCATATACCACCTCTTCAGTAAGCTGTGATTATACAGGAGTCGCATTCAGGTAGATAGTCATTCCTGAATTTGAAATAGAGGTTTTCGTATATCAGCCTTCGGTTTTAGGCGTTAATGTCAGCATGGCTTCTTCGCGGAGACTTTGACACTCGCGATTGAAGAGAACAGGCTCCTCGCCTCCTCATCCGAGAGGTCCGAGGCCCACGGAATTGCCCTTCTTGGATTGCCCTCAATGGAGTAAACATAGAGGTCCTCGCCGACTACCTCCACTTCGGAAAAACCCGCGTCGACTATGGCACCGAGGTAATCGTCCTTTAAAGCCGCGCCCGCTATGCAGCCAACGTAGGCCTCCACCGAACGTCTTACCGGTTCGGGAAGCTTCGCCAGCAGGACAATGTCGGCTACCATCAAACGGCCCCCGGGTTTTAAGGCACGAAATGCTTCCCTGAAGACCTGTTCTTTGTCGGGCGCCAGGTTTATTACACAGTTCGAAATTATGGCATCGACTTCGTTGTCCGCGACCGGCAATGTTTCTATTTCGCCCAGCCTGAATTCCACATTCTGGAAATCTCCTTTCACCGCATTGGCGTTGGCTTTTGCGATCATCTCGGGAGTCATGTCAACTCCAATGACTTTCCCGGTGCGCCCGACTTTCCCCGCGGCGATGAAGGCATCGAACCCGGCGCCTGAACCAAGGTCCAGGACAGTCTCGCCTGCTTTCAAGGAAGCCAGGGCGATGGGATTGCCGCAGCCGAGGCCCAGGTTGGCGCCTTCGGGGACGCAGCTCAAATCCTCCTCCTTGTAGCCTACCGCCCTGCTGATATCCCCGGCCTGCATGGTGGTCCCACAGCAGGAACTGCCGGAGCAGCAGGGGATACTCTTCAATGCAACCCGCGAATATTTCGATCGCACGGCTTCCTTAATCTCTTCAATCTCTTCTGGCTTCATGGGTAATTCTCCTGAGTTTGTCGGCATCCCCCGGGAGGGCGCCGGTTTGCGGCAGCTTCGAACTCTTGCCGCATCAGTTAGTCTCGCTACAGTCGTTCCTCCGCAACCATGCATCCATGCCATGGCCGCTGTTGGCTTGCCACGCGGGATACCTCCTCCGTATTGAACGGCTCAAGCACCCGGAAGGGTTAAATCGTATTATTACGATTAATAAAGGCAAAAAAAATACTCTCTTAGAACATTGCCCCGACTTTCCGTTTGAACCAGTCGATTTTTGCCCTGTCGAGGCAGTAGCAGGTCGCGGGGCCTTTCGTTTCTCCCTGAATCCACCCCGCATCCCTCAATACTTTTAGATGCTGCGACACGGTCGCCTGCGCTATCGGAAGGTAATCGACAATGTCTCCGGTTATGCAACCTGGATGGGTGATGAGAAACTTCAGAATCTCAAACCGAGTAGGGTTTCCCAGTGCCTTGCACATGGCAACGAGCGCCTGCAGGTCGGAGTCGCTTATGAGAAGAGAGCAACATTGCTCAGGTATTTCCGGGACCATGGATCATTTCCTCCCCACTTAATCGTATTATTACGATTTAGAGGAAAGTGAGCATTTTGTCAATGAAAATGATCCGATCAGGCCAAAATTTTCCAAATCATGGTCATGAGGTCCGGAGGGGCCGCCAAGGGGTACAAGGTCCCACGAGCCGGACTCATCCAGGTCGCACGTCTATTTTCGAACAGGCTTTATCCGCGGCCGATGATGAAAAGAGACTCTCCCGCATTTCATCCCACCGGGAGGCTACCTTATCGAGGTAATCCCTGCTTCCCATTAGTTGCTCCGCTGTGAACCCAGGCCCGATATACCATGTTTGCCGTGTCTGATTAATGAATGAAACCGCCGTTGGGCGCCTTGTCGGGATTCTCGCGGGAAGGGCGCTTCCCGTGTGGCAAATCCATATCATCACGCTCCGGTCGGGGGTGTTTTCTTTACTCCTGCCCCTCGAACCGGCCCGGGGGCAGGAGTACGCGCGCTACGTCCCGAAGTATTTATCCATGACGTGGGAGGCAACTTTCCGGGCATTCGCGTTAATTTCGGTCTCCGGTACCTCGTTAACTCCGAAAACGTCCTGCCCGTACTCTGAAAGCTTGTCCGCGAATACCACCCGGGGTTTGAGGCCGGGAAAGGCCGCCCTGGTGAGTCGCGTGGCGCAAGCCATTCCGCATCCATCAAGAATCAGGACCCGGTCTGCCCTTTCCACCAGGTCCCTCATACCTCCGCTTTCCTCCAGCAGGCCGCCGTGGCAAATGCGGACCGCCCTGTCGGGGACCAGTTCGTGAGCGATCATATTCGCGGCCCTCCTCGCGGTCTCGCCCTTGAGGCACATGCCTTCACAACAGAGCACGGCGTCCTTGGGCGGCGTGCTCAGGTGCCTGGCCGCATAGCCGAGTCCAGCCTGGCAGGACTGCTCCGTCAGTTGAACCTCGATTGTCTTAGCCATGGTTCTTCTCCTTGAGGACGAGCCTGTCCGGCTCAGATCCGTATCGGTCATTTTGGGCCATCCTGGTCCGGTTTCTCGGCCGGACTCGCTTCTTTCGACGTAAACGAACAGCACTCCGGCATCTTCCCGGTCATCATTTCAACGCAGGAACAGCAGGAGCCGCCCAGTTTCGGCTTCATGCTTCGCATCATCTCCGGCATGTTGGCAAAACATGCGGCAAAACCCTTGCACTTTTCGGCCTCTTTTTCCGTCATTGACCTCACCCCCTCTCCTCTGTCCGCGGAATTCCCGGACGCTTCATCCTGTATGGAAAGAAGCTGTCCCGGATTTGCATTAGAGACGAAATGGGCGGGAGGAAGGTTACAGGGTTCGTGGAGTCTTTAATTCTCTCCACGGGATCGATTACCGGCTTGGAAACGGTGTTCCCCTGGCGGTGTGTCTTCCGGACCGCAGCCTCGAGTTAGCCTGCTGTTCCGGGAAAACATTGAGCTTCGGAAGGACCACCGAAAGTCCAGCCATTCGGTGCCCAACGGGCTGTTTCTTCCTCACGCCTTACCATTTCAGGCATCGGGAGCGGCAGCTTTGCGTTCTGTCTAAAGGCGTCCGGGTGGGCAGTAACCTGCGTTTTTACTATTGCCGGGGAGCATTCAGGCGGCCGCCTCCCGGGCATCGCGCTTCGGACTCTTCAGGTATCACGGTCATGGATGGGGTCGCAGACGAGCACGTTTCTTTCATCGACTTCAAAGGTGCATTTTTGTTCGAGTATCCGGCGTAATTCCTTCCGGGCACGGTGCAGTCTCACCTTTACGTTCTCGACGGTTATGCCCAGTGTCTCGGCAACCTCGCGGTGACTGAGTTCCGCCATGTCAAACAGCATGATTACGCTTCGAAAAGATTCTGGAAGATGCCTGACCACGTCCTGAATGCACGCGCTCATTTCGCTCTGCTCAAGTCTTTTCTGAACCATGGCCTCTTTGAACAGATCTTTCGCTTCCGTCAGCGCGCCTTCGATGGGTACGGTCTTCTTCTGATTTCGGAAATGATCGAGGCAGAGGTTATGGGCGATGCGAAAGATCCATGAAGTCAGTTTGGAGGTGTCTTGCAGTGTTTTGAGGTTCTGCTGGACCCGGATGAATGTATCCTGAGTAAGATCGTCCGCCGCCCACTCGTCCCGCACCGAGCCAAGGATATATCTTCTGACCCGGTCATAGTGCTGATCGTAGATTTCGAAGAATTCCATCGGGCTATCCTCGGTGCATCACCTGCAGCATGGATGATCGGTTTTTCCGCTCTCTTCCTTGTCGGAGCCGCAATCCTGGCCGGTCAGGTCCCGGATGCTGTTTTTCATCACGATCCCGGCGCCGGTTTTCACTTTGCATGCAAGCTCGACGGCCTTCTCGACGTCTTCCGAGGGTATCCCCGCGGCCGAGGCCTTCTTGAAATAGTACCCGAAGCAGGGGACGCAGTTGGCGGCCGTGGCCGCGCCAAGACTTATCAGGAGTTCGGTTTTTTCGTCCATGAGATCATCTCCATAAGAAGAAACAGTTTGTCCGAATCATCACTAGACGGAAATCATGCCGCAAAGGTTACGGGAAAGCAAAAGAACAGTCAGGAGGCAGGAAGAAACCGGAAGTCCGTGGAAGAATTGAAGTTGAGGAAGGCCGGTCACGTTCCGGGCAACCGGTGAACCCGGAACGTGAACCGATGGATTTGTCTAACTATTTCGGCTCCACGCCTGGGCGCTCATTTGAATGGGGTCCCAGGGACTGCTCAAGGGCGGTGTGTAGCTCAGGTCGAGATCACTGAGATCATCAATGGACATGCCGTTATAAATAGCCGCCGCGAAGACATCGATTCGTTTCGAGACTTCGGACCGGGTGTGTCCGAGCATCTGTGCCCCCAAAAGTCGGCCGGTGCCGCGCTCACCGGTGAGACGAATGAAGAGCTTTTTGGCGCCGGGGTAGTAAACCTTGTGATCCCAAAACTCGGTTTCGACGGTGACGGGGATGAACCCCGCCGATGCCGCTTCCGAATCGCGCAGTCCGGTCCGGGCCGCGACAAGGTCGAATATTTTCACCGCCTGAGTTCCGAGGGAGCCTTGAAACTCACGGTTTCCGCCAACCGCATTTTCTCCCGCCACTCTGCCCTGCTTGTGCGCGGTTGTGCCCAGAGGCATGTAGGTGTCTTTCCGCAACAGCTTGTGCCAGGTCACGACACAATCGCCGGCCGCGTAAATGCCGGCGGAACTGGTGCGCATGTGACGATCCACCTGGATAGCCCCGGCCGACCCGATCTCGATACCGGCGGAACGGGCAAGCTGATTCCGGGGACGTGCCCCGACCGCTACGAGAACCATATCAGCCGGAACCTGAAAATCCTGGGAGCCGATTACCGCCAGCCCATCGGCGGTCTGCTCGATTTTGCTCACGGCAACGCCCGTGGCAACTCTTACTCCATGAGATTCGAGTTCCTGCCGGACCCGCTCGCCAAACTCCCGGTCAACCGTGGTCAACACGGACTCCGCAAATTCGACGACCGTTACCCGCATCCCCCGGTAGGTGAGTGCATCGGCCATCTCCATGCCGATGTAGCCGGCTCCGACAATAACGACCGATCTCGGCTGCCTCGCCGTGATATGCTTCTGAAGGGCAAAGGCATCATCCATCCAGCGCAGCAAAAAGACTCCCGGCAGGTTTATCCCTTCTATATTGGGGCGGATGGATTCCGCGCCCGTCCCGATAATCAGCCTGTCGTAGGCCATGGTGCGCGCGATTCCTCCGGGGCTGATCACGGAGACTTTCTTGCCGGATGGATCAATCTCTGCCGCTCTGTGCTCGAGAAGGAGCCGAATGCCCTCTTTTTCGATATCCGAGGCGGTTCTATGGGCAAGGGTCCGCCAGTCTCCGATCTCACCACTCAAGAGAAATGGGAGGCCGCAGATGCTGAAATTCGGGTAACGATCCCCGACCACAACGGTTACTTCCGTTTCCGGTTTAACCTCTCGGGCTCGCAGGGCCGCGCTGATCCCCGCGTCACTGCCGCCGATTATCAGAACATGCATTGGCTTTCTCCATGCGGGTTAAATCCAACCGAATACAGCGGACGGACGCGGTGATTATGCACTCCGTGCAGCCAAAAAACGCCTGTAATCAGAAGCAGATAGACTGAGAGTTTTTCGGCCGCTTTGAGCGGCGGATATCGACTGCCCGAGTTTTGCGGCCTATATTCGAAGGCGCGCTCCTGGAGTCCACCTCTAGGCCCAATCCCGGTTGTCCTGATTCGGCATGGAGGCTTTTCGCCGTGTAAAAAAGTATCAGCTCATTCTTAAAGCTTAACCGCTTTTGCCTGGCACTGATGGAAATTGGCGCTATCGCCAACAGTATCCACGGCTCCGGCATTTTTCAATACGGGATCGACTCTCATGGGTGCGTTTCCGTGCATGCCCTTGATTCCGCGGGAATCTCCCGGCATTGATGCGCCATCAATCGCCACGTTGTTTGATCCATTGGGTGAGAGAAGGAACTCGACCTCTGTGATCTCTGTTCCAAAGAGAATTTCTACAGTCCAAGCATCCTGTGGCAGGTCCGGCACGGGGCTGGAGGGTCCGGCAGGGTCTCATCGCGCAACATTCTCAGGCGTTCCGCGTTCGATCCGGATGATGCGTCATAGGAATAGAGTTTCTCGATCTTCTTCTTTCGCGAGGCAAGAATCCCCCGGAACTCGGCGTAGTCCCTGCTATCCCATATATGTTCAAGCGGTTTCGCGAAAATATTCCCGAAAGAGAGCCTCTCCATGGTGACGTCATGGTCGCAATAGATCCTCTTGATGCCGGAAGTGGTGGGCGGGTGGAGATACACGCACGGAGCGACCTCGCCATCGACGGAGATGAAAAGATTCCTCAGAGGATCTTCTTCGCATACGGCCAGGTTTTGTGGCGAGGTGCGGTATTGCCTGAGCGTTATTCCGAGTTCGGCCGCCTTGATTTCGGCCTCTTCGAGGACCGGGTCGCTATCCCGGTTATCGCAAGTGAAGATCTTCTGATTGTTCTGCCATTCATTCGTCACCATGGCCAAATTGATCAGAACGACCACCTCGATGCCAATGCGTTTTGCAAGGTCGAGCACCGGGGGAATCTCCGCCAGGTTGTCCCTGAGCACGAGAAAAACAATATGCATGGAAGGTTTCTGGAGATTGTTGTCGGCCTTGATCCTGTTGAAGCACTCGATCGCTTCGACAATGTCGGACAGGTCGGAATTAACCCGGATGGAAGCATGGGTTTCCGGAGTTGCTCCCGCCAGGGAGAAGCCGATGAAATCCAATCCGTTTCCGACGAGGTCGGCGATGCGGTCCCTGGTCAGTCCCCACCCGCTGGTTATAAACCCGGGATGCGATCCCGCATCTTTCACGATCTTTACCGCTTCGGTGAGGTCCTTGTAGAGTAACGGCTCCCCCCAGCCCTCGAGCACCACATTTTCCACATTCCTGAAATAGGGCGCGAGTCTCCCGAAGTTATCGATCGGCATGTCGGCCGCGCGCCAATCCCTGGCGGAATCCCGGATGCACATCCGACATCGCAAAGGGCATCTCGTGGTCAACTCGACCTGCCAGGCGAAAAAGGGGATTTTCCGCTCTCTTTTGAATAACCTTCCAAAAACGCTTTTGCCCATGGTCTCAAGATTCTCCGTGGCCGTTGCGTAGGTTCCCGAAACTTCCGGAGCTATCATGTCCCATCAGGGTACTCCGATCCCATTCCGCTCCTATCAGGTCCCATTTCCCCAGTTTGAAAGCGACCAGGGTTAAACTCTCACGGCTTGCCACACTATGTCGGTCCTCGGGTCTTTTTATGAATGACGGGAATTCATCCGGAGATTTTACCGCTTTTGACGGGTGCTTGCAAAGCCTCGTGCTTCCCATCGGAACGGGCTGGGCATGCCATGATCATCGCTTAATTTGCTTGCGGTTCAAGGTAGCGTGAGGATGTCTTGCCCCCCCAGCATGGATTTTGCAAAATAGCGGGCAACAGGCTGAGCATAAGCGGACACGCCTCCGCGAATACTTTAGAGAGGATAGGAGGATCAGGAATGAGAAAAGCTTTGTTAGCAGGGCTCACCGGAATCATGTTTTTGGCGGGGGGGTCTTTCGCGGACATCGCCCTGGCCAAGAAGGGCGGCGTTGGAAAGGGAGGGGGCTACAGCGATGACGGGGTGCGCTATCATAGCCACTCAGACCGGAGCTATTCCGGGAAGGATTATATGAAAGGCAAGGCTGTCGGGCATACAAAGACCAAGAAGGGCAAGGGAAAGGCCAAAGGCCACTCGAAGAAAGCACCTCTGGAATAGGACAATCTCATGCAAGGTTGCGTTCAAGATGGTATTTCCCAACGATGCCATCTTGAATGCAATTTCGTATGAAGTGTTCTCCATCCATTCATGAAAAACCCAAAAGGACGCCGCTGCTCGCTGCTTCTTCGGGAATTTCAGTACATTTTGTGCTAAGTTTTCCCCCGTTGTCAGCCGGCGTGGGAATTACGGCCACGGGCCGAGCTGGCATGAATCCCGGTCGCGCGAAAACATGGACCGGGTCTCACGGCCCTTCGAATCACCAGATGAACAACGGTAATCAATGTGGCGGCTCATCATGCCGCGCAACATCACGGAACAGAAACGGGTCCAGGCGCAACTTCTCGACCGGGAGCGCACACTGGCCATGCCGAGGGAACTCCATGAGGGCATCGGTCAGGCGACGGCGGCCGCGAAAACGGGATGCGCCATCAGGAACAACCTGAAAACATGAGAGGATGCGTTATGGAGGGTTCCAAGAAGACAGGGTCCGAGGGTTTGACGAGGCGAGAGGCATTGAAGGTTTCAGGGTTGGCCCTGGGCGGGCTGGCCATCGGGGGCACCGTCATCGGTTCCGAAGCGGACAAAGCTGGCGCCGAACAGGAGTGTGCCTGTCCGGATGGTCCGACCTGCAGATGGAAAAACCCCTTCAAGGCGCAGCGGTATCGCTATTTCGACTGGCTGCCGAGGTTCGACCCGTACGACTTCGACAACCAGAAAACGACCATCAGGCCGCTTGGCAAGAACGAGATGCGGATCACGTTCATGGGATCATGCATCCCTCCCGTGCGCCGGGCTCAGCAGATGATGAGCGTTTTCGTGGAAGTGGGCTGGAACGCAAAGAAAGGAATGCCTCTGGACCAGTTCGTCTTTGACTGCGGTTCCGGGGTGTGCGCCAACTATGGCGCCATGAACGTCGGGTTTGGCAGGATGAACAAAATCTTCCTGGCGCATCTGCATGGCGACCACATGAGCGACCTGACCCACATCTACTGCTTCGGTCCCTCCGCTGACCGCAAATCTCCTCTGTACGTCTGGGGCCCCGGGCGGTCCGGGTTCACCTATACCGATCCCGATAAAAAGAGCAGTGGACCCTATGACGATGGAACAGCGGACTTTTGCGATGCGCTCCGGAAAGCCTGCCGGTGGCATACGGAGAGTTTCAGCTTCCAGACGACAAGCTATCCCAACTACCAGGTCCCCACTCAGGATAGCTGGGGACTCCCGGTCGATCCCGTTCCCGTGGGCGATGATGCCCTCAACGACGCGTATGCCCTGGTCCCCATCGAGCTTGACTGGACAAAATACGGGGAGACCCCTGGGGACAACGTCGCCTACTACAACAAGGAAACCGGCGTGAGGATCACCCACTTCCCGGTGATCCATACCCGGATGGGCTCAATAGGCTACAAGCTCGAGTGGAATGGCCTGTCGATGATCTACACGAGTGACACCAAGCCTGAAACCCACTGCATCGACCAGGCCAAAAACATGGATGAGAATGGCAAAGCCCGGGGCGTGGACGTGTTCATCCATGAAATGGTCCCTCCGGCCCAGGTGTGGGCCATGAAGAATGAGTACTCAACCGATCTCCCCGATATGAACAGCGAAGTTGTTCAAGACTTGACGACTGTCCAGAACAGCTCCCACAGCCCACAGGGCGCTTTCGGGTACATCCTGAGTAAGATCAAGCCCCGTCCGCGGCTCACCGTCGCCACGCATTTCCCGGTTGCCGATGACACGGTTGCGTGCGCGATGAAAAGCGTCCAGGAACATTGCAACGTCTATCAGCACAAAGAGTCGATACCCGGAAAAGATGCCGCCCGTATCACCTGGTCCTTCGACCTCATGGTGATCTCGGTAACCGGGGACCAGATCAAGGAGATGAGAGGCCACGTCTCGGACTTCGGGTTCTCCCCGACGACGAATCTGCCTTCCGGCACTCCGAACACTCCAAAATACTGGATATGGGGCACCGATAGCGACGGGAATCCCGCCAAGGTAGGAAATCCATACGCGCAGATCGATACCTCCACGGCGATACCGGAGTGCGATGACGGTAAGTGCAACTATCGGGATGACGGGTATTGATTATTCGCTATCAGGTGGAGCGCGGCGGGCAATCCGCGGCGCTTCGCCGGGATCGATTTTTCCATATCCTCCGCCCTGAAAACCTCAATAACCTTACGGAAGAGCGCCTTTGCGGCAAGGTCCGCGAAGCCGGCCCAGTATAATTCCATCGAGGAAGCCGGACTGGAAACGCCTGCTGTCGGAGAAAGCAAGGTCCGTTCAAGTCAAGAGACGCTGTTCCTCCTGAGCGGCTGATCACTGGAATATTGAGATCACATCATTAATTGCTGGTTTTGTTCATGACAGGCAAGCCCCAGGTGAATTAAAACAAATCATTGACTAATCAATTATGCGTATGAACTTCTATTGGACGATGACCGGAGTACGATTCTTGTCTTCGATCGGATCTGTTCCACGGGTATACAACAGAACAAATTCCTGCCGGAAAAGGAAATTCAGGACGAAAAGGCTTTGAGGGCGGACTATGAGAAGCTCCGGGTAGCTGTCGAGCTTCAGTGCGAGATAGGTCTCGAGCTTAACCTCAACCACATTTACGACATGATCCTCGCCTGCACGTTTGAATTGCTGGTATGCGATCAGGCGGTGATCCTGATGGCGGACCGAATCGGTATAAACACCGACAAGCCCGTGGCGGGTTACATAGGTTCGGCCCGCACCATGAGTTATTCGGTCATAGGGGATTCGGTGAATGTGGCGGCAAGGCTTTGCTCGGCGGCCGGACCCGGTGAAATTCTCATCTCAGACAACACATACCAGCATGTCGAGGGCCGCTTCAAGGTGGCCGAGTCCGATCCAATCCTGGCAAAGGGAAAATCGCAGCCGATAAAGGCCTACTCAGTTCTGGCGAAGTGAGTCCGTTCAAACACCCCTTCGAGTTGAGCAAGCGCATGTTCCCTCGCTCTTTTGAACTCGAAAAGTAACATCTTGACCGCAAACTCGTATTACGGCTTGGGAGTACTTTTTTTATCGAGGGCTTTACGCACCAGTTCGGCGATCTGCCTCATGCCGAAAGGCTTCATGATGAGTTCCAACCCTGATGCGGAGGCGGTTGCTTCCGTTACCTTTTCGCTGAAACCCGTGGCCAGAATAATCGGTATGTCCGGCCGAATCTGGCGGATCTTCTTGGCCAGGCCGGTTCCTGTCAGCTTGGCCATTGTATAGTCGGTGATGACTAAATCGATCTCGTCAGGGCGGGCGCGGAATAATTCGAAAGCTTTCATACAGTCTGTCTCGGGGGTGACGGCGTAGCCCAGTCGCGTCAATATTTCGGTACCCATCCTGACGACCGCCGGTTCATCGTCCACGAACAAGACCCGTTCCCTGCCATCGGGCAGGCCCGGCCCGGCCTCGGCTTCCGCGGGAACGGGCCTCCCCGCCTCCGGGATGTAAATATCGAAGGTGGTGCCTTTCCCGGGTATGCTATGGACCATGATCGCGCCATCGTGGCGCTTCACGATCCCATGCACGACAGCCAGCCCCAGCCCGCTGCCTTTTCCGACCTCTTTCGTGGTGAAATAGGGGTCGAAAATGCGTTCCAGGGCCTTACAATCCATGCCACAACCCGTATCCGAAACGCTCAACTTCAGGTACGGCCCCGGCGAAAGCTCCGGAGCAGACAGGCCAGCCAGATATTTCCCGTCCGGATCGACCCTGGACAGGTTCACCGTGAGTACTCCCACGCCATTCATCGCGTGCGCCGCGTTTGTACAGAGATTCATCAGGACCTGGTGGATCTGTGTCGCATCGGCGATTGCCACGCCATCTTCGATCCGGTGCCGCATCTCGATGGAACTCGGCAGCGATGCCCGCAATAGCTTCAACGCCTCCTTGACCACGGAACCGATCGAAATCGGGACTCTTTCCTGTTCCTCCGAAGCCCGCGCGAATGCAAGGATTTGCTTCACGAGATCCCTGGCCCGCATTGCGGCGAATAGTGTCTGCTCCAGCCCATCCCGTATCGTATCGGATCGCGCGATATCAGTGAGCGCCATTTCCGTGTAACCGATGATAGGGGCCAAAATGTTGTTGAAATCGTGTGCTATGCCACCGGCCAGGGTCCCGATCGCCTCGAGTTTCTGGGCTTGACGGAGTTTGGCCTCGAGTCCCTGGCGTTCATTTGCCGCTTGCTTGAGTTCGGTTATATCCCGGACAAAAACCAACGCACCGTTGTGATTCTGATAACTTATCGGGACCGCTGTCACATCCACATCAATGGAAGTGCCGTCCAGCTTGAAATATTTCCGCTCCTGCCTCGGAACCGGCCTTTTCTCCTCATTGAGCAGACGGATTCGTTCCTTTACAGTCTCGCGCACCAAAGGATCGATTCTGTCCACCACGGGGGTGCCGATGAGCGCATCGGAAGATGAAACGCCAAAAAGCCGCAACGCCGAAGGGTTCAGGTAGGCGAAACGGCCTTCCGTCTGAACGAATACAGCATCCGGGGCATTTTCCACAAACATCCGGAAATGCTTTTCACTCTCCGAGAGTGCTTCCTCCATTTGTTTTCGCTCCGTGATGTCCTGGGCGATGGAGAGGAAAAGCGGCTGGCTCTCGGTGGTGATCATCTCTCCATGGTACAGGCAGTACACCTGCCTGCCGCTCCTGGCCCGGAGCCTGAATTCCATTCCACTGACACGCCCTTTGGTTGTCACCTCCCCGTACAGCCTCGCGCGGTCTTTTGGGTGCATCCAGCCCAGGTCGGCCGAGGTCTTTCCGAGAACCTCTTCCCGGCTGAAACCGGAGACTTGAAGGAACTTCTCGTTGACGTCGATGTAGGCTCCATCTTCCACATTGGTAAGAGTCATCAGCATTGGCGCGTAGTGAAATGTCCTGGAAAATCTCTGTTCACTGCGGCGCAGCGCCTCTTCCGCCCTGTTGCGAAGGCTATCCCTCTCCCTTAACAGGGTTACCATCTCATCGAACGATTCAGCGAGTTGTCCCAGTTCATCAGGCGAATGCGGCAGGCCCGTCTGTGCGTCAGGCTGCCCTCTGGCGAACCGTTGGGTGGATTGGACAAGCCGGTTGATTGGTTTTATGAATGCATAGCGGCCCAGGAACCAGGCCAGGCATAATCCCGACAGGGCCGCGATCCCCAGTTTCGCGAGGTCGCCCAGCATTTCGCGATTAGCGGCTTCAAAGATTGCGTTTTTGGAAAAGCCGACCATGATAGTAACGTAGGGCGAGGAACTTTCGCTCAGCCGCAAACGCTGGAAAGCATAGAATCGGGGAATGCCATCCTGCGCAAGCTTCACATAGGTCCCCTGTTCCGAGTCATGACCTTTTATAAGTTCGAACACGTCCTCGGGAAGGGAAGTGCCCAGGGGTATAGTGTCCTCGGGTATGCGAAAGAGCCGCTTGCCGGCATGATCGCAAAACACCACCGCCGAATCCGGCGGCAGGTTTGCTTTTGCAAGGAAATCGGAATACCCGTCCAGTCTGAAGCTCGCAATGACGACCGCGACAAGGTCTTTTTCCGCATTGAGAACGGGGTACGAGTAACTAAGAACCGGCACCCTGGTCACTCTGCCCACCATGTATTCCCCGACAGAGAACTCACGCGTCATGACGGCATCTCTTATATGCTTGCGATCCGACAGATTGGTCCCCGGTTCAAAAGGCGACGAGGCCGCAAACAGGGTTCCCTCCGCGTCAACGGCCAACAGGGTCGCATACAGCGGGTTCTTCTCCTGCAGATCGTGCAACAGCCTGTTACATGCTCGCGCATTTAGCCCCTGCACCTCGGGCAGTTGCGCGAGGGTGCTGAGCATCTGTCTCGTTCCGATCGCTATTTTCTCCTGCTGGGCCGCCAGGCTAAGGGCTACCACGCCCGCATCTTTTTCGGCCTTCAGGATGGTATCGTTTCGGTGGGCCACGCCGGATGAGATGATGATTCCCGAGGCGGGCAGGAAGATGACGAGAAAAAGCAGTAATAATTTCTGAGAGATGGTCATGGAGGCAATCGCATTCTTAAGGAGCGGCATTTCTCACTCTCCCGGACGCGCGGCGATGCTCGATGTGCAAAATGCACGCGGAAAATAGAAACATTGTCAGGTCGAGCTTTAGTACCATATCCAGGAATGAAATTCATCTCTTAAGGTTTCTCAAAGTCAAAGACCCAGAAGGGTGTGCGGGGGGCAAATCCGTACTCCCGTGGCAGCGGAACACCGGTATGCATTGATTGATCGCCCACCCCATTTTGGGGACATGGAATAGCTGTTAAAGATCCGGGTCCGAAAAGACGAATGATAGTTAAATGCTATTAGAGGTCACAAGGGATCACATAGAGCGCTAATACCCTGAATCAGGGTCAACCTTCATGACGGGCAAAGGTGATCCCCTCTCATGCCTGGATGCCTCGGCACGAGCGGGGGGAGACCGGCTTATATTATGGAAGATCTGGAATGAAACACGAAGAGAAGCCCGAAGATCAACTCCTGTAAGAACGGTTCGGTACGCATCATGGAGGTTTCGGGCATCATCATAGGGGGTGGTTGCCTGGCGATTTTCATCTGTGAAGAAGCCCTATGCACTGGAAAAACTTGCTCTGGCAGTCAGAAAAGAGCTTGACCGGGCTCGTGGATAGTATGGCTCCATGATCCCGCCGGGATCAATCCGTATTTGCCGATTTCACGCGCCCGGATGTTCTACAAGCCCGGGAGATATCATCACGCCCGGGTCCCGTGCTCTTTTGTCATATTGCCTGGCTCGATGGAGATCGTTGTCTCCCTCCAGGCCGAACACGGACGAAGGCGCTGTCTTCTCTGGTCTGCTTATTAATCGCATCGCATATCTGCTATTATGTCTTTGAAATCCGGAGGCCCAGGTTTTTGTTGCTCCTTCACAAGGAGAATACATGGCGGAAGTAGACGACAATGCCAGGAAGGACCTTCTAGGCGAGTTGGTGGAATTGCGCCGACAGGTCGCCGAACTTCAAAAAGTTCAGCATGAGTACTGGCAAGCCGAGCAGGAACTGCGAGAAAATCAGAGAATGCTCTCAACGCTTCTGAGCAACTTGCCCGGGATGGCTTATCGCTGCCGCAATGACCGTGACTGGACAATGGAATTTGTCAGTCAGGGATGTCTCTCGCTCACCGGCTATGATCCCGAATATCTTATCGATAACGCAGGCCTTTCATACAATGACCTGATTCATCCCGAGGATCGGGCGCATGTCCGGGAAGCTGTTCAGGCTGGTCTGGCCGCTGATGCGCCTTTTCGGATTGTCTATCGAATCATTGCCACGAACGGGATGGTGAAATGGGTTTGGGAGCAGGGCCGCGGGGTGCTTGCCTCGGATGGGACATTGATTGCCATCGAGGGCTTTATCACCGATGTCACCGAGCATAAGAATGCCGTGGAAGCCTTGCGGAGCAGCGAGGAACGATACCGGCGCCTGATGACGATGAGTTCCGAGGGCGTCTACAGTTATGGTTTCTCGCCTCCCGTTCCCGTGGATATCCCCGAGCGCGAGCAGGCGGAATTAATCCTGCGAAATGGGACGGTAACCGAATGCAACGACTCCCTTGCGAGGATCCATGGTTACAGCGAGGCCGATGCCATGTTGGGATTCCATCTGGACGACATGATGGCTGGGACTCGCGAGGAACGGATCGAAGCCGTTATCCGTTTTATTCGCGATGGATACCGAATCTCAAATTTTGAAACACGGGGCCGAGGCCGGCACGGGAATGAACTCTGGACGGTAAACAGTCTTTTTGGCCTGGTGGAGGATGGTTTTCTGGTGTGGGGCTGGGCATCGCTGAGCGATATCAGTGCTCCCAAGAAGGCGGAAGAGGCCCTCAAACGGGCAAACATCCTGCTTTTCACACAGAAGGAAACCTCGATAGATGGGATCCTGGCGGTTGGCGAAGACAATACCATCATTTCCTCAAACCGGCGGTTCGCGGAAATGTGGGGTATCTCTCCCGAGATGGTGGAAGGGCGATCGGACGATGCCGTGTTGCGGTCGGTATTGGGCAAGGTGTGTGATCCCGAGGCATTTTTTCAGCGCGTGGCCCACCTGTATGCCCATCGTGACGAGACCGGTCTGGAAGAGGTCGTGCTCAAGGACGGCAGGACCTTCGAGCGTTATTCAGCGCCCATGAATGGAGCCGACGGAAGCTACCATGGAAGGGTCTGGTACTTTCGCGACATCAGCGAACGTAAGCGCATGGAAGAAGCCCTTGCCCGGGCGGAGGCGAAGTACAGGGGCATTTTCGAAAATGCTTTGATGGGGATATTCCAATCGAACCCGGAGGGAGGGTTCTTGCGCCTCAACAGGGCTCTCGCCGGCATCCTGGGTTACGATTCTCCGGAAGATGTATTGAGCACGGTGACCGACATATCCCGGCAGCTCTGCGTAAATCCCGAGCGGCACCTGGAACTGCTCCGCCTGGTCGAGGAACGCGAGATGCTGGAGGACTTCGAGGTGCAGTTCTTTAAGAAAGACAGGAGCACCGCCTGGGTCACCCTCAACATACGCGCTGTGCGTGATGAAAATGGAGGAATCATCTTCCTCGAAGGTACTGCCCAGGACGTCACCGAAAAAAAGTCCCTCAGAGCCCAATTGACCCAGGCCCAGAAACTTGAGGCCCTGGGGACGCTTGCGGGAGGAATTGCTCATGATTTCAACAACATCCTTACACCGATCATCGGCTATTCCGAACTCGCTCTCCGGGAGATTCCCTCCGATACCCCGCTCTACCGCAATCTGGAACAGGTACTCCGGTCGGGTAACCGGGCAAAGGATCTCGTCAGACAGATTCTCACCTTCAGCCGCAAGGCTGAACAAAGACGCGGGCCGGTGCGAGTCAGCATCCTCATAAATGAAACGATTCAGATGCTTCGATCGATGTTGCCTTCCACGATCGATATACGCCACGATATCGACAGCGAAGTGAATTACAGCAGCGTCATGGGCGATCCCACTCAAATTCACCAGGTGCTGATGAACCTGTGTACCAATGCCGCGCACGCCATGCGCGAAAAAGGAGGAGTCCTTACCATCGCATTGGCTAAAGTGGATATCGACTCCACTACCGGCGCGGAAATCCCGGGCCTGGAGGATGGACCTTACCTGAGACTTTCGGTATCCGACACGGGACACGGCATGGATGAGGAAGCAAGGCAAAGAATCTTCGATCCATACTTTACCACCAAGGGGCCGGATGAAGGCACCGGTCTGGGTCTGTCCGTGGTTTACGGAATAGTGCAGGGTTTATCGGGAGCAATCACGGTTGCCAGCAATCCGGGGCAGGGCGCCACCTTCCATGTCTTTTTCCCGACAACCGAAACCAGTGCCGCGACTTCGACGCCCTCGCCACGGCGTCCGCCGACCGGGAACGGTCGTATACTCGTGGTTGACGACGAGAAATATGTTGGCGAAATGCTGACGGAAATGCTTGAAAAACTCGGGTATGAAGTGGTAGCGAGATATAGCAGCAGCGGCGCGCTGGAGGTTTTCCAAGAGCAGTCCGAACGCTTCGATCTTGTCATCACCGATCAGACAATGCCCCACATGACCGGCACCGACCTTGCGAAGGAAATGCTCGGAATCCGCCCCGATATCCCGATCATCCTCTGCACCGGGTACAGCTCGGTGGTTGATGAGGCCACGGCCAGAGAGATCGGAATCAAGGCCTTCCTCATGAAACCCGTGGCCTTACAGAAGCTGGCGGAGGAGATCCACGGGCTTCTGAACCGGGAGTAGTGCGCTCCCACCGCCACCGGACCATCTGGAACAGTTCGAATTATAACTCGAATTCCCGCGCTTTTGGAAAGCATCCTTGAAATCCCCATCTTGCATTGGATCATTCCTTGA
Organism: Syntrophobacter sp.; assembly: GCA_039679945.1. Lineage (GTDB taxonomy): Bacteria > Desulfobacterota > Syntrophobacteria > Syntrophobacterales > Syntrophobacteraceae > SbD1. The sequence goes on along the minus strand of JBDKTY010000090.1, from coordinate 5,646 downwards.
AGTATATACATTAGAGTGTTTTCAATACAGCGATAAGGGAGCAGCATGCCGCTCAGTATCAGAAATCCGCGAGCCGAAAAGCTTGCCCGCGAAGTTGCGGCCGAAACCGGAGAAAGCCTGACCGAGGCCATCATCCGTGCACTGGAGGAGCGGCTTGTGCGTCTTAAAGGACGCAAGAAGGCCGGGGATGTGGCCGAGGAGATAATGAAGATATCCCTTCGGTGCAGGGCGCTGCCGGAAAAGGACCAGCGCGGTCCGGATGAGATCCTGGGCTATGACGGGAGGGGGCTCTTTCGATAATGGTCATCGACACTTCCGCCGTGGTCGCTATCCTGTTGGGAGAACCCGAGGCGGAACCCTTTGCGCGGGCAATAGCCGCGGATCCCAAAAGACTCATCAGCGCCTTTGCGGCCCTGGAGGCCGCGATTGTCATGGAGGCGAAGAAGGGCGAATCCGCCGGCCGTGAACTGGACCTCCTTTTTCACCAGGCGGGGCTTGAGATTGTCCCGGTGACGGCCGAACAAGTCGAAATTGCGCGGTCTGCCTGGAGGGAGTACGGCAAGGGGCGCCACCCGGCTGGGCTAAACATCGGTGACTGCTGTTCCTATGCCCTTGCAAAATCCTCCGGCGAACCGCTTCTTTTCAAAGGTGGCGATTTTTCCCTGACGGATGTCAGCGCGGTACACCAGGGTCTATAGTCAGCTCATGCACGTGGCGTTCGAGCCGGCCGGATGCTTCATGGTATTGAATTTGAATCGTAAATCAGAATTTCTCGATTATCTTCATCGGTTTTTGCACGCATCCTTATAAGTGTCTCGGTGTGAGTTGATGCACCGGTTTTCACCGGGCGTCGGGACCGCGGAGCGCGGTGTCCGCCGGCATGGTCAGGTGTCGCATGGCTAAACTCATTATCAAAGGTATCGATGGGAATCACGAGGTAATACTGGAGGCGGCCAATCCGGTCGGGAGGCTTCCGGAGAACCGCATCCAGATTCATGATGCGCTTGTCTCGAAGAACCATTGCCTCATATATTGCGATAGTCACGGCACTTATAGAATAAGGGATTTGAGGAGCCGCAACGGCACTTTCGTCAACAGGCGGTGTATTGAGCATGAAACCGCACTGGAAAACGGCGATGAAATCACGCTGGGAATGACGTCATGTTTGTTCGTATCGGATGAACCGGGCGAGCGCGCTTCATTGGACGATGACCGGAGTACGATTCTTGTCTTCGATCGGGTCTGTTCCACGGGGATACAACAGAACAAATTCCTGCCGGAAAAGGAAATTCAGGACGAAAAGGCCCTGCGGGCGGATTACGAGAAGCTCCGGGTAGCTGTCGAGCTTCAGCGCGAGATAGGCCTCGAGCTTAACCTCAACCGCATCTACGACCTGATCCTCGCCTGTACCTTTGAATTGCTGGTATGCGACCAGGCTGTGATCCTGATGGCGGACCCAAACGGAAATATGAAGATTGAAGCATTCAAGACGCGCACCAGGAAAGAGCAACTGGTCGTCTCCTCCACTGTCATAAAACGCGTGAAGGAGGGTAAGGTCGGGATCATAAGCGCCGACGCACAGGCGGACGAGCGTTTTCAGGATGCCCAGTCGATAGTCATCCGGAAAGTGCGTTCCTCAATGGCCGTCCCCATACTCTACAAAGAGGAACTGCTGGGAGTCATGGCCATCGAATCCTCCGCGGCGATCATGGCTTACAGCGAAAAGGACCTCCTTCTTTTCACCAACATTGCGCACCAGACAGCCAACCTGGTCAAGATGGCGGAGATGGCGGAAAAGATAAGGGTGGAAGCCATCACGCGCGAAAGATTTCAGCGCCTGCTGTCGCCGGACCTTGCCGAAATGGTTGTCTCCGGCCAGCTCAAAGTCGAAAAGGGTGGCGAAGAACGCATTGCCACGGTGCTTTTCGCGGATATTCGCGGTTTTACCTCGATGTGCGAAGACATGGAAGCCGCCGACGTGCTCCACCTTTTGAACGAGTACTTTGAGAGAATGGTTGAGATCGCCTTCAAGTACGAGGGGACGGTTGATAAATTCGTGGGGGACATGATCATGGTAGTCTGGGGAGCGCCGGTCAGCCATCCGGATGACCCCGCGCGCGCGGTCAGGGCGGCCCTCGACATGCAATCGGCGGTCGGGAAATATAACGCGGCCCGCGAACGCGAAATCCAGGTGGGTATCGGTATAAACACCGACAAGCTCGTGGCCGGCTATATTGGTTCGACCCGCACCATGAGCTATTCGGTCATAGGGGATTCGGTGAATGTGGCGGCAAGGCTTTGCTCGGCGGCCGGACCCGGTGAAATTCTTATCTCGGACAACACCTACCAGCAGGTCGAGGGCCGCTTCAAGGTAGCCGAGTCCGATCCAATCCAGGCCAAGGGAAAATCACAGCCGATAAAGGCCTATTCCGTTCTGGGGGAGTGATCGCGCTCCAACACCCCTTCGGGCTGATTAAATACACGTATTCCTCGAAAAGCCGGTCAAGGTTTTCCCCTGTTTGGACTCCGGTCACCATTTTGGTGTTCACTGCCTTGATGCCGCATTTCCACATATCCTGCCTCGGCCGGCCTTCCAGCCTGTTTTTCTCCACATCGCGATCATCATCCATTGAAAATCTCGCCGGTACCCGGGCCAATACTGCTCAACCTCACCTCTTGCCGCAAACCGGCGCCGTTGCCTTCCTGGTTGAATGCGATATTGATTCCCGGCAAATAATATTTCGCATCAACCTGTTGACAATAGGGGTTGGGGACTCTATTTTGCAGTCCGGTAAGCGAGATTAAATCAGTATGATGGAGTTAATATAATAACAGGTACAATAGAGTAAGGAGTATCAAATGAATACAAAGCTTATTTTCAGCGTGTCCATATTTGCAGTCGCATTCGCCCTGGTATTTGGGTTTGGATCGATCAATAACGTTAACGCTTCACCTGAGAACTACAATGCGGAGTACGTGGGCGAAGCCAACCTGATTGGCGTGGATGAGGCGCATAACTCTCTCGCAAGCAGGGATAAGGACAGCGGCTCGGGTTTTACTTTCGAGTCCCATGGTCTGAACAGCGAGTTCTCACCCGAGAGATAGTATGAATAGCATTAGGTTTGCCGCGAATATCGGCTGTTAACAAAAATGTTATAAATATCTGATTCGGTGATTCAGGGGGCTTCTGACAAAGGGGCCCCCTGAAACAATTCAGTGCTCCCATTTGAAGACTCTGTTCGAAAAAACCTTTTCACACACACTGCGACCTTTGAACCTATTCGAAGCCCAGACAAATCCCGCAAAATCGGTGCATCAGGCCCCCGCGTCTTCCAGGGTGACGAATTCCTTCAGGGCAGCCTTCAGAGTCGCCACGTCGAAAGGCTTGAGGAGTATGCCGCTGACGCCTGCTTCCCTGGCGGCTTTATGGTCCTGAATATCGCTTTGGGTCGTGACCATGACAATGGGCAGTTCCGCGGGGGAATACTTTTTGCGCACCTTCCGGGTCAGCTCGATTCCCGTGATCTCCGGCATGTTCAAATCGGTGAAGATAATGTCGGGTTTTTCCTTCTCCAACCATTCGAGAGCGCTGGCGGGGAATTCGAACACAACCGGCTCCACCCCAAGCTCGTGCAGAGTGTTTTTGTAGATGCTCAGAATCATCCTGGAGTCGTCCACGGCGCACGCTCTCGGCTTCTTGACCACCTTGACCTCTTCCGGCCTGATCTTTTCGGCGAACTCCTTGAAGCCCCTGGATTTCAAGAGTCCCGCATAGTGATCGCTCACATCCGTGTGAACCAGGGAGAGCACCTCAAGGGCCAATTCCTGAAAAACCGGCTCCTCCGCGAGATCGAGGAAGATCTTGTCGGCCTCGGCGTGAATGACCGTTTTCACGATCCGATCGGCATCATCGTCCTTGAAGCGGACCATATTCCGGATCCCCACGCTCAGGATCTCGTTATAGTTACGATCAACGGCGCGCGCCGCCGCAATGCGCACATGCTCCACGGGATCTGTCAGCCCTCCGGCCAGAACATACGCACCCTGCGCCATGGGCATGAGTGAAAGCGCCTCATAGGCCGCAAAGCGCACATTGGCGTTCTTCACCTCGGCGTGCAGCAGCTTCCGGATGGGAGAGACGGCGCTCACATCGCCAATATCGCCCAGTACATTTAAAGAGTTGATCTGAAGATCCACATCGTCGCTGCGAAGGTTTTCGATGACGAAGGGGACGGACTTGTGCCCGATGCGAACGAGAAGCGTCTTGGCGAAGTTACGCATGTGGGCGTGGTGCGAAGCGATGGTTTCACTGAGCTTTCTCAGCGAAGTGTTGTCCTGGACCTCGGAGAAGATCCCGAGGATCATCCGGTCCAGGTCATGGTCCGTTCCCATCCGCTCGGCGAGCCGATGCATGGCGGACGGCGCGCCGATTCTCCCCATTGCCTGAATGGCGCATATCACCAGGTCCCTGTTCCCGACATACAGGAAATCACTGAGAGCGCTGACGGCTTCCGAAAGCCCGATGAGCCCCAAAGCGTTCACGATGGACTTGATGAGATCCGGGTCCCTGGCCGACATCAGCATTTCGATGAGAACCGGCACAGCCTTCTCGATCCTGATTTCGGCAATTATTTCAACACACAAAATCCTGTTTACGGTCTCGGGGGCGCGGAGAACGTGGAGGAGCAACTCGGGATAGTCGATAGCCTTCGAAATCAGCAGCCCACGGAGCAGGGGCTGAGCCGCACAGATCTCGGGATGACTGTCGAAGAAAGCGACCAGCAAGGGGAGCACGAAATCCGCATCCCCTCGGCTCAATTCAGAGAGAACTCGCTTCTGCTCGTTGTCGTCGAGGTACACCAGGTGGGAGAGAACAAGCCTCGCCTTTATCACATCTTTTCTTTTCAAATCGTATTCCAGCTCATCGAGCAGGCTTTGAAATTCCGATTTGGTCATATTGTCCCCCTTTCTTTCAGTTTCTCCCACCTGACTTTATCCGAAAACTCGACGGCATGGATGTGATTATAAGTCCGCGACAATCCCGGCGGATTTCAATCACATCCGTTATCCTCGAAGTTGAACGCATGCCTGAAGGAGTTGTTAAGTGATAATAAGTACCATACCGATCGATAATGCTCCAAAAGGTATTCCGGGCTTCAGTCAATTGTCTTCCCCGGCGTTTGCCCCGGCTTCTTTTGCCGCCCATTCCGATTCCATATCCCTCAACGACATATAGATCGAACATGCGGCGCCAGGTGTCTCGAATCTCAATCGACATCCTGGGCCAACACCTGTAATGTAAATTCCGCTCATCGTAAATGCCGGTACTTTCGAGTTCCAACCGGCAATGAAAGTCATCCGCAAAACGGTTTCCGGAATGCCATCCGTCAAGGCGGCGTGATCCGGCGCGACCGACCCGCATTCGGTGATTTTCCTCAAGAATAGTGCGCATTTCTGGTACATTCGAGGGAGCAGGAGGGGCGCCATGCCGGGGCCGCGCAAGGGCAATGCAACCCGCGACGATCTCTTCAAAACTCCCAAAAACACAACAGGCGAAATTATCAACGGTGAACTCATCGTAATCCCCGTCCATCCCGGAAGCACGTGTTCACAGCGTCCGCCCTCGATAAGAGAGTAGGCTCGCCC
>JBDKTY010000089.1:0-12821 GCA_039679945.1 Syntrophobacter sp. | reverse complement strand
CTGACCGATCCGGAAGGTGAAATACCGCCACCGCTTCCAGACACACTGGCCGTGATCGTGTAGGTTATCAGCTCAAAGCTTGCCGTTATGGTATGCGCGGCCGATACCGACGAGAAGGTGTAGCTGCTGATTGCGCCAACCGATGCGCCGTCCACCTTGACATCCGATATCCTGTAATTAGCGGATGGAGTTATCGTGATGGCCTGGCTCGCGCCCGAGTTAACACTCACCGATCCGGAAGGTGAAATGCTGCCACCGCTTCCAGACACGCTGGCCGTGATCGTGTAGGTTATCAGCTCGAAACTTGCCGTTATGGTATGTGCGGCCGATACCGACGAGAATGTGTAGCTGCTGACAGCGCCAACTGATGAGCCGTCTACCTTGACATCGGTTATTTTGTAATTCGTGGATGGGGTTATCGTGAATGTCTTACTTGTCCCATAGCCGACACTAACCGACCCGGAAGGTGAAATGCCGCCACCACTTCCAGACACGCTGGCCGTGATCGTGTAGGTTATCAGCTCAAAGCTTGCCGTTATGGTATGATTCGCGGTTACCGAGGCGAATGTATAGCTGGAAACGGCACCGACCGACGTACCGTCCACCTTGACATCCGTTATTTTGTAATTCGTGGATGGTGTTATCGTGAATGCCTTGCTTGTCCCGGAACTGACACTGACCGAACCGGAAGGTGAAATACCGCCACCACTTCCAGACACGCTGGCCGTGATCGTGTAGGTTATCAGCTCAAAGCTTGCCGTTATGGTGTGATTCGCGGTTACGGAAGCAAATGTATAGCTGGAAACAGCGCCAACCGACGTACCGTCCACCTTAACATCCGTTATTTTATAATTCGTGGATGGTGTTATCGTGAAGGTCTTGCTTGTCCCGGAGCTAACGCTGACCGATCCGGAAGGTGAAATACCGCCACCGCTTCCAGACACTCTGGCCGTGATCGTGTAGGTTATCAGCTCAAAACTAGCCGTTATGGTGTGATTCGCGGTTACGGAAGCAAATGTATAGCTGGAAACAGCGCCAACCGACGTACCGTCCACCTTAACATCCGTTATTTTGTAATTCGTGGATGGCGTTATCGTGAAGGTCTTGCTTGTCCCGGAGCTAACGCTGACCGATCCGGAAGGTGAAATACCGCCACCGCTTCCAGACACACTGGCCGTGATCGTGTAGGTCTGGCTTGTTCCGAAAACAGCGGAAATAGTATGACAAGCACCGAGTGTGGAAAAAGTATACGATGAAACGGCTCCGACGGACACGCCATCCACGAGAACATCCTGGATCACGTATCCCGCGGATGGGACTATGGAGTAGGTCTGATTGCTGCCCGCGGCAAATGCCGTGTTCCCGGCCGGCAGAATCTGACCGTTGGTGGGAGCCGCTGCCTGGACGACATAGCATGTAAGCTCATCCGAGAAGCTGCTCTCGGCGCTGGCCGAGTATGCGGTCACGGCAATGTAGCGGGGTTGAGCATCGGAAATGCCGCTAATCAGATAAGTCAGGTTAGTACCGGCATCGAGAGTGCTCGTGTAGGTTCTGCTGGCGGTACCGTGGTATACTTTGTAACCGGTTACCGCTGCATCGGCCGACGCGTTCCAGGCTATCTGGACTTGAGCGGCGAATGCGTATTGAGCAGAGCAGGTGATCACGAAAAGCAAAATAATGAGGCTTTTCAACAGGGGGGACTTGGACAAACTAAATTTCGATGACATGAATTTTCCTCCGTCGGGCGGTAGCCCAGCAAATCCAGCTCCCTCTGGAGGAAGGTGCTGCATCTGCTCAGCGGTCCTGCGACCATATCCCGGGATCTTTCGGGACTTAGGCCAGTGACTTTGCGTCCTGCACTTTCGTGCAGTTTGCCTTTTTTGAGTCTGTGCAACTCTGCCCCGGTGAGTTGCAAAAGCGGGACCAATTTGTGACTTTGGAAACTTGTTATGCGGAATAGATGCGGATCGTTATCTGGACTATGATTGCGGACGAGCCTTTTCGAAATGCCGAAACTCGGGGAGGCTGGGGAAGGCGCCGCGCAATTACCGTATCGTAATCGCCGTAATCGGGGCGCTCGAATGTAATTCAACTACAAGGTTCTGATGGTAATTAGTCTTATGTTGTTGGTAACTACTGGTAGGCAAAGGGAAGAATTCGATATGCCCTCCCTTTGTTTTGTGATGGTATCGTCATGAGCCGGACGGACGGCGGCTCTCAGGTGAAAACCGGCTCCCGCCGGTCTTTCACCGAGCTGCGTTTCAGCGGATTTTGCCTTCCCGCGAGTTTGGCGCCGGGAGCGTTGCGGCTGCCAAACCGGCAAGGTCATTCATCTTCCGTAAATCCGGCCACGGTTTTTTCATCAAGTTTTTCAACCAGGGCGATTATCAGCCGCAATGCGCGGTCGTAGTCTTCCCTGCTGATGAACCCGCTGTGGCTGTGGATATGCCTGGCGGGGACCGCGAGAACGATTGTCGGTACGCCGATGCCGTGAAGATGTATCTGCCCTCCGTCGGTGGAACCTCCCAGCCATGCCGAGTACTGAAGCGGAATACCCAACTGTGCCGCAGTCTCTATCGCAAGGTCGCGAAGCCTGAGATTTGGAATCATTCTGGCTTCGAGCAACACCAGCGATGGTCCCGCGCCGAGCTTTACGGTGGATTCTTCCGGCTTTATCCCGGGGACGTCGCCGCAGATGTCCGATTCCAGGATTATGGCAACATTGGGATCGACGAGCCCGGCACAGGTTTTTGCCCCGCGCAGCCCGACCTCTTCCATTACCGTACCCGCGCCGTACAGGATATTCGGGTGGGGGGCTTTCGCGAAATGGCGCACCGTCTCAATCATCAGCGACAGGCCAGCCCTGTCGTCGAAGGCCTTGCCCATGTAAACAGCGCCGCCCATGAGTGACATGAAAGGGGCATCGGGCACAACGGGATCACCCAGCCGTACGCCGGCTTCTTCCACCTGCGACCGGGAGACAGCCCCTACGTCGATGTACATCGATTTCAAATCGACAATCTTTTTCCGCTCTTCTTCCGACAAAACGTGAGGCGGCTTCGCACCGATAACGCCGGGCAAATCACCCTTATGGCTCTTTATGAGAACTCGCTGGCCAAGCAGAACCTGGTCCCACCATCCCCCCAAGGGGAGAAATTTGAGAAAACCCTCCTCGGTGATGTGAGTTACCATGAAACCAATTTCATCGAGGTGTGCCGCGAGCATAAGCCGGGGCCCCACATCACCGCACCGGCAGACAATGCTCCCCACGCGGTCCCGCTCTATTTCCCCAAAACCCTCCAACTCGCGGCGTACAAGCGAACGGACCTCTTGCTCGTGCCCCGGCACACCGTGCACCTCGGAAAGCTCTCTCAGCAACTGTTCGGTCTGATCCATCTGTTCACTCCTCACTTTTTGCATTCATTGTAGAGCCTGCATCTGGAAGAGCAGATCATTCGGACCTGCACCGGACGTTTGTCCAAACGGCGGCTCTCTCCATCAACGCGGAAGCATCTCCTGTTCGTACTGAGTGCAACGGATGCCCGCGCGTAACCACATTGATGCCTCGCGGACAGGACATGCCGGGATGCGGACCTTTTTGCGCATAGACATAGTATGAGTGGAAAAGTATTGCACCTGGAATTTTCATCCCGCCGCGATACGAAACATGAAACAACGCGGGAGGCCGCTGCGTCACGCGTCTCCCGACACCTTCCAACACCCGGGAACGGCAGCTCTGAAGTATCGGGAGAATCATTGCTCTATCCGGGCTACGTATCTATCTTTCTAGAGGCATATTTTTTATCCTATTAATAAGCGTTTTCTGCTCGCCAGTGGATCAAAACGCTTGCCGAGGCAGGTTCCCATGAGAAGAAAAGCCGCGGGGGAGTGCAGAACTTTCAGGCACTGTCGGGAGGAACCGGTGTGCGGGGGCGCCGTTCGGCTCCGCAAAACCGGCATAAGGCCCGGAAGGGGGATTCGGAAGCGTGGCCTGGTGGAGCTTGCTCTCAGACGGAGCGAGGAAAAATTCCGCACGCTGGTGGAAAACTCCATCGACATGATCTACACGGTTTCACTTGACGGGAAGTTTCAATCACTGAACCCGGCCTTCGAACAAATCACCGGATGGAGTGCTCGGGAATGGATCGGCAAGGACTACTCTCCGCTCGTTCACCCCGAGGATATTGCGCTTTTGCAGGCACGAGGCAAGCGAATCCTTCGCGGCGAAAGGCTTGAACCCGCCGAGGCCAGGCTGCGTACCAAATCCGGCGAATACAGAACCGTGGAGTTCAACAGCGCGGCCATACCGCGGGGAAACAGCATTATCGGTCTTGTCGGAACGGCGCGGGATGTGACGGGCAGGAAAAAGGTCGAGGACCTCCTTATCCAGCGGAATGAATTCCTCAATTCCGTTCTCGAATCACTCGCTCACCCCTTCTACGTAATAAACGCCGAGGACTACAGCATCATAATGGCAAATGCCGCCGCATCCTCCGTCAAGATCTCCACGAATACCAAATGTTATGAGCTTTTTCACCGCGGTTATGCTCCCTGCGGCAGGTGGGGGCATGCATGTCCACTCGAAGAAATCAAGAAAACGAAGAAACCCCTTGTCCTCGAGCACACGCACTACGACAGTAACGGCAGCCCCCGGTATGTGGAGATTCACGCCCATCCGATTCTGGGAGGCAACGGTGAGGTCACGGGGATAATCGAGTACTGCCTCGATATTACGGACAGGAAGCTGATGGAGGAAGACCTTCGCGGAGCGCGTGACGAACTCGAGGATCGCGTACGACAGCGGACCGCGGAACTTGCGAAAGTGAACTGTGCCCTGAGGACCGAGATACGCGTGCGCAGGCGCGCGGAAAAGGCGCTGAGACTCGACGAAATTCGATTGGAAGCTCTCCAGGCGTTGAGCCAAATGACGTTGGCGTCCGAAGAGGAAATCGCCGGCTATGTTCTGGAGCAGCAGGTGAAGCTGACCAACAGTACACTGGGATTGATCGGTTTCCTCAATGAGGATGAGAGTATTCTGGATTTACATGCCTGGACCAGCGAGCACATCCCGGAGTGCGGTCTTCCAGATGTGTCCACGCGCTACGAGATAGCGAACCATGGCGCATGGGCTGACGCCGTCAGACAGCGTTCGCCGGTAATAATCAATGATCCCTCCCTTCTCAAGTCCGACGTCAAGGGATTGCCCTGCGGAAGTATTCCTCTGGTCAGGCTCCTCAGCATCCCCGTTTTCGATGGTGACAGAATCATCGCTCTCGCTATCGTGGCCAACAAGGATGAGGACTACGACCAGTCGGATGTGCGGCAACTGACGCTTCTGATGGACGGAATGTGGAAGCTGACGCTTCGCGAACGCTCGGCCAAGGCTCTCAGGGAGTCCGAGAACCTGGCCGGAATAGGGAGAGCCCTTTCGGGAGTTGCCCATGATATGAAAACTCCGCTGATTGCCATAGGGGGATTTGCCCGGCTCGTACAAACCCATATGGAAGAGACTTCCCCGGACCGCCAGAAGATGGAGATCATTCTGCGAGAAACCCACCGGATGGAACAACTGGTGGGAAACATGCTCGATTTTTCGCGGCCGCTCGACCTGGTGAAGACTCCGGAGGAGATCCTGCATCTCATAGGGGAGAGCCTGGAGATCGCCAGACCGATCGCCGAAAAGAAACGTGTGGAGCTGAGGGTAAGGCAATGCAATCCCGTCGGCCCCATACCCATGGACGGCATCAGGATCAAGCAGGCAATTCTGAACCTCATGACCAATGCCATCGATGCCACGCAGGATGGTGGCTCGGTCGAAATCCACTGCCATAAGAAAGACTCCCGACTCGTCATTGACATAAGAGACTGCGGATGTGGAATTCCCGCCGGGCAAAGAAAGGACATCTTCCTGCCCTTCTTTACTACAAAAAAGGAGGGAACCGGCCTTGGGCTGCCAATAGTCAAGAAGATAGCGGAAGCGCACGAGGGTTACATCGAGATATTCGACAATCCGGAGGGAGGCGTCACGTTCAGGCTGACCCTTCCGGCTTTGTGATGCCGGCTATTATTCAGGAATTGGTTTCAGGAGCTGAGGTGACCACGAACGTATCAGCTTCGAGGTGGAACAAGGCACGAGAGGTCCCCAGGCTGTCGGGTGAGAAAGCTCTGATAACTCAGCCCTTCCATCCATTCCGCGAGGCTGGAGTACAAATCTCCAGCCTTTTATGTTTCCCGGAAATCGTACTCTGATGTCGCCGGTTATTTCTTTTCAACCCGGGACATTTGAAGTAGGGTACCGCCGTTATTCATTGCCGCATAAATGGAGGTTTCGTCTTGGTGGAAATTCTGGAGCACCTGCCGGTCAGCCTCGCGACAGAAGAAATCAGGAAATGGCTTCACGTAAAAAATGAAGACCAATGGCAGGAGATCGAGCCTCTCGCACAGTGGGCCGCGTCGATCACGGGGAAAGCCGTATACAAAGCATCCTGCATAGAGGCAAAAGCCGGGGATTCGATTGTGATTGATGGAATCTCCCTGACCAGCAAGGTCCTCAGAAAAAACGTCGACAAATTAGAGACGGTTTTCCCCTATGTCGTGACAATCGGCGACAGCGTCGAAGAGAAAGCCCAGTCCCTGGATGTTCTGGGTCAGTACTATCTCACGACTATCGGCAACAAGGCCGTGTCCTCGGCCAGAGATCGACTTATAGAGCACGTGCGAACCCGGTTCGCATCGGGAGACCTCGGTTATATGAGCCCGGGGTCGTTACGGGACTGGCCCATCGAGGAGCAGGTCCCCCTCTTTTCCATTCTCGGAGACGTTGAGAGTTCCATCGGCGTGCGGCTGACTGAAAGCCTCGTCATGCAGCCCAGGATGAGCGTCTCGGGCATCCTCTTCCCCACCGATTCTTCCTTTGTCAATTGCAGGCTGTGTCCCCGCAAACAATGCCCTTCGCGGCGGGCTCGTTTCGATGAAGCCCTGGCGCGGGAATATGGGATTGAAATCCAATGACCTTGGAAGGCCTTTTGTCGGGCTGTTGCCCGACGACAGGCAGCGGAGGCGTCTACCTTGAGGAGAATTGCCGGGAATGCTGCTTACTTTTTCCGATATTCAGTGGGGTGAATACCTTCCTTTTTCCTGAAGATCTTCGCAAAATGGCTCGGGTCCTGATATCCTACTTCCAGGCAAATATCCATGATGCTCATGTCCGTTTGCTTGAGCAGGCTCCTGGCTATGGAAATGCGCACGGAAGTGAGATATTCAAGAAACGAGGCTCCCATTTCCTTGCGAAACAGGTGGCTTAGGTAATAGGGACTCATACCTACCGCATCGGCCAGTTTTTTCAGGGAAATATCCTGGTTGTAGTTCTTCCAGAGGAACTCTTTGGCCCTCGTAAAAACGGCCGTATGCTGGATGTTCCGGTTCTGGTAGATGCATTCGAAAAGCTGATCGAAAGCCTTGATCAGAAAATAATAAAGGCTTTCCTCGGAATCGTCGTTCGACAGGTTCTGAATGCACTGGTACTTAAATCCGAGAATTTCCTCAAGATTAGCCCCAGCCTCCACCGCCGCTCTGGCGATGACAAAAACAATCTCGAGCGCCCTTGCCTTCAGGATTCCGAGATGCTCGCGACTGCGGAAAAGAGCAGGCCCCAGCCACTGGTCCACCAGTGCCTTGGCCCTTTTCCGGTCACCAATCTTGATCAGGTCAATCAGCTCCTTTTCCCTGTTGAATTCCTCACTGGGACGATCCGGTGGAGTTGGAGGCATTTCGCCCGATTCCAATTTCGACATCTTGCTCAAAAAGAGCTCTTCGGCCAGCAGTGACTGCTGGCGCGAGATTTCAATCTGCCGGTGCCGAGTCAGAAGGTCAATCTTGGAAAAGTAGTTTGCAGTAAGGAAAAGGAGATCGGCGGCCGCCTGCACCCTTCGTTCCGAATAGACGGGGATTTTAGGCAAATATTTCATGAGAAGGTCCCTATCCAGGGGAAGGCCGGCGGTTCTATCCAGAACGTGATGCAGGATGTACGGTTCGGGGTGTCGCAGCAGGATTGGCCCGCAGACGAACGCAGCCGTGTTGTTTCCCACATTCCCGACGGCCGCCACGAATTCGACGACAGCCGCATGGCACTGGAATATGTAGGGTTCGCCCATCTTCATGGATATGGCAACGGCCCGATTGATCTCTCGCAGGCAGTTAAACCGGCCCTCGGCACAACGGCGGACTTCCTGGCAAAAGGGATGCCCTTCCCCTTCAATGGAGTGGATGCCCTCCTTGTCGTCAATTTCAAACAGGCGGACCTCAAGCTTCATGGCTTCCCGGTAGGAGTCAAGAATCCGGGACAGGAGATTCTCCGCCAAAGGGTCCTGAGCCAGTTTCTTTCGCATGTTTTCCTCGAAAGAGGTATTCGAGAGATTACCAGCCGCCCTCGGGGGCGAAACACCGGTCTCCAATCCCGCGGGAACCGGTCGGCTGTATGGCCCTGGCCGTCTCTTCTATGGTCTCGATCTTTTCACCAGCACCATCGCCCTCTCCACCCCATCGACGGCATCCCTTCCAAATCCGTCTGCCCCAATATTGTCGGCATACTCCTGGGTAATGGGCGCCCCGCCGATCAGTGTCCTGACTTTCCCCTTGAGCCCGGCTTTTTGCAGGGCGATAACCGAATCCTCCACCGCGTGCATGGTGACGGTATAGAGACAGGAAAGCAGCAGGAGATCAGGCTTCTCCTTCTTCACTGCCTTGACGAACTGTTCGGGCGAGACATCGATACCGAGGTCAACTACATCAAACCCGGAAGCCTCCATGAACATCAACACGATGTTCTTCCCGATATCGTGGACATCGCCCTTTACGGTGCCCGCGACAATTTTCCCGAGTTCAACAGTCCTCGTCTCCTTCACTAACGGTTGGAGAAGATCCAGGCAGAATTTTGTTGCCATGGCCGAAACGAGAACATTCGGGATAAAGTATTCATAGGCCCTCCACTTCTGGCCCACGATCTCCAGTCCCTTGAGGATTCCCTGTTCGATGATCACCGAGGGCGACAGTCCCTCATCCAGGCATTCCCTCGTATTGGCGGCGGCTTTCGCGGTATTTCCCTTGACGATGGCACACTCGAGCCGGCGAATTGGAGTTGTCCTGGATTTTTCCTGAGGGCTTTTCCGTGTCATTGCAATGGCCCCATCCTACAACCTCAAATGATGGCATTCGATATCCCACAAGAATCACTATAACTTACAGTAGAACGCATTCCGAGATTAGACTTCCTATGATCTTTAGCATGAGCAAATGGCGAACAAAAGCGGGAAATCCCCCCTCCGACTCCACCCATTTCATTATCGGGGAAGCCGGAGGGAGGTCCAGGCGGGAAAAGACCTAGAGGTATTTCCCCGGAGCGGGTTTAGCTTTCCACAAGCCCGCAAGGATCGCGCAGGAGAGGAAAGCGGATATGATCCAGAACCAGAAAGCGGCTGTCCAGCCGAAGTTATCGGTGAGCACCCCGCTGAATACGCCTGCCATGCCCGCTCCAATGTAGCCGAAAAAGTCAATGAAACCGGCGGCTGAGCCAGCGGCCTTTCTCGTCCCGAAATCCATCGGCACCGCGCCGATGAGAATCACCTGTGTTCCCAGGACGCAAAACCCGATCATACCCAGGGTGACAAAGCTAAGAATCCACGCTCCCTGCGGAATGCCATAGTAGAAGTAAATAGACAGCAGGCCCAGGGCGCCCATGAGAATGCAGGCGATCGGCGGCCGTCTGCTCTGGAAAAACCGGTCACTCGCCCAACCGGAGAAGATCGCCCCGGCTATGCCGAAAGCCGGCACCGCAATCGCCGTGTAGGATGCCTTGGCGATTCCCGCTTTTTGAACCTCGAACAGGTAGGTGGGAGCCCAGAGGAGAAAACCATAGCGGATGACGTCCACGAAGAAGAAAGACCAGGAAACCGCCCAAATTCTGGGATTCCCAACCGTCTGTTTCAGTGTGAAGGCAAAACCCGCATGTTCTTCTTTTTCTTTCTTGGGTTTGATCTTTTTTCTGATCTCCTCCACGCTCATCCCGGCAAATTCACCATGCTGCTCATATATTTCTATAGGTGGCAGGTGAACATCCTCGGGACGGTTTTTCGCCATCAGCAAGGGGATGAAGGCAATCGCGGAAAAAATGAGAGGGGCAATTACAAAGGCCCCGCGCCAGCCATAGTTGGCAATTGCCCATCCGGCGAGAAGCCAGGCCATCACATTGCCGAACTGATAGCAGGCGCCGTAGAGTCCCATCCTTTTCCCACGCGCCTTTGGGGGGAACCACTGAGACAGGGTCTTGACACAGTTGGGCCACCCTCCCGCCTGGAAAAAGCCGTTGAACGCCCAGATCACTCCCATCGCAAAAAGACCGTATCCCGCGATCGGCACCATCAGAAGGTTCATAGCCGCCGATAGCAGCATCATAACGAAGAGGTAATGCTTGGAGGAAAACCTCTCGGATATCTGGCCGTGCGTGAATTGACCAATCGCATAGGCCCAAAAAAGGGCGGTTCCAACCGCGCCCAACTGGGCCTTGCTCCAGCCGAATTCCCTTGTGAGATCGGGTATGGCCACGGAAAAGTTGACCCGGCAGAGATAGAACGCTCCGTAGGTAATCCAGAAGACTATGAAAATCTGGTTACGCCAGTGTTTAAAGCCTATGTCCCATTGCCTCCACTGTGCCTGATCGTCCAGCGTGGCCGCTGACGATTGCGCACCGGATGGCTGGGCCTTCTCCTGTTGCGGGGATATATCTGTAGCCATTTTCATTCCTCCCGTACACTGCATGAGGACATGTTCAGCCTAATCTTCCGCTCCTGAATGCTTCAATGTATTTGATGCAAAAGGTGTCTTTGTTGAGAAGAGCCTCCGTGCTTTTGATCAGCGCAACCAACTTCTTATCCAGCGGGTTCAGAATCGCCGCGTCCAGACCCGCCCACAAAGAGGAGACAAGAAAGGATTGATTGATCCAACTGCGCCTTGGAAGACCGAACGATATATTGCTCAGGCCCGAAATGGTCCTGGCTTCGGGAAAATGCTGCTTGATCTCTTTGAGCGTTTCAATGAACAGTATGCCGTTCCTGGTGTCGGAAGAAAGCGGCAACACAAGGGGATCGAAAAATATCCGGTTCCGGGCGATCCCCTCCCGGGAGATTCCCTCGGCAATACGTTCCGCGACTTTTATCCGGTCGCCTATCCTGGCGGAAATTCCCTTCCTGTCCGAAGGCAAAACAACGAGATCGCATCCGTACTCTTTCACCAGGGGAAGGATCTCTCCCCACCTTTCCGTATCGCCATTGATGGAATTGACTATCGCTTTCCCCCGGTGCAACTTCAGCGCACTTTCCAGGACAACGCCATGCGCGGTATCTATGCACAGTGGGAGACCGGTCGCCCCCTGGACAATCGGGACCAGCCATTCCATATCGGCCGCTTCCTCCCGGGGCTGAATCCTGAGACCTGAGTTCACCTCCAGATAATCGGCTCCTCCCGATTTTTGATCTTTCGCCAGAGCCTCGATAAAGGCTTCGTCCCTCTGGAGAATTGCCTCATTGACGGCTTTGATGGAGGTGTTGACCTTTTCGCCCACAATTAACATCAGTCGTCCTTTCTGCCTGGAATCGCCTAGTATTTGCCATATTCGTGGTAAGCTTCGAAAAGGGCGACGACATTCTCGATGGGAGTGTCAATCTGGATGTTATGGGCAGTGCAGATGATGTAGCCGCCCCCGCCTTTCGCTGAATCCAGCGCGTATTTGGCCATGGCCTTCACATCCTCGGGCTTTCCAAGGGGGAGAGTATGCTGAATGTCCATGCCGCCCTGGAAGGCTATGTCCTTGCCGAATTCCTGTTTCAACTTCTTTATGTCCATGTTGGTGGCCTTGGGCTGCAAGGACTGCAGGATATCAAGCCCACACTCTATGAAGTCCGGTATAAACTGTCTTACATCTCCACAGGTATGGTACATCACGGGGATGCCGTACTGATGGGCGATATCGATATAGGTCTTGAACCCTTGCTTGAAGTATTTCCGCCACATATCAAGACTGAGCAGAGGACCCGTCTGGCCGCCGATGTCATCACCCATCATGAAAATGTCGATTTCACCGCCAGCCGCCTTGAAAACCCGATGATTGTACTGCACGAAGTATTCGATAATATGGTCGCGGATCGCTTCAACAATCTTCGGATTCATGGCAAGGTCGATAAAAGCCTGCTGAATTCCCCGGAGATACATCATCGGCTTTAACTGCGCTGTCCTGTCCAGGCGATCTCCCACATTGATGACGCAGTATTCGGGGTGGCAAGCTTCGCAAGCACCCTTGAGAGAGGAATAGTCCCACCAGTCAGCGCTCGCCCAGTGGTCGTACTTTTCGATTTCTTCCACTGTCTTGAGTTTTTCAAGCGGCGATTCGGCGACTTCCGTATAGGTCCCCTGGTGGGAAGTACCCTTTCCATAGACAACTACTTTTCTTTTCACTCCCCACAGGTCCTCCACCGTTCCATCAGGGTGCTTTTTGAAGGACTGGCCCACATAGCTGGGACCATAGTTGTTTCTGAAATCCACTCCCAGGAAACCAAAAAGCTCGTCCCTGGAATCGTAGCCGAAATACTCCATGGTTTTTTGCTGGATTTCCGGAACCATCCAGTTGTCAATGGGGACCCGGTCGGGCTCCTGGTGTTTCAGGGAAGTAAGGACCCTTTCCCGGCAGGTCATTTTCTCGTTCTTAGCCCGGAGCTCATTGATACGAGCCCGCCGTTCATCAAAAACCCTGTCCTCTTTCATCGCGGCTCCCT
>JBDKTY010000088.1:0-2723 GCA_039679945.1 Syntrophobacter sp. | reverse complement strand
AGTATCCGCTGGAGGTGATCGAAGGCGGTTCGGCAAAGCTCACCCTTTCCCGGGGCATATTTCAGATGTGCAGCGATCACAACGCCGATGGCAGAGAGATGTTCCGAAACTGGTACAGGACGAGGGCGCGCGAGATATTCGCCGAGCGTGTCAGTTTTTACGGCAGACGGTTGAACCTGTCATATAACGGGATACGGATCACAAGCGCCCGGACCCGCTATGGTTCCTGTTCGTCCGATGACAGGCTCTCCTTCAGTTACCGGCTCGTCATGGCGCCTTACGACGTTATCGACTATATTGTGGTTCACGAACTAGCCCACATCAAGGTCAAGAACCATTCAAAAAAGTTTTGGGAATATATCGAAAAAGTGATGCCCGATTACAGGGTGCGCAAGCAGTGGCTCACGGCCAGAGGGTATTTGATGGACATATGAGTCTATCTCCGCCCCGAAGAGAATACGGATGGTCCGACAAGGAGAGAAGATGAGAAGGATCGTGTTGACGGTAACGATGGCAGCGGCGTTGATATTCCTTTTCGCTGATGTCGATCTCCAGGCACAGTCACAAAGAAAATCGGTCGTCCCGAAGCCCGCCGGCGGCAAGTCTCAGATCGTGATCGAATATGTTTCTTTTCCCGACCAGTACAAGAAATATGAGGTGTATCCCTGGGAGACGCTCACGCTGGATGATTTCCAAAAATCCTACGGGGCGATGATCCAGGAAGGAAAATTTGAGGACTGGGTAAAATCACTTTCCGGCACGGCCGCGGGTAAGAACCGTATGATCCGTGTCTTCAGGGAACAGTTTGTGCTTATCGTGTGCTGTAAGCCCCACCTGTGTGATGCGAGCCAGATCATCGTGCTCTACGATCCTGTGAAAAAGCGCGTCTTCAGCATACTGGCCGTGGACGGTAAGTTTTACTGGTTCGGCCAGCCGCCCCCTAATATGCGGGATCTTCTCAATGTCCTGCTCGTGGAGGAGTTCAAGGCAATTTACCGGGGCCAGAGCTGAGTCGGTAAGCCCCGTCGCATCAGGCGCCCCGTTTTCTTCACCCGCCGTTTGAATCGGGAAATCTTTTAATGAGACAATGGTCCCCGGTATTTCGCAGCCTGCCCCCTGTGTGCTATAATGCCACATTCAGAAGAAACGAGAGGATACCATTATGGGACATGGCGTTATCGTTGTTGGAGCGGGACTGGCGGGGATGATGGCCGCGATTGCGGCGTCGGATGAAGGCGGGGAGGTTGTCCTGATCGACCGGGGCTCGATAGGACTTGGAACGAACACGGCAATGTCGAATGCCGTCTTTACCGGAGTCTCCGCTTCCTACGGTGCCGAAGAATACATCCGGGAAACGATGGAGATTGGCCGCTTCCTTAACAGGCGGTTCAAGGTTGGGATCGTGGCTGAAAAGAGCCCCGAAGCCGTCGCCGGACTGAAGGCCCTCGGGGTTCCCATAAACCTGGAGGGAAATCTTTACCAGGTCAAGTCTCCCAACCCCAGGGTAGTCTCCGGTGTTACAATGGTGAAACAGGTGGCCGCGGCGCTGCAGTCTCGTCCGAATATCCATGTTGTACGCGATTTTTACGTAACCGGGATTATGAAGGAGGACGGGGCCGCAACGGGCATCGAAGGGATAGATGGGGCAGGCCGCCGCGTCATATACGGCGCGGATGCCGTGGTTCTCGCCACCGGCGGTGCCGGCGCAATCTATCTCAGAAACGACAACCAGAAGGGCATCATGGGACAGGGCTATTGCCTTGCCGCCATGGCCGGCCTTTCACTTCTCGATATGGAATTCGTGCAGTTCTTTCCCCTTGTTGTGGCAGGCGAGGGCCTGGCCGCCAGCATCGTCTATCCCCCGATGCATGAGGCGATACGGCTTGTGAACAGTGCCGGCGAAGACCTGGCGGTAAAGTACAACATGGGCAGTCTCAGCGAGGCGGTTATGAGAAAACGGGATGAACTTTCCATAGACCTCTACCGCGAGACGGAAAAGGGCACGGTATTCCTCGATTACAGCAGAGTGCCCGACGAAGCATGGAACGTACATCCCTTAAGCCTTCTCAGGTTGATCAAGCACGATTTCAAGGCAAAGCCCCTGCCTGTGTCGCCCGCTGTCCATTTTATGATGGGGGGCGTCAGGACTGATGAGGCCTGCCGGACCGATCTGCCGGGACTTTTTGCCTGCGGAGAGGTAACATGGGGTCTACATGGGGCGAACCGCCGGGGCGGCAATGCGCTGATGGAATGCGCCGTGTTCGGAACGCTGGCAGGGCGCAATGCCGCTCAATTCAAAAGCTCGGGCCAAAAGGGGATTGTCTCCGAAATTAAAGGCCCGTGGGAAGACCGCACCGCCGGCGCAAAAACGGGATACAAAACGCTTATGCAGATCAAGGATGAGATCAGGCGGACGGCATGGACCCACGCGGGCGTTATACGATCGGCCGACGGGCTCAAGAAGGGTCTTGATGCATCCTTCCTGATCGGCCGGGAGTTGGAGGGAGTCGTACCGGAAAACCGGCGTGAGGTCTGCGTCAAGGCTGATCTTACGGCAGCGGTTTTAACGTTGAAAGCGGTAATTACCGCAAGCCTCGGCCGGCAGGAAAGCCGGGGAAGTTTTTACCGTGATGATTTTCCCCGTGAAGACGATGTTAATTGGAGAAAGAATTCATCGTTGACGTACGATTCCGCGACAGGCTCATTCGCGGCAGATTACATAC
>JBDKTY010000087.1:0-5132 GCA_039679945.1 Syntrophobacter sp. | reverse complement strand
AGGAGTTCCGGGCGTGATAGCGATTCTCGACTATAAAGCCGGAAACCTCACCAGTGTGGAAAGAGCCGTGAGACACTTGGGGTTTCCCTGTAAAGTTACCAACTCGCACGAAGAAATCCGCGGGGCTGAGAGGGTGATATTCCCAGGTGTCGGCGCCGCCGGTAAATCGATGGAAAGCCTTGGGGAACTGGGTCTGGATACTCTGCTCCATGAACTTTTCACATCGGGTGTGCCCATTCTCGGGATTTGCGTCGGGCTCCAGGTGTTGTTCGATCTGAGCGAGGAGAACAACACGCGCTGCCTCGGGATCATTCCCGGAGAAGTACGCCGTTTTCCGGAAAAGATATACTCGGGCGACGGAAGGCTTCTGAAAATCCCCCACATGGGCTGGAACTCGGTTGACTTTACGCGTAATCATCCGGTTTTCCGGGGCGTTCCCATCGGAAGCGAGTTCTATTTCGTGCACAGCTACTATCCTCGTCCCCGGAGTGAAGAGATGACCGCGGGCACCGCCGACTACGGGATATCGTTTACATGCGCGGTTGCGTACAGGAATCTCGTGGCCGTGCAGTTCCACCCGGAAAAGAGCGGGAAACCGGGATTGATGTTGCTCGACAATTTTTGCCGCTGGGACGGCGCATCGATATCATGAGGGCTCAAAATGCTCAGTAAGCGAATAATACCATGTCTTGATGTTCGGGACGGCCGGACCACCAAGGGGATCAAGTTCAGGAACAACATCGACATCGGCGATCCGGTCGAAATGGGGCGGTTCTATTACGAGGAGGGCGCGGACGAGATCGTCTTCTACGATATTACAGCCTCCAGCGACCGTCGTCCCATAATGCTCGACGTGGTGAGGCGTGTCGCCGAAACCATTTTCATCCCCTTTTCGGTCGGAGGGGGGATCCGCTCTCTCGAGGACATGCGGGATGTTCTGCTGGCGGGGGCCGAGAAGGTGAGCGTCAATTCGGCTGCCGTTTTGAATCCGGATATTATTCGGCAGGGTGCCGAAGCCTTCGGCAGCCAGTGTGTCGTGCTCGGGATGGATGTGAAGAAAGTGGGGGTCTCGGAACAAATCCCCTCCGGCTACGAGATGGTAATAAACGGGGGCCGCACCCGGATGGGGATCGATGCGCTGTGGTGGGCCAGGGAAGCGGAGAGGCTCGGGGCAGGGGAGATATGCCTCAACTCCATCGATGCCGACGGCATGCAGACGGGCTATGAAATCGAACTTACCCGCCTCATTTCGACCAACGTTCGCATACCCGTAATCGCCTCCGGAGGGGCGGGCGAACCCGTGCATCTCCTGGACGTGCTCGACGGCGGGTGCGCCGACGCGGCTCTCATCGCTTCAATGGTGCATTACGGGACCTATACGATCCGGCAGATAAAAGAATATCTCGCCGAAAACGGGGTCAAGGTGCGCGGGGCCTGGTAGCGAACCTTGCGACAAGCTGTCATACCGAATCTGAACGGGGCGCGATGGAGGGGCTACTCCTCGGCCTGCTCAGCCATGGTCTGAAAGGTTAAATGTCTGCTTTCTGGAAAACCCGCCAACAAATGGGTTTGGCCGCGCTGATCATCGCGGGCGGAATCCTGCTCTCGCGTTTCATGGGGTTGATCCGCGACAAGCTCATATCGCTTCTGTTCGGTGCGACCCAGGAATCCGACATCTACTTCGCGGCATTCGTGATTCCCGATTTCATCAGCTACATGCTGGCCGGGGGCTACTTTTCGATCACCCTGATCCCGTTTCTCACGAAATACTTCGCCGAGGACGAGGAGGACGGCTGGCGCTTTTTTTCCACTGTTTTCATCTGGATAACGATTTTCATCTGCGCCTTTACTTTTCTCGCATTTGTATTTGCACACAGGCTTGCATACCTTGCCGCGCCCGGACTTGGAAACGAGGCCCTGGAGCGCCTCACTTTTTTCCTGCGCATAATTCTGCCGGCACAGATATTTTTCCTTTGCGGCTCCTGTCTCACGGCACTCCTGTATATGCGAAAGCAGTTCACCGTGCCGGCGCTGACTTCCATATTCTATAACCTGATGATCATCGTGGGCGGGGTCGTATTGCGCCACCGCGGGATGGAGGGGTTCTGCTGGGGGGTCCTGGTTGGCGCGGCCATAGGGAATTTCCTGCTTCCCTTCCTCGCGGCGCATACCGGCGGCGGGGTCAAAATAATGTGGTCGCTTTACCACCCCGGACTGAAGAAGTATTTCCTCACCGCTCTTCCCCTCATGATAGGCAAGTCCATAACGATCGTGGATGAGCAGTTCGTGAGGATCTTCGGTTCGATGGCCGGCATCGGGGCGATCAGTTGGCTGAATTACGCGCGCAGAATCATGCTGGTGCCGGTAAGCGTTGTGGGGCAGGCGGCGGGGGTGGCTTCCTACCCGTTCATGGCGGAGCTGTTCGTGAAACGGGATTTCGCCCGGTTCTACAGCACTATAAAAGCGGCGCTCCAGAATGTGATCACTCTTCTGATCCCGCTTTCCATCTGGATGATCCTGGTGTCCGAGCCCACGGTGCGCTTCATTTTCGAGCAGGGGCGCTTCGGTCAGCAGGACACCGCTCAGACGGCCCGCCTTCTGCAAATCCTGCTCCTTTGCGCCGCCTGCTGGGGCTATCAGCAGGTACTCGGCCGCGCCTTTTATGCCAGGACCGATACACTCACGCCCGCTGTGCTTGGAACGGTGGTGACGGTACTCTCCGTTCCGGTCTACTACGTTCTGGCAACGCGGATCGGCGCACTGGGGGTTGCCGCCGCGAGCGCAGCCTCCATCGCTGCCTACAGCGCCGTTCTGACCATCTGGTGGAAAATTCGGATAGGGGATGATGCTTTCTCGGGGATTGTAGCGGCTTCCCTGAAGGTATTGGGGCTTTCGATTGTCTCGGCCCTGCCGGCCTGGGCAGCGGGAAAATTGAGCTTATTCGATCCGCAGGCCTCACCCCATCTTGCGGCATTGTTCGAGATCGGCATCAGCGGCTTGTGTTTCGGAGGGGTTTTCGCGGTCCTCTCCGGATATTTCATCCCGGAGACAGTCCGGCCCTTCCTGCAAAAGGCCGGTCCTCCGGGAAGACGGCTGCTCCGGAGTGTTAATAAATAGCTTGGCCCGTTCCACCCTTCGATGACAGGGCGACAGGCTGGAAAGCCCGCCCCACGCACGGTATTTACCCCACGACCCACAATGCCCGGTCCTTGGCGGCCTGGACGAGCTTGTTGCTGACCCTGCCCATGTCAAAGTCTTCGACCGTCGAGACTCCGCGCCTCCCAACGACAATCGTGCCATAACCCCCCGCCCGGGCCTCCTCGATGATGGTCCCGGCGCGGGTCGTGGCTCCCGACACTACTTTCGTCGATATGTTCTCGGAGGGAATCCCGGCGGCCAGCAGCTTTTCGGATGCCTCCGCGAGAACCGGCCGGATCTCCCTGGCGGCGCGGTCGAAATGTTCCTTCTGGATCTGCTCGACGAGTTCGGTATCTTCAATATCGGCTATCGCGCCGTCCACTCTCCTGATTACATGGATGAGCAGGACCTTCTTATGCTGCCCTCCCGTGATCTTGTTGAAGTGATCCACGGCAAGCATCGCGCCCGTGGAAGAATCGACGCCGATGATAAACTTCTCCGTTTCCGGTCTGCCGCCGACCAGCCACACCGAGAGGTCGGTGACCTTGAGAACGACCTTATGAGCGATTCCACCAAGAGACAGATCTTGAATGGTGCTCAGTCCCCTTCTTCCGAGGATGACGGAATCATAACCATGGTGGGACTCGTTGCCGATATCCCGTGCTATGCCTTCCTTGCGTTCCCTCACGTTGATCTTTACCGCCGATCCGGGGAAGCCCGCATCCATGAAAACCTGGCAGGCGCGCTTCATGAATTCGCTGATCTTTTTTTCCTGCTGGATCTCCCAGCCACGGACCGTCTGCACCTTTTGCTGCCAGATGGGGTCTTTTTCAAGGTCCCAGAACGCATCGGGGACCTTGCTCGTTATGTGAAGCAGCACGATTTCCGTCCCGGAAGAGGGCAAGACGCCGCTGACATAGTTGACCGTTTCATAGGACTGATAGGAACCGTCCACCACAAGCAAAATTCTTCTCTGATAACTCGCCATTTAGACAACCTCTGATCGAAGTTAGAACTCAAGCCGAACATCCGAGCAGCACAAGCCGGGTCACGACTATGACCTGAAACGGTAAGACGAACGCCAATCGGCAGGTTTGCCGGCGGACCCAGGATACCGAGGCTCGGGAGAGAGGAGGGAAGAACAGGTCACCGAATATCCCTTGCTAGTATGGAGAGATTGCATCGGGATGTCAACATGGATTAAAATCGATACGCCCAATAGAAATGCCTCTTATGATTACTTTTTCTAATATTAGTTTTCCGTTCTGAAAAATCTATGTTATCTATTCCTCTCCAGGGTGTCTCACCCGTTTCCCATCCGCTAGAGTCACGGAAAATGAGGGCGGATACTTACAAAACGGGTCCGGATGGCTTATTTTCGAGGAGACATATGCGACCCGTGGGAAAAGTATCCGGCTGAAAGAATCCACCGGATTTTCGAGCTGTAATCTGAAAGGAGACTGGTTTCATGATCAACATGTCCGAGAAAGCGGAAGAAGTTTTGAAGGAGTACTTCAAGGGAAAGGAAATCACCCCGATACGCATATTCCTTCAGACCGGCGGGTGAGCGGGACCGTCGCTCGCCATGGTTCTGGACGAACCAAAAGACAACGATGATGTTTACAAGATAAACGGTTTTACGATGCTGATCGATAAGGAACTGCACGGGACCACCAAAGACGTCACCGTGGACTATGTGGTCTACGGGATGGGTTCGGGCTTTCGGGTATCCCCCGAGGTCCCGCTGGGGGGCAGCGGTTGCTCGCCATCCTGCAAGTGCGGTTGATTCAGCCTTCGAAAAGCTGCAATGCCAATAAAAAACGGGAACGATGTTCCCGTTTTTTATTGGCGCCCACGGCAGTCCCTGTCTAATACTCATTTGCGTTCAAGAGGATATACCCCCGTTCGCCCTGAGGTATCGAAGGGTAGAACGGGTCAATTCTGAACGGCATCTTCAATTTAGGGATAGACTCATCTTGAACGCAACTCCGTAT
>JBDKTY010000086.1:0-40419 GCA_039679945.1 Syntrophobacter sp. | reverse complement strand
CAATAGTGATTCCGAGGATTCTTGCCGACCGCCGGATGATCTCCTTTAACTCATCCGGCTGGTAGAACTCGAGTCGCAACGACATCCCGAAGCGGTCCCGCAGGGGCGGCGAGAGCATGCCTGCCCTAGTCGTGGCCCCGATTAGCGTGAACGGCGGAAGATCCAGTTTGATGGTTCGCGCCGAAGGTCCCTGGCCGATTATAATATCGAGTTTGAAGTCCTCCATCGCCGGATAGAGGATTTCCTCGACCACGTGATTGAGCCTGTGTATTTCGTCGATGAAGAGAACGTCGCCCTGTTCCAGATTGGTCAGGATGGCCGCGAGATCGCCCGCCCGTTCGATGACCGGACCCGAAGTCGCCCGCATGTTCACATGCAGTTCGTTACTGATGACGGCCGCGAGAGAGGTTTTGCCGAGTCCCGGGAAGCCGTGGAAAAGGACATGGTCGAGCGGCTCCGCTCTCTGTCTCGCGGCGGCAATGAAGATCGCGAGGTTCTCCTTTACCCTTTCCTGTCCGATGTATTCGCTCAGGGTGCGCGGCCGCAGATTAGTATCGGCCGAAACATCTTCTTCCTTCTGTTGCGAAGTGATCACCCGATCCGTCATATTCGCTCGATAGTCCTAGAGGTTGCCTTCAGGATTAATCCTGCCTTGAGCGAAGTATTCCCTGCGTTCGCGTGACAGGGCGCGGTAAAAACCGCACGCTCCGCCCCATGCCTTATAGCATGAATTAACCCGCGCGGCAGCCCGTGTTTCGGCGGCTCCGGGCAAGAAACCGCCCATGGTCGCTCCCGCCATGCCGCCGGGACTCGGGCCAACGCGGAAAATCGGTTCGTGCTAAGCGAGCACACGCAGTGTGTGCTTCAGGAGGTCTTCCAGGGAGGGGCTTTCGCCAAGATCTTTCCGGGCGCGACTAAGCGCCTTCTCGGCTTCGACCGGTTTGTATCCGAGGTTGACCAGGGCGGAGAAGGCATCGGACAAGACGTCTCCACCGGTAAACGGCTGAACCGGTTCGGACTTATCCCGCTGCTTGCCTTTTACCTTATCCCGGAGTTCCAGCACGACCCGTTCGGCTATCTTTTTGCCGACGCCGGGGATGTTCTTCATCCGGGCGTGGTCCTGGCGCTCCACGACCAGCCGCAGCTCATCCGGGCTTATGCCCGACAGGATGCCTATCGCAAGCTTCGGTCCTACCCCGTTGACGGCCGTAAGGAGCAGAAACATCTCCTTCTCGGCGCTCGTGCGGAAACCGAAGAGCTGGATCGCATCCTCGCGGACGTGGGTATGAATATTGAGCGAGACGGTCTGCCCGACCTCGGGGAGTTCGTAGAAAGTGCTGAGCGGAACCTGCACGGAATAGCCCACTCCCTGGACATCCACAATAACCCCTTCGGGGTTTTTCGCCCGAAGCTTTCCCTCGAGAAATCCGATCATGGTGTTTCCAGCGCCTTCCAGCGGTTGCTCGAAGATTGGGTGTTGATATGGCAGACTGCCACCGCAAGCCCGTCAGCGGCGTTGGGTTCGATCTGATCGTCGATACGGAACAGCCGCTGGATCATCCCCGTAACCTGGTCCTTGGCTGCCCTGCCGTAGCCGGCCACAGCCTGTTTTATGCGCAGGGCGCTGTACTCGTGGATGGACAGTCCGTGGCTGGTTCCCGCCAGGAGCGCTACCCCTCTGGCCTGCCCAAGGCTCAAGGCGCTCTTCACGTTCTTGGCAAAAAACACTTCCTCGACCGCCATGCACTCGGGTTTGTATTCACCGATCGCCTGGCAGAGCTGTTCGTAAATCATCTGCAGGCGTTCGGGGAAAGAGCGGCTGGCTGGAAGCCTGATCGTCCCGTGATGAATGTAGTGGAGGCGGAAACCATCGCCCTCTACTATTCCGTACCCGGTGAACCGTGACCCGGGGTCCACTCCGATTGTTCGGATCATAGGCCTCGAAAAAATCCTGGAAGAAGGTTCATTTGCTTTCTCGGCACTTTGCTACTCCAGTGACTCCATGATCTCATCGGGAATATCAAAGTTCGCGTAGGCATGCTGGACGTCATCGGAGTCATCGAGAGAATCCATGAGCCTCAGCAACTGCTGGGCCGTTTTGGGATCATCGATGTTGACGGTGGTCTGGGCCGACATGGTTATTTCGGCAAGTTCGTATTTCAGCCCTTTCTCATCGATAGCCGCCTTTACCGTGGCGAAATCCTCGGGGGAAGTGATCACCTCGAACTCATCCTCCTGGTCCTTGACATCTTCGGCCCCCGCCTCCAATGCAAGTTCGAGCAACTCCTCCTCGGGGACGGCCGACTTCTGGAAGACGATACTTCCCTTTTTGCTGAACATCCAGGCAACGCAGCCAGCCTCGCCCAGGTTGCCCCCGCTCTTGCTGAAGATGTGCCGTATGTCGCTCGCGGCCCTGTTCCGGTTATCCGTCATAATGTCTACGAGAATGGCAACCCCGCCCGGGCCATAGCCCTCATACATAAATTCCTCGTAGTTCACGCCGTCGAGTTCACCGGTGCCTTTCTTGATTGCCCGTTCGATGTTTTCCTTCGGCATGTTTTCCGCGCGGGCCGCGAGAACGGCCGCCCTCAGGCGCGGATTGGCATCGGCGTTGCCGCCGCCCATCCTGGCGGCTACCATCACTTCCTTGATGAGCTTTGTGAAAATCTTGCCGCGCTTCGCATCCGCCGCGCCTTTCTTGTGGCGGATGGTACTCCATTTCGAATGACCTGACATGGAAAGACCTCCTGCTAATTCTTCTTTAAATTCAAGGCGAGAATATAAATCTCCCTGCTTTGCTTTCTGGATGCCTCGGGCTTTACCACCCGCGTTTTATGGAAGTGCTTCTTTACCTCGGAGAGCAACTGGTGAAACTCCGATCCCTGGAAAATCTTTGCCAGAAAAGTCCCGTCCGGCTTCAACACGGTCCTCGCGATCTCGAACGCGCGCTCGAAAAGGAGCGCTGAGCGGGCACTGTCGGCCATTTTGATCCCGGAGGTGGAGGGCGCCATGTCGCTCAGCACGACGTCGAACGGGATAAACGGACCTATGGCGGCATCGACGAATTCGCCGTCGTTGATGTCGCCGCAAAAGGTTTTCACGTGCCGAGGGAAAGTATGCTCGATGGGTTTTAAATCGATTCCCACCACGATGCCCGACGGCCCCACCACTGTTGCCGCGAGCTGTATCCACGATCCGGGAGCGGCCCCGATATCGAGGACCCGCTGGCCGGAGCGCAGTATTTTGTATTTGTTCTGAATCTCCTCAAGCTTGTAAACCGCTCTTGCGAGAAAATGCTCTTTTTTTGCCTTGTGAAAGTAGTGGTCCTGAACGTTGAAGGCCATTTCTTATCTGCTTTAAGGTTTCGAATTTTTTCCTGAAACCGTTTTTATAGCGGAAAAATGCATTTTTGTAAACCCGATGTCGGGGTTTGCCACACGGACGGTGCGCCACGGACACGAAAGTTGTCTTTATCGGGCGGGCTTTTTGGGGTAAAAGAAAACTGGTCCTTTCTGAATTGTCCCCGCCGCGCAAGGAGGAAAAAATGGAAAAGATCGTGAATGGGAAGAAAATTACGCTGCTGAGGGGTGACTTGACGGATCTCGCCGTGGACGCGGTGGTGAATGCCGCCAATACCAGGCTCCAGCTCGGAGGCGGCGTCGCCGGCGCCATCCGGATGAAGGGAGGCCCCTCGATCCAGGAGGAGTGCGACAAAATTGGTCCCATCAAAGTGGGGGAAGCCGCTATTACAACCGGTGGAAACCTGAAGGCCTCCCACGTCATTCATGCGGTCGGCCCGGTGTACGGCGAAGGCAATGACGACGAGAAGCTTCGCAATGCTACTTTGAACAGTCTGAAAACAGCCACGGTAAACGGTCTTGCGACCATCGCTTTTCCTGCCATCAGCACCGGAATTTTTGGTTTTCCGAAAGACCGTTGTGCCAGGATCATGTTGACGGCCGTGAACGAGTATTTAAAAAACGAGAAGACCAGCCTGGTCGAGATTATTTTCTGCCTCTGGTCCAAGGAAGACCTGGAACTGTTTGAGAATACCTTCCAGGCTCTGCCCGACTGACGGGAAGATCTTTTTCTCTCCAACGCTACTTGCCGCTCCTCCTGGATTGTTGTTATTTTTTCCAAGTTCTCTTCTTATTATACGGATTACTCGAAATTGCACTCAGAAGAGTGCTGTTTTCGGCCGTTCGAGCCGAACGCGCCCCGGAATACTCCGGGGCAAAGCTTGTCTATGAAATCCAGCTAAGAGGCCATAAATGATTAAAATATTTGATATTTTCCGAAAGGACAAAGGGTCTCCGCTCGACTCTCCCGAAAAAGTGCAGTTTCAGAAAAAGTTCCAGCATTTTCAAAATCTGCTGACCGGAAACAACAATGCCCTGGAACTCATTACCGACCTGGAACTCGTATGCTATGGGTCCAAACCGTTCACGCTGGACTATGTGATTCACAGTGTGGAACGTTTGATGGCCCATGTCTATGATGTCGCCGAAGACCTCGATGCTCTGTCGGGTGGGAAATACCCTTCCCTGCCCGAGGCTGTCGAACGCATTGGCCAGAGCATCTTTCATGAACTCATTCGGAAGCGGATGGTCGAGAAGACCGTTTTGACGGTCCCGCTGGGGCAGATCAGCTCGGATCGTCTTTCGGAGGTGGGCGGAAAGGCGGCCAATCTCGGTGAAATCTTCAACCGCGTCCACCTGCCGGTCCCCCGCGGCTTCGCGGTGACGGCTTACGCATATCATTACTTCATGGAGTCCAACGGGCTGTACAAGGTCGCGCAGAAGATTTTCAAGGATCTGGACATTGACGACACAGTGCGGCTCATGGAATCCTGCACCGAGATTCAAACCCGCGTCATGAAAGCGCCGCTGCCCTCCGAACTGGAAGAATCACTGCTCAAGGAAATGGATCTTTTGATCAATGCCATGGGGCCGGGCGTTCGCATCGCGGTGCGGTCGAGCGCCACGAGCGAGGATTCAGAGGCCAGCTTTGCCGGCCAGCATTCCTCGATTCTGGGGGTCGGTCGCGATGGGCTCCTGGAGGCCTATAAAAGGGTCCTGGCGAGCACGTATAATCCGCGCGCGGTTTATTACAGGCGCAGCAAGGGCTATCCCGACGAGTACGTGATAATGAGCGTACTGTGTCTGGTCATGATCGAAGCCTTGACCAGCGGAGTCCTGTACACGCGTGATCCCAACGACCCGACGCGGAACATGATGCTCATAAACGGTGTCTGGGGGTTGGGGCTCAATGCCGTGGACGGTTCCGTTCCCACGGACTTCTATGAGCTTGACAGGGGGAGCAGGGACCTGGTCCGCGCCCGAAGCGCCCGCAAAGAGAATAAACTCATTGTGAACCCGCTTGGCGAACTGATCGACGAGCCTGTTCCCCTGAACATGCAGCGGGTGCGCTGCCTGTCGGACAGCGAGGCTAAAACCGTGGCCGAGTACGGGCTCATCCTGGAAGAGCATTTTGGACAGCCGCAGGACGTCGAGTGGGCCATGGATGCTCAGCACAGGGTTGTGATCGTTCAATCGCGACCGCTCAATATCGACCTGACCTCGCTCCAGGACAGTCCCGGCGACGAGGGAGCCGATCTGTCGAAAGGAGAGATCCCCGGCTTTCCCGTCCTGCTTCGCGCCGGCGCCACGGCCTCTCGCGGCAAGGCCGGCGGCTTTGCCTATGTTCTCAACTCCGAGCACAACCTTCTGAACGTTCCGGAAGGATCGATACTCATTGCCAAACAGACATCACCCCGTTACGTGGCACTCCTCGGTCGCGTACAGGCTATCGTGACCGATGTGGGCAGCGTCACGGGGCACATGGCTTCCGTTGCCAGGGAATTCGGGGTGCCGACCCTCGTGGAGACGGGCAATGCCACGGAGATTATACCTCACGGCGAGGAAATAACCGTCGACGCAACGAACAGGGTGGTTTTCCAAGGCCGTGTGGAGAGCATCCTGGACCGCAAGCGGCAGGTCAATCCGATGAAGGGCAGCCCGGTCTACAAGGCTGTCCACGCGGCTCTGAAAAAGATCGCCGTGCTCAATCTGGTCGATCCCGAGAGCGACCTGTTCTCACCCGAGGGGTGCCGAACATTTCATGACGTCATCCGTTTCGCGCATGAAAAATCGATGCGGGAAATGTTCCGGATAAGCGATGACCTGGAATTGAGCAGCCATGCCGCTGTCCGGATCAAGGTGCCCCTGCCCATGAAAATGCTCGCGGTGGACCTGGGCAGCGGTGTCGATCTGGCGGAGGGCGCGAAAGCGGCCACGCCCGAGGCGATCCGTTCGGTCCCGTTCAAAGCGCTTCTCTCCGGAATGACCAATCCGAATGTGCGCTGGCTGGGACCGGTTGACGTTGATTGGAAGGGGTTCGCATCGATCGTTACCGAGTCGATTTTCAAGGACCCGCACATGGAGGACCGGATGGGCGGTCCCAGCTACGTGGTCCTTTCGGAGAATTATTTTAACTTCAACTCCCGCCTGGGATACCATTTTACGGTGGTGGATTCCTACTGCGGCGAAAACATCAATGACAATTATATCGCCTTCTCATTCAAGGGCGGCGCGGCCGACATAGGGCGGCGGTCGCGAAGGGCCCTTCTGATCGCCAGAATCCTGAAACAACTCGGGTTCAAGATTGTCGTCAAGGGCGACCTGGTGCGAGGGGAAATGAAGAAATACGACTGTGCCTTCATGCAGGAGAAGCTTGACTTGGTGGGGCGGCTGCTGGGCTCGGTCCGCCTCCTTGACATGGTACTCTCCGATGACGGCCGCGTGGACTGGTATGTTGACGAATTCATGAAGGGCAACTACACGTTCACCCGTGGTTGAGACTCTCGGCGGAATGACAAAAACGGGGGGCGCCGCGGTGTGGTACTAAACGGCGCCCCCCTGTTCATGCCGGAAGATGAGTTCCTCATGCGCCTGGCGAGGCGTGAGCGCGAGACCTTGAGCAGCCGCTTGCGGTCCACGGGGGCAGGCCTTTCGGCCCGCCGACTGTCACTCAAGGGTCCGTCCGCCCCGCGCGGCAAGGCGCAGCCGGGAAACGGCGCCGTGCCCGCTCAATTCCGGCCCGTTCTAACCTCCGGCACCTCGGGGCAAACGGGGGAGAGTTCTGGCCGACTCGGCATGACGAGGAGCGGATGACCCAGCCAGTTGTGTAAGTCCTCGATATTACTCACTCTCAAAAGCTGTTTGTTGAGAGGTCCCGAAGCATGAACGGGCTATGTATGCGTGACTGCTCACTTTTCACGGGATCCGGTTCATCCTCGACCCCAACGGGGTCTTACGGCACCACCCATAATGCCACGGTGCGCGCTACCTGGCCAAGTTTGTAGGCGATTCTTCCCATTGTAAATTCCTGTACGTCCTTCGATCCCTTGCGTCCAACCACCAGGGTGCCGAATTCTCCCGCCTTTGCCGCATTGTAGAGGTTTACCGCGCGGCTGCCGCTGGCCTGTACCACGCGCGAGCCAATCCGGTCAGGTGCGAAACCCGCCGCCGTCAGTGTCTTTACCGCATCTTCGAAGATCGGCTTCATCGAGGTTTCCTGCGCCTGGACCATTTTATCGATGCTCGCCTTGTCCAGGGGTTTGCCTGCTGGTTCGGGGATTCTGACAATATGGAGAAGCTCTACCTGTTCGCATGGGTTGAGCATTCTCCCGACGAAGTTGACTGCCCTTATCGATGATAATGAATTGTCGAGGCCGACCATGATCTTCCCGGGCCGGGCTTCACCGCCCATTAGGCACACGGGGGCTTCCGACACATTTATGAATACCTTGGCCGCGATGCTTCCCAGCAGCGATTCATCCATTTGTCCCAGGCCTCTGCGGCCGAATGCCACCACACTGTATCCGAACTTGCACTCACGCAGGATGTCTCGCGCTATGCCTTCCTTCATTTTCTGTATGTTGCAGTTCATTCCGGATCTCGGCACGCCTGCCTGCTCCAGGATTTTGCAGGCGTCTTCCATGCACTCCCGCATTTTTTGTTCCTTGTAGGATTCCCATGACTGCATGTGTTCGATGTGTTTACTCACCTCGTCATCCTGCCCGGCATCCCAGAAGATGTCGCTGGGCTTATCGATGACGGAGAGAAGCACAACTTCAGCTCCGGACAGGTTCACTGCCTTGGAGACGTACTTGACCACTTGCATGGATTCTTCGGACCCGTCCACCGGTAACAGAACAAGTTTGCGATCCGGACTCATAAATGCCTCCTAACGGATTGTGGAATGGATTGAAAGGAACAACACCAGTCAGAGACCCGGCATTTGCTCGGTTAGCGAAGGGTATTGGGAGAAGGGAGTCCGATCGAAGGTGCGTGCCTGGAAATTGTGGACAGCGAGACGAGCATTCGTAAGTCGGCTTTATCGATGCCGGAGTATTGCCAATGCTTTATTTATGGAAAGATGCCTGTTCAAGAAAATACATGTCAGGTTCCGGAAACATGTACGCGTACTCGGATAATAAATGTGGGGAGAAGCCGCTGCAACCCTTTTCCCCGGTAAAAAGTTTCACATGGCGGTTTAATACCTTATAAATACCATAAGGAATGAGATCCGGTTGATTTGCATCCGGCGGAATCAGGAATGTTTCCTTGTATGAGTTCATCACTCGGGAGGGGAGGACAAGCGGTTTATTCCAGGACAAAAGAATGCCGGGGCAATGAATGTCGGTTCACGTCGAACCAACACAACGCATTGCCTTTCGATCAGGAAGTATGCCTGTTGCCCGTTGTTGAATATTCGCGATACCCGGCTGACATGACCGCGCGGTCACCGGCGAGGAAATGGATGACGAACCGGAATTCCGTTCATGGATTTGCCCCTGTGTTCGACGATATTTCCGCGCCGAGGGGTTGCGTATCGGTTGTTTTGCTCTTTCGTCCGGGCTTGCGGCTCCAGACGCGATTTGGCCATAGCGCACGGATGGTGGTGCCCTTCCCGCTGATCGATTCAATCGAGAAAGAACCGCCGGAGAATTCCGTGCGTTCTTTCATCATGGTGAGGCCCAGCCCCTTTTCATAACCGTCTTCCATGAGAGCGCTGCCGATGTCGAAGCCGATGCCATGGTCCCGGAGCGTCAGCTCGAGGGCGGTTTCACTCGTTATGAATGCCAGTTCCACAAAGTCGGCATTGCTGTACTTGGCCACGTTGTGAAAAGCCTCCTGAAGAATTCTGAAGACGACTATCTTGAGGTTCTCGGGTATTTGACTCTCCTCTACCTCTATCCTCCGGTCTATGGAAATGTTCGTGCTGGATTCGATTTGCCCGCAGAGCCAGTTCATTGCGGCGATCAGGCCCAGGTCGTCAAGCAGTGAGGGCCTGAGATCGAATATGAGTTTCCTGACCTCCTGGATGGCAAGCTGCGTCAGGTGTATGGGGTTTTCGAGACTTGCCGGGTCGAATTCACCCGAGGTCATCAGGTTTCGTACCCTCTCCAGGTTTATTTTGATTGCTGTAAGAAGTGAACCCAGGCTGTCGTGAAGTTCCCCCGCAATCCTTTTGCGCTCCTGCTCCTGAACGAAGTGCAGTTTCGACGGGATCGCGAAATGCTCCACTCCCGGCCCTCGGCCGATCTCCCCGAGCAGGTTGCCCGCTGCAATGCGAATAACCTGTTCCTCGGCACGGGGGACAGTCTTTTCACGCATCTCCCGGAGTTCACGAATGAGTTGCGCTTTCGATTTGTCTTCATCACGCATAATGCTCCTCCTGAACCTTTTGTGAGCATTGCTGTTGGAAAGGAGTTTTTGAGGAGCGATCTACCGTCAGCTTTCGCATCCTCGACCCGTTCCGCCCTTCGATACCCACGGGACGAACGGGAGCAGGCGCCTGGGCGGAGGGCGGAGCCGGCGGCAACTCAAAAGAAGACAGAGTCTGGAACCGGAAATGGATCATGTCCTCCGCTCAGGAATGCCTGGGAATGGATATTTCAAACCTGGCGCCTTGGCCGGGACTGCTGACCACCTCGATATCGGCTCCATATTCCCGAAGTATCTGGCGGCAGCTATAGAGTCCCAGGCCCGTGCCGATTCCACCGGAGACTCCTCGATTCCTGGTTTTTGTGCTGAAAAAGGGCTCGAAAAGATGCTCCCGGATCTCGGCGGGAATCCCGGGGCCATTGTCCCCAATGACTACCCGTAGTTCGGAGTCGCTGTAAAGGGTCGCGAGAAAGAGCTTTTTGACCGCCTGCTCCTGCATGGCCTCGGCGGCGTTGAACAGGAGGTTCTCGAACACCTGCGCGAAATCGGCGGCAACACCTTCGACGGGGGGAAGGGAATCGGCGAGGCGCCATTCCTTCTCCATACCGCGGTTAAAGTTGGGGTGGGATTCCAGGAAGCTTACCTCCTCAACGAGTATTTGATTGAGATTCAGAATAGTCTCCTGGCGGCTTGTCGATGGTTTGACCTTCCGCAGGAAGGACCTGATGATCTGGGACATGAAACACGCATGCCTGTCGATCCTCTCGACGGCATTCATCTCCGGGTGGATTGCCTTGAGCATCTGGGTCTCGCCGACAATGAGGGTCAGCCGGTTATTGAGGTTGTGAAGCATCGCCGGCATCAGTTGGCCCGCCGTGGCGAACATCTTCTGCATTTCCATGTCCTCTTTGTGCAATTCCAGATGATGCCGCGCATGCGCGAGTTGATCCCGGATGCAGCGTCTTTCGCGCTCGGCTCGGCGAGCCCTCTGGATGTTCTCCCGTGCCCGATCCAGGACGGATTTAAACTGATCCAGGTCGATGGGCTTGCTCAGAAAGTCGAATACATCCAGGCGAATTGCCTCGACGGCTGATTGCAGTGAAGCATGGCCGGTGAGGATGATTATCAGCGTATCCCGCTTCAGGTCCTTCATTCTGCGTATGACTTCAATGCCCGACAATCCCGGCATGCGCAGGTCGGTTACAACCAGCGCGGGGGAAATTTCCTGGAAGACAGTCAGCGCCTCATCACCGTTCCTGGACAGATGGACCTCGTAGCCTTCATCTTCCAGAAACAGTTCGAGACCCTCGAGGAAAGACCGCTCATCATCGATCAATAACAGTGAAGTACGGGGCATAAACACGGGTGCCTTTCGCTATTAATGGAGAACGGTTTTGGCTATCCTCTCCACTTCGTCCACGTCCAGCGGCTTTTTCAGATAACGGTAGACGCCGAACCGACTGGAGATTTCTTCATACTTGTCCTGAGGAAGAGCCGTCACGATCACCACCTTGGTGGAAGAGTTCATTTCCCGCATCCGGCGAAGAATATCCAGGCCGTTTGTCCCTGGCATCTTGATGTCCAGAAAAAGCAATTCCGGTTTTTCATCCATGATCACAGGGAGCGCTTTCGCTCCATTATCCATGAGGACAAGCGGATAATTGCCGCCGAATATGGCATCAAAGGAATCAAGAATTCCCTGGTCATCATCCACAACGAAGATAGCCTTTTGATTATCCATTATTCATTTCTCCCATTTCTCTTCTCGTCTCGGATCTTTGCCGAGTATCATGCACATCCGAATAAACAAGAAAGATACCAATTATGCTATGAACAGAGTTGCTAGAAAATCCGTGTACTTAGGAAGGGAGCGAATGAATGGTGGGGCGGAAGGCAGACGATACTGCCCAGATTTGAGTGCACAACACACAAAAAACGGTTCACGACTCGAACATCATCTTGAACACAACTCGGTATTCTCATGGGAGGGAAGGTAAATAGTGAAGCGAGTGCCTTTGCCCGGAGCGCTCTCAACTTCGATCTGGCCTCCGTGCTCGGTGATCACCTTGTGAGTGATCGCCATTCCGAGTCCCGTGCCGGAATCCTTGGTGGTGAAAAAGGGATTGAAAAGGGATTTCATGTCTTCCGGTTCCATGCCGACGCCGGTATCGGAAAAGACTAGAATCACCCAGCCATTCGCGGAATTCAGGACTATTTTCCCGGAATCGCCGAGACTCGCATAGGGCAAGGCGCCCGTTGCAAGGCCGATCCGCAGTTCTCCGCCTTCGGGCATAGCCTGTATGGCATTTCTCATGATGTTGTTGAAAGCCTTCGTGATTTGATCGGCGTTTGCCCAGATCGCGGGAGGTTCGCCGGACATATCCAACCGGCACTCAATCCGGTGGGAGAGCATTTCCTCCTCAAAGAGTTCCATGGACTGCCGCAGTACCGATTGGACTTCCACGAGGCTGCAATGGTACTTGGGGGCTCTCGCCAATTCCAGAAGGTCTTCGACAAGCCTGTTGATTCTTTCGAGTTCGCGCGGCACCGTGCGCTGAAACTTTTCGAGAAATCCGGGCTTGTCGAGTTTGCGGGGCAGCAGTTGGACGAAAGTCTTGATAGCGGAGAGCGGATTTCGAATTTCGTGAGCCATGCCCGCCGAAAGGGTTCCCAGCGCGGCCAGCCGTTCCGCCTGCCGAAAACGGCCTTCCAGCATCTTGAGTTCCGTCATGTCGTGGAGGTTCAGAATCAGTTGCTGGGGAGTATCGTCCTTGTCCGCCAGGATGCTGGGGGCCACGATGATATTCTTCACCTCCCGTTCCGCGGTGATGCGCAATTCCCGCTGCTTTGCCGAATGGGGGGCGGCGAGGGCTCCCTGAACGTATTCCAGCAGTTCGGGTACTTCAGCGAAGAGAATTTCTATATCCCGGTTTGACTCCAGCTCCCCGGCGCCGGTGGCGAGCATCGCGCGCGCTGCTGGGTTCAGGGTCATCAGTTGTCCCTTCATATCCACGGACAGCAGACCGTCGCTCATCGTGGTAAGCAGTTTGTCGAGATAGTCCCGCAGTGCCGTAATCTCCGCAAGGTGGCGTTCAAGCTGTATGCGCTGGAACAGGATCTCCCGAATCATCGAGGAAAAATTTTCCGCCAATACCTCGACTTCATCACCTGTCGTGATGCGTATTTCCTGGTCGAGATCGCCGTGAGCGGCGGAGATCGTGGCATTGACCAGTATCCCGACGGGGTTGGTAATCCTCCGCGCAAACCAGATACAGGTTAGAATGGAAAGGATCAGCGCTCCCGCTCCGATGGCGCAGATAGTGGTCTGCACCTGGCGGATTTGCCGGAACATGGGGGCCAGGGACAGGGCGATTCGAACGACGCCCCAGGGCCGTTCGGAGCCGGGAATGGAGACGGGCACGGCAACGTCCAAAACAGGGGTCCCGCTTTCCCTGAGAGTGGTCTTTTGAGTCAGGGGCACGGAAGAGGACAGGGCTCTGAGGCTCAGGTCGTCGGAGAGGAACTTGCCTTCCAGATCGGCCCGACCGCTGTAGCCCGCGACGCGACCTTCCTTATCATGAATGATGACATAGGACAGGTCCGGTTCCCGGACCGCCTGGTTTGCGTTCCGTGACAGGGCTATGTAGTCATAGGTTGTCAGGGCGGCTTTCGAGGTAGCCGCCAGGCTTTGGGCAATAGCCATCCCCCGCCGCTCAACCTGTTCGGTTATAGTCTTGCTCTGCTGATGGCTTACGGCGATTGCCATCGTTACCAGCAGCAGGGTGACTATTCCCGAAGTCGAGAGTATGAGGCGATATTGAAGCGGAAGGTAACGGGGCTTGCGCCAAAAGCTTACTTTCCTGGGCCATTCACGCATGCGTACGTCTACTTGTTCTCACTGGATGAAAGCCATACCTGGTGAAGAGACGTCTTGTGTCTTCCCAGTGCATTCAGTTCAATACCATTTACGTTCGACTGGTATGCCTGATCGATATTCAGATGCACGAGAGGTATGATCGGCAAATCGTATACTATTATATTTTCAATTTTTTGGTAGATTTTCGCGCGTTCGGCCGGGTTGAGCATTCTCCGGCCATCCAGCAGTGCCCGGTCGACATCGGGATTCCGATACCTGATATAATTGACCTTGGAGTCGGAACCGAAGAGCACCTGCAGGATATTATCCGGGTCGGGGATGTCCATGTACCAGACATACCTGTAAATTTGCATGGCGGGGGACTGGACGTATTTTTCAAACTCGCTCCAGTCCGGGATGAACCGCGGTTTCAGAGTCACGCCGATTTTTTTCCAGCACTCGGCGATGAATTCCGCCTCCGCGATCGCCACCGGGGATTGTATGCTCGATACGACTTCCAGGGTCAAGCCATTGTCCAAAATGCCGGGGGGGAGTTTTTTCAACTCTTCCCGGGCCTTACTCAGATTATCCTCCACCCTGAGGTTCTCGGGATCATACCCGGTTATTCCGGGTGGAATCAGGCTTCGCGCGATTTCGAACCGGTCCTCGTACACTCTGGAGACCAGAGAGGGACGGTCCAGGGCCAGCGAGAGGGCCCGGCGCAACGCGGGATGGCTCAGCGCGGGATCATGGCAGTTCATACCATAGAACTGCAGATTAACAGCCGGCCGCCGCAACAGCTTGACACCCTCGACGGAGAGCAACTGGTTCCGTATCTTGCCGTCATAGGCCGGCATTTCGTGGAGCTTATGGGCCTGAAAATCAGCAAAGACATCCTCGAACTTGCCTCCCGGGTAAATTACGTACTCCACTTCGTCCACAAAGGCGCTCTTCAGATAGTATTCCGGAAATCGTTTCAGGCGAACCGATCGATTGTTTTCCCAGGACACGAAGGCAAACGGGCCGGAACCAACGGGGTTCGAAGCGAAACTCTCCCCTCTTTTTATAACTTCATCCCGGGGGACTATTCTTGAATGGTGCATTCCCAGGGCGGCCAGGAATGGGGCGCAAGGTTCTTTCAGGCGTATTTCGACACTGTGGTCATCCACGGCCAGCACACCCGCCAATGTATCGGTCCGGCCCGTACGGTACTCGTCGGCACCCAGGATCTTGAGCATGTACGGCAAAACGGAAGGAGCCGGGTCTGCTTTAATCAGGCGAGTCAGTGAGAACACCACATCTCGGGAGGTTATTGGCGTTCCATTGTGGAAATAGGCGTTCTTTCGTAAGAAAAAGCGGTAGACGAGACCATTTTCTCCTATTTGCCAACTTTCCGCGAGGGAGGGGATCACGAGGAGATCCGAACTGAACTTCACCAGACCGTCGAAAAGCTGGTAGACTACCGCTGTCGAGTATAGGTCTTCCGCCCTGATTGGATCGAAACTTTTCGGATTATTGAGCAGGGGAATGCGGTATACGCCGCCCTCACGGGGAATCGGATCCGATTTTTCCTCTTCCCGTGTCCTGGAATCGACACAGCCCGACAGGACGCAAAGAAAAAGGAAAATCCAGCATATAGTGAAGGAGAAGCCATGCCTCCGCCGTATTTCCCTTTGTGGGACGTTGCCTCTCATCAATTCCAACCCCGGCGCCTACCTGCGTTACGGAACAATACTCAAGGAACCTTAATACTCTCATAGTATAAAACCTTGCCGAAATTATTGCGAAAAAAAAGCACGAACCAAAAGGCTCGCGCTTTTTCATCGGTATGGTCGTGTCGTGGGTGATGATAATCTCGCCCGTCAGAGACCGGGGTTGGTCTCTGTGAGACTATATCGGGCGTATGGGGGAAAAACATCCGTCCACGGGAAACGGTCCGAAGTTGAATTAGGCTCCGCCACCGCCATCGGCCAACACGGGAAGAACATAGGTCATCAAAAACCCGGCAATAATGATAATTTGTACATACAGTTTTTTCATGATCTCTCCTTTCGTATTTGAAGCAGATGGTGGTCACGGGCCCAATTGCCCGGGCTCCAGCAGCATTTCGGTGTTTTATGAGAGCAAGGTGGATGCCCTGGTTGCTTGAGTTTGTTAGTGTTTGAAATCGTTAGTGAATTCCAGGAGGGGGGCCGGGATGCCATTCCCGGTGTGAATGTGAGTGCACACATTAAGTCTGGAGACGCTTAGAATAACTTATTGGCAACATGCTGTAATAATTGTAAGTTTCAGGAGGGGCACTTGGGTGCACACTTTTGAGTGCAGTTGCACACAAAAGAGTGCACTTTTGGAAGGGGCTTTTTTGATGCCGGGAAAAAAAAGTGAATTATTTTTGCGGAGAGGCAGTCGGGCTTAAAGATCAGTCGTCTTCGATGCCTTCATGTATGTTCAGGCTTTTCATCTTTTGCAGTAGCGTGTTCCTGTGGATACCCAGCATGCGGGCGGTATTGCTTTGATTCCAGCGGTTCCGGTTCAGGGCGCGAAGGATGTACTGCCGTTCAAAAGCCTGCCTGGCCTGAAGGAGGCCGACATCCCCCGCATTCCCATCCGTGGCTTGCGGGTATACTTCTTCGCGAAGCAGCAGTTCGAAGGGCAGATCTTTCTCATCGATCCAGTGCCCGTCTTTTCCCAGCACCACCAGCCGTTCAATGAGATTTTCCAGTTCGCGTATATTCCCCGGCCATGGGTAGCTTTCCAGAATCACGATTGCCTGCCGCGTGATTCCTCTGATCTTCTTTTTCAGGAGTTGGTTGAACTTGGCGAGGAAGTGATTGGCCAGTAACGGCACGTCGCCCCGCCTTTTGCGCAGGGGAGGCAGTTCGATCGGTATCACGTTGAGACGGAAAAAAAGATCGCTGCGGAAAAAGCCCTCTTTTACCATCTCGTCCAGGCGGGAATTCGTGGCGGCAATAGTGCGCACATCGACCTTGATAACCGTGTTGCTGCCCACGCGGCTAAATTCCATCTCCTGGAGCACCCGAAGCAGCTTTGCCTGGAGTTCCATTTTAAGGCTGGATATTTCGTCCAGGAAGAGCGTCCCGCCGTTTGCGTACTCCAGTTTCCCCGATGTCCGATGCACGGCGCCGGTGAATGCCCCCTTTTCGTGTCCGAATAACTCGCTTTCCATAAGTTCCGATGGGATAGCCGCGCAATTGATCGGTACGAAGGGTTTTTGTTCACGTTGACTGATACCGTGAATGGCTCTGGCCACGAGTTCCTTTCCCGTTCCGCTTTCCCCCGTTATCAGGACGCTGGCGTTTGTCCTGGCAACCTTTTCGATCATCTCGAAAACCGTCTGCATTGACGGGGCGTGGCTGACCATGCGGAAGTTTCCAAACTGCAGCGCCATTTCAGAGCGCAGGAAGCGCACCTCTTTCTGCAGGGAACGCTTTTCAAGCGCCCTTTCGACAGTGGTCAGAATATCTTCCGCCTCGTAGGGTTTGGTTATGTAATCATAGGCGCCGTATTTCATGGCGGCGGTAGCTTTTTTCGCGCTGTCCGAGGCTGATATCATGATCGTATCGATGCTCTCGTCATATTCTTTAATGAGCTTCAGGGTCTCGAGTCCATCAAGCTCGGGCATGCTTATATCAAGCAGGATCAGATCGAATGAGCCTTCCTTGATCCTGGCCAGAGCTTTTTGTCCGCTGTCAACGCACTCCAACTCGTATTCGTCCTCCAAAATGAGTTCCAGGGCTTCTCTTGCTCCCTGCTCATCATCCACAATCAGGATGCGCACGCGATCGCTTCGTTTTGACATCGCTGAAAACCTTCTCCGGGCGCCCGCGGCCACAAAGACGACCTGGATGAATTCTGGACCCGGACCTTGTTATTGGCCAGGCAAGGTGAATCGACCCGAGGAACATT
This sequence comes from Syntrophobacter sp., assembly GCA_039679945.1. GTDB lineage: Bacteria > Desulfobacterota > Syntrophobacteria > Syntrophobacterales > Syntrophobacteraceae > SbD1. The sequence continues at coordinate 22,905 of JBDKTY010000086.1, read as the reverse complement.
GGCATTTTCCATGCCAGACTTGCCAGCTCCGGTTATCATACCCAACATTGGAAAGCTCCGCCACGGTAAACCGAACAGCGGCCGGCAGAGCCTGGATTGAAAAGCATTGACTTTTGATGAGTGGAGATATATTAATTAGGCGTTCAAATTTTCTGGGGAAACCGGATACTTGCAGGTGTAGCCCCCACTGCTCATTAATTCTGTCTCATGTTGTCTCTCTCCAACAGCGTAAGCAGTTCTTCCTTCTCCGAAACAGTTCCAATTCCTAATCCTCTAGGTTGCCTCCGGCGCAACTGAAAAACCAAATCCTTTTTGTTTGACTTCAAGGCGGAAAAACGCTTTCGGCGCAAGACAATTCCGGTTATTTTCTCTTGTTCCGAAATAGAAGTCCTCTCGTGATGTGCATTCCAAGGGTTTTTCAGGTTAACACCAGTGCGACGCCATAATCTGGCCCCAAACTATACTGTAACTTTGATAAGGAGGACAGGCCTTGACATTCCAACCATCCAAGCAAGTGTACTCGGGAAAAATCAGGGAAGTAACTCTGGGAACCGGAGACAAGGCGGTTAAGATCGGTGGGAAAGCCGTCTATCCCTTCCATTCCTTCGAGGGAAACATTCCCCACCCCCCAAAAATCGCAATGGAAGTATGGGACAAGGACCCCAGCGCTGATTGGCCCGCGGCGGCAAGGGAGCCGTTCGCCGATGTGCTGGGCGACCCCGCTGCGTGGGCGGGCAAGTGTGTTCGGGATTATGGCGCCGAAATAATAGTCGTACAGACGAAAAGCGCCGATCCGAACGCCGACAACAGACCGGCCGCCGAAGTTGCCGAGACCGTGAAGAAAATCGTCGACGCCGTCGATGTGCCCGTTGTTATCTGGGGGGTTGCAAGCCACGACAAGGATACGGAAGTAATGCGGCTTGTGTCCGAAAAATGCTCCGGCCGGCGCCTTGCCCTCTCCCCGGTGGAGGAAGGCGATTACAAGCAGATAGGAGCGGCATGCCTCGGCTACAAACATGTCGCGGTCGCATCGTCTCCCATCGATGTCAATCTAGCCAAGCAGCTCAATATTCTCCTGGGCAACCTCGGAGTCATTTCCGAAGACATGGTGATCGACCCCACAACAGGCGGCATCGGGTATGGTCTTGAATACTCATACTCGGTAATCGAGCGCATCATGCAGGCTGCCCTGACCCAGGAAGATGAAAAACTCCAGCAGCCGATCATCGTCAATGTCGCCAACGAGACATGGAAGTGCAAAGAATCAAATCTATCCACGGAAGATGCCCCCGAACTGGGAAATGCCTCGAGCCGCGCGGTGCTTATGGAAGCAATTACCGCCGTTGATCTCATGCTTGCGGGCGCCGATGTGTTGATCATGCGCCATCCGGAAGCGATCAAGCTGGTGAGAAGCTATATAGGTAAAATGATGTAATCCCGCGTGAATGCCTCCCGCTGCAGCGTGGATCATCATTGGTTTTACAATATCCCCTTGAAGGGGAGAGAGGTGCAATATGCCAGATGAAAAAAGGGAAAAAACCATCTCGATTGAAAAGGCGAAGACAATCGACTTCAGGGAGATGACCACTTGTCCCTCGACGCTCCAGATGCTTCAGAAAATTGAGGCGGACGGGCATGAGACGCTCTTTACCCGTTCAGCCGAGATGAAACCTTGTCCGATCGGAAAAGACTCGGCGTGCTGCAAGAACTGTTATATGGGTCCATGCCGTCTCAATTCCAAGGACCCCTACTCCAAGACCGGCGTGTGCGGCGCGAACATTGACACCATCGCGGCGCGCAATTTCGCCCGGGCCGTTGCCTGTGGCGGGGCCGCCCACACCGACCACGGCATGTCCATGCTGGATATTTTCCGGGATGTGGTGAACGGTAAGATCAAGCACTTCAAAATAACCGATGAGGAAAAGCTGAGAAAAGTTGCCGAGAGCATCGGAATCGCGACGGAGAAAAGAACTACCAAGGACATCGCCAACGATCTCTACACGGAACTGGAACGCACATATACGCAGGTTGAGGGGGAAATCCCCTTCGCGAAGCGGGTTCCCGCCAAGACTCTCGAAGTGTGGCGCAAGGCGGGTATCGTGCCGCGCGGAGCAATGCGTGAACTCATGGAGTTGATGCACCGTACCCACATGGGTGTCGATCAGGACTATGAGAACATAGTCAAGCAGTGCTCCCGTACCGCGTTAGCCGACGGCTGGGGCGGTTCCATGGTGGCCACTGAAATATCTGACATACTCTTCGGTACTCCCGAACCACGGGTAGCCGGAGTAAATATGGGGTTTCTGAAGAAAGACCAGGTGAACGTCATTATCCACGGACACGAACCGCTTCTTTTCGAAGCAATGCTCCTGGCTTCCAACGATCCCGGCAACATTGAAAAGGCGAAAGCCGCCGGCGCGGGCGGAATCAACCTGCTCGGGATGTGCTGCTCGGGCGCGGAAATGCTTGGCCGTCACGGAATTCCCCATGCCGGCAATTTCGTTACCAGCGAAGCGATCATCGCCACCGGAGCCGTGGATGCAATGGCGGTCGATGTTCAGTGCATCATGCAGGCCCTGCCGAAAATGGCCGAATGCTACGGGACGAAATTCTTCACGACCAATCCCAGGGCAAAGATCGAAGGGGCCGTCCACATAGAATTTCATGAACATGACATCATGGGAGCGCCAAACCAGATAATCGACCTGGCGATCCAGCGGTTCCAAACCCGTTCCGCCCAGGTTGTCATTCCTCAGAGGCAGGACTGGGGTGTCCACGGTTTCTCGCACGAATATGTGAACTACATGCTGGGCGGCCGGTTCAGGGGCTCCTACACGCCTCTTAACGAAAACATCATAAACGGGCGTATCCGCGGGGTAGCGGGAGTCGTCGGCTGCACCAATCCCCGGGTTAAGCAGGACTACCTTCATGTCGAGCTGGTGAAGGAGCTGATCCGGAATAACGTTCTGGTCGTCCAGACCGGCTGTTCGCAAATAGCGCTTGCCAAGGCGGGGTTGTTGAAGCCCGATGCGGCGGTGCTGGCCGGCGAAGGGCTCCAGGAGGTCTGCGAGACCGTCGGTATCCCGCCCATTCTCAGCCTCGGATCATGCGTCGATAACAGCCGCATCCTGATCGCCTGTGCCGAGATGGTGCGCATGGGCGGACTGGGCGACAAGCTCTCCGACCTTCCGGTAGCGGGCGCGGCCCCCGAGTACATGAGTGAAAAGGCGATCTGTATAGGGCAATATTTTGTGGCTTCGGGAGTCTATACGATCTTTGGCGTTACTTTCCCGACCGTGGAGGGTACCAAATTCCACGAACTGCTCTTCGGAGGTCTCGAGGAACAGGGCTTCGGGAAATGGGGCTTTGCGACCGATCCTGTCGAAATGGCTCGCATGATGATCGAACATATCGATAAGAAACGCGCCGCCCTCGGCCTCACCGAGCAACGCGAGCGGAAACTCTTCAGCATGGAAGACCGGAGAGCGGCGGAAGGTTGAGCCGTCCCGCCGAAGTCCGGGCCGGAACGGCTGGTTGAAAAAGGCCGCCTGATTGGCGCCACCAGCCTGCCACGGCTCTACCGGCTGTCCGGAACAGGATTTCCGCGAAATGAACGTGTTCTAATCCCGGCGGGAAGCCGGGTGCGTTGCAGGGAAAATTACAAAGGAGTTCAGCATGTCCAGATTAGTAGCTTTTGCTGCGATCCAGGGAGCTTACAACATAGTGTCCAAGGCCGAGGGCAAATTCCGGCAGGCCATGGATAAGTACGGACCGAACCAGCCCATTGGGTTTCCCAATACGGCATATTATCTGCCGATTATTTACTCCGTGCTCGGTATCAAGGTCGAAAAACTCGCCGACGCCGAAGCGGTAATGAAACAGTGCCGCGAACTTTTGCCCAAGCATATAAAGACTGAGCACAATATCCACCTTCCTTACCTCGGCGGGACATTGGACTCCGGGATGGCGGCCATCCTTGCCGAGGAGGTAGTAGAGGCCATCCGTTATGTCGATGATCCCGACTTTTACTGCATGGGCGAGGAATGCGACGTTGACAATCACCGCATCTGGCTGGGCGCGGCCGATGATACGATCATGAGAAAAAGAGGAATCGAGTTCGTCGACGGATCGGCCCCGGGCTTTGCAGCGATTGTCGGCGCGGCGCCCAATCCCGAAATCGCGAAGGTGATCGCGGAGGACTATCAGAAGAAGAACCTCTATGTTTTCATGTGTGCAAATCAAACCGGGACGACTTTCTCCGAGCAGTTGGTGGAAGCCGGCGTGCAGATCGGGTGGAATACGCGGCTGGTACCCTTCGGGCCGGACATTTCCGCGGCGGTGTTCGCACTTGGTTTCGCCAACCGCGCCGCCATGGCATTCGGCGGTGTAAAGCCGGGCGATTACAAAACAGTACTGAAATACAACAAGGACCGTATATTCGCTTTTGTGAACGCCTTTGGCGAGGTCAACGCCGAATGGGCGGCCAATGCGGCCGGCGCAATCAACTGGGGGTTTCCCACGATTTCCGATACGGACATTCCGGAAATTCTCCCGACAGGCATCTGCACCTATGAACACGTGGTCTCCAGTGTTCCCCACGAACAGATTACGGCCAAGTCGATCGAGGTGCGCGGCCTCAAAGTCACCATCACCGAAATTCCGATTCCCGTCTCATATGGCCCTGCTTTCGAGGGCGAGCGCGTGCGCAAGGATGACACCTACCTCGAGTGCGGCGGCGGGAAGACCACCTGCTGCGAACTGGTGCGCATAGCCGACATGGACCATGTGGAAGATGGCAGGGTGGAAGTAATCGGCCCCGATATCAAGGACGTGAAGCATGGATCACGGCTGCCCCTGGCGGTAGTTGTCGAGGTGGCGGGCCGCAAAATGCAGGAAGATTATGAGCCGATCCTGGAGCGTCAAATCCACCACCTGGTCAACTACGCCCAGGGCGTGATGCATATCGGGCAGCGCGACATCGCGTGGTACCGGATTGGCAAACAGGCGGTGGAGAAGGGCTTCACCCTCGAGCATATCGGGAAAATTCTTCACGCCAAATACCATCAGGATTTCGGAGCTATTTTCGATAAGTGCCAGGTCAAGATCTACACGGATGAGGCAAAGGTAAACGAGTTACATCCCATAGCACAGCAGGCCTATAAAATCCGTGACGAGCGGATCGAGGGAATGACGGATGAGGGTACTGAAACGTACTACTCCTGTACGCTGTGCCAGTCATTCGCGCCAACGCACGTCTGCGTGATCAGTCCGGAGCGCACGGGTCTTTGCGGTGCGTATAACTGGCTCGACTGCAAGGCCTCCTTCGAGATTAACCCGACGGGTCCGAACCAGCCGATCCAGAAGGGGGAAACCCTGGATGCGAACCTGGGCAACTGGAAGGGCGTAAATGATTTTGTCTACAAGGCCTCCAGGCAATCCATATCGAGCTACAATTTCTACAGCCTGATGTACGACCCGATGACCACCTGCGGGTGCTGTGAATGTATCGCGGCCGTACTGCCCATGTGCAACGGGATCATGACCGTGAACCGGGAATATGCCGGTGAGACTCCCAGCGGAATGAAGTTCACGACGCTTGCCGGAACCATCGGCGGCGGCCTTGTGACTCCGGGTTTCGTCGGCCATAGCAAGTACAACGTCACACAGCGCAAGTTCATCGCGGGCGACGGCGGTCTGAAACGCCTGGTATGGATGCCCAGGATGCTCAAGGAGGAGCTGCGCGCAAGGCTTCTCAAGCGCGGCGCCGAGGTCGGAATTCTCAATCTTGTTGACATGATTGCAACGGAAGAACAGGGCACATCGGAAGACGAAATCCTCGCCTTTCTCGAACAGATGCAACATCCGGCCCTGACCATGGACCCGATTCTCTGAGAAAAGATTCGGACGGGAAAACGTTTTCCCGTCCGGTTTCAATTACCGAACGCGAACTCTGTATCAGGAGATGAGCAGATGGGCCTTACCGGTATTCAGATCTTTAAGCTGCTTCCAAAAACCAACTGTGGGGAATGCGGAGTGCCAACCTGCCTGGCTTTTGCGATGAATCTGGCGTCAGGCAAGGCGGAGCTGGAAAAATGTCCCTATGTCTCGGAAGAGGCAAAGGAAAAGCTGTCATCGGAGTCAGCGCCTCCCATACGGCCGCTGACTATAGGGGTGGGGGAATACGCGGTCAAAGTGGGCGGTGAAACCGTGCTTTTCCGCCACGAGAAGACTTTCGTCAACCCGCCCGGTTTCGCCGTCCTGATCACGACCGATGAAGATGATGCAACGGTTGCGGGCAAGATCGAGCGCTTCAAAAAGGCGCAGTTCGACAGGGTTGGATTGAAGTTGCGGCCCGAAATGTTTGCGATCAAGGACACGAAGGGTGATTCCGGGAAGTTTTGCGCGCTCGTCAAGACTGTATCCGAAGGGACGGGGGCGAGCTTGATTTTCATGTCCGAATCCACGGACGTGCTGACGGCCGCGGCGGAGGCATTCAAGGAAAAGAAGCCGCTGCTTTACGGGGCAACGGCCGAAAACGCCGAGGCGCTGGGCAATCTGGCAAAAACCGTCGCCTGCCCCGTGGCGGTCAATGGGGGAGGAAGCCTGGAGGAGGTTGCCTCGCTTACCGAGAAACTTACCGCGATGGGCCTGAAGGATATCGTGATCGATACCGGGACCCGTAACCTCAAAAAGGCTTTCGAGGAACAGATCCTCATCCGGCGTGCCGCTCTCAAGGACAAGTACCGGCCGCTCGGCTTTCCCACATTGATCATGGCGCATGAATTCGCGGATAACCTGATGGATGAAGCACTGGTTGCCGCCACCTTCGTCGCGAAATACGGCGCGCTCATCGTGTTGAGCGATATCGAGCCCCACGTGATTTTCCCGCTGCTTCTCGACCGGCTCAACATCTATACCGACCCGCAACGGCCGATGACCGCCGAACAGGGAATCTACGCCATCAACAATCCCGACGAAAATTCACCGGTGCTGGTGACCTGTAATTTTTCGCTGACTTATTTCATTGTATCAGGCGAGATCGAATCGAGCCGTGTGCCTTCATGGCTGTGTGTCCAGGACACGGAAGGCCTTTCCGTTATGACGGCCTGGGCGGCCGGGAAGTTCTCCGGAGAGACCGTGGGCGCTTTCATCAACAAATCCGGGATCAAGGATAAGGTAAAGCACACGAACCTGATCATTCCGGGGTACGCGGCCGGCATCAGCGGAGAACTCGAGGAGGAACTGGGAACGGGGTGGAGCATCACCGTGGGGCCCAGGGAAGCCAGCCATATTCCGAAATTTCTTAAGAACTGGAAGCCTTAGACGGGAGACCGAGGAATGAAACTGATAGGCGAAAATCTCAATATAATGAGCAAGAAATACGGCGCCGCCTTGAAGCAACGTGACCCCAAGCCCCTGCAGGAACTGGCGGTACAGCAGGCACGCGCCCGCATGGATTGGATCGACCTCAATATCGGTCCCTCGGGCAAGGTGGGCGAGGAACTCATGAACTGGCTCGTACCGGTGATCGAGGATGTCGTGGATGTGCCCCTGGCCCTGGATACGTCCAACATCAAGGCCATCTCGGCGGGTCTCAAGGCCAGGAAAAAATCCCCGCCTCTGATCAACTCCATTATGGTGCGGCCGGAGCGGATGGAAGCGCTTCTCCCGCTCGCCGCCGAGCACGACGCCGAGTTCGTCGGGTTGCTCTGGGGGCCGGAGGGAATGCCGCGTGATGAAAACGAGCGGGGCGCGCTTTGCGCCGAGTTAGTCTACAAGGCAACAGGCGAGTACGGCATCAAGCCGGAGCGGATTTACATCGATCCTATCCAGACCCCCGTGAATGTGCAGCAGGGCCAGATTATGAGCGTTGTTGAATTCATGAAGATGTTCGAGGAAATTGCGCCGGGCTGCCGGAGCACCATCGGACTTTCCAATGTCTCAAACGGTCCTCCCGAGCATCTTCGTCCGATCCTGAACCAGGTTATGCTCATCATATGGAAGCGTCACGGACTCTACTCGGCTATAGTGGACACCTTCGACACCAAGCTCCACGAAATTGCGTGGGGCAGGCACCCAAACCTGGAAACCCTGGTTCACCAGGTCGAGGACGGCGCCGCTGTCGATATGAGCACGCTTACCGAGGAAGAAGTCAAATTTGTAAAGACGGCCAAGGTCATACTCGGCCACACACTCTATTCCGATTCGTGGTTGGACATCTGAGCCGCCAGCCGGGAACGGGGTACTGTAATTACGTTAAGAATGGGGCGGGGCAGGTTCTTTTGCCGGCAAGTTCAAAGCGGCCGGGGAGCTTGTCCCAACCCGGATCAGTTGGCGCTCCGGGCAGAGCAACCGGTTTCCACGGATTTATTCCCCCGCTGAATTCGCCTCCATCGATATATTTCCTTAGTGCCAAATATTCAACAACACTGTTTTTGTCTATCTCCTCTCCAGCCGACGCAAGGTCGTCAATCCACTTTTGAGCAACCTATTTGTTTTCTGAGTGAGAATCACGGCTTAAAGCACTTGCACCGTTCAAAAACTTGTGGATAATGGGTTCATGTTAGCCTGGAAATGAAGTCCCGCCTGATATTTATCCCGCGGTGCAGTGATGAAGAGGGAGAGAGAATCTTATGTCAAAGTATGTTTATTTCTTCGAGGAAGGAAATGCCGACGGGAATGCCCAAATGAAAGCACTCCTGGGCGGCAAGGGAGCAAACCTTGCCGAGATGGCCAATTTGGGAATACCTGTTCCGCCAGGATTTACGATAACGACAGATATATGCGCCTATTATTATCTGCACAATGGCGAATACCCGGTGGAGTTGAGAGGCGAGGTGGAGGAGGCCCTCCACAGACTCGAAAAGTTGATGGGGAGAAGATTCGGCGACCCCGAAAACCCCCTTCTGGTTTCGGTACGTTCCGGAGCGGCTCAGAGCATGCCCGGAATGATGGACACGGTCCTGAACCTGGGGCTGAACGACCAGACCGTGCAGGGCCTCATAAAAATGACGGGTGATGAACGCTTCGCCTACGATTGTTATCGCCGGTTTATCGCAATGTATGGCGATGTCGTGCTCGGGCTCAAGCCGCAGTCGAAAGACGAACACGACCCGTTCGAAGTTATAATCGATGAGATAAAGAAAAAACGGGGAGTTGAATTTGACAATCAGCTTCAGGCGTGTGACCTGAAGGAAACGGTCGAGCGGTTTAAGGGGCTCATCCGTGAACGTAAGAAGACCGAATTCCGCCAGGACCCCATCGATCAGCTTTGGGGCGCCATCACCGCTGTTTTCGGTTCCTGGAACAATCCCCGTGCCATTGCCTATCGCGAATTGAACAACATCCCGGATTCCATGGGGACGGCCGTCAACGTTCAGACGATGGTCTTCGGCAACATGGGCGATGACTGCGGCACCGGTGTCGCTTTTACGCGTAATCCGGCGACCGGTGAAAACCTGTTTTACGGCGAGTACCTCATCAACGCGCAGGGCGAGGACGTGGTGGCGGGTATCCGGACCCCGCAGCCGATAAACAAGAATCAGAAAAACGACGGTTTTGGCCCTTCCCTTGACGAAACCATGCCGGAAATCTACCAGGAGCTTGAACAGATACGCACCAAGCTCGATCGTCACTACCGCGATATGCAGGACATCGAGTTCACGATCCAACAAAACAAGCTTTGGATGCTCCAGACGCGCACGGGCAAAAGAACCGGTTTCGCCTCTTTCAAGATCGCCGTGGACATGGTCCGCGAAGGTATCATCAGCAAGGAAGAGTCCCTCATGAGGGTGGACCCCGACCAGTTGAACCAACTCCTGCGGCCGACCTTCGACCCCAAGGCCAAGACGGATGCCCTGCGGGATGGCGCGATGCTGGCGCGGGGGCTCAATGCGGGGCCCGGTGCGGCCACCGGCCGAGTAGTATTCAATGCTTACGACGCCCAGGAATGGGTCAAGAAGGGTGAAATAGTCATCCTGGTCCGGCTGGAAACCTCTCCGGACGATATCCGAGGTATGCACGCCTCTCGCGGCATTCTTACGGCGCGCGGCGGAATGACTTCCCATGCCGCGTTGGTCGCCCGTCAGATGGGCAAGGTCTGCATTGTCGGGTGCGGAGATCTGGAGATCGACTACCGCAACCGGCGCATGACCGTGGGAGACCGCATAATCAGGGAAGGGCAGTACCTGTCCCTCGACGGCACGGCGGGTGAGGTTTACGCCGGCCAGATTCCCACGCGTCCGTCCGATATTTTACGCGTGATCATCGATAAGAGTCTCGCGCCCCAGAGGTCTCAGGTCTACCAGGATTATGTGGCCCTCATGGGCTGGGCCGACGAGTTCCGCCGCCTGGAGATCTGGACCAATGCCGATCAGCCCAACCAGGCTGAAGAGGCCATTGGTTTCGGGGCCGAGGGGATCGGGCTGACCCGTACCGAGCACATGTTTTTTGAAGGCAACCGGATTGATGCGGTTCGCGAGATGATCCTCGCGGAGGACCATGAGGGTCGCGAGCATGCGCTGGGCAAACTGCTCCCCATGCAGAAGGAAGACTTCAAGGGCCTTTTCAGGGTCATGAGGGATAAGCCTGTTACGATACGCACGCTCGACCCGCCTCTGCACGAGTTTCTGCCGACCGATGAGCAGTCCATCCAAAAGCTGGCGGTCAAGATGAATGTTTCCGCCGAGCAGCTCCAGGCCAAGGTGGTGAGCCTCCATGAGGCAAATCCGATGCTCGGCCATCGCGGTTGCCGCCTCGGGGTGGTCTATCCTGAAATCACTACCATGCAGGTGCGGGCCATAATGGAGGCTGCCTGCGAGATAGCCGCGGAAGGGCTGGGGGTCCATCCCGAAATAATGATCCCGCTCGTCGGAGATGTCGCCGAATTCCGAAACCAGCGCGAGGTCGTCGATGCGGTCGCGCACGATGTGATGGAACAGTTTGGCATAACTGTCGAATACAATGTCGGGACCATGATAGAAGTTCCACGTGGCGCTCTCACCGCAGACGAAATAGCGCAGTCGGCGGAATTCTTCTCGTTTGGAACGAATGATCTCACGCAGATGGTTTTTGGGATCAGCCGTGATGATGCCGGGAAATTTCTCCCCGGGTATCTGGCATCGAAGATCTGGGAACATGACCCCTTCAGCCGCCTTGACCAGAAAGGCGTCGGCTCCCTGATGGAGATTGCCGTGAAGAAGGGAAGATCGGTCCGGCCCGACCTCAAGATAGGCATCTGCGGCGAACACGGCGGCGATCCCAGTTCAGTCGAGTTCTGCCATCGTATCGGATTGGATTACGTAAGCTGTTCGCCTTACAGGATCCCGATTGCAACCCTTGCCGCGGCACAGGCCGCGATAAAGGAAAAACGCGCCCAGCAGTCAAGGGCGGATTTCGCGGAACCGGCCACCGCCAAAAAGGCCTCCAAAAAGTAGGCGTCCGGTTAAAGATAGGAGCGCTATTCCTCTCAATTCATGGAGACCACAGTGGAACCCACAGTTCGCCTGCGCCGCTCGATTATCTCAGTGCCCGCAAACCGTGAGAAGATGATCAACAAGGCGTTTTCGCTCGATGCCGATATGATCATGCTGGATCTTGAGGACAGCGTGCCGGTCCATGAAAAAGAAGATGCACGCAAACGCGTGGTGGAAGTTTTCCGGGAACAGGATTGGAAAGGAAAGGTGAGGTCCTACCGCATAAATGGAATGGACACCCCCTTTGCCTATCGTGACCTGGTCGATGTTGTGGAAGCGGCGGGCGATTCCATAGACGTCATCGTGGTGCCGAAAGTAAATGACGCGGCAGAGATCAAGGCTATAGACTATTTCCTCACGCAAATCGAGGCCCGGATGGGGCTCAAACGCACCATAGGACTGGAGGCCTCGATCGAGACGGCCGCCGGTATGCTCAGGGCGGGCGAAATCGCATTCAGTTCCCCGCGGCTTGAGACCCTGGTATTCGGGGTCGCCGATTATGGCGCGTCCCTCACGATGCTGAGTAAGGGAATCAGCGGCCATGGCGACATGGAGGACTTTTATCCCGGACACAGGTGGCATTTCCCGTTGAGCCGCATGGCAATGGCCGCCAAGGCCGCGGGGCTTGCCGCCATAGATGCCCCATACGGCGATTACAAGGACCCGGAAGGGCTTAAACGGTCCTGCCTTCTCAGCGCGGCCCTCGGATATGACGGAAAATGGGTCATCCATCCCGATCAGATCGCGATAATCAACGAGCTGTACACGCCTTCCCAGGAGGATGTGGAGCGTTCGAACAAAATTCTGGAGGCATACAGGCAGGCCCAGAGCGAAGGATGCGGCTCGCTTGCGATCGACGGGAAGATGGTTGACGCCGCTTCCATCCGGGTAGCCCAGGTAATCAGTTCGCAATGGGAGGCTATCGGCAGGCGCGGCGGATGAACCCGCTGAGCATCTTTCCATGAGAAATGAGATTGCGAATCGGTTAGAATAGTGGATCGAGGTGGCCGCTGACGAAAATACCGCCTTCCGGCGCTGGAGTATGGACCGCGATCAAAAGGGATGAGGGCTGCCCCACGGAGCGGAAAGAAATCGAAAAGAGCGCGACAGAATGGAGGGTTGAGCCGGACGGTTCATACCCTCCCGGGGACCAAACCACTAACGTCGAGGTATTTTTGCCGGAACTGATAACACCCATGGACAGCAACAAGTCAAAGATGATTGGCGGTCCGGCCGATTGCCAGCGCCAGGAAGATTTGACCCAGTATTTTGAGCTTCAGATCCTGTACGATATCTCATCCGCACTCTACAGCTCTCCACATCTTCAAGATGTCCTCCAACGTGCCTTGGCCAGCATTCTCCGTACCCTGAAGTTTAAGATGGGGGCGCTGTACCTCGTCAAGGAATCTTCCGAGGAAAAATGGCTGCTGGAGTTGGCCGCTCATCACGGTTTTTCTCCCACGCTGCTTAACTGCATCCAGTTTCTGACGATGCCCTCGGAGCTGATGGACAGGTATGATGAGCAGGACCCGATTCGCTGGTTCCCCATCAGCAAGATCACCTTTTCGGCACTGCGGGAGCGCATGGCCGAGGATGGGGTGGACGAGATTATCTGCCTTCCGCTCATGTCCCAAAAAAAGGTGGTCGGCCTGCTGTATGTGACCAACGACGGCGCTTTCAGCATCGGGCCGGAAAACCGTGACCTGCTCCTGGCTATCGGGCACCAGTTGGGGGTCTCGATCCAGAATGCGATGCTGTTCGACTCGGTGGAGCGCGCAAAGTGCGAGCTGGAAATCGGCTTCGACGCCATTCAGCACAGTATCTTTCTGGTCGATCGCCGTATGCGCATCTACCGCGTGAACCGCACGAGTGAAATGGTCTACGGAAAGAACCTGCTGGGCCAGAAATACACGAGAGTAATCTATCAGACTGAGCAACCCCATCTCGAATGCCCGATCTGGGCATGTCTTTGGGGGGCGCAACCGGTTCAGCGCGAGGGGCCCCATCCACGCTGGGGAGGCTACTATCATTATTACGCCTTCCCTGTTTTCAATGTATCGGGCGAACTGGAGCGCGTTGTCTATTACGAAAAGGATGCCACCGAAGCCCGCAAATTCGAACAGCGCCTCCAGCAGACGGAACGGCTCAAGGCCCTTGGCACCCTGGCGGCCGGCATTGCGCATGAGATCAGGAACCCGCTCGCCACGATAAACTTCAATACCCAGATGCTCCAGAGGGAACTCGATCTCAACCCGGCGCAGCAGGAGATGTTCGACGATGTATTCCAGCAGATCCGCAAAATGGATCGCATCATCCAGCAGGTGCTCCATTTCGCGCGACCGCGCGAACCGCAGTTCCTGCCCTACAGCCTCAATGAAGTGGTGAGGCACTGCCTGGATATGTCGAAGATGTACCTGATAAAGGCGGAAGTCACGGTGGTGACCAATCTCGCCGAGGAACTGCCCCCCCTGATCATGGACTTCAATCAAATCTGCCAGGTATTGATGAACCTTATCATCAATTCCATTGAAGCAATGCCGGACGGTGGGAGTCTTAATCTCGAAACCGCGAGGCAGGATGATCCGCCCTCGCTCGTGCTCCAGATTTCCGATACCGGTGGCGGGATACTGGAAGAAGACAAAGGCCGCATTTTCGACCCATTCTTTACCCGAAAGCCGGAGGGAACAGGCATGGGTCTGAGTATTTCGCGGCAGATACTCGAAAAGCACGGGGCATTGATAGAACTCGAATCATTCCCTGGCCAGGGGACCGCTTTCCGCCTTATTTTCCCCATAACCGAGGAGCCTGATCCCGGTGAATTCTCCCCGCCCGAGGGCACGGAACTATAACCCTAGCGTTGTTCTATCGCATTCCTCCTGGAGCGGAAAGAACCACCGGCGGACGTAGGCCGCTTCCGGGCATGTCATAGCCAATCCGGTTGAGTACAGCGCCAAACCGCTCTCCGGACAGGTTATGCTCCAGGTAGATGTCCAGGCACTGCTCCACGATTATTAGAGTCTCTCTAGCGGAATAGATCCCCGCCAGCTCTCTTCCAAGTTGAGGGTGCCTGCCCAGCTTGCCCCCAATGAGGATGCGCCAGCCACACCTCCCATCCTGGACTGCGCCCGATGGACAGGCGCGCGGGCATTTCCCGCACCCGACGCAAAGATCCGTGTCCATGCAAGGGCCGGTTGTCTCCCCCTCCATGAGCCGGATGGCCTGCTCGCGGCACGCCTCGACACATGATCCGCAGTGAGTGCAGGGGTGATTCGAGATCCGGGGAAACCGTGCGCCTATGATCCCGATATCGACTATCTGGGGACGAGAGCAGGCGTTGGGGCACTCCGAGACCGAGATCCGGAACTCGTGGTGGAACTTGAGGGGACCGCCCACCCTCTGTCTCATAAAGCCGGGGAGGTCTCGCGATAACAGGGTCCTTTCAAGTTCATCGGTTAGAGAAACGCTCTCCACGACGCGGTTTTTACACCCGCCGGGGCCGAAGCACGCCTCAACCTGGAATCCCTTGACCTGTTTATCCATCTCCTTGCCCGATAGGAAGCGCTTCCCGCAGACTGTAACGTGCTCCAGTGTCACCTGGCACGCCCCGCCGCGTCCGGCTTCCTCCTCGATGTAAGCTCTTGCTTTCCGGCGCGCAAAGAATGGAACCTTGCCGATCGCCTTTTCAGCTTCATCCGTCCATTTCATCCCACATCTCCATGGCTTTCGGGAAACATATGCCCACCAAAGTTTGAAAGGGCCCCGCAATCCACGTATTTTAAACAATCCGCGTGAAACCGGCATTGACACAGGTCAAGAATTAGTGCTTTTCAGGTATTTTCGAAGATTATACCTGCTGCCGGGACAGTGAGCCTTCAGTCGTGGGAAAACTGAACTTTGCCCCGTCGGAACAGGCCCGATCGCGCATTCATTCTTATGGAAAATACGGGAAATGACGTAGTAATAGGTTGTGCTCTCTTCTTAATAGAAAGGAATCTATTTTGCAGGTTATCATCCCGCACAAGAATGCTGATTTCGACGCGCTGGCATCACTGGTTGCCGCTTCTCTTGTCTATCCCGGAGCAAAACTCGTTCTACCCACCAGCGTGAACCCGAATGTCCATAGTTTCCTCTCTATCCATAAGGACTTTTTCTCTTTCGAAAACCTGAAGAAACTCGACCCGGAGTCCATAGACCGGTTAGTTGCCGTGGACGCCAAACGCTGGTCGAGGCTTGAAGGCGTTGGCGCCCTGATGAAGAGAACGGACCTGGATGTCCATATATGGGACCATCATCCCGGTGAGAGTGACATGAATCCGGCCTGGACATGTGATGAGCCCACCGGGGCCGCCGTCACGCTCCTCGTGGAGACCTTGAAGGAAAAGAACATCGAGCTTTCAACCATTCACGCTACCCTCTTTCTTGCCGGCATTTATGAAGACACGGGGCATCTGACGTTTCCGTCCACCACGCCGAGGGATTTGCGCGCCGCGGCCTTCCTGCTTGAAAAGCATGCGGATTTGAAAGTCATTCAGGCAATCCTGCGTCCCACTTACGGTCCAAGACAGCAGGAGATTCTTTTCAAGCTGCTTGCCGAGGCAAGGAATGTCAAGTTTAACGGTTTTCAAATGAGCATCGGCAGGATGGACATCGATGGACACCTTCCCGGGCTGGCGGAAGTGGTGAGCATGTACCTGAGCATCGTCAATGTCGATGTAGCTTTCGGAATATTCAGGGATACTCAGAAGGACCGGTGCATGGTCATCGGCCGTAGCGGCACCGACCGCTTCGACGTGGGAGCGGTGATGCGCCTGATGGGTGGAGGAGGGCATTCGGGGGCCGGCTCGGCCATGATTGCGTCGCATAATTCCGAAGGGGTCGAAACATGGCTCATGGAAGCGATGCGGGATTACCGGCAGTTGCCGGTCCAGATCAGCGACCTGATGTCCTTCCCCGTGGAAAGCGTCTCGCCCGAGGCCACGATGCAGGACGTCGCCTCCTTGCTGAACGATAAGAACTACTCCGGAATGCCGGTCACGGAAGGCGACATGTTGGTCGGAATTATTTCCAGGAGGGACCTGAACAAGGTCACGAAGGATTTTCAGTGGCGCTACCCCGTAAAGGCCTTCATGTCGCGAAAGGTGATCACCGTGACCCCTATGCACAGCGTGGCCGAGGCCATGAGGATTCTCATCAAGCATGACATCGGGCGTCTTCCCGTGGTCGAGAATGAACGTATGATAGGCATCATTTCCAGATCCGATGCCATGATATATTTCTACGACCTTATTCCTGACTGATTTGTTTAAAAGTATCCGGTATTGGACTATTCTCTTCGAGAACTCCGGACACATTCCACTGCCCGGTGCGGTACTCCCGTGATTTTTTGTATCTGTCCCCGTAAAATTCCGGGGGTCGCATGAAGAATTTCGAAAATTTAGCACGCCAATAGAGCCGGCCGGCAGGGCCGATCCACTTCTGTATCGCAACCGATCCAAATCCGGATCACACCCAAACAGTTACCCTGATTGATATCTAAGCATTTGCGATACGTTTGCGTATCGCCGATACGGATATTGTATCGGGGTGCTCAGATATATATCTAACTGATATCATAGTGTTTTATTCCTTTCCGAGCCATAGCATGCATCTTGCACAATCCCATGCCCGAGGCTTCCGATAGTCCCGTACCTTTGAAAAGAGTCTATCACGATACGCTTCGCTTCGTCGGGTAGCTCCGGGGGATCGATAGTACGGGAGTACCCGGAAGCCTCCCTCCTAAGGGTGCCTGGAGGCTGATCCGGTCGCGCGTGAAAGGAAACACGAAGGCACGGGTAAACCCGTGACCGAGGGCCGGACCGACAACACACGTTTGAAGGGTCGTCTCCTCTTGGTGGAAACGGTTTTTATATTTTCCAGGTCTCCGGGTTGCCGGGGACAATTGAACATGAGGGAGGTGGTGAAGTTCCGGATAGATTCCTGGAGTGTGGTTCTGGCCTTAACAAAATCAATTCCAAATAAGGATAAATCATGGGTGTTAAACAGATCGACGCTGATGTTGTAATCGTGGGCGGTGGTAGTGCTGGAACGTTTGCGGCCATCAAGGCCAAAACCGCCAACCCAAAGGCCCGGGTTGTGGTCATGGATAAGGGGCCGATCGAGACTTCCGGCGCAATAGGCCGCGGTATGGACGCCCTGAACGTCGTCTCCGTTCCCGGATACGGGACACCCGAGGACGTTGTGGAGGCGCTGACCAAGGTGTCGGAAGGTATCCTGGACCAGGAATGCGCATACACTCTCGGAACAGAAATATATGACAGAATCAAAGACCTGGAGGAGTACACCGGCCGGGAACCGGGCGATCTCTTCCCGGTGGACGATAACGGCAATTATAAGTGCAACTACCTGCATCCCACCAAAAAGGCCCTCTACCTGGCAATGGACGGCGAGGAAATCAAAAGGGCCCTGGCGCGGGAAGTCAGGAAGCTGGGTTGCATCGTGCTCGACCGCACACCCGCGGTTAAGCTGTTCACTACCGACGGTAAAGTCTCCGGAATTTTCGGCTTCAATATCAGGACTGGCGAACAGTACCTGATCAACACTCCGGCAGTAATACTCACCTCGGGATGCGTCGGCAAATTCGGGATGCCTCGTGATGGTTACCTGAGCGGCATTTACGAATTCCCGGGCAACACCGGCGAGGGTTATGCGCTGGCCTATCACGCCGGTGCCGAATTGATCAACCTGGAATGCTTCCAGACCAACCTGCTGATGAAAGATTTCAATGGCCCCTCCTGCGGCTACGTCGTGATTCCGCGCGGCGGCTGCGGTGTCAATGCACTGGGAGAGAGGTACTGGACCCACGGTTACTGGTCCGGCGACATGTTCCTGGCCGTATGGCGCGAATTCGCCGAAGGCCGTGGACCGATATACCTCAAGCTCGACCACCTTCCCGAGGAGACCATCCAGGGACTGGAGAAGATCCTGTGGGGTACCGAGCGTACCGTTCGCGGTCAGTTCCACAAGCAACGCGATGAGAACTATCGCCGTTGGGATTCAGTCGAACAGGGTCTGGAAGAAATCACTCTATGCAGCGGGCACAGCATGTCCGGCATCCTGATCAACAAGAACACGGAAACAACCGTTCCGGGCCTTTTCGCCGCGGGTGACTGCGCGTCGGTGCCTCATCAGTACCTGCCCGGAGCCTTCGTGTTCGGAGCCATCGCCGGAAAGATGGCGGCGGAATATGCGGCAAAGAACAAAGCCCCCAAACTCGAGGCTGACGGCAATGCCATCTGGAAATCGGTAAGAGCGCCTCTGGACCTCGCCGAACCCGGACTGCCCGCCGAACTGGTGGAAATCAAGATCCGCACCAAGATCAGCCAGTATCTCACTCCGCCCAAGAGCGACCCTCTTATGCAGAAGATGCTCTGGTGGACGGACCGTATCCGCAGGGAAGATGTGCCTCAGATCAAGGTTTGCGACTATCACGACCTTATCAAGGCAACCGAGGTGCAGAGTATCATCGACTGTGCCGAAATGGCCGCAAGGGCCTCCCTGTTCCGCACTGAAAGCCGATGGGGCCTCTCCCACTACCGCCTGGCGTACCCGAAGGTCGATCCGAAATGGGACGGCAAATACGTGGTGGTGAAGAAGAATATGAGCAGCGGTGAGATGGAAGTCTCGGCAAAGGATGTTCCCAAATATAAATGGGATTATTCCACCAGGCTCGAATACGACTACCCCGAAGCAAAATTGAATATAGGCGAAGGCTTCACCCATCCGCCCAATGACACTCACGATCCCTGGATCTCTGAGAAACTCGGCGTGGAAGGTTTGGATGTACCCAAGAGAATGAGATAGGAGGGTTATTAATGGAACGGTACACATGCAAAAAGTACGAATGGGTGAAGGTGGACAAGACCAAGTGCGATGGCTGCGGCGACTGCGTGACGTACTGCCCCCGGGACGTACTGCGCATCGATAATCAGGGATTTCCCTTCATGGCCTACCGTGATGACTGCTGGTACTGCGACGTTTGCACCTTTATGTGCCAGTTGGATGCAATCCGGTTGGAGAGCGTTCCTTACCTGATCAAGTAGTTGCACATTGAACTGTTCCGGTCGGCGCATCCTCATCCAGCATGCGCCGGCCGGTAAGTGATAAGCGGCAGGAGGTAGGTATCATGCCCGCGACAGTAGTCATTGAATCCCTTTCCGCCCATTGCGCCGGTTGTGAAGTGGCCATTCTGGACCAGGGCGAGGAACTCCTCAATATCCTGGAAAAGATCACGATAGTCCACGCCCCTATCCTGATGGATCATAAGTATCGCGAACAGGCGGACGGCGGTGCCGATATCGCCATACCACGAGCGGATGTGGGCATCATCTCCGGCGGCATCCGCACGGAGGAAGACCTTGCCGCGGCCAAGGCCGTGCGGGAAAGCTGCGGTATCATCATCGCCAATGGTTCCTGCGCCTGCATGGGCGGAATACCGTCCCTCGCCAACCTCGTTCCTCCCAACGTACTTCAGGCCGGGGTCCCCAAGCCGGAAGAGGGCAGTGAGTTTGAACTGCCCGCCCTGACGGGCCGGGTTGCGGCCCTCAATGAAATCGTCACGGTTGATGTTTTTCTGCCCGGCTGTCCGCCTCCGACGCACTTGTTTGCCGCTGCCTTGAATGCCGTCCTGGAAGGCAAACCCTTTGAGCTGCCGGAAGACACAGTCTGCAATGAGTGTCCCAAAGTAAAAGAAAAGCGGACGGTTTTCGCGGACCAGGGCCAGCAGTTTCCTGAAATGCTTCGTCCCCTGGAGCAGCCTCCGCTCGAGAAACGCTGTCTCATCGAGCAGGGCTATTTCTGCATGGGAGCGGCCACTCGAAGCGGGTGCGGGGCCCGTTGCACGCAGGCCGACGTACCTTGCCGGGGCTGCATGGGACCGAAGCGGGTCGGTGAGAATCCCAGGGCGGAAATGCTGGGCGCGCTCTCAGTCTACAACTTTGCTCTACGGGATGTTCACGACCGGCGGGCATCATTTAACTGGTTTACGGGTGGGCACAGCAATTTGCGACCGGTCCGCTAAGGAGAATTGGTAGCATGGGAAAAAGACTTGTCATCGACCCGGTCACAAGGGTAGAAGGACATGCAAGGGTTACTGTCCTTCTGGAGGATTCCGGAAAGGTCAGGGATGCCCGTGTACAGGTAATCGAGTTGCGTGGATTTGAGAAGTTCTGCGTAGGACGTCCCGTGGAAGAGATGCCCCGCATTGTGACGCGAATCTGCGGAATTTGCCCCTGGGCGCATCATATGGCCTCAGCCAAGGCGGCCGACGCCCTCTTCGATGTCCAGATACCCGAGGCGGCGCGCAAGATAAGGGAGGCTGCCTATTCCGCTCACCTCGTGCACAGCCACCTCCTGCACTTCTTCTTTCTGGCTGCCCCGGACCTGCTCAGTGAACCGGGTGCCGACTACCAGGTTCGAAACATCATGGGGTTGGCGGCCAAAAACCCCGACCTAGTTCGAAAAGCAGTGCGGACCCGGCACATCGCGCAGGAAATGACGAGAATCATAGCCGCCAACGCCATTCATCCGGATGCCGTCGTCCCGGGCGGTTTCAGCAGGGCCTTGACCGAGGAACAAAGGCAGCAGCTTCTGCCCATGGCTCGGGAGTGCGTTGAGTTCACGCGGTTCGCGCTGGACTACGCCAAGAAGAGCGTCTTTAAGCCGAGATGGGTGGAGCTGAAGGAAGAAATTCCCCTTACGACGGGTTTCCTGGGCATGGTGGACCGGGACGGCGGCCTGAACTTCTATGACGGCATGCTCAGGCTGCAGTCGTCCGGCGGCGGTGAATACGCGGAGTTTGAACCGAAGGACTACAGGGACTTCATCGACGAGGAGGCCATGGAATGGAGCTATGTAAAGTTCCCCTACGCCAGGTCGGAGGGCCGCCTGTCGCTCGATCCCGAAAACCCGGTCGGGGTATACCGGACCAACGCACTTGCGCGTCTCAACGTCTGCGAGCATATTCCGACACCCTTTGCCCAGCAGGAACTGCTCGAGTTCCGCGAAACGGTCGGCAGGAGGCCCCAGAACACTTTTCTGCATCACTGGGCCAGGCTGATAGAGGCCGTCTATAACGCGGAACATGCGTTGGAACTGCTGAGCGATCCCACCATCACGGATACAAACGTGCGGGAAAAAGTAACGCCGCGGGCCGGGCGGGGGGTCGGCGTAGTCGAAGCTCCCCGAGGTACGCTTATTCATGACTATGAGGCCGACGACAAAGGCTTTATCACTGCCGTGAACCTGATTGTCGGCACTACCCATAACAGCGCGGCCATAAACATCGATGTTCTCAGGGCGGCGAGGCAGCTTCTGGAGGGCGGCCGGTCCGATGAGGAAGCCCTCAACAGGATCGAGGCGGTAATCCGGTCCTATGATCCCTGTTTTAGCTGCGCCACGCACAACCTTGGCGGCGGTTTGCCGTTGAGGATGAACATTTGCGACAGTCGCGGGGAAGTAATACGAACGATTCATAACTGAGGTCAGACATGTCTGGTTGGGTCTGGGGGGCGCGGGTCGTGGTTATCGGCTGCGGCAACGTCCTGTTTGGGGACGATGGCTTTGGCCCCGCGGTGATAGAGCGCCTGCACGCGGATTACCGGCTGCCCGACGAGGTGGTTGCCGTCGATGCGGGGACTGCCGCGGGCGAGCTATTGCTCGATGCCCTCCTGGGCGAAGAGACCCCCGGGACCTTGATCATTCTCGATGCGATGGATTTCGGCCTCGAGCCGGGAGTTGTCGAAGAGGTCCCTCTGGAAGCACTCCCGGTGAACAAAAGGGCGGACTTCAGCGTACATCAGTTTCCTGCCGTCAATATCCTCAAAGAACTCAGGGAGCGCAAGGGCGTCGCCCTGACGCTGCTGGGTTGCCAGGTAAAATCGTTGCCCGATGAAATCCATCCGGGTTTGTCGAGCCCTGTTGCCCGGGCTGTCAATAACACCGCAAAACTTGTATTCGAAATGGTTTGCAAGGAGGTGAAGACTCAACTCCCGAGGATTTGAGGCATCCTCTCTTTCATGTGTTGTGTTCCTTTGGACGTGTTGGCGACCTGCTTTTGCTGAATATCTGTTGAATGCTGATGGAGACATGGAAGGAGATTGTTGATGAGTGAGGATAGAAAAATCCAAGACACCATTAATGACAGCCGGAGAGCATTTGTCAAATACGCGGGCATGGGCCTCTTTTCCACGATGCTGGGACTTGTTCCCGGCAACCCTATAACCGGTCCCCTGGGCTGGAAAGCATTCGCGCAGTCGGAGAAAAAGGTCTCCGATGAGCTGCTGGAAATAGCGAACAAGTATGGAAAGCCGACCGGCAAGTACGGAAAGATCGGGGAGCCGGTTACCTTGACCGTCGGATACCAACCTTACTGCAC
>JBDKTY010000085.1:0-1819 GCA_039679945.1 Syntrophobacter sp. | reverse complement strand
TCGAAGGTGACACTCGAATTCGACACCCGAAGCGACATTTTTCTGGCCGGCAAAATCCTGACCCTGCTTACCGTGTGCGTATGCGCGGGAGCCTTTGCCGCCGGACTCTGGAGGAAGAAGCGATCATCCGCCCGTCAGACAGTTTGCGAACCGGCTTCATCCTGGGGGGACAGCGCCGGGCAGCCCGCACCGCGGCAATGGCCGCCCTTTTCCGCGAGCCTCGGGCTCATGGCGGTCGCGGCCGTTATGGCGGTTGTGATTCTGGGGACCATCCTCACGCGGTCCGAGACGAATCCGCAGCTCCTGTTCGAGAAGGCGACCTCGATGTTCGAGAGGGCGCAACGGCTGCGCGAGGGTTTCGACCCGGGATCGATGCCTCCGGAAAAGGCGGCGGAAAGAGAAAAGCTGGTAGCCGAAACGCTTGCCCTGCTGGAAAAGAACATCTCCCAATTCCCCGAGAGCGCGGTCCTGGACCACTGCATCCAATACAAGGCAATCCTGCTCTCCGAAAAGGACCCTGACCGGGTCAGGCGGATGCTGGAGACATTTCTCGAAACCCATCCCGATACGAGGATATTCGCCGAAAGCCTCCTGATTCTCGGAGAGATTCATTTGAAGGCGGGAGAAACGGATGTGGCCGAGTGGTATTTCCGGCAGGCGGTCCTTACCTGGCCTGAGGCCGCCGCCGGGAGGCGCGCGGGCGAACACCTGGCCGAACTCCTGGGCGTGGATGCCCTTTTCGACGAAGCGCGCGGGTATTATGAATCCGGCAATCATCTCCAGGCCTACAGCCTTTTGAGGGTGCTTATATTCCTGCCGGAATCGGGCGCCGGGGAGGAGGCCGTTTTGTGGCTTGGCTATTGCTGTTTTTATCTGGACCGGTGGGAAGAGGCCTCCAATCTGTTCCTGCAATGGTTGAACAAACATTTCGATGATCCCGGGTCCGAGGACGTCCAGCTTACCCTGCGGAAGTGCAACATCATGATCGCCACCATCAGGGATTCGCAGACTCCCGACGTCGAGATCACAACGCCGATGGGAAGAGCGCTCCGGATGTTCGGCC
This sequence comes from Syntrophobacter sp., assembly GCA_039679945.1. Taxonomy (GTDB): domain Bacteria; phylum Desulfobacterota; class Syntrophobacteria; order Syntrophobacterales; family Syntrophobacteraceae; genus SbD1. The sequence continues at coordinate 756 of JBDKTY010000085.1, read as the reverse complement.
TGGCGCTGTGAGTCAGAATGGGTTTCATGCTATTTGTTTTTCAAAGACGAAGAATCCACGGCAACTCTGGAAGGATTCGGGCCGGTTTGACAAAGCAGTCGTATACACCCGCCTGAATTCTTGCCATGCGAAACCAGGAATCTTTCAACTATTCCGGTTTTCATGTCCATGAGGCACATTTTCTTAGCATCAGAGGGTTTGCCGTAATCGATTATGGTCAGGTAACGCGTGTCCCTGACTACTTGCCGGTGGGACCGTAAGTGGACCATAACATTTGAGAATGCGTCATTGCCTCGAATAACTTTGTTGCACCGGGTTTCTTTTATAGACCGGAAGCCTCCCGAACTTCGCATTGGAACAATGACCCCGTCCCAGAGCCAGTCTTTCACATACGACAGTCTGAACAGGCTCGGCACTGCCATGGAGTGAGATTCCCCCGGTCTACTCACCCTGCCACGGGCTCCTGCGGCACGAGAGATATGGAATATGACGCGCTCGGGAACATCACCTATAATTCCAGGGTTGGGGCTTACACTTATGGCAGCTCTCAGCCTCGCAGGGTAACCGCGGCCGGATCGAACACCTTCGGCTATGACGCCAACGGCAACATGACCTCTAATACGGAGTTGCGTTCAAGATGAGTCTATCCCTAAATTGAAGATGCCGTTCAGAATTGACCCGTTCTACCCTTCGATACCTTGTATGTTTGATCGTGTCGTTTTATCCTCGGCACATGATCTAAGCCGCGGGAGGGCC
>JBDKTY010000084.1:0-16711 GCA_039679945.1 Syntrophobacter sp. | reverse complement strand
TCGGGCGTGTGTGGGGATTTGTCCCGGCATGGAATAGAGAATATCCGGATGGATGATCTCATGCCACTTCGCGCTCAAGATGGGACATTCCCTCCCGTTCGTGCCGATCGGGAATAAACCCCGCGTTTGCGCGGCAAGGCGTAGCCAGGAAACAGCGCCGTGTGCGCTCGATTCTAGCCCGTTCCACCCTTCGACACGCTCAGGGCGAACGGGGAGAAGTTCCTGTTTCAACCGGCCCAATGCGGCTCTTACCGGTTATGTAAGCCGATATTGCTCACTCTCAAAAGCCGTTTCTTGAGAGCGTAGTAAGCCCCGCTTTCGCGTGGCAAGGAGTAGCAGAAAAAACAGCATACGCCGGATTGATGAAAAGCCGATGACGAAGAAAGTTTCGTAAGTCATTGATATTGTTCACTCTCAAAAGCCGTTTCTTGAGAGAGGTACCGAAGGATAGATCGGGCCAATCCCGATCGGCATCTTCATTTTCAGGGTGGATTCGTCTTGAAGGCAACACCGTATCAGGTCCCGGGATTCGCGGTTTTCCGTGCCGGACGCGGGCGCTTCCGTCTTATGGCCGCCATTGGTTGCGTTTCGCTGAGTATGATGGTTTTTGCCAGCGATCGGATTATATCCGTGGTTCGATGCCGCCGTTTTTTTTGCTGACTCGGTCACGTTTGATCGGAAGCATGATAATGAAAGTGGAGCCTGTTCCGGGGTTGCTGTCGGCCCTGATGTTTCCTCCATGCCGTTCGACGATTTTTCGGCAAATGGCGAGTCCCATCCCTGTTCCGTCGTATTCCTCGCGGCCATGCAGTCTTTGAAAGGGGGTAAAGATGCGCTCGGCGTACTCCTGATCAAAACCGATGCCGTTATCCTTGACGTTGATCTCGCAAATCCCTCCCGTACTCGCTTTGGCGTAAATGCTGATCAGGGGGGATTCAGACGACCGATATTTCAAGGAATTGCCGATGAGGTTCTGGAAGAGTTGCAGCATTTGGCTTTCATCGGCCTCGATGACAGGCAACTCCCCGATTTCAATCCTGGCGCCCGTTTCTTTCATTGTTGCCTCAAAAACGTCGGCGGCTTCCAGCACTATTTGCCGGAGATCGAGTTCCTTGAGGGGCTGCGGTTTGGAAGCCACCCGCGAAAACTCGAGCAGGTCACGGAGCAATTGGCGCATGCGGCCGGCGGAATTGAGGACCCGATTCAGGTACTGGTGTCCTATACTGTCGATTTCCGGTGCGCATCGTTTTATGGCCAGATCGCAGAATGTCTGTATCTTGCGAAGAGGCTCCTGAAGGTCGTGGGAGGCGACGTAGGCGAATTCCTGCAACTCCTGGTTTAGCAGTTCCAGCCTTGTGATGGTGGTTCTGAGTTCCGACGTGCGCTCCCGCACGCGCAATTCGAGTTCATCGCGCGATTTGCGGAGCCGTTCCTCGCTTTCCCTCAATGCATCCTCGGCGAGCTTGCGGGCGGTCGTGTCCTCGCTGAAGACAACAATGCCCCCGATCTCGCCGGACGCTTCACGCCATGGACGAACTTCCCACCGGAGCCACTGCACGGAGCCATCGTCACGGCTGAACCGATCGTTTTCGGCCTGGACTACCTCTCCAGCCAGGGCGCGGCGGTGGACGACCTTCCATCTCTCCGGGATTTCCGGAAAAATGTCGTAGTGGCAAAGACCCCCGAGGTCGCGCTCCGTGAGTTTGTAGTCGCTCAACCACCTCCGGCTGACACTGACGTAGCGCATGTTGCGGTCAAACATGGCGAGGGAGGCGGGGGCGTGTTCAATGAAGATACGCAGTCGCTCTTCACTTTCCCGGAGCGCCTCCTCGATTCTCTTGCGGTCGGTGATATCCTGGACGACCATGTTGACGCCACTGATCTGTCCTTCTGCATCGCGCAGGGGATGAAGGCTGGTCAGGTAATGGCTGGTGAGACCGGTATGCTCATCCCTGCCGGCAATTTCAAAATGATGAACCGGCTGTCCGGTTTCCATGCACTCGCGGCACAATGGCTCCAGGGAGTCCGCCAGGTCCGGCAGAGACTCGCGGAAGGTCTCGCCAAGATGTTCGCGGGCGGGTCTTCCGTTAAGAGCGGCAAGGCGTTCGTTGATACGAAGGTAGCGGAGTTCACGATCCATTACGCAGAGCCCGACCGGTGCGGAGCTGTAGATTGCCTCGAGTTCCGCGGTCTGGCTTTCAGCCAATTCTCGGGACCTCCGCAGCTCTTCTTCCTTTTTCTTCTGCTCGGTGAGGTCCATGGCGAAGGCAACGAGCTGCCCGGACTCCCCGGGAACGAGGCATGCACCGAAAAGGACCGGAACACACGTTCCATCCCTCCTGAGATACTCCTTTTCGAGAGGCGGGCAAACACCATCCCGCTTGAGGAAATGGGCTCCGACCTCGTCCACGTGCTTCCACTCGGGTGGCGTGATCGCGTCCCAACGAACCTCGCCCGCCGCGAGTTCCTCTTTCGAAGCCCCGATGAGCTTTAGATAGTTCTGATTGGCATCGATGACTTGTCCGTCCGGAGAACAGTAGGCTATTGGAACGACATTTGTTTCAAAGATGCTTCGGAATTTGGCCTCGCTCTGCTTCAAGTCCCTGAAGAGCAGATCGCAGGGGGTGACAAGGCTTGTTTCAATGATGGCCTTGTACAGAAAGTAAAAAGATATGATTTTCAGGAAGTGCCCGGCCATATTCGCCGGGCCATAAACGCTCAGGTACCTTGTGAAGGCGAGTTCCTGCGCAATAGCGGTCAGGACGGAGAGAACAAGGAGGATCAGTACCTTCCGGTCAAACAGTCCTGAGTTCTTTATCAGGAGTCCGACGACGGCGAAAAGAAGCAGGCAGATTGCGTACTCGCTGTGAATCTTGAACGGGGTGAGCCCGATACCCTCGATGTAGCTGTCCGGAAAGATATTCCAGTAGAAAATGGATGCCAGGAGAAGCCCGATTGCCAGCCCATAGGCAATGAAGGTAGTGTGCGGGGGCAGCTTTCGTTGTAGAAAAACGGTAGCAAGCAAAAGGGAGACAGCTTCCACGTATCTGCCGGCAATCCAGAGTTCGGTGGAGAGATTGGCGCCACTTCCCCCGAACACCCCCATCCCTTTGAACGCCAGGGTGTGTAAAAGGTCGAGGCCCCCAACGTAGAAATATCCTATGCCGATGAACAACAGGTAATGGTTCTGCAGCAACCTCCGGGAATTCCAGACGACGATAAAGATCCCGAATGCTATGACAATGCTGAAGACTTCCGCCAGGCAGTGAAACAGAAGATAGCTGTGAAAGCTTGTGAGATATATTCCGAGAAGCGCCAAGACCAGGGGGCCGGCGTTTAGGAAAGATTGCATATCACCTACTTCCAATAGCAGTCACATGAGGAGCATTTTGTCCCTTGAGGCAGACTCATGCCATGGACTCGCCGGATGAAGCCGGGGTCAGGCCGGGACTCTGCCATCCCGACCGGAAGCCGGTCTGCCCGGCCTGCCGGCTCATTCCATTTACAGGGCCTGCCCGGCTCACGAAAACCTTCTGTTTCAGACCGTTCAGGCAACGACGATAGTAGTCTGTTGAATTGCCTGAGCGATGCCGCAAAGGACCCTGTTGGTTCCTGTCCGGAGTTTTATCTCCAAACCGGATTTCGCGAATAAGTGCCTGTCGAATAAATTAATCTGAATGTCTATAAGCCGGTGATTACTCAAGGGATGAATCATTATAGCGGCGACTGTCCTATTTTCAAGCAGAGATCGCGGACCTGATCGCTCTAGTGCGGTCCTCTTCTCCACGACAGTATCGCTCCCGAGCAGGAGAATGCGGCAAAAGCGAGAAGCCCCGCCTGCATGCTGGAGACGAAGAGGGGAACCGTCGAGGCGGTAACGGGTTGGCCTCCCATGAAAAGCGAGAAAACCAGCGTGACGGTGGTCATACTGATCACCATGCCCAGTGTGCGTACCGTTCCAATCATACCCGACGCCATTCCGTATTGCCGTGCGTCGACACTCGCCATTATGGCTACCGTATTGGGAGTGATAAACACGCCGAACCCGGTTCCGATCACAACGAGTTCGACGGCAATGAGAGCCAGGGAGGCTTCGCGGCCAACCGTCAGGGCGATGGAAATCAATCCCAGGCAAATGGCGGCGCTCCCAATGTTAGCGATCCGAACGGGGGCGGTTTTGTCGGTGATCTTTCCAACCAGCGGAGAAACCAGCATCTGCGTCAAAGGCTGGATCAGCAGCAGGAATCCCGCATCGCGGGGAGACAGGTCCATGGCATACTGGAGATAGAGACTCGTGAAAAAGGTCAGACCGAAGGTGGCGGCATAGCTGCCCATGGCAGCCAGGCAACTCATCGTGAAGAACCTGTTTCTGGCAAATATCGAGAGGTCGAGAAGCGGGGTCAGGCTATGCTTTTCCCAAAAGACGAAAAGGGCGACCAGACAGAACCCGCCCGCTACCATCCAGGAGGCGCCACGCCACTGGCCGAGGTGTGAGGTCCCAAGCATGATCATTGCGACGCCCGTCGCGAAGATGAGACTGCCTTGCCAGTCCATTGTCTCCCGCCGGGCAGACCTCAAATCGTCGCGTATGCGGGTAATGCACAATATACAGGCGGTCAGGCCAAACGGGACGACCAACCAGAAGATATACCGCCATCCCATGTGGCTGGTTATGAACCCGCCGAGGACCGGGCCCGAGGAGAGCCCGGAATAAGTGAAAGCCGAGACTATACCTATCTTTCTGCCTCGGGTTTCCACCGGGAAGGCGGATGCGACCAGCGCCATGCTGCCGGATAGAAGCATGGAGGCGCCCACGCCCTGGAAGAAACGCTGGATGAGGAACATGTCCATACTGGTCACAAAACCAAGGGAGGCTGTCAACACCGTAAAGAGAACGAGGCCGAGGAGCAATATCCGGGCACGCCCCACCAGGTCCCCCAGACGCCCGAAGGTCAGCATGGATATGGCGGGCGCAAGGATGTAGAGCTGTTCCACGAGCCCAAGCTGCTGGGCGGATGCGTTGAACTCCCTGCCTATGGAGGGGAGCGCCACGCCCACCGCGGTGAGCATCAGAGGTACCATGCACTGAGCCACGCAAACGGTGAAAAGCACGGCCGCCGGTGAAGATTGTGTTCGTTGCCCCATGCCTTTTTGCCTTCCTAAAAGTGAACTTGACCGTGGAGCTCAAAATAGTCCTTGAGATGAGATTTTCAACTGACTACTCTTCCAAAGAGTTTTGACAGGGAGTCTTAAATGGGACAATTTGACCGGATTACCAGGCATTCCGATGTCATGGACGGCAAAGCGCGCATTCGTGGCATGCATGCCACGGCAGGGATGATCGTCGGGGGGGGGGCGTTGCCGGTCACAGCTTCGAGGATATCCTCGCCGGCTATCCCTGTCCGGTGAATTGCGGCAAGGCGCGTTGCTCACCATCGACCCGAACCGCGCTCATTTGCGCTTGCTGCCATTTTCAGGAGGATGATGAGATTGTCAACTCTCCGGCTTCGCCGGCGGTGCCTGATTCGAAGAGCGGTCTCCGCATTTTTGATAACGGCTTAACAGCAAACTCCGCATGTACTTCGCCAAATTCGGTGTTTTCCTGTCCAGGACCTGAAAATAGTTGTTCAGAAATCGGCACGGGTCTTCGGGGTCAAACATGGCCGGACCATCGGCGAGCCTTTGGCCGACGGGCAACTGATCGAGTTGAAGGAGCGGCGCCGGGTCGACCCGGTTCGGGAAATGTTTCAAAATATACGTGCTTGCCATGAAATGCCACGCCGCCGTGAGCGCGTCCCCGCCGGACAGTACATTCATGCCGTAATACCAGTGAACTCTAGCCGAAAGGGGCTCGGCCTCGACTCCCTGGGCGTAGAGGTCCAGTTGAGTTCTCCACGGCCGCTGGGCTGAGTAGCTCTGGACGGAAAAGAGCAGGATCAGTACTACGGCCAGCACTCGGCCGGGCCGGGAACCGGCGATCCTGTAAACAAAGCACGCCGCCATCGCGCAAGCCGCGGCCGAAGCGGGGTAGAGGAGTCTCTCCGCAAGTTCGGTCCCCACGGGCACAATGAGACTGGAATTGATGATGATCGGACCAAAAAGAAGTCCCGCCCCGATCAACCCGGCAATACTTCGTTTCTTCAATGATATCAGAAAGGCTCCGGCGCCGAGGCACAGGAACAGTGCTCCAGGGATGGCGTAAGGCAAAAGAGTGCCCAGGCTCAGATCAACCGCCGCATAATCATGAAAAGGACTCATCCCGGCGGGAATGAAGCACATCCCGACAGCGCGTCCGATGACATAGAGGGCGTGGAGGACCTTCATTCCGCCATCGGCCGCGAAGGCGAGATTGCCCAGCGGACCCTCTCCCCCACGTTTGAAGGAAAGCTGAACCAGGATCGTCGCGATGGTGATCAGCGCCGCGCAAAGGGAAACGCTCATCCGCTTGCGCGCGAGTTCGCGGGTGGGCATCAGGGCGGCAACCGCGATCACGGCGGAGAATATCACGGCGGATTCCTTGGCCAGGCAGGCCGCCATGAGGATGAGGGTGACAAGGAGCGGAGTGAGTACACGATGGCGTTCAAGGGTGACGTAAACAGCCAGCATACCCAGAAAGGCGGCCAGAATGTCGGCCTGCCCGACAATCTCGCCAAGAGCCTCCGCATGAAGGGGGTGGACCGCGAACAACGCCCCTGTCGCCCATACGACCCTTCGGTCGCGGAAGAAGCGATGGGCGAGAAGGAGAACCATGCCGGTGGCCATGAGGTGTAACAGGATAGTCAGGAGACGAAAAAGGAGTGGAGATCCGGGATGGATTGCCCAGACCATTCTCCAGATCATCGGCAAAAGAGGCCGCCAGACAAAGATCCCGCCGTCTTCCGTAAATCCCCATGAGTCGCGACGAAAGAAATCGGCAAGAGGAATGCCTTCCTTTACCACGAGGGCGTTTTGAACAATGGCGGCCTTGTCATCCTGCACAAAGCCCCCGTCAACCGTGAAAGCACCCGCCATGACCGCCAGGACCAGCGGAAAGGCCCACAGGAGGTAAACAAAGACACGGGGACAGGCATTCTTCCGGATACTCTCGACGGGTATTTCCACAGGCATGTGGCAGGTGTCTCCCTCTGAGTGATCATTCCTCGGATACAATTTTCATTTTCTGGCTGATCGGATGATAGTGATTATGTAGAAAGAGCTTCGGTTGGTCAATCCATCAAGTTGACGCTCGGATATTCTTCATGCGGATCAGATGCGGCCCAGCCAGCACAGCAGCCCGAGCGAGAGGGCCGGCACGTACGTGATGAGCAGCACTCCCGACCCGAGGATCAGCAGAAAGGGAATGACGTCAAGGTAGAGTTCGGTCATCGGTTTGCCGAAGCGCGAGGAGGAAAGGAGCAGGTTGAGGCCGACCGGGGGAAACAGGAATCCCAGTTCCAGGTTGGCCAGGAAGATAACTCCGAGATGGACGGGGTGAATCCCGAACGCGAGCCCTATGGGCACCACCAGCGGTGTCAGGACTATGATGGCGGAAAAGATCTCCAGGATGCTGCCGAGCACCAGCAGCACGATATTGAGCACGAGCAGGAAAATGAGCGGTGAGTGGATGTGGTCCCTTGCAAACTGCAGGAGGCTGTCCGGAATCTGTGCGTCCACGAGATAGCTCGTCAGTCCCATGGCGCAGCTCAGCAGGATCAGTACGGCCCCGACGAGCGCGGATGCCTTCACGAGTGTTCCGGGCAGGTCGCGGACCGGGTGCAGGTCCCGGTGAATGAAACAGGCTATCAGGATAGTGTAGGCACAGGCGAAGGCCGATGTCTCGAGAAGGGAGGCCAGACCTGTTCCGAATAGCAGCGCCATGGCGACTGGAATGGAGAGCTCCCATTTCGCCTCCCAGGTCGCGGAAAGGACCTCGCGCGGGTCGAAACGCTGGCGCGGGGTCTTGAGCTTGAGGCTGACGCGGATGCCATGGAGGGACACCAGCACGAGCAGCAAAAGCCCGGGCGCCAGTCCTCCCAGGAATAACTGGTCGGTCGGGACATTGGCCACAACACTGTAAAGGATGACCGCCAGGCACGGGGGGAAGAGCAATCCCAGGCTCCCCGCCGCGGTGACAAGGCCGAGCGAGAAGTGTTCCGGATACCCGTCTTCCAGCAGGATCGGGAAAACGAGCCCTCCGAGTGCGATTATGGTAACGCCCGAGCCGCCGGTGAGGGCTGTGAAAAGCGCGCAGACAGCGCCCACGAGCACGGCGACTCCGCCCGGCATGAACCCGAGAAGGGCACGAAAGAAGTGCACCAGCCGGCGAGGGGCTCCGGTTTCGGCAAGGATGAAGCCCATGGCGGTGAGGAGTGGGATCGCGGGCAGTGTCGGCGAGCCCACGAGCCGGTAGATCTCGGCCGCCACGGCTGAAATGGGCGTGGACTCTCTCCAGAAAAGGATAAGGCCCAGGCCGGCCATTGCGGCGAAAACGGGGGAGCCCAGCAGAGTCGCCGTGAGCAGAACCACGGCAAGAAACCAGGCGATAGCGCTCCCGGGAGTGACAAGTCCCAGCGAAAAAACGGCACAGATAAGCGCCAGGGCGCAGATGCGTCCGAACAGGGTCGGCGATGATCTCAGGATAAAGACCACGGTCATCAGCCCCAGGCAGAGGGGCATGACGCTCTCGGTAACCCAGATCGGCAGGCCGAAGGAGAGTTTTTGCCCTTGCATTTTTTCGGCCAGCACTACGCCCACACTCGCCCAGGTCAGCACTGCCGTCACTGAACCGGCTGCACACGCGGTGAAAAAATCGGAAAAACGGCGGACGCCCCCTCCGGGAATCAGGCCGGCCGAGGACAATGTGAGGTGTCTTCCCGCAAGGGTTGCCACAAGACCGCCAACGAAAGCGAGAAAAAAAGTGAGCTGTTGCGTGTACGTGGCGGACCCGGGGATGTGAAAGCCGGCAAGCGGCCTCCCCAGAAAGTCTACCAGCGGAATAACCGTCAGCAGCAGGAAAAGGGTTACCAGGAACCATTCACTTGCGCTACGTACGGAGGATGGCGGCGTCATTTCCCGGATCGGCCCTCTTGCCCGCGGCATTCATCCCGTATCTTCAGTGCCTTATCCAGGAGATCGGTTGGCAGGTAGCCCCCGCGCACCTGCGGAATTACTCCCTGAATGAGATTGCGCCATTGGTCCAGGACCGGTCCGTCCACCGGGATGACCTGCACCCCGTTTTTCTTGAGCGCTTCTATATCCTTGCTCTCCGATTGGCGTGAAAAATCGCGGAGGCGCTGACAGGCCTTGAGAGCCGATTCCCGCACCATCGGGCGCAAATCGGCGGGTATCTTTTCCCAGGTTGACTTGGCAATTACGAATCCCCCCAGGAACATCGCCCACTTGAGGTCTGTCATGTAAGGCACGTGCTTGTACCATTGCAGCAGGAGCGCTCCCTGGGGATTGACGCTGACGGCGGTGATCAATCCTGTCTGCAGCGCGGTCGCTATCTCCGTCGATGGGAGTGGGACAGGGTTGAATCCCGCCTTCTTCCACAACTCGGTATACTGGTCATCTCCGGCCCAGACGAAGAGTTTCATCTTCTTCATGTCTTCCGGCGTCCTGACGGGAGTCTTCGTAAAGAATCGCGCCCAGCCGCCCTCGGTCCAGCCGAGCAGGACAAATCCCTTCGCCTCGATCTCTTTTTCGAGCTGGGGGCTCATCTGCTTGAGGGTACAGTCCAGTTCGCGGTCATTGGCGTAGGCCAGAGGGACTTCCAGCGCCAGCATTCCGCGGTCTATAGCGCTGATGCCCGTCAAGGTCAGAAGGCCTGCATCGAGGGTCCCGAGCCGCATCTTCCTGACCAGGTCCGCATCGTCCCCCGCGACGCCTCCAGGGTAGAGGCGAAATGCCAGACGCCCCTTGGAGGCAGTCTGCCATTCGGATCCCATTTCCTGAAGAATCCGGTGCCATTCGGAACCCGCCGGCACCAGGGTCGCAACCTTGATGGTTATCGCCGCGTCCCCCGCCGCCCACGCGGGGATTGTGGGCAAAAACGGCAAAAAGAGGACGAGAGAAAGCAATATAGATGAACCGACGAAGCGTCTATGAACCCCCATCTGATCTCCTTGCCTACTCCAGGAAAAGCCGATCCATGCGTGAGAGGAGCCAGCGCGCGCGTCGCTGGGCGATAATGTTTGCGAGCCGTTGTTCCGGAATCGAGCCCGCATCGATCGTCAGTGCCTGTTCGAGAAGTTTCCTGAATTCCGCGCTATCCTGCGCGGAGACATCCACAGTTTCGGCGAATGCCACGAGCGGCCCTGCCCGGGAGCCGCCCGAAAGCTGCAGGGCGCGTTCGAGATGTTTGCGGGCCAGTTCGACAGAACCGCCCCCGGCGGTCGGCCTCCCGCCCTCGTAGGTTATGAGGAACTCATGAATCGCGCCCCGGTCGAATCCCTCATCGAGTTCCAGTGCACGCCGGATGATCGCGTCTACGTAGGGCAGATCGGCGCTGAGGGCTGCATTGGTCTTGTCGAGTGAAATGGCGGCGCCCCAGGCCGCCGCGGTCCAATAGAGCAGAGGAACATCACTTTTCTTGAACGAGGCGAGGGCCGCCTTTGCATCGGTCCGGACAAGCTGGGGAAAACCGGGCTGCGTTTCTTCCAGGCCGCGCATTCCGTAGCCGAGCGCTCGGCGATACAGCTTCACGGCGCGCTCTCGCAACGCGGTGGCACGCGCCAGGTCCGCATCCTCAGCCAGGTCTGCATCCGTTTGAACGTATGCGTAGGCGTACTGTGTAAAACCGCTCGCGGCCGCGAGGAGAAGATTCCTGTTATGCGGAGACCGAGCCAGCAACATCTCGATAGTCTTGAGACTGAAGGGCAGTGCGGCGCCGACCAGTTCGGGATCGTCGTCCGTTGCGAACACGGAGGCTCCGCCCTCCGCCATGGCATTACCGAGGCGGTCCGCCGCGAACTTCTGGAGAGAACAGCCCGAAAGTGCGATCACGGTGACAAGCAAGGCAAGGCCCGGCAGCATGCGCAAATAAATCGCATGGTCTCCGCGGGTGTTGCCGGAGGTTGAATCAATCGATTGCTTCTCTCGGTATGTACTCACAGCATATTCCTTGGATACCGTCTATTGCCATTACTCTATTATCGTACCTATACCGGACCAACATTACATTTCGAACGGGCAGGCGCCTCGGTACCCAAAGGGAAAAGCCGTGCCTCGAGAGATATCGAAGCATGAACGGGAGCGGATGCCCCGTAAGCTCGCCTTTCAAGGATACGTCTTATTCAGAACAGCGTCAATCGGGGGTCGCCGGCCATCCCCCTCTAATAAGCCGCTTTCGGTTAACAAAAAGCTTGATTTGAAAAAAACCATGGTTGCAAAAATACCCCAATGCGCATCGGAACAGTATTGCTCGTCAATTAACTGGAGATCTCGTATGTCATCGGAGTCGGATTGCGAATACTGTCAACCGACGCGCCACATTCGAAGACCCTGCTGATGAAGTCATGCTTTTCCGCATCCGACAGTGACGAGTCGAATCTTATCCGTATGTTCAAGCCCTCGAAGCCCGCTCTCGCCTCGTCGCTCAATCCCATCACCCTGGAAAAATCAATGCTTCCTTCGACTGTCACGCCGATATTCCGGACATCGATATCCTTCTGCATCGCAAGGAACCGGATAGTGGACACAAGACAGCTTCCCAGGGATATCGCCAGCATCTCAGGAGGAGTGGGCGCCGTATCGTCCGCTCCAAATTCCCCGGGCTGGTCGACGTGAACAACATGGTCCCGGACCCTGCATTCAACAATGCGGTTCCTGACTTCTCCGGCTTCAACTCTCACATCGTAGACCACGGGCTTCCTCCTCGGTTTCCGCTGTCGGCACGGGGATCATTTACAGGTGTGGGCCCGCGAATTACGGGACCATGAACAACATTTGCCCTGGTTGCCGTGTTTTGGGTGAACATACTTCCTCCACGCTTCTTATTCATAGCGGGATTTGAAGTATGAAAATGCCGGCAGGTTCTTTTGTGTTTCCGACTCTTCCGTGTTACTGCTTGCTTCCAGTCGCGATCAGGGCGTCAGGATACGATCATATTCCAACATCGTCAATCGGGAGATGCCCGGCTCGCCCGCACGCGCCCGGCAAGGCGCGCCGTATTCTTCGATGGGGCCTCATCTTCACTCCCGTGTACCTCCGGTTCTGTCCGAGACGTTCAGGAACGCGTCGCTCATCTCCCGTATCGAAAGAAAGAAACAGGTATCATCAGGCAACTTTTGAAAAATAACGATTGGCCCGAGAGCCCTAATAAGTTAGGAACTGAAGCTCCCCGGTGACGGGAGTTCCACAGGACGAGTCCGGAAAGAACCGCCGATATGGTTGACATCCTCAAGCTGACAATTGTTTTCACCGCCACCGTCGTGCTCATGCGCCTCAAATGGAAGGTCGGGTACGTCCTCATGGTATGCGCCGTCCTCCAGGCGTCTCTCTATCTCATGCCGGTCTCGGCGATCATCGGGACCGTGAAGACGACGGTCACCGATCCCGTTACCATCAAGCTCTTTTTTGCCCTGACGCTCATCAGGATGCTCGAAATGATTCTGCGGGAGCAGCAGGTGCTCAGCCGCATGATGGAAGTGACCCGGCTGCTGCTGAGAAAGAAAAAGGCCGTGCTCGTTTCGATGCCCCTCCTGATCGGGATGCTCCCGTCTCTGGGTGGCGCTTATTTTTCCGCCCCCATGGTGGAAGAGTCGGCCAGGGGCATGAACCTTTCCAGCGAAGAAAAGGCTTTCATCAACTACTGGTACCGGCATCCGTGGGAGTACATGCTGCCCATCTATCCGGGCTTCCTGCTCGTGCTGGCCCTGACCGGGCTTCCTCTCCGGAGCATGGTAATCACGCAGGGAGCGCTCGCGACGCTCATGTTCGTAATGGGCTTCGCCCTGTGTATGCGGGGCATCCGCGGCAACGTCGAAAGGGGCGATACGATCCGCCTGCGTCCCGTGGACCTGCTCTGCTTCTTTCCCATCGCGGGCGTGATGATCGCCGTTATCGGGTTCCACGTCGAACCCAACTACGCCATGGGGGCCGCCATCATCGCCCTGATGATCTTTTACCGGTTCGGCATCAGGGACATCGGCAGGGGGCTGAAGTACGGATTCACTACCGAGGTCTTCACGCTGATATTCGGGGCGATGTTCTTCAAGTTTACCATGGAAAACTCGGGGGCTGTGGTCAACCTCACCGGCTACATGGGCGAGAAGGGGATAGTGCTCCTCCCGATCCTCCTCATTCTTCCGTTCATCAGCGGGCTCCTCACGGGGCTCACCGTGGGATTTCTCAGCGCGACACTGCCGCTCATCGTCAGCCTGGCCGGTGGCGCCCATCTCCACGAGGTGGTTCTCGCTTTTTCGGCGGGCTATATCGGCGTGCTCCTCTCTCCCGTACACCTGTGCCTCGTTCTCACCTGCGACTATTTCAAGGCCGACATGTGGGCCATCTACAGAAGGCTCATACCCGCCTGCCTGATCCTGTCCGTGGCGGCGCTGGCCGAATACTTCCTTCTCCGGGGCTGAGTCCGGAAGCCCGCATGGGCTCGGGGGTGATTGAGGGGAAAGAGCTTACTATGATGGAGCATTGCTGGAAATGGAGCACACTTCCGATTCTTCCTGTAATTGCAGCATCAGGTGTCCCCGCGTATCACGGAACAGGGACACCCGGCGTGCTTTGAAAATACAGGAGGCTGCCCGGCCAATTCGCGGAAATACCAGGGCAACGCGATCAGTCGAAATACGATAGAGTGCCTTGGACAAAGGGCCGCTTCCGTGCATTCCGCACGCTGCACGGACCGCTGTTCATGGCCTCGCACCGCTGGAAGGAGAGGGCGTTTGCCCGCGCCGATCATGCGCCTCTCGTTCATGAAGTCCCGCCGATGCAGCGCTTCCGCCCCGGCTATCGCCGCGTGGCCTGGCGGGATGAAGGCCCCATCGGGGCGCTTATGCTGCGTTTCTATCCGCATCCGTCCGGAACCCCGGGACAGTACGAGACCAGGCGGTCGGAGTAATGCTCGTTCGAAAACTAATGTCAACTCAGAAATAGTATCAATGCATCGGCCGAATCTGGTATAATCCGCTCAGATCCGGACCTAAGGTGAAATTATTGCAACGGGCAAAATAAAGCTGACAACAGTGATCCATGGCCGCATGCAATAAAACGTCTGATTCCCATTCCCCCAATCCCGATCTGTTCATACTTTATGCCGACAAGCTTCCCGACATGGTTTCCCGCTACGATCCAGGGCTGCGGTTTATCTATGTGAATCCGGTGGTAGAGAAGGTGACGGGGCACCCCGCATCCTTCATAATCGGCAAAACGCACGCGGAAATAGGCATCGAGCCCGGACTTGCGGCACGGTGGACCAATACTCTGGCCCAGGTGTTCAGGACCGGCGAAAATGCCACCCTTGAGTTCATCTACCCTTCAACAGGTGGCGCCCTTGTCTTCCACAGCCGCCTTATTCCGGAGGTGGCGCCCGATGGGTCGGTGAGTTCGGTATTGACCATCAGCCGCGATATCACCGAACTCAAGCAGATAGAATCCGAGCTGTCCGAGAAGGCCAGGCAGCTCGAGGAGATCAACACGGCGTTGAAAATCCTGCTCAGGCAGAGGGAAGCCGACAAAAAAGAGCTGGAGGAAAGCCTGTTGGCCAATGTGAAGCAGTCGGTTCTACCCAGCCTCCAGAAGCTCGGTAAGAGCCGTCTTGATGAAAACCAGAGAATGCATCTCGGGATTATCCAGACCCAATTTGAAAACATTATTTCGCCTTTCCTCAACCGGTTGTCCTCGCGGTTCACCAATCTCACGCCAATGGAGATCCGGGTCGCGGAGCTGATCAGGGAAGGGATGAGGAGCAAGGAAATCGCGGATATCCTGGGGATCGCGGAACAGACGGTCCTCACCCACCGCAACAACCTGCGGACAAAGCTCGGGCTTCGACAGGAAAAGGTAAATCTGCGTAGCCACCTCTTGAGCCTCACTCAATGAACATCGTTATAATAATAGCTATTTTGTCTAGCTATTATCTACCCAATCTTCGGTCATCACACCGCCGCCTGTCCCTGCCGACTATCTAACCGAATGAGATCAGGGCAATTTGTCCCGATTTTCGTCCTCCTCCATTCCCGGGGGCATCGCCGCCAATCGTCCATTTTTCCATGGTTGCGCTCAACAGGTCCCCATGTTCGCCTTGTGATGCACGAGACAAAGACTATCCGGAATGCAATTCGTTTACCGGTCACAGCGCCGGAAGAAAGGGGATTCGAGGTTATGCATGGGCAAGATAACTCGCACGCCCCGAATCCCGACCTGTTCAGGCTCTACGCGGACAAACTCCCCGATATGGTTTGCCGCTACGATTCCGCGCTTCGGTTCATCTATGTAAATCCGGTGGTCGAGAAAGTAACGGGGCTTTCGGCGGGGGCCATAATCGGCAGGACGCACTTTGAAATAGGCATCGAGTCGGCGATCGCGTCCCGTTGGTCAAAAGCGCTGGCCGGCGTGTTCAGGACCGGCCGAAATGCAACTCTTGAGTTTACCCATCCGTCGAAGGATGGAATCCTGGTCTTTCAGGGCCATCTCATCGCCGAGGTGGCGCCCGACGGATCGGTCAGTTCCGTATTGACCATCAGCCGCGATATTACCGAACTCAAGGCGATAGAATCCAAGCTGCGCAAAAGGGAAGCCGACCTCTCCGAGAAGGCCGGGCAGCTCGAGGAGATCAACACGGCGTTGAAAATCCTGCTCAGGCAGAGGGAAGCCGACAAAAAAGAGCTGGAGGAAAGCCTGCTGGCCAATGTAAAGCAGTCGATCCTGCCGTGTCTTCAAAAACTCGGGAAAAGCCGGCTCGATGAGAACCAGAGAAAATATCTCAAGATCGCCCAATCGCAGTTTGAAAACATCATCTCTCCTTTCCTCAACCGGCTGTCCTCGAGGTTCACTGATCTCACGCCCACCGAGATAAGGATAGCGGGGTTAATCAAGGAGGGGATGAGGAGCAAAGAAATCGCGGACATCCTGGGGATCGCGGAGCAGACGGTCCTCACGCACCGCAACAACCTCCGGGCAAAGCTCGGGCTTAGAAAGGAAAAGGCGAACCTGCGCAGCTATCTCATGAGTCTCACTTAAAAGGCCCCGATTAAATTAATAGCTAGTTTTTCTAACTGGTATCTAACGAATCTTCGGCTGTTACACCGCCGCCGATCCAAGCCGACTATCTAACCGAACGTGATCAGGACACTTTGTCCGGTCTTGCGTCCCATTCGATTTCAGGGACGTTGCGGTCAATCATGGATTCGAGAGTTTGTGCTCAAGCAAGTGTTCTGCCCGGCCGATGATTGCCGGAGTGCCAAAGCGTGAGCGGGCATGTTCATCCTTCGATACTCGATGACAGCGCTGTCCTGGGTACAACTCGGCTACTCATCATGGTACAGGAAGAAAGGGGATTCACGGTTATGCATGAACAAGGGAAAAGGACCGATCGAGAGCCTGGTGCAAACAAATCCCGGGAGGGGAAATACCTGAGTTTCTTCCTGGGACGCGAGGAGTATGGAATCAGTATTCTGAAGGTCAAGGAAATCATCGGAATGATTCAGGTCACCCCGATACCGCAGACCCCGGACTATGTAAAGGGAGTCCTCAACCTGAGGGGGAAAGTCATCCCCGT
>JBDKTY010000083.1:0-6959 GCA_039679945.1 Syntrophobacter sp. | reverse complement strand
AATTTCCTTGATGACCTTCTTTCCCAACAGGTCTTCAGGCTTTCATTCTGGAAAGTGGCCGCGGAAGAGATAAACTATCGCCGCTTCTTTTGTGTTAATGGGCTGATTTCAGTCAAAGTGGAAGACGAGCACGTTCTAAACCACACGCACGGCCTGATTTTCGATCTGATTGAAAGGCAAATCGTAACCGGTTTAAGGGTTGATCATGTTGATGGGCTGTACGATCCCGCAAGATATCTTCAAAAAGTGAGAGAAAAAGCACCGGCAAGCTATATAATCGTTGAAAAAATACTCAACCTTGGCGAAGACCTGCCACGGTCCTGGCCGGTCCAGGGAACCACCGGCTATGATTTTACAAATTATGTCAACGAGTTGTTTTGCCAAAAGGAAAATGAGCGGGCATTCGGCAGAATCCATGCCGGCGTAACCGGCTTGAAAAATTCTTACGAAGATATCGTGCGCGACAACAAAAAACTGATGATTCAGGAAGATATGGCGAGCGACGTCCACAATCTCGCCCAACTCCTGAAAAAAATCTCCAGCCGGGACCGCCATGGGAGCGACATAACCCTCACCGCACTGCAAAGGGCCTTGACCGAAGTCCTGGCAGTATTTCCCGTATACAGGACTTACATCAACCAGGTTACAGTCTCGGAGATCGACAGAAAAACCATTTTGGAAGCGGTTGACCGGGCCAGAGCCAATTTCCCCGCCCTGTTACATGGATTTACGTTCGTGCGCAGATTCCTTCTCCTGGACTTCCCCGAATATGTTTCCGAGGATGAGAAGCAGGACTGGCTCCACTTTTCCATGAGGTTTCAGCAAGTTACCGGACCGGTAATGGCAAAGGGGGTCGAAGATACCACGCATTATGTGTACAACCGGCTCTTGTCACTCAATGAGGTAGGTGGACGACCGGACCACTTTGGATGCTCGCTCAAGGAATTTCACGCCTTTAATAAAAAGAGAAGAGACTTGTGGCCGGATTCCCTGAATGCGACCTCCACTCACGATACCAAAAGAGGCGAAGATGCGCGGGCCAGAATAAATGTGTTGTCCGAGATGCCGGACGAATGGCGGAAAAGACTCCGGTCCTGGATCAGGATAAACAGCGGCAAAAAGAAGCGCGTCCAGGGCTTGGTCGTACCTGATCGAAACGACGAGTATTTTTTATACCAGACACTCATCGGAGCATTTCCCTTTTCAGATGCCGATTATCCCGACTTCGTTCAAAGAATCAAGGCGTATATTGTCAAAGCTGTACGGGAAGCCAAGGTCCACACCGCGTGGCTAAAGCCCGACACCGATTATGAAGATGCTTACGTCTCATTTGCAAAGAAAATCCTGACCCGCTCGGAGGCCAACACATTTCTGAAGGAATTTATCCCGTTTTGCCGGAGAGTTTCGCACTACGGAATACTCAACTCCCTCTCTCAAACACTGATCAAGATCACCTCACCCGGTGTGCCTGATTTCTATCAGGGATCTGAACTATGGGACCTGAGCCTGGTGGACCCTGATAATCGCCGGCCGGTGGATTTCGAAAAAAGGCGCGCCATGCTGGCCGGCATCCGTGAACGGGATGATGCCGATATTGGCCGGCTGGTCCAGGATCTCCTTTTCACGAAAGAGGATGGAAAGATTAAGCTCTTTCTCATTTATCGGGCGCTCAAAGCAAGAAAAGCAAATCGAGAGATCTTCCGTTCCGGCGCCTATCTTCCCCTTGAGGCAGCGGGAAGGTTCAGGAACCATGTCATCGCCTTTGCCCGGAGGTATAAGCGGCAATGGGCCATGGTCATTGCTCCACGATTCTTCAGCCACCTGGTTCAAGAGGGAGGTTTTCCCCTGGGAAGACAAATATGGCGGGATACTGAGGTGATAATGCCCAGCGGGGCGCCTGCTGCCTGGCGGAATGCTATCACGAGCGAGGTGCTTCCCCCCGGCAGGGCACTGTATGTCGGAGATATATTGGTTTGTTTTCCCGTGGCGCTGCTCATGGGCGAAGGAAAGGAGAAGCATGTGCAAATCACTTGAGCGCCGCCGCCTCGAAGGTATTCCTTTGAAGACCGTTCCACCCTTCGACACGCTCTCAATAAACAGCTTTTGAGAGTGAGCAATTTCAATGACTTACAAAACTTGCTTCGTCATCGACTTTCCATCAATCCGGCGTATGCTGTTTTTTCTGCTACGCCTTACCACGCGAAAGCGGGGTTTACTCCCGCTCAGGGCGAACGGCGGGAAGCTCCTGTTCCGGAATGGCGTGACCCGGATCTCCAGCGGTTATGTAAGCCTTCGATATTGCTCACTCTCAAAAGCTGTTTCTTGAGAGGTACCGAAGGGTAGAACGGGCCAATTTCCATCGGCATCTTCACGCTCAGGGCAGATTCATCTTGAACACAATTCCGTATACGCTGGCCGGCCCGGTTTTTACCGGCGCCGGCCGACTTGTTTCAATTCGGAATATTCCTAATGCCGAAGCAGAAACAGGCTCGCAAAGTGTGCAGTTCCGCGGCTACATTCCCTTTCCCTTGCCAGCCTTTCCTTCCGTGCTTCCTTTCATGTGCTCATGCGCCTTCATTTCGTGCATCTTCATCATGCGCTCCTGCATGGTCTTCCTCTGGGACACCATTTCCTTTATGACGGCTGCCATCGCTTCCACTTTTTGATCGCCCTTTGCCGCATCCATGGCGGCCACTTTCTCGTCAAGCCGGGCATCCATTTCCTTCATCTTCGACATCATTTCGTCGTGTTTCTTCATGTGGTCGCCTGACATCGGCTGTGCAGGCGCGGCCTGCACCTTTGTCCCTCCCTGAGCGGCAGGGGCCTGAGTCTTGTCCTGCTGGGCAAACAGGCTGCACGGCATGGCCAAAACAGCCAGCATGAGTACGAACGGTAATGCTTTCATGATTATTTCCTTTCTTCATCAAGAGTTTCTCGAAGAACCGGCTGCAATGGCGAAATTCGCTTCTTGGTTGCCGGCATTCGGCAAAACATGCTCCGAGTTACGTGACGGACCGGACTACTTGTCCCACCGGCTCCATTTCCCCTATTGTTGCAATGCCTTATTTACGGACTGAAGCAGCCCTCCCTGTCTTAGCGGTTTGACGAGGTAGTCAACGGCATGCATGCGATAACTGTCTTGAGCTGTCTCCGCACTGGGATAGGCAGTCATGATGATGACCCGAGTCTTAAGGTTCCTTTGCATTACCTCCCGCAAAACATCTATCCCCCATCCATCCTCGAGAAAAATATCCGCGAGTATCAGTTCAAATTCAGTTTCATCCATTCTTGCCAGAGCTTCCCGGTAACTTTCGGCGGTGATCACGTCGTGCCCCTCGGCCGCGAGGAATCGACCAAAGCTGAACCTGATGCTCTCTTCGTCATCGATGATGAGTATAATTGCTTTCATCCATTCTCCAGGTGAGGGGTTTCCCTCTTTCGGAAACAATCCAACATTCCCCGGTCTTTCTTCGGAACCGCCAGCCGTCGATCACTTGCCAGGACCGTGATCGACGGGAAATGATGTGGGACGACGATCGGATGTACCTTGACATTATCAAGATTCGTGCCGGAAAGGCGAAGAGTTTCAACTATTAATATTGCCTTGGAATAACGGCATTTTAAGTCCAGGTTGCCGGTGCTGTTATAGGTATTTGCCAAGATAATAAGTGTTGCATGCAACAGAAGCATTGCATGATTTCTGTATCCCATGTAACACGCCAGCCTGGAGGCGGCAGCGGTCAATTCGCCGTGCAACAGGCTGTGCAGTCTATTCAAAGCACTGATACTATTTCATGTTCGAGATGACAGATTCCCCGTCCCCCCCGAGGTATCGAAGGGTGGAACGGGCCAATTTTCGTCGGCATCTTCACTCTCAGGGCGGATTCATCTTGAACGCAAGTCCCTATGAGAAGATCACCGCATATTTGATAGATCAAAATAGCGAAATCACATTTGATATTCACCAGGAATGGAACCGATCTCAAGGGAAAGAAGTTTGCTCTGACTTCTTATACTAATTCGCGTTCAAGAGGATATACCCCCGTTCGCCCCGAGGTATCGAAGGGTAGAACGGGTCAATTCTGAACGGCATCTTCAATTTAGGGATAGACTCATCTTGAACGCAACTCCGTATTAGGCCCCGCACTTTCCACCCGTGCGGGATTTCATCCTTCGCCGCGGCCTGGCGGGTCATGGGGGGTAGCCAGGTTCAATCTTTTGATTTTCCGGTAGAGGGTTACGCGATCGATCCCCAGCAACCGGGCTGCTTTTGCCTTGTTCCATGCGGTTTTATCCAGGGCTTCGAGAATCGCGCGAGAATCGGTTGCCTGTGTCTCCTCGGGAGATCGCTGCTCGATTCCGGGAGCACTCATAAAGTCAGGCGGCAGATGGTCGAAGGTGATGATGTTCTGGCTGCACATGACGAAGGCATGCTCCATGGTATGTTCGAGTTCCCGTACA
Organism: Syntrophobacter sp.; assembly: GCA_039679945.1. Taxonomy (GTDB): domain Bacteria; phylum Desulfobacterota; class Syntrophobacteria; order Syntrophobacterales; family Syntrophobacteraceae; genus SbD1. The sequence continues at coordinate 2,498 of JBDKTY010000083.1, read as the reverse complement.
TTGCCGGGCCATGGATACTTGAGAAAAGCTTTCAAGACGTCGGAGGAGATCGCTTCAATGGTCTTCTTGAATTTAGTGTTGAACCCCTTGCGGAAGTGATCAGCCAGAAGTGAGATGTCCTCGCGTCTGTCCCTCAAGGGTGGCAACCTGATCTCGACCACTTTCAGCCTGTAGTAGAGATCTTCCCTCATTTCGCCATGGCTGACTTTTTCCCGGAGATTCCTGTTTGTTGCGGCGATGAGCCGAACATCCACCCTGTTTGGAGCAGAGCTTCCCACCCGTTCGAATTCCCTCTCTTCAAGGACCCGCAGGAGCTTCAGTTGTATCTTCGGCGAGATGTCGCCAATCTCATCGAAGAAAATAGTGCCGCCATCCGCTCTGTGGAACCGCCCCACATTGTCTCTGATAGCGCCTGTAAACGCTCCCTTCACATGGCCGAACAGCTCGCTTTCAAGGAGGGTTTCCGGCAGTGCCGAGCAGTTCACCTTGACCAACGGTTTGTGGCTGCGTTCTCCGGCGCGATGCAGGGCCTCGGCCACCAGTTCTTTACCCGTTCCACTTTCTCCCGTGATCAGGACAGTCGTTTGAACGCGGGCCAGGGCATTTATCAGGGAGTAAATCTTCCGCATCGGCTCGCTTTTCCCTATGATGCGATGGAACTGCCGGTGCTCCGTGAGTTCGCTTTCGAGGTTGTCCACATGCGTATCGTCCCTCAAGACCATAACAACGCCCGAGAGCATGCCCTGGAGGCTAAGCAGAGGATAGGTCCTTACGCTAATGACCCTTCTTGCGCCAGTAGGAGGCCGGCACTCGATTCGGTTCACCTCGACGAGCTCTCCACTTTTGATCGCTTCCTCAACTATCTCCACAAGTCTTCCGCCGCACACCACGGGTAGAGAGTTAAACGACTTTCCTATGTCATTGCGAGAATACCCGCACATGGTCATGGCCGCCTCATTGAGTTCGATCATAACCGATTCTCTATCCATGGTGATGATGGCATCCCTGACACTCCTGAAGATAGCCTCCATGTTTGTACGGTATTTCTCCTTTTCTTCATTCACGGCCTTATACTTCAAAGCTGTGTGGGTGGCATGCAGCAATGACTGCTGGTTGATGGGCTTGGAGATGTAATCGAACGCCCCGAGGCGAATGGAGTCGGCGGCGGTCTCGACCCCCGGATCTCCCGTGATCATGATCACCGGCCAGATCAATCCTCTTGCCTTGATCTCGCGCAAGATATCGATTCCCGTCCCATCCCCCAGAATGATGTCCGCGAATACCACATCGAAACTTGCCTCGTTTATCCGGGTCAAAGCTTCGCCGCGGCTTTCGGCGGTCGCTACGATATGCCCCGCCGCACTCAGGAACCTCTCAAAGGTAAACCTGATCGATTCCTCATCATCGATTACAAGAATTTTCGCGCTCATTCTCCACCCCTTGACCTGCTTCGACTGACCGGTAAATCGATAATGACCCTGGCAAATTCCCCTTTGGTACTCTCAAAGCTGATGTGTCCGCCATGGTCCGTGATGATTCCTTGCGTGATGTTCAGCCCAAGGCCGGTCCCTTTCCCGAACGGTTTTGTGGAAAAGAACGGCTTCGTTAGCATGGAGATCTCATGGGCCGAGATTCCCACTCCTTGATCGTAAAAGATGATTCGAACATACTGACGATCTTCGATCGTCACATTTTCGCCGGTGATCTCGAAGCGTTTATCTTTATGCCTTCCATGATACTTCTCGTTCAAGGCATAGCGTGCATTGTTTATGATATTTATGAAACTCTGCTGGATTTGCTGAAAGTTGGCATCGACTTCAGGCAGGTCATCGGGAAGGTCTATCTTCAGATCGATGCCCTCCTTCCGGATTTGCGCCTGGGTTAGAATGATGGATTCCTCGACGATGGCGGAGACGCGAGTGGGTTTTTTCTCATCTCCATCGCGCGCATAGGAGAGGAGGGTCTTTACGATACGGCCGATACGCTCGCCTTCCTTCACGATGCGCGCTCCAATGTCCTTTTCCATGCTCCCGGGGCCGCACTCGTTGATCAGTATTTGACCATAGTTTATGATGCCGGTGATGGGATTGTTGATTTCATGAGCAACTCCGGCGGCCAGCTCCCCCAGTGAGGCCATATGGCCTGCCTGCATTGCTTCCGCCTGCATCGCCATCTTTTCGGTAATATCACTTACCAGGAGGAGCACGCTACTGACCTTCCCGGCTTCCTTGATCGGAAATGCCCTTATATCCAGTACCGCCCCATTATAGGTTACGACTGCAACCTCCTTCTCGGCCGAATGGAAACATCTTTTTACCGGGCATAGCCCGGAGGGAGTGGAGTGCTGTAATAATTCATAACAGAATTGCACTTTCGCATCGGGCGCCGTATCATTCAAATCCACGGAATCTCGGCCGTTTGTCCACAATACTTTCATTTCTGGAGAGAGCAGGATCAGGGTATCGCTGATAGCACTGAGAAGAGTGTGAAATTCCTGC